>JAEUKB010000074.1 GCA_016794365.1 Myxococcales bacterium
AAACGCGACGGCACCAAGCTGTCCGGCCCCTGTCCGGTCCACGACGGAGACAGTCCGCGCTCGTTTCACGTCGAACTCGACAAAAACATCTGGCACTGCTTCAGCAAGTGTCAGGGTGGCGGCAACCAGCTCGACTTGGTTGCAAAGAAGGAAAACATCAGCATCCGCGACGCAGCACTGCGACTTCAGGCGTTCTTTCTCATCGAAGGGAAGGAACGCGCCGAGCCGGTAATGCACCAGGGAAAGGAGTCCGCACCGGAGTCCGTCCATCGTCGAGAAAGCGATTCCGAACCCAGAAAGGAACCTTCGCGAACGAAACAGAAGGAACAGGAATCGGAAGCCAATCAGCCGCTCACCATCCAGCTCGAACTGAAGAGCGACCATCCGCACTTGCTTAACGACCGCAGTCTGAAGCTTGCGACGACGGAACACTTCGGCGTCGGCTACTGCTCGCGCGGGATTTTGCGCGGGATGATTGCGATTCCGATTCACGATGAAGAGGGGGAACTCGTCGCCTACGCGGGGCGCAGACTGAAGCCCGTCGATATCCGCGAGTTCGGGAAATACAAGCTTCCCAAAGGCTTCCGCAAGGAACTGGTCCTCTACAACCTGAACCGCGCCAAGGAGTACCTGACAGAGTCCGGCCTGATTCTGGTGGAAGGATTCTTTTCGGTCCTGAAGCTCTATGAGGCCGGACTCCCGAACGTCGTCGCGTCCATGGGCTGCGAGCTGTCGGACGAGCAAGCCCGACTCCTTGCGGACGCCAAGGACGTCATCGTTCTGTATGACGGCAACGAAGCCGGCTATGTCGGCGCAGCCCGAGCCAAAGAGAAGCTCGCGCCGCTTGTTCCCGTTCGCATCGTCAAGCTCGAAGCGGACACCGAACCCGAGAGCTATTCGCCGCAAGCGTTGCGCTGGCTCGTGAACGGACTCAGCCGACTCGACATCGAGGAAATCACGTTTTCTCGACGAAGAACGGCTCCGGTCAAGAGCAATGCCGTTAGCACTCCGCTCTGAAACAGAGTCTGGTTCCAACCGTTCCCTTTCCCCAAAAACAACCCGCAACCCCATCGGCGACCTGCCGAAAAGGAGAACCTATGCTCGCAACCCTAAAAGCCCTCCGTCCCTCTGCCCTCGCGGTGTTTAACCACCTAATCCACGGACTCGACCTTGGTGGACATCGCAAGCTCGACAACGCCAGTGGCACCTTCATGGCCGTCTGCGTCGAGAAAATCACAGAACGGCACTACTCCATCGCGCACTACTTTGAACAGAACGGCGACCTCATGGCCGACCCGGAGATGACGTTCTTCAAAAGCGATGACGGCGCGGTCTATCCCTGCACGTTCCAGCAAGACAACCTTGCAATGTATCGCATCGGCCTCGACATCACCGACGAGGGCGTCATCGAACACACCAGCATCAAAGAACAGCACGACCAGGCCGCGTTCGCGAATCAGTGGATGGCGAACATTGCCGTCCAGCAAGGACTCAACATCGCCGAAGCGAAGGAAGCGCGTGATGAGTAACGACGACGCCCGCTACCGTCAGCGAGTGCTCGCGACCCTCGACACGATGCGTTCGACCGAAAAGAACCGCATCATCCTCGGTCTCATCGACGCGCTCTATCCGAATGGCGACCCGGACCACTCCCCAAGTGGCGCGGACTTCATCGCCGAAGCCATCCGGCTGACCGCCGCCTTCCATCCAAGCAACCTCCCGTCAAGCCCGCGTCCGCCCCGACCCGACGAACCGGACATCGACTTCTAGCGCGACGCACATCAGTAGGAGGCATCATGCACGAGCGGCAAAGTGTCGTGCTCATCGAAGCCTTGACCCGCGTCTGGAGCCGCATTCGCGTGCATCATCCTGAAGTGCCGGGGGTGATGCTGCTCGCAGCCCCGAGCCAGCGCGGCGACCTGTCCGTCCTCGGACACTTCGCGCCGCTGCGCTGGCGACACAAGACCCGCGGCGACACCGGCTATCACGAAGTCGTGGTCGTCGCCGAGCACCTCGACAGGAGTCCCGCCGACATCGTCGAGACACTCATCCACGAAGCGGCGCACGCGCTCAACTTCGAGCGCAAAGTTCACGATTGCAGCCGCAGCCAGTACCACAACCGTGAGTTCAAAGCGGCGGCGGAAGAACTTGGCCTTGCGGTCGAGCAAGTCCCTCACTACGGCTTTGCGCTGACGAGACTCAGAGAGGACACGAGGCAGCGCTACGACGACGACATCCGACAGCTCGCCGAAGTCCTCATCCACCGCGCCAAGCCGATACCCATTCCCGGTGTTTCAACACCGAAAGGAGACGAAGAAGAACCCCAGGGCGACAAACCCACCACCCGAAGCCGCAAGGCCGTCTGTCCCTGCGGCTTCATCATCCGCGTGGCCAAGTCCACGCTCGAACAAACCACCATCCGCTGCGACCGCTGCGGAGCGGAGTTTGTGTTGGCGTAATTCAAAAGGAGCCACTCTTATATGGAGGGCTCCTTGTTTGTGTTTGGATATTCTTGTTAAGGGAAATAGCGTGTCCTCCCCAGCAGACACACTTAATGTGGGTTGAGCGTAGACTCGACAAGGGAGAATGATATTTCCGCATCCTGCACTTCATCGAGTGCGGATGTGTTTTCAACTTCTAAAAGCAAGTGACCAAGTCTCGCTGATACCGGCTCAGACAAGCGAGACACCGGTGACATGGAACGAGCGAACCGACGAGACGCCCTCGACCGATCTTTCTCAGATACGAGGTGTAAAGAGGAGTTCAGAGCATTGAACTTAACTTGACAAAAGAGTCTGTGCCGTGAGCAAGCACTCAGCCCAATCGAATACCACTTACGAGCATTATCATCGTCTAACTCAGACACGGATAGGTCTCCAAGCGCCTCAAATACGCTGGCTGCATCATTCAACGTCATTCCTTTTTCCACACACCGTTTAACTTGCATTTCCAGCCTTAGCCGGAAGTCAGAATCAACTGGATTTCCGGTGACGCAATCTAAATGTGCGACAATCAGTAATTGGATTGCCTTTGCCCACGAACGAGACAAACTCCTCATTGAATTTTCAAGTTTACCGAGCGCGGCCAGAATATTCTGAACTTTCTTCTCGAGTTCGTCAGGGGAAAGCTTGAGAATCTCCCATTTTTCAAACAAAAGAAATGCCCCAATCGAGAGCACCTGAAAGCGCTCTGCGATGTTTACGGGCAGCTCTTCGGAGACTATGCGCTCCCATTCAAGGAAAGAAGTAAGATCAACCTTATTTCGTCTCAAAATACGGAGCCGAGCCGGCGGAGTGTGATGCTGCATAACAACCATCCTCGGAATAGCACCTCTAACCATCGAACTGAGCGGGCGGTTCCGTTCATGGGAGACTAAACTAGCTGCTTCACTGAGATGATAATAAGCTTCCGATAGCAGTTCGGGGTGAAGCCAGTGGTCCGGAGATGTCGGCGTCGAGGGAACCAGGGCACCACCGCCGGGGGAGTTCAGCCAAGGTGCGTAGCTGCGAGCTGCCGCCCAGTGTACTGAAAATAAATTCGCAGACAGTACCCGTCGATGATATTCTGTACTTTCAGGCAGGAGCGAGAGCAAACCATTCTGGTTGATGACTTGACCATCTCTGATTTCGTGAAACATCTCTGATAGAAGTGAAGTGTCAGAATATAAGGAGCTTCTGTTGATGTGCCGTCGAACACTAAGAAACACCGGAACAGGAGCTGCCGTTCGAAGAACACTCAAAGCTGTTGCAGCAGCACTCGAACGCGTCCAGGAAGGAGTTGGGATTTCAGACTGGCCAGTGGTGATGGTCAGAACATCCCAGTCGTTCGCAACCAACGGAGCTATTTCATCTGCATGTTCAAAGGTATCAATCAGAATCATTCGCGTCAACCCAATGAAATTCTGATGCCGTATATCAATTACCTCGCCAAGGTACCTATGTAAATCTAACAGCAGACTCAGAGGATCAAACCACGTCTCGCTTCCAAACACCCGACGCTTTGAATGTTGCCTAATGGTATCAAGTCCATAAATCACTGTTAGATCCGGGCCCTGCCACGGCTCAAGCTCAGAATATCGATGATTGAACCAATTGGCGAAAGCAGGTGCTGCGTCAAACGTTGTGCCCAATTCTTGAATTAGACTCAAAGCTCTTCCATCTAGTTGTCCGGAGAGAGCATTGAATAGAGTTGCGAGGAATGCGAGGCCGACTTCGTGCTCAACCGCTCTAAAGATTAAGTAACTTAGTTTGGTCGGCGCATTGCGACCAACCAAATACAAATCATTAAGCTTTGCAAGAAGACCAACCAACGCGCGCACTACCAACTCTGGATTATCAGTACGGATAAGCAGGCAGGATCGTCTGGACTGCTGAATTGAACTCGCTAGCGAATGTTCTATGGGAGCTAGATTGGTCAATTGAGTTAGAAGATATTGTTCAACGCGACCAAGAGGACCACGCTGTTGTGATTGAGCATTGAGAGCCGAAGAAAGAAGCGCTAAGTGATCACAACGGACGTACCGCTGAGTTCTCCATAACCCCGCGATAGCGACATCCAAAAGCCGTGTAAGACTGGAGACAGGAATCAGATTGGGCATATAAGAATCTTTGCCAATTTGAATACGCTCTTCTTGAAGCCGTTTATTGATTCTGCCATCGTGAGGAACTACCAGCCGTTCGTACGTCCCAACCTTTCCCGCATGAAGCGCTTTGCCTAGAATTCCCTGGACCAAAAAGTAGGCATCTGCGTGGTCAGGCCACGCCACCAGCCAGCTAGGACGATTAGTTTGTGGTGCACCACGTTGCGCCAGTCTCCGGCGCTGCTCAGTTGGAGAAACCAAACAGCCAGTAGCGGATGTACGGGAACCGAAACGTCGATCCAGCACGCGCGACATAACCGCCTGAGCAACGTAAGCCTCCATACTCCTTTGTGGCTTCTGCAAAGCTAGTTCAAACTGCTCACCAAGCGGCACCAAATCAGGATAACCAGACTGAGACAGTAGTTTGATGGCTCTCACTGTCGGGGAAAAATTAAAATCGAAACAACAATCAGAAAGGATGTTCCTATATTCTAAAATAACCCGACCATGCTGCGAACGCCAAGCATCCTGTGCAGCTTGAACGGCCCGCAAAATTGAGCAATAGGAGGCCTTTGTGTTGATTCCATATCGATGGAGCGGGAAAGATTGCGTCTCCTCGCCCAAAGTAATCCTTGATTGAGGCTGTTCTGCACTATTATGATCTACGCTAATCATCAGTGGCAATGATAACCCGGCAAACATTCGCCCATTGAGGGACATTGTCCTTTCGGAAGAATGAACGGGCCCGCGCCTGATGTAAAAAAGTGGCCATGAATAAATTCGTCGCAAAATAGTCTGCGCCACAGAAAAACAGTATACGCGATTCTTAACGAGGAGCTTCGGCAGAACCGCATCCAGAGTTTCTTCTATTTGCTGGTTGTTACAAGACTCCATCGCATCCCTGATTTGAGTGAATAGATCAAAGGCGGAACGTAAATCGATAAGCTTTGCAATCGGCGACAAAAATGCAGCGTGCGTATAACGCCGCCCTAACAGAAGCTCGGCTAGCAGCGTACCTTGATAATATTTGTCCGTTTTGAGCTGGACCGGCTCGCTGAGAAGAGTCGATAGAGCGCTGAATGGAACACTTGGCTGTAGAAGATATGCAGCCCACCCTCGCGCCTGCTCGCTCGGGGCACAAGTACTTAGGACATCAAGCACCTGTTCCGGCGCGACAACACCCGCCTCAATAATTCCTCGCGTAAATTCGCAGAGCAGAACCCACTCGCACAGACTGGAAATAACAGGTGTGACGGAATTCTGACCGTCTTGCTGACTCATTCACAATCCTCCTCATAGCTTTGGGCTGGAGACACTTCCATGACAGTTTGATAATCTTTTTGTAGGTCGCGAAGTAAGTAATGGCCTTGGCTTCCTGTGTAGCACTCAAAGTAACTGCCAGAATAGTTAACGCGAAATATCAATCGATGATCTCCAAATAATACAAGTATACGCTGTTCCGTAATTATCTCAGTCACGTTTGAAATAAGTTGAATCCAACCTTCGACTGGACTACGACGAAGAATCAAATCTCCGTTTATGTCTTCACTACGAAACAAATAGGTGTAAATATCGTCAATTGCCGCCGAATTCTTTTGAACGGCACTATCAGCGCTGATTGTTTGAAAAACAGATGTCTTCGGCACGCGTATGAAGCCAAACTTCCATGCGGCAGGAACTTGCGGTGGGATTATCGTGCTTGCAATCGGTGACTCAGTTGTATCGACACGATCACTGAGAGAACAAGTGGGTTCCCATTTCAAATATCGATCAAAGGAGTCTTTTCTCGCTTCTCGTGAAGCGAGATTGAGTAGCAGTGTTTGATCACGATATCGAAGAGCTGCCGCTCGTTCGGCTTCGGCAAATTGAAGCCAATAGTCTTTACTTTTAGGCATGGCATCCTCCCAATGGGAAGCCTGTTGGCATGAGTCGCAAAGGAGGAAGATCGAGATACTGTCGGACACGATGCGCGACCCATCTCATATCGTCAAAAGTTACATGGCCGACCACTTTAGTACTGCGGGTAACTCGATCAAATGTATTGATACTAGTGCAATTCGCCATCCAGAGCTCTCTGCCAATTTGATTATCCCACTGAACGTGAACGAGAGAAATGCCAGGTACTTGGTTTAGCGCCTCATCAGGATCATAGCTATCCTTATAAGATATCGGTATAACCGTAATATGATTAAGAGTCTCAGGATTGGGTGGGCTGAGCTTAATAGATTCTCGCAGTGCGTCAATTCCCGTAGAGGAAATTACAAGATAGTGACCCATCAGATGATTTCCTCCCCGGATCTCCACGACGTCGCCATACACAGGCGAACCGTCGCGTAGGTCGCCAACTATCGTATCTCCTCCGACAACCATCTGGAGAGCGTTATCAAGACGGAGCAAAAATTCTTCTCTCAGTGTTCCACACGGATAGTCCCATAATAGCTCGGTTTCTATGTGTGCTGGAAGCGAGTTCTTGCCCGGGAAATTAGGAGGTATTGCAAAAATTGTGCTTAGTTGGCCGCAGTCGACGAAGCTATAATCATAGTAAAGTTTTCTGTGTACGCGATTTCTAGGGTGTTCAATGACCCTTTTTTTTGTCAGCTTGAATCCCCAGTTTATGGACAATTCTCTATACCGCTCATCATAGTTCATGACTGGAACCACGGTCACTTGAAGCACATCGTTGTATCTATCAGATGAAACAATAACGGCAGGACGAATGGAATCCTGGACTCCATTGGTTTCCTTTCCACCGATCTCAGTGCCAACCCCGCGACCAAAATCCACAACCCAAATATCACCGCGCTTGAGTGTCATGACTAAATAGAAAGCCGCCAATCATCTGATTGGCGGGTAAAGCGCGTACACACCGGCACGAGATGGTTACGTGTCGAGTGTTTTCTCGCTTGGAGGGGTTGCTTCGCCTTCTCCGTCGTCGTCTTCATGACTTTTTGCTTCAAGAACAAGATTACGCTCGAAAGTGTCCTTCCGAGCTTCGCGTGAAGCGAGATTAAGAAGCAACGAGTTAATACGATATCGACGAGCTGCTGCTCGTTCGGCTTCGGCAGATTCTGGATATCGTGCGGAACGGTCGTGTGCCATCGGCGTCTCCACCGAGACATAGTCCTAACCGCACTGGTCGGACTACGTCTCGAACCAGTGTGTTCGGCGAACCGCGCCGCACGGTGCTGTTGTGACCGAAGATGTAGTCGTTGCCGGTCCATCCTCCGCTCCACGGCACACGTATACCGAATGCCCACGGATGCGTCCATGCCTTTCTTCAGACTCAGCTCTTTGCGGCGCACAATGATGGTGCGCCGCAAAGAGCTGAGTCAAACCAGAGAAAACGGCGGGTTAACCGGCTTCGGTTGCAAGCCACAGCTGGCGCGGATTATCTCGCAAGCGCTGGTTGAGCTTGTAGCGGTACGTGCGGATCGCGGCAGGAGTCGTCTCCAGCCGCGCGGCGAAGGTCGCCCGACTTTTCATCCCAACGGCGAGAAGTTCGCGAAGCAACTCGCTGCCCACAGTGCACGACAACTCGGATTGGACTGGCGCGTTCCAATCCGAGTCGGCCAAACGTTGCTCGGGGATTGCCGCTAACGATTCGGGATCATCGTCCCGACGCCACTCCGCTCACATACCGAGGAAATGGCGACCGGGTCTAGTGGTTTCTTCAGGCGCAGCGAAGCCGTCTGCATCTAGGAGATGCAGCAGACTTCGCTGGGTCGGACGGCGGAGGTCGTAGGCTAGGCCGCTTCAAGCCACAGCTCACGCAGACGGGGATGGCGGTGCAGCCGCTTGAGGAGCTTGTGTCGGCAGGTGCGGATGGCGGTTGGCGTCGTACCAAAGCGCGCAGCGAGCGTCGCCGCGTCAACGACCGCAAGCAACAGTTGTTGATGCTTCTCGTTGGGCACCACCTCGTTCAGGGTGTCCCGCACGGCAGCGTGTAACTCAGCTCGCGCGAGTTCTTCATCGCACGGGCGTGACGTATCGCGGGGCTCTTGGTCTTCATCTTCAGGCAGTGATTCCATTTCACGACGTCGCTCACGCCGCCACCAATCCTTGAAGACGCTGGCGGCAGCGACATCCACGAGCCGCTTTTCGTCGTCCGGCTGACCATGGCGTGCGATGTAACGGTCTACTTTGAGCCAGAGTTCTTGATACAGGTCTTCGGCCACCGCCGGATTGCGAGTCTTGCGCAGAAATCTCTGGTAGTAGCGGTCGGAGTCAGTGAGGACGACAGACTTACTCAGCGATGGGCCGATACGCTTCTTCATGGTGTCTAACACCTCCTGGAAGACCGCACCGCTGGTGTCACTACTCGTCGGACTCTGGCTCTAGGCTGCTTTTTCTACAAACAGTTCATTCCTCTCAATCTGAATAACGCACCCAGGAGGACCGATGTAGCCCTTCTTTTTCATTTTTTCAAAAAGTTATTATACCACGAATCTGAACATTTGTCAAGTGACCCACCTTGTCGCACTTTTTTCAACACGGTGGGTCATTTCTTTACCAAAAGCTGCGTTTGACCCTTTCGTTAGGCTGGTCGCGGCCCGGCTTCTGAAAGGAAGTTCGCTGCGACCACTCGTCAGGACGCGGGGAAAGAGCGCTGCTTATCAGCGACATCCCGGCGTGCTCGCTTCCAAGGGAGGACCGTCTATGTGGTCAAGGTCAGACACTCGGCACCGGACAGCATCGACAGTGGAATCGAATTGCCCTGACTCTGAGGACGACATTCCGTCCATGGGTCAGACGGCGTGTGCTGGTGCAAGGACGTTCAAACGACACGCTGTCCGGCATCGAGGAGAAATACTGTTTTCCGGAGAGACGCTGGTCGCGTTCGCGGAAAAGGGTCTTGGTTATGACCTCGCTCCCGTGCGTCGTGCGCTGACGGCGGTGCTACGGGCTGAACGAGGGGTGACGAGTGACGCTGAAGCCACACCTGACGAGCTGACGGTCTTTGCTTTCGCTCTCACCGTAGCCCCGCAGTTGGTCGCTGAGGAGTGGACGGCTGCTCTCGCGGCGGTGGTGGAACCCTACGCGGTGAACCGGGCGCTCCGCTTCACCATTTACGACCGGGAACACAACGTTGCAATCCGGGTCGTGCGCGGCGAAGTCGTTGCCGTTCGCGTGCTGAAGAAGCGGGCTCCGTAGACCAACGCTTTCATCGGATGTTCAGCGACGGTGCTGCCGTCTGTGTCCATCTGATGAGGCGTGTTCGCGGTCGATGACTCAGTAGCCCTGTGCCTCGAAGCTGAGCACGACCGAGCCATCCAAACTCTCTTGATGGAGCCAACCATGTCCGTGCTGCGTTCCAGATGTGCGTCGTATCGTCTGTCGATACTACTCAGTCTCGCGCTCCTGGTGAGTGATGCCAACTGCGGCGAAGACGAGCGGTGCGCGTCAACGACACAGGCCAACCGTCAGCCGTGTTGCTCGACCGACTCCACCGCGTTGAGCTCGTGATGAAGAACCGCGCCGTGACTTCCGTGCGTCGCCTCAAGGCGCGGCACGGATCGTGACTCGGACTGCCCGCGACTGGACGCAAAGAACACCTATTCACCGGGTTTCTGCTCGTGAGCGCCCGATGCGCCCAGAGCAGAACCTAGCAAGGAGACGCCATTGTGTTGAGTCCTCGCGACCTCAGACGGGCGAACTATCACGCTGCTGCTGCCGAGTGTCAGCGCCGAGGCTTGGTGCTCGGCTACTGGCCAGGCGATGAGGAGTTCAGTGGGGAACTGCCGCTCCCGCTCAGGCCTCTCCCTGCGGCCACCATCGACACACCAAGACCACTGGTCAGCTCGCCGAGCGAGCGCCATCTGCGACTCGTGCAGCAGGTGGAAGGAGACAAGCCATGAAGGTTAACTGTGGTTCATCATCTCGACGGACGACCATATCGCACCTCACCGCCCTGCTGTTCTTGATGCTGATCAGCCTGGCTACGGGCTGCCACACCAAGCTCGACCAGGCCACAGCCGAAGCCACCTGTCGTGAGCTCGGTCTCTGCCTTGAACCCAGCCGGCTGCGCCGCTTCGTGGTGCTCTGCGATACGTCGCTGCTCGGTCCCTGCTCGACAGAAACGCTAGCGGCTACGCTCGACATCATCCTACCCGCAGCGACGCACGATGGCGGATGCCCCGTCGAGGTCTGGATGCTCGGAGGAACGTCTATTGCCGACACCCGTTCTCTCGGAGAAAAGCTCAGTCCCGTGCTAGCCGAAACCCGGGAGAAGACGCGCGACCAAGCGCGCGAACGCTGGCAACAGGAAACGCGGGCCTTCTTTCTCCGAGCCGCCGAACCGTACTTCAAAGTGCATCCGCGTCGTTCCGTCCTGGCCGAGGCTCTGACCAAGCTGTCGATCGCTCACGCGCCAAGCGGAACGATGCCAACCGAACTCATCGTCATCAGCGATGCACGTGAGGTATCCACCGTCGGTGGCGACCTCGAATGCACCGCGCCACCCACGCCGAGCGTCTGGACGGCTCGACTTCACCGCCGAGCGATTCTCGGCCCCGGCACACTCGCCCACACCAACGTCTATTGGACCCACCTCAACTTCAGCGGCGCTTCATCTCGCTGTCCGGCAAGCATGCAGCAAGAGCTGGCCGTCCGAGCGGTGTGGAGCCACGCCCTGTCCGCAGCAGGGGCACAGAGCGTTTCCTTTCACGGCGGCCCCGTCGTGCTCAGGGATGCTCGCACCGAAATGTCCGTCGCGAAAAAGGAGTAGAGCATGTCTCTTTTCAATCGTTGGCGGGCCCGTCAGGCAGCGCAACGGGATGCAGAGCTCGGCATCAACTCGATGGAGCAGTTTGTCATGGGTCAGCTAGGGCCGCGTCCGGTCCTCGACCCCACCAACCTACGACAAGCCGGGCGGGTCGCGGAGTCCCGCGTATCTCCGCTGAGGCGAGACCTAGAGGATGATCTTCGGGCTGCTGAGAGCGCCTACGTCGATTGCACCTCCCCAGTTATCACGCTCACGTTGCTCATCGCGATCACCGTGATCGAAATCTGGGGTGGCATCCGTGTCATGCGCGCCATCGGCGTGGTCGGAAAGGACCAGGTCTTTTTCGGTATCGCTCTTGGTATCGGTCTTCAATCGCTGACCGTGTTTGTTGCGCGCTGCGCACGGTCCAGCGCCCGCGAGCCCAGTTCCTCGGCGCAGCGCTTGGTCGCGGTGGTGCTGTGTGCAATCTACGCAACAGTCGTGGCAGCACTTGGCTACAGCCGTGCCCAAGAGGCCGGCGATCAAGTGTCCACCCTCGGGTTGTTGGCCGAAATTGCCATCATGCTGACGGCAACCGCCTTTCCTGGCTGGCTGAGCGAGCTGCTGTTTGAGGCCTTCTGTCAGGCTCGCCGCCTGAAACGCACCATCGAGCGACTTCGCCGTGATCTGCGTCGTGATGACCAGCGGCTCGCACGAGGTACAGCTTTCACCAACCGATTTGGCGCTTCGAGCGAAGCCTATGACCGCGAAGCCGCCGAAATCCGCGCCATCTACACCGCAGAGCATCGTCGAGCGAGCGCACGGTTGGCTCCGACCTCCCCGACGGTGCTCAGCAGCAGGAGTGAGTCATGAAGCCACGTCGTACCGTTGCGACCAAAGATCGCTCCCCCATGAGCGTGCTGCATTTCGGTGCCGGACGCGGGACCCGTTTGGGGTTGGCAGCCTACGAAGAGTTCAATGCGTCGTCGCCCTGGACGCTGATGCCTACGTTTGTCGACGCGCAGCCTGGCACCGCGCTCGCCATGGTTCATGAAGCCCGTGAGCGTGGCATTCCCGCCCAGTCCCTCGAAGCGCGGGTAGAAGACTTCATCGATCAGTTACCCACGTCAGAACAGACGGCGTGTGTGGTGGTTGCACTCGATCACGGCGAACCGATCGCCACGATCATCGAGCACACGCCGCCTTCGATCTTTGTCCTCGGAACCTTGGTGATCAAAATCCCAAGCGGGCCGCTCTATGGCCTGAGCTTTTGCCTGGGACCCAACGATCTAGAAGAGAGACGCATGGTGGCCCAGCTCTTTCGCCGGATCGGCGCGGTCACGTTGCCACGCGGTAGCAACTCCACCTTCGGTGAGCTTGGCGATCTTGGCGATCGGGCAGGAGAACCGTTCCTTCGAGCCGCACTGGCTCATCGAATGGCTGGGATATTGCGCAAGACGATCGCCCGGTTGCGCCCGGAAGTGAGTCCCCTGGAGCTCACCGCGGACCTTGGAGCGACAGCCATGCCGGTGTTCGTGGTCGAACGAAGCAGCTCGGATGACGATCCAACCCGGTTGGCGGAGTCCACCCTTCGGCGTGTCGCACGGCCAGTGCTTCGCGGCGAGCCGTTTGCGATCGCGGAACTTATCGACCACGAGACCATCCGGTTTCACATCTGCCGATTGCGCGGAGACGGTCAGGTCATCGTGGACGGCGCATCGCAATTCGATACCGACGGTGTCGAACGAGACTTGGTCGCGACGCGGACTCAGATGGCGATCGCTCGCGCAGAAGCCAACACGCTGAGCCCAACGCTTCCCGTGTTGACGACGGACTGATCCGTGCCGATGGGGACGACTAACGCGCGCAAGAGGGGCTTTACTCGCCCCCAACGGCACTGACGACCCACAATCGAAAGATGGTCTGATGCTGACGGCTTTCGTCGTTGTTCTGACCTGTTACCTCGTCGGAAGTATCACCTTGGTGACCGGTATGTCGTCGGGAAATCGACGGCAACAGCTCTGGGGAATGGGCTGCTTGTTCCTGCTCACCCTCGGAATACTCGTCATGTCTGTGGCGCACGATCGGTCCCTACCGTATCGCGGCTTCACAGGCTCGATGCTCCGGTAGTTCGGTGGACGAGGGCTAGGTTTCCCTACTTAACGAGGAGGTTTGGGATGTTTGGCGGACTGTTGTTGGTCGCTATCGTCGTGGCTGCGTTCGCCCTCATGCTCGGTCGAGTCGATCTGGCACGAACCATCGGGGCGGCCACGGTTTGCGTAGCAGTTCTGGCTCCCCTGCTCACCAACTGCGGAGCGTGGGTGAGTCCCGCGCTTCCGTCCTTTTTCCCGAAGGCGATCGTCGCAGGTCTGCTCATGGTCAGCCTGGTCGGCGGGTACAAGAAATTCGTCGACCACCGTCGAGGGCTGCACCACTGGTTCGGTGAACCTCGCTCCTCTATCAAGAACCAGGTGGAGGACGACCTGTGAGATTCAATTTCACGCAGCTCGCCCTGACGCTGGGTCGACGACCGAATCGATCCTCCACGAGAGTGGATGAATCGCATCGAGGACCGCTGCTCGGAACCAGCGATGAAGGTGAACCGGTTCGGTGGCCCACACCGACCTTGGATCGGGCCGGTAACGTCGTCTGCTTTGGCGCTTCGGGGACCGGGAAGAGTGCGCTGATCGCCAACGCTCTCGCGCAAGAACTCGCTCAAGGCCAAACCGAGCTGCCAGAGGATCAACAACCTGCCGCTTTTGTCGTCGTGCCGAAAAGCGACTTTCGGCAGATCTTGGAACAGGCGATGGCGGCGATGGTGCCTGACCGGCTAAGCCATCTCGTCTGTCTCAATCCGTTCTCGGCCACGGGCTTTCCGTTCAACCTAAACCGGCTCGACTGGGGAGACACTCCCGTCGAGATTCGCGCCTGGCAACTCAGCACCCTCGTCGCTGATGTTTCGACATCGACGGGGCTGCTGCGGTCGGGTAGCGCCAACGCCGGAGCCCGTCAGATCGATGTCCTCAACAATCTGCTCCTCGCCGCGCTTACCGTCTCTGATCCGCGTGCCAATGTGCTTCTCGCCTACGACGCACTGGTGACGCCGCACGGATTGCAGCGACTGGCCACCCTGACCAGCTCTCCGCGTGCGCGGGGATTCCTGGAGACAACCAAGCTCGGTGATGAATTGTCTGCTTCCTGCGCGGCCCGTCTGCGCATGGCGTTTGCGGCGACATCATCGCTCGAACGAATGATCGGCTGCGACAGCTGCATCCGACTGGCTGATCTCACCGCTGCTGGGCAGGTGTGTTTGCTCGATTTGGGTCGACCGTTCGGCGGCATGCCCGGACTTCAGACCTTCTGGGCCAGCTTGCTGGCGGCGCTGGCGATCGACCATGCCCTGGCGCGACCGTCGCCGTTTGTGGGTGGCCATCATCTCCGCATCGTCATCGACGAGATGCAGATTGTTGCGCCGGTACTCGCCCCACGGGCGGAATCACTGCTCACCACGGGACGATCCCGCGCTGTATCCAGCGTGTACATCAGTCAAGGCACGGCCCTGATCCAGCGTGCGTCCGATGCGCTTATTCCGACGCTGCTCACCAACTGTCCGACCAAGCTGGTGGGGAGATTGGCTGCCGCTGATGCCGAGCTGCTGGCGAGCGATCAGACGCCGAGACCAGGCAACACTGAGCGGCCCAAGCTGCTGAGAGAGCGGTTCGCGGCGGCGGTCTGCAACCTGCCCGATCGACGGTTCTTTCTTTTGGAACCGGGTCGCCGGCGGCGGTTCACCAGTGAGCCGATCGATATTCGCAATTTCGAGGCTGCGGCTGAGCGCGAAGCTGCTCTCATCACCGCTGCGGAAACACGGTTCGCGCTGCCAGCGAGTTCGCCGCCTCGAACCACACTCGCCGAGCTCGCCCCCGCGCCGAGCCTCTCACGTCCACGTCGGCAAACCGCGTCTGGCGATCTGGGTCAATCATCCATCCAAGGAGCGGTTCCCCACGGGGATCAGCGCTCGGTCGACCCTCGCTCAAGGTGGGGCTGACATGCAGCTAGCCATCGCGGCGCTCAAGATCGCCTTTACCCTGCTGGTCGCGCTTGGCGAGGCCCTCTGTTGGATTGGACTTGGTGCAGTCCAGCTGACGCTTCTCACCCTCGATGCGGTCCAGGCACGCCGTCGCCTATCAGGTGGAGGTCTCCACTGTGATGAAGGTCACCCGGTATCTCCCGAGGGAAGCTGGGAGTGCTCGGCGTGTCGCTTCCGCTGGCGGGGTTTGGTGTGGCAGTGCCCCAACCCGAGCTGCCATGCGCTGACCCCCTTTGTGTTCTGCCCGGTTTGTCGACGAAGTGTGCGCAATCCCTATGTCTTGGAGGGTCACCATGTCCGTCCGACGAGCTAAAGCCCAGCGACTCGTGCGCCAAGCCAAGCGACCGGTGGTCGAATTGACTGAGCGCGACATCGAACTGCTCACGCTCATTGCACTGGTGCGCTACCTCAGTCTGACCCAAGCAGCGCGTGAATTTTTCCCTTCGACCGACCGTGCCCGACGGCGGGTCCGACTCTTGTTCGACGCCGGGTACCTCGCGATTACTTTGACCGCGAGCACCTCGCCCAACTTGCTGAGCCTCACACGCTCGGGACTGCTGGCTGTTATCGAACGAGTGCCGAGCCGACTGGGTCAGCAGCTCCGTCTCGCTGGCCCGATTCGTCTCGCCGGCGTAAAGCACCGCTTGGCGATCACCGACACGCGTCTCTTTGCGGCGCATCTGGGGATCGCCTGCGGGCTGCCCCTCATTCGGTGGTCACAGGCCGGAGGAGAACTGTCTCGTGAGCGCGGACTCGACGTGCTGCATTTAGACCCCGATGGCATCGCCGAACTCACGGGCAACCGCTTCATCGCCGCCGAGATTGACTGCTCAACCGAGGCCTTGGCTGTCCTCCGAAGCAAGCTCAGTCGTTACGCACAGGCAGCGATCAGCCGTCGACTGCACGGACTTTGGCTGGTGCTCCTCGGCGGAACCGAACGCACCGAAAATGTCCGCGCACTTGTCCGAGAGGCAGGACTCAGCGGTTGGGCGCTCGTTCTGACACATGCTCAGGTTTTGTCGCGTCCGGTCGCCGTGCCGGACGGTCCTTGGCTTTCAGATGCGTCGTCTGGCACCGAAAGCCTGAATACGGCCTCCGGTTGGCGATGATGACGAACCACTTGGACCGACGCTGAGCGGGTCCATCACCTGCCTCATGGGCCACCCGTGATAGGCGGGCTGATCGGCGACTTGATTGGTGATCGATCCTGAATCGAGAGGATGAACCGACATGGATGAAGCCAACGGTTGCGAGCGACCGTCGACGCTAAGCTCCGAGTTCGGACCGCAAACCACCAGGCTCCTCACGGTGACAGAGATAGCCGACTGGCTGCGGCTGACACCCAAAGGGATCTACGCGCTCGTCGAGGCCCGTCGGATTCCCTTCGTCAAGATCTCGAATCGCTTGCGTTTTTCCGAAGCTGAGATAGAGGGTTGGCTTCGGGACAACCGTGTGCCCGCGTCTTCGGAGCTGACGCGATGAGTGCACGTTTTATGAAGGGTCGCTGGTGGATCGACATGCGGTGGAAACATCAACGTATTCGACGCAAGTCACCGCTCAACACGAAGCGGGGAGCCGAGGAATACGAACGCCGTGTGCGCTGCGAGCTGCTTGACGGAACCTTTGACCTACGAAAGGAGAAACCACCCGAGCCCCCGACGTTTGCCGAGTTTGCGAGTGAGTTCTTGGCAACGTATGTCCGCGCCAACAACAAACCCAGCGAGGTTCACTCGAAACAAACCATCCTGCGTCTCCACCTCGGACCATCCTTCGGTGCGCTCAAGCTCGCCGACATCACGGTCCGGCACATCGAGCGCTACAAGGCCGACAAGCTCAACGGCGGACTCGGACCCAAATCGATCAACAACACCCTCACGGTGTTGCGACGAATGCTCGTCTTGGCCGCCGAATGGGGACTCATCAAAGATGTGCCGAAGATCAAGTGGCTAAAAGCGCCCAAGCCCGACTTCGACTTCCTCGACTTCGATGAAGCCGAACGGCTGATGCGAGCGGCCGATCCGCCGTGGCGACCGATGATCACAATTGCCCTCAAAACTGGGCTCAGGCTCGGTGAACTGCTCGCGCTGCGCTGGGCTGACGTGGATCTGACGGCTGGCCGACTGGTGGTCAAGCGTGCGGTGGCCCGCGGCATTGTCGGCACGCCCAAGAGCGGCAAGTCACGAGAAGTCGCGCTGTCGCGAGAAGCCATTCGGACGCTGGAGTCATGCCGATCGGCTCACGACGCAAGCGATCTAGTGTTCCCCGATGCCGACGGGGCCATGCTGACCAAGCACACCACCAAGCATCCGCTGTGGCGAGCTTCTAAGCGTGCAGGGCTGCGACTCTTTGGGTGGCACACGCTGCGACACACCTTTGCGTCTCACCTGGCGATGCGCGGGGTGCCGCTCGTCGCGATCCAGCAGCTGCTCGGCCACTCCACGATCGAGATGACCATGCGCTACGCCCATCTTTCTCCGATGGTGCACAGGCAGGCAGTCGACCTCTTGGACGCCAAGGGTTCGGCACAGTTTGGGCACCAGATGGGCACCGGAGGGGCTTAGAAACGAAAAAAGCCCCACCGAGTTCGTCGGTGAGGCTCTATGGAGGCGCCGGGAGTCGAACCCGGGTCCGAAAGTGCTTGGCAGGGGCTACTACGTGTGTAGTCGGTGTTTGTTTCACCCGCTGAGACTCTCCGCCGACAAAGAATCCCTTGGGCTATTTCACCTTGGGTTTCGCTGTCCTCGCGGTGAACATCGAGGGAGCTATCTCGTTTTTTTTGACACCCCGTCTCAAGTCGCGAGAACTACTTAAGGGGAGCGGCTCTCTGTCTGGTTATTAAGCAGCGAGAGCGTACGCGTTATCGTTCGCGTTTCGGATTTTTCCGCTGGATTTACGAGGTAACGAATCCTCGACACGCAACCTTCTACTCAGATCACCCCCGTCGAAACCGTTACGCCCCCGAACTGGGGACAACCAAGGGCAAAGGCAGCATACGCACCGGATCGCAGGGCGTCAACCGCTCGCAGTGGCTTCGCTGATTAGGTGGGCGGAACGGGCTGCGGATTTGGCGCGGGCTGCGGGCTTGGCGCGGGCTGCGGGCTTGGCGCGGACTGCGGGCTTGGCGCGGGCTGCGTGAGCGGCACGATGGGCTGCGGCTCCAGGTATTTGCCCAGCTCGCGTCCGGTTCGCCAAAAGCCGTGCAGATAGACGAAGAAGTCGTAGCGAATCGCGTAGGGATGCCCTTTGCGAATGACCCTCACACGATAAAACGGCATCGGAGACACGAGCGCTCGCTTCATCACCCGCTCGGAATCGCTCATCCGCTCGGGAGGCAGCGTATCGATGCGCGTCACTTCCACATCGTCGTAGTGATGTTCGTAGATGCTGGCCACCAGCTCTGCCGGCATCGGTCCCGACAGCGGCTTGGTCAGCAGATCATAGCGAGGCCAAAACCGTCTCGCCTTGTCCTCTCCGATCAGCATCGCCAGCTCTTCTTGTGACATCCGCATCGAGGTCATCATCTCGATGACGCGCTGCCGCTCATCGCGCTTGGCCGCCGTCACAAGGTCTGTCCACAGCCTGTGAAGCTCTGGTTCGCTGCTTCCGTAGGTTCCTGGCTCCAGCGGCTTTTCCAGCAGCAGCTTGGAACATCCCACCGTCGCAACCATCGCCACTGGAACCCACATCCGCCACAGCTTGCTGCCTACTTTCACCGTGCTCTCCGTCTGTGTTTCTTATCAGATTGTGCCCGATTGGAGACCGTTACATCTCGTCTCATCGTTGCCACTTCTTGCTTCTTACAAACAGTTGCGCTCGCCAGCCTGAGGACGCTCTGTCGCGAGACATACATCGCCGCCCTTGCCGTGTTCCGCGCACCTAAGGTATGACATCAGACAAGGCGTGGGGCTGTGGATAACATTGTGGGTAACCCTCTGATCTGGGCAGTGGATGAAGTGGGATCAGCCAGAACCTGTGGAAGACTCGGTAGTTTATCCACAGTGTCCCACACCGCCATCCACAGGCGATGTGCTTGATTTTCAAGTACTTAGGCTAGTTTTCCAGAAATCCACAGGCCCGAATACGGATACGGATTGGATCTATAGATCTAGAGATCCAGATCAGGTAGAACCCCTGGCCTCAGATTCAAACAATCGAAAAGGTTGGAGAAACAGATGGAGTTCAGAATCGAGAAGGCTGCGCTGCTCCAAGCGCTGTACTACGCGCAGGGCATTGCGGACCGAAAGTCAACCATGCCCATTTTGGCCAATGTGCTGCTTCGCTCGGATGGGCCAGACCGCATCACCGTGGCAGCCACCGACCTGAACATCACCGTCACGACCGAGCTGCCGTGTGAGGTCTCGTCCGAAGGTGGACTGACTGCATCGGCCAAGCATCTCCATGACATCGTGAAGTCGCTACCGAGCGACAAGCTGAGCCTGCGTCGCGCCGACAACAACTACGCAGAGCTTGTGAGCGGCAAAGCCAACTACAAAGTCGTCGGTCTGCCCGATCGTGACTTTCCGAAGCTGCCGCCTCACAAAGACGTTCAGTTTTATCGCGTCGATGGAGCGGTGCTGCGCGACCTGATTGCCAAGACGTTCTTTTCGATCTCTGCCGACGAGACGCGTAGTCACCTAAACGGCGTGCTGCTCGAGTGTGATGGCGACGGAGAACAGGCCTTTGCACGGATGGTATCGACGGACGGTCATCGCTTGTCCAAGTGCGAGCGTCCGCTGCCCGGTGCGCCGAAGCTGATGCCGGGTGTGGTGATTCCTCGTCGAGGACTCATAGAACTGCGACGAGCACTGGAAGGCAGTGGCGGCAACGTCGAAATCGCCAGCCACAACCAGTATTTCTATTTGCGCACGGGTGCGACGGTACTGTCAGTTCGTCTGACGGAAGCGAGCTTCCCTCCATACGAGCAGGTGATTCCGCGTGATCATCAGCGACGGGTTGTCGTCAAGCGCTCCGAGCTGTTTGATGCGCTCAAGCGAATCGTGCTGGTCGCGTCGGAAAAGACCTGGGGTGTGCGGATGAACATCGCCAGCGGACAGATGCGCATTGAGTCGGACAATCCCGACCTGGGACAAGGCCGCGAAGAGCTGGACGTTGGCTACCAAGGCGTCGATTGCAACATCGGCTTTAACGCCAAGTACATGATTGAGCTTCTGTCGGAAATCGATACGCCGGAAGTGCAGCTGGAGCTAAACGGCGATCTGGATCCCGGTGTGCTGCGTCCGCTCGACGACAAACAAGGCGTCGGCAACCAGTATCTCGGCGTCATCATGCCCATGCGCCTGTGAGCGCGTGTTCGTCCGCAGCCTACATACCAGCGACTTTCGCAACCTTCGCGAGGTCGCATACACGCCGCATCCGCGCGTCAACGTCATCTTCGGCGACAACGGGCAGGGCAAGACCAACCTGATCGAGTCGATTTTCCTTCTCGCCACCCAGCGATCGTTTCGTCGCAGCAAGCTCGATGACTTGGTTCGCTTTGGCTGCGAAAAAGCCGAGGTCATCGCTCGCATCTGTCACGGGGAAGTCGAGCGACGACTCGCGGTGCAGATCCTGACGCGGCCCAGTCGAAAAATCGCACTGTGCGACGGAAAGTCTGCCCGAAGCAGCGACTATTTCCAGGGCGTTCACGTCGTGCTGTTTGCGCCTGAAGATCTGCTGCTGCCCAAAGGTTCTCCCGAGGAGCGACGACGGTTCTTGGATCGCGCGATCTGGAACACTTGCCCAAGCTATCTCGACGAGGTGAGAACCTACGAGCAGGTGCTAAAGAGCCGCAACGCGGTGCTAAAGAGCATGCTGGCTGCGTCGGGAATGCGACGACGACCAAGCTTTGGCAGCGACGGTGAACTTGCAACGGTCGAGCACAGCGAAGACAGTGAGTCGCTCCTGTCGGTGTACAGCGAGCAGCTCGCGGTGGCAGGCGGACGAATCATCGCTCGTCGTCGCCATTACCTTCAGACGATTGCGCCGCAGGTGGAAGCGACGTTTGACCGAATCAGTCGCAGCGGCTTGCGGGCCAGCCTCGAATACCGTCCCAAAGTGATCGGTCGCGACATCGAAGTGGCCAGTCCGAGTGAGCTTCAGTCGATCCTCTACGAGCAGCTAGAGCGCGATCGAAAGCGCGATCGCATCCGAGGCTTTACCCACAGCGGTCCACATGGCGACGATATGGTGATTGGGCTCGACGGACGGGACGCTGCGTTACATGCCAGCCAAGGTCAGGTTCGCGCGCTCGTGCTGGCGCTGAAGATCACGGAAATTCAGCACCTGTTCTGTCTTCACGGCGATCCGCCCGTGCTGCTGCTCGACGATGTGTCGAGTGAGCTGGATGCACAGCGAAACGGCTATCTGTTCGATTTTTTGCGCGCAATGCCGAGTCAGGTGTTCATCACCACGACGAGCCCGGAGCACGTAAAGCTCGACCAAGACCGACTCGATGTTCGGATGAATCACGGTGGGCTGTGGTCGGATGCAGTGGCCAGCTAGCCATCGCCGTCGAGCCGTCGTGAAAGTGGACGAAAGATAGGGAAACATGTGCTACGTTGCGACCTCTTTTGGCGGCCAAGTAGAGTCCGGCTGCCGGGTAAATCGAGGAGCTTTCGTTGTCTGCGACGAATGAAAAGGCTGGAAATCCTGCGGAGAGCGACGTCGCTGTAGGTTCCACGTCAGCTAAAGACAGCTACACCGGCGAAAACATCCAGGTTCTGAAGGGCCTTGATGCGGTCCGTAAGCGTCCGGGGATGTACATCGGTGATACCGACGACGGAACCGGCCTTCATCACATGGTCTACGAGGTTGTCGATAACTCCGTTGACGAAGCCTTGGCGGGTCACTGCAAGAACATCGATGTGACCATCCACGCGGACAACTCGGTGACGGTCAAGGACGATGGGCGCGGTATGCCAACGGATATGCATCCGACGGAAAATCGGCCCACGCCCGAAGTCATCATGACGGTGCTTCACGCGGGTGGAAAGTTCGACAAAAAGAGCTACAAAGTCTCGGGCGGACTTCACGGTGTCGGTGTCTCGGCGGTCAACGCACTGTCCGAGTGGCTGAAGCTGGAAATCCACCGAAACGGCAAAAAGTACCGTCAGGAATACCATCGCGGCGCTCCGGTCACGGCGCTGATCGAGGACGGTACGTCGGAAAAGAACGGAACCACGGTTACGTTCAAGGCTGACGCAGAGATCTTTACCACCGTCGAGTATTCCTACGAGACGCTGCATCAGCGGCTGCGTGAGCTGTCGTTTCTAAATCCTCGTCTGCGGATCGTGCTATCCGACGAGCGAAACGACAAAAAAGCCGACATGTTTTCCGAAGGCGGCATCTCAAGCTTCGTCAAGGACTTGAACGTCGCCAAAGAGCTGGTCATCCCCGAGCCGATTTTCCTGGCAGGCATGCAGCCTCACCCGGACTTCGACGATGCCGAGGTGGTTGCCGAGGCTGCGATTCAGTGGAACGACAGCTTTTCCGAGAGCTTGATCTGCTTTACCAACAACATTCGCAACCGCGACGGTGGATCTCACCTGACCGGCTTTCGCCAGGCACTGACGAGGACGATCAACAGCTACGCGACGGCCAACAACCTGCTCAAAGACATGAAAAACGGTCTTTCGGGCGCGGACTTGGCAGAAGGTCTCGTCGCTGTGGTGTCGATCAAACACCCTGATCCGAAGTTTTCAAACCAGACCAAAGATCGGCTGGTGTCGTCGGAAGTGACGGGCATTGTGAACTCCGTCATCGGCGATCGTCTGGCTGAGTGGCTGGAAGAGCATCCACGCGAAGCGCGCGCCATCATCGGCAAGAGCGTGCTGGCAGCGAGAGCCCGAGAGGCAGCTCGCAAAGCTCGTGAGATGGTGCAGCGCAAAGGCGCGCTGGAGTCACTGTCGCTGCCCGGCAAGCTGGCGGACTGCCAAGAGCGCGATCCGGCGTTGTGTGAGCTGTTTATCGTCGAGGGTGACTCGGCAGGTGGATCAGCCAAGCAAGGTCGTGATCGTCGGACGCAAGCGATTCTGCCGCTGAAAGGCAAGATCCTAAACGTCGAAAAAGCCCGGCTCGATAAGATGCTGTCGTCGCAGGAAATCGTGACGCTTATCACTGCGCTGGGCTGTGGCGTCGGTGAAAGCAAAGATGTTGCGAAGCTGCGCTATCACCGCATCGTCATCATGACCGACGCCGACGTGGACGGTAGCCACATTCGGACGCTGCTGCTCACGTTCTTTTATCGTCAGTACAAAGAGCTTCTCGACGGATCGCTCGATCGCAAGCACTTCATCTTCATCGCGCAGCCGCCGCTTTACAAAGTGAAGAAAGGCAGCCGCGAGGAATACCTGAAAAACGATCAAGCGCTCGAAGAGTATCTGCTGCGCTCGACGGCAGAAGATCTGGTGTTGGAGTCGGAAGACGGCAAGCTGCAGATCTCGGGCGATAAGATCAAAGAGCTGTGGCGAGCGGTCGGTCGGTACGCACGGGCGCTGCAAGCGTGTGACAAGCGCTGGGACAGTCGGATCGTCGAGGCGATCATCAAAGCTGGCGAGCTAAGTCCATCGTCGAGCCTGGGTGATGAAGCGACGATGAACGCGCTCATCGCGAAGGTGGAAGTGCAGCTGCGCAAGCACTTTGGCGAAATCAGCGAGCTGCAAGCGCAGATTTCCAGCGACGGAGAAAACGGTCCACTTAGGGCGGTGATTCCGGCTCGTTACGGTGGAGCGCGACGCGAGACGATCATCGATCACGCGATGCTGTCGTCGTCAGAGTTTGGCGAGCTGTCACGCATGGCTGAGCGGCTCAAGTACTTGGGCGACGGACCGTTTGTGCTGGTCGATGGCAATACGCGGCACAAAGTCGGTCGCATCGCGGAGCTGGCCGAGCTGTTTGACTCGATCGGTCGCAAGGGACTCCAGATTCAGCGCTACAAAGGTCTGGGCGAAATGACCGCAGAGCAGCTGTGGGAAACGACGATGGATCCCGCGCGACGAACGCTGCTGGAAGTTCACGTCGATGATCTCATCGAGGCTGAGCGGCTGTTTAGCATGCTGATGGGTGAAGCCGTCGAGCCTCGTCGCGAGTTCATCGAACAGCACGCGCTGCAAGTTCGCAATCTCGACGTATAGCGTCCGCCCAAAGCATCGAAGTGGGTCATGTCAGCCAGCCCGAGCGTCCTTTATCGCTACGCAGAGTCAGAGCTTCCTTCAGTTCACGGCCCGCTTCGGCTGGTGGTGTATCGGTTTGTGCCAGCGGACCCTTTGTCACCGCCTCTGCTGGTGCCGATGCAAGATGAACACATGGCCATCGTCGTCGGAGACATCGAAGACGGCGAGCAAGTTCCGTGTCGTGTTCACTCGGAGTGCTGGACGGGCGAGACGCTTGGATCGCTCAAGTGTGACTGTCGGGCACAGCTTGATGCAGCGCTGGAGAGCATGGTGTCCAAAGGACGCGGCGTCGTCGTGTACCTGCGTCAAGAAGGACGTGGCATCGGGCTTGGCAACAAAGTGCGAGCCTACGCGCTGCAAAACGAAGGCAAAGACACCGTCGAAGCGAACACCGAGCTGGGATTTTTGCCCGATCAGCGCAGCTACGAAATTGCAGCGCAGATCCTGCGTGATCTGAAGGTGAAGTCGGTGGCGCTGTACACCAACAATCCCGACAAGCTGCGTGAGCTGCAACAAGCGGGCGTGACCGTCAGCGAGCGTGTGCCTCACTGGGTGTCGAGCCACGAGTGGAACAGCGACTATCTCGCGGTGAAGCGAGCCAAGCTCGGTCATCAGTCGTAACCAACAGACTTACAGCAGGCATCTGCTTTCCGAAAAGAACCACACATGACGCAAGCCACGGTTGACGCAGTAAAAAGCGCCCTCAAGGCGGTGAAAGAGCCAGTGCTCGGTCGCGACATCGTTTCGCTCGGCATGGTCAAAAAAGTCGAGGTCGAAAAAGACTTCGCCTACATCCAGATCGATCTGCCGACGCCGGTATATCGGGATCGCCAAGCGCTGGAAAAGAGCATCTGTGAAGCGGCCAAAAAAGTGCCGGGAATCAGCGATGCGCGCTGCCTGATTGGAGTCAATGTTCCGTCGGGATCTCGTGGACAAGCGACGCGACTTCCGTCGGTGAAAAACGTAATCGCGGTCGCAGCAGGCAAGGGCGGCGTCGGAAAATCGACGGTGGCAACCAACCTGGCGGCGTCTCTGCGGCTGCAAGGTGCGCGGGTTGGAATGCTCGATGCGGATGTCTACGGTCCGTCGCTGCCAACCATGCTGGGAGAGCCCGAGCAGCCCGCTTCGACGCGCTCTGGCAACAAGATCGGTCCGGCTGTCTATTACGGAATGAGCGTGATTTCCGTCGGATTCTTCACCGAGCGCGACGGCGCAGTGGTGTGGCGTGGCCCGATGGTTCACAAGCTGCTTCAGCAGTTCATCGAAGACGTGGACTGGGGCGAGCTGGACTATCTCATCGTCGATTTGCCGCCGGGAACGGGAGACGCGCAGCTGTCGCTCACGCAGCTTCTGCCGCTTACGGGTGTGGTGATTGTCTCGACGCCGCAAGAAGTGGCGCTCATCGACGTGGAAAAAGCCGTCAGCATGTTCAAAAAGCTCGAGGTGCCAATCCTCGGGGTCATCGAGAACATGTCGTATTACATCTGCCCGACGTGTGGACACCACGACGACATCTTCGCGCGCGGAGGCGGATCCAAGCTGGCCGAGACGCTGGGCGCTCCGTTTTTGGGGGAAGTTCCGCTCGATCGCAAGGTTCGCTACGGCGGCGACATCGGTCGTCCGATTGTGCTCGGCGCGCCCGACAGTGAGCACGGCAAGATCTTCCTAGAGACCGGTCTGCGTGTGGCGGAAGGTGCGATGAAGGTTGTGCTGTCAGGTCCGCGTCGGCCCGCCGGTCTGGTTCAAGTGAAGTAGCGCTTTTACGTCGTCCGGCACGTCTTCCCACGCATCCCAGTCTGTTGTGACCTGCTGTTCCGATTCGTCGAGCAGCACGGTCTTGACTCGCAGCGTCTGCCACAGCTTCTGAAGCGAAAACTGTCCATCCGCAAGAGCCCGATCGAGGTGCGGCTGCACCGACGGTGCGTAGCGGGCCAAAAACGTCTCAAACTTTGCGCCTGGATGCGTCTTTGCCGCAGCGAGATCCGCATCATGCAAGTCGATCCGCAGCAGTCGTTCCAGGATCGCGCTGGACACAAACGGCATGTCGCAACCGAGCGCCAAGACCGGCTGATTTCCCGACGCTGACAGCAGCGCACGCAGGCCGCCGAGCGGTCCCGCTCCCGCTGGATCATCGCGCAAGGTTGGCAGAGACAGCGCGCGATAAGCGGGATGTTCACCGACGAGAACGACTTCACAGCCGAGCGAAGCAGCCAAGCGAGCGAGCGATTCGACGATGGACAGACGATCGCGACCGACGGGAAGCAGACCTTTGGGAAAACCAGCCATTCGTCGCGCCGCGCCACCTATGAAGATGCCGCACAGCGGACGAGTCACGGCGATGGCTTGGCCAGCAAGATGGCGCGCGCTTCCGCCGTCGTCGCAAGTCGCCGACCGACCGACTGACACAGCGCCGCTGCTTTTTCGCACAGCGCTGACGAGCCTTTCGCGAGCACGCCTTTTTCGATAAAGATGTTGTCTTCCAGCCCGACGCGCACGTTGCCTCCGAGTCGCGCCGCCAGCTCTGCCATCGGTAGTTCATGACGACCGATTCCCGCCACGCCCCACGTCGAGCCCGGAAAGTCGCTGCTCAGTCGAGAAACAAGCAGCTCCAGGTTCCGCTGGCTGGCCTGTAGTGCGCCGCGAACACCGAGGACAAACTGCACATGCAGCGGACGCTTCACCGCGCCTTTTTCACACAGCTCTTTGAGGATATCGAGGTGCCCGAGGTCGTAGATCTCAATCTCAGGGACGATGCCAGCTTGGGCAATGCGCTCGGCGATTCCGAAGGTGTCCAGTCGGCGGTTGACGAAGATGTCGTCGCCAAAGTTGATGGTTCCGATGTTGAGCGTCGCCATCTCGGGCTTATCGGCGTCACGGACACGCAGCGGTCCACAGCGCTCATCGACGGACATTCCCACCGCGCCGCCCGTCGAGGTCTGGACGATGACATCACAGCGACTGCGAATGGCTGCGATGGCTGCGCGAAAGCGCTCGGTGTCTTGGCTGGGATGTCCCGCTTCGTCGCGAACGTGAAGATGAATCACCGTCGCGCCAGCCTGGGCACAGCGCGCCGCTTCGTCGCCAATTTCCTCGGGCGTGATGGGCAGATACGGTGTCTGCTCGCGGGTTGTTTCGGCTCCGACGATGGCTGCGGTCAAAATAACGGGTCCGGGACGGCCAATCGCTTCACCGGGTAGCGCTTGACGACGACAGCTTTGAGGAACGACGCAGGTTCCGCTCGCTTTGCAGACCAAGATCGGCTCGCCGTGAAGCTGCGCGGCGCTTGGCTGCTGTCCCGGTCCGACGAGCGGCGAGATGTACTTGTAGGCATGAAAGCTCATCTTGAGCGAGGTCTTGCCCCACGCGACGATCTCACCGACGGCTTCGATGAAGTCTCCCGAGTAGACGGGCGCCAAAAATTCCACCGAGTCATAGGCGCGAAACAGACCTTCGTCTCCGTCGGCGCGAATGCACAGCTCGGTGGCGACATCGCCAAACAGCGAGAGCATCTGTGCTCCATCGACCAGGTTGCCGCCGTAGTGAGGCTTGGACATCCGAACGACAATGCGAGCTTTCATGACGCCGCATGTTGGCACAGCTTCGCAGCGCGCCCAACTTCACGCGGTGAAAATTACAGCAGCGACGAAGACGCAGATGCAAACAGGCCAAGCTGCTCGGGCGGACCGATCGGCTCAGCGACGATCTTGTGGGCAGCCAGCTTCGCAGCAACGCTCGGCTCAAAGCCTGCGGTCAGATAGACGTGACGAACCCCCGACGCACGCGCATAGCGAACCAGTCCCGACAGGCTGAGCCCATCAGGCAGTGTCAGCAGCAGGCTGTCGTCGGGAAGCTTCGGTAGAGGACTCGTCGTCGGCCAGAACAGAAGCTGTCCCGGCTTGGCCGCTCGTGCCGAGACAGTCTGGATCGTCGGAAAGCCCGGTAGCGTCTGACAGAACGTGAGCGCGCGATGTAGCTCGACGGACAGCTTCACACAAGGCAGCTTCAGCTTGGGAAGCAGCTCTGCGAGCAGGATCAGCGACGAGCAGCGCACAATCAGCGACACACCGCGAGAACGTGACTCGGACAGCGACGAGAGAATCTGCTCGATCAGCGCAGCCTGCGACGGTAGCTCGACGTAAAGTGGCGCACTCGGTGCAGCGATCACCAAGCTATCTGCCTGACGAACTTGCAGCGGCTCGACGACAGAGGTTGCTAGTTCACTCGGCAGTCCTGCGAAAATCACTCGCTCTTCACTCGGCAGCTTGACCCACAAAGACGCAGCGCCAGGATCAGACCCGCTCGCGAACAACTCCAGCCGGAGCGTGCCCCAAAAAAAAGGCCGTCTCAGCGGCGACAAAAGCTGTGGACCTTGCGGAGCGCGACCCATCGCCGTCAGAAGCTGTAGCGTGGTCGGCGTACACAGCAGCGTTCCCGCTCGCTTGCGTGACTTCCCGAGCGCCAGCGCCGACGATACAAAGCACAGCTCGTGCGCCCGCAGTGCATCACACCACAGCGCCGAGCCAGCGACGTGAACACCTTGTCGCCACAGCACCGCTTTGGGCGTCTTTGGCGACTGCTTGCGCGACGGTTGGCTCACGGCGACGGACTAGCCCGGATTGGACATCGCATCTGCCGACGACATATCGACGGGCTTACTCAGATCGATGGAAAAGCCACTCAGGTCAATCACCGGCGCAGGCGTAAGGTCTTGCATATACGGACAAGCCTCGGTGTTGCCTTTTAAGTGACAGTATCCGTCGGTGCGACACTCGTATTCGTCGGGACAGCGCGGCTCGGTGGCGTTGCAGCGATAGGCGCAGGCTGGCAGCTCCGGCGAAAAACAGTGCGACAGGCTGGTGGCTCCACCGCCCAGTGCGAGCGCCAGCATCACGTATCCGACGCGGCGAAACCAGCTAGAGGCTTGCGTAGTCATCACAGACCTCCCCAAACGGACAGACCCACCGAGCCCGGAGACAGCGACGGAAGAAGCAGCACTTGCTTGGCTGGTTCCGACTTGGGCTTGCGAACGAAATCGACGACAAACAGCGTGATCGCGGTTGCGGCTGCGACACCACCGACGGCAAATAGCGAAATCGCAGCGGTGTTGTAGCTCTTTCCTTCGCTCTGTAGCGTGGTGTAGGCCTCGCGCTCGCTCTCGGTGTAGACCAGAGGCTGATCGCCGCTGACCAGTGTGGTGCGACGACGAATCTCATCGGCTCGACTCTGCGCGCCGAGTCCAACCACCGCGCCACCCGTGATGAGCGCCACCGCCGAAGCAACCGACACCCAGCCTGCGGTCCGAAGCTTGCTCGGAGGCGGCTCGGGCGGCGTAATCAGCGGCTTGGTCGGTTCTGGCTGCGCGGCAGGCTGCGGATTTGCGCCAGTTTGCGCGGTTTGCTGCGGATTTGACCCGCTTTGCGTCGCTTGATCCGGGCTTGGCTGTGCAGGCTGCGGATTCGTCACTGGGGCTTGTGCAGGCTGCGGATTTTGCGTGGTCTGTGCGGGCGCGACCTGGGCTTGTCCAGGCTGTGCAGCCGTTGTCCCACCAGAAGTCGCTTGCGAAGGAGGCAAGGCCGGAGGCTGTCCCGACTGAGCTTGCGCGTTCCCAGGCAAGGCCGGAGGCGGAGCCGTCGGAGCTTGAGGCGGAGCCGTCGGAGCTTGAGCTTGAGGCTTTTGCGCGTCTTCGATGGCTTTGATGCGCTCTTCGATGGCCGCGCGATCCGGAGCCTGTGGAGCCGCTTGCAGATACGCTTTGTACGCCGTCAGGGACTTGGCTGCGTTTCCGGCGCGCTGCCAAGACTCTCCGATGCTGGCGAGCAGCGTGGTTTCTTTGGTGATGTCGAACGCGGCTTGGTATTCGCGAGCAGCCAGCTCAAACTTCCCGGCGGAAAACGCTTCCTGGGCTGCGTCAAAGTGTTGACCAGCGGCGGCGTAGTCCTGAGCCCACGCAGACGAAGCCGGAAGCTGTAGCGCACCGGCCAAGCAGACAGCCAGCGATACACTTCCGAGCAGCGGTCGCACAAGTCCGAGACGATCTCGTCGCACGTTCCGGGAGCGGTTCGGTTCTTTCATCATCGGGCTCGCAATCCTAACCCAGACCCACGAACCATACGCACTCGTTTTGTTGCGAGGGTGGCCTAAGTGGTGATATGCGATGGGCCCGATGCGAACTCGAACTACCTTGTGTTCCGCTGCCTTGGCCGTCGCAGTGGGCCTTTCTGTTTCTTCGTTTTTTGCTCCTGTCGCGCAAGCGAACCCAGCCCAAGTGGACAGTCGGCGCGGCAAGCCCGACGCTGCTGGACCTCGCGAGATCAAGAGCCGAGAGCTGATGGCCGAGCGCGAAGGCCTGAAGCTGAAGCTGTACGAAAAGTGGCGCGCCGGAAACGAAGAGTCGTGGAAGCAAAACGGCAAGGTGATCTTGCTGGTCCACGGAGCGACGTGGGCGAGTCGCTGTACGTTCGATCCCGATCCGGATCATGGCTACTCGATGATGGAGATGCTGGCCGACGCGGGCTACGACGTGTTCGCGGTCGATCTACATGGCTACGGACGATCCGAGCGTTCCGATAGCGACTGGACCGATGCGCAGAGCGCGGCCAAAGATGTCGAAGCCGCCGTCGAGTTCATTCGAGCGCTGCGCTGGGTCGAGCGGATTCACCTGTTCGGCTATCAGTGGGGCGCGCAGCCAGCGGCGCTGTTTGCCAGTCAAAAGCCGCACAAAGTCGGTCGTCTGGCGGTGCTCGGGATGCGCTACAAGCTGATCGACAAGAGCGCGAGTGTTCCGCCGGGACCGCTGCGAACGCTCGGACAGCAGGCGAGCCTGCTCAAGCCCGAAGACGGAGACCTGGATCCAGAGTTTGTGCGACGACGGGCGCAGGTCTGTCGCTCGGAGTCTGCTTCGGCTCCCAACGGGGCGCTGATTGACCTGACGAAGCCGAGCCCAGTGGATCCTGCCAAGCTGAAAGTCCCGACGCTGGTGCTGCAAGGTGAGCGCGATGGATCGTCGGAGCTGACCCAAGATCGGCTTCAGTTTTTCCAGCAGCTCGCGAGCCCCGGCAAGTGGTTTACGTTCCTTCCCGGCGTCGGCAAGTACGCACCGATTGAGCGAACGCGGACCAAGTTTGATCAGGTGCTGCTCAGCTTCCTTGACCAAGGTCAGTAGCGACGACCAAGGTCAGTAGCGACGGAACCGGCCCGCTTGTTCGGGTCTGTTTCTGTTCCGTTAGACGGCTTCGCCAGCTAGCGCTCGAGGACCGCGATGCACTCGACCTCGGCGGTGTGCGGCATCAGGTCAATCGGCTGGACGGTGCGGGGACGGAAGCCAAAGCCCGCCAGATCGACCAGATCGCGTCCGAGCGTCATCGCATCACACGAGACATAGACGAGCTTCGACGCGGTCATCGTTCCCAACAGCGGCACAATCGAGCGAGCACCACCGCGAGGTGGATCGAGGACAATGGCATCCCAGCCCGGTCCTTCTTTTACGATCTGTGGAAGCGCTTTTTCGACGGAAAGTGGCCTGACGGTCAGGCGTCCTTTCGTGGATGCAGCTTCGGAAAGGGCTTGCAGACGGGCGGCTGCGCGTGGCTCTCCTTCGACGGCCAGGACGTGACCCCCGAGGCTGAGCAGCGCACGAGTTAGGTTTCCGCTTCCGGCATACAGCTCCAAAATCGTCGGATGATGTGGCAGTCCGGGACGAAGCGCGTCTGCAACCCAGCGCGGAAGCTGGCTGTGTCCGGGCGCGCTGGCTTGTGCAAATCCGTCGGCACTGGCGGGAAGGGATCCCAGATCATCCCCCAGATCGACGGTTGGCTGACCGAGAGTCTCTTCATCGACGATGGCTCCGACGATGATGTCTTGGGCGATCAGCCGTTCGAGTTCTTTCCGCAGCGCGTTGCGACGGGTCTGTGGACCGGACTCGATGGACAGATGAACTGGACGCGGCGCAGTTGACTGAAGCGTCTGATGTCCGACGAGCGCAGACAAAAATCCGCCGCTACCAATCAGCGCAGCCAGGCTGGTCGCTTGGTGAAACAGCACGTCGGACAGTCGCGGATCGAGCACTGGACACTCGTCGAGCGGCTGACGATCACTGGACCGTGCGGACGAAAACGACAGCTTGAGCTGATTTCCGACGGAGATCACACCGAGTCGCGCGCGCAGCCGATAGCCAAGCTCTGTCGTCGGTGACAAGATCGGAAGAACCTGAGCTCCCGAGTGACGAACGGCGCGCGAAACCCAGCGAGCTTTGGCATCCAGCTGCTCGGTGCGCGCGACGTGCATGATCGGACAGCCGCCACAGCGACCGGGAACCGACAGTGCGCAGACGGGCGTCTGACGAAGTGGCGACGGAGACAACACCGCACGCAGCGTGCCGCGAACGTAGCCTTTGCGCAGCTCATCGAGAGAGACTTCCACTTCGTCACCGCTGACTCCGCCGGGAACGAAGACGACGCGACCATCGGCCAGGCGTCCGACGGCTTCTCCTCCTGCGGCCAGATCGGTGAGCGTCACTCGAGCCCGTAAGCCACTGTACGTTGCAGACGCACCAGACGAAGCGCCAGACGAAGCGCCAGACGAAGCGCCAGACGAAGCGCCAGACGAAGCGGCCAACACACGATCAGTGGACGAAGCAGCAGCGGTAGTCAAAGTGGGGGCATAAAAGGCTAGGCTCGTAAAAAGTGCAAGAGCGGCTTCAACACAAGGCACGGCTCGTGTTACGAGCGAAAGAGCCCATGCGACGCTTGGTCTTCGCCTGTCTTCTTTCGCTTGTTGCGCAGCGTGCGTATGCCGAACGTCGTGAGCTAAACATCGGTGTCCAGCCGATGTTTGCCGTCGGTTATCTGACGGATCGCGTCGGCTACGGCGGTGGCGGCAACGCGCATCTTCAGCTGGGGCTCACCGACGCAGTGTCGATCGTCGCATTCGGTGGCGCTTCGTATCATCCGCTGCCTGCGAATCCCGACGAAAAGCTGTTGGAAGGAACGCTGCTCGCGTGGCAAGCCAGCGTCGGAGTGTCGTATGCGCTCGACATCGTGCGGATTCAGCCATTCTTTGAAGCTGCCGTCGGAGTTCTGTCGCTGCGTTCCCAGATCGGAAAAGAGCTAAAAAACAGCTTACAAGCGGGCATTTCCGTCGGGCTTGGTGCGGATTATCTGCTGAATCGGTACTTTTCCTTCGGGGTTGCGTTCCGTTATCACGGTGTGGTGACGGATCTGGCCAACATTCCACTGTATCTGACGGTCGGTCCTCGAGCGCAGGTGCGGTTCTGGTTGTGAGCGATGGCAGGTCAAGTTGCGGACTTGCAGCGACGGAAGCTGCGACGATTGATGACGCTGGTGGCGATCTTTGCCTACGGTCCGAGCGCGCTGCTTATCACCATCGGGGTGCTGATCCTGGTGTTCGGACACGCGACCAAAGACGTGGTGTTCGGGATCATGACGCTGAGCCTGGCGGTGACGCTGGTCGGTGGGGTGGCGCTGACGATCGTCTATGTGCGACGGGAATCGAGCGTTGCGCAGCTTCAGACAGAGTTTGTCAACAAGGTGTCTCACGATCTGCGCACGCCGCTGACCTCGATTCGGCTGTTCGTCGAGACGCTGCAAGCCAAGCGCGTTCAAGATCCCGAAAAAGTGCAGCAGATTCTCGATATCGTCGCGACGGAAACCAAGCGGCTGTCGGAGATGGTCGAGCGGCTGCTCGGCTGGGCGCGGATGGAAGCGGGACGACGGATCTATCGGCTGGAAAATGAGTCTCCGGCGAGTGTCGTCGATGCAGCGCTGCGTGCGTTCGAGCCGCAGGTGCTGTCCTACGATCCGGCGCAGATTCGTCTGGAACGACAAGTGGCCGACGACTTACCGAAGGTGCGCGTCGATCTGGCGGCGATGAGCGAAGCGCTGCTCAACTTGCTGCAAAACGCTTTTCACTATACCGAGGCAAACAAGGTGATCACGGTGCGCTGTCAGCGTCGCGGTCCGCTCGTGGCGATCAGCGTGTCGGACAACGGGCCGGGCATTCCAAAGCACGAACAGCGACGGGTTTTTGAAAAGTTTTATCGTCTGACCCGACCGGAAATGCCGCTTCAGCCGCCGGGAACTGGGCTCGGGCTGTCGATGGTGCAGCACATTGTCGCGGCGCACGACGGATCGGTGACGGTGGACAGCGAACCAGGGCATGGCGCAACCTTTACCGTGCTGTTGCCCGCGTTGCCGTAGGCTCGACGAAAGAGTGCGCGCATGAGTGAGACGATCCTGCTGGTCGAAGACGATGTGTCGATTCGCAAGGCGCTTCAGCTCAACTTGCAGCTCGAAGGCTACGAAGTGCTGTGCGCCGAAGACGGAGAGATCGGACGCAGGCTGTCGGAAAGCGAGCACACGGATCTGATTGTCGTCGATCTGATGCTGCCTCGGCTGTCGGGTCTGGATCTGATTCGCGAGCTGCGTCAGCGTCGGGCCGAGCTGCCCATCTTGGTGCTGTCCGCCAAAGATCAGGAAGCCGACAAGGTGATGGCGCTGTCGCTCGGGGCTGATGACTACATGACCAAGCCGTTTGGGCTGGCCGAGCTGTTGGCGCGTGTGCGAGCACTGCTGCGTCGAGGCCGTCTCCATCGCAGCTTGTCGAGCAACCCGAGCAGTCCGGGCAACAAAGCGACATCGCGCATCTATCTGGATGTGCCGGGGCGACGGCTGCTCGTCGAAGGCCAAGATATCGAAACCACCGCCAAAGAGTTCGATCTGCTGCGGCTGTTTATGTCGCATCCCGGGCAAGTGCTGACCCGCGATCAGATCATGCAGCGCATCTGGGGTGGCGAGCACTTTACGCTGCGAACCATCGACAACTTTGTCGTGCGTCTGCGCAGCAAGATCGAGACAAATCCCGATACGCCGGTTCACTTAGAGACGGTGCGCGGCGTCGGGTATCGCTTCAATCCGTAGCGGCTCACAAGGCGCGTGCGCGGAAGCTGCAAAATCAAGCGGGAGTGTGGCAACATAAGTTCCACTCGGAAGTGTGTCCGAGCCTGTTGCAATGCTTCACGAATGCCGTAGACAGACACCGCTGGTTCGCCTACGGGCGCTTTGGCTGGGATTCCTGCTCGTGCTTGTGCTCTGTGCGGGCCGAGCGTTCGCGGAAAAGCCGCCACTTGTTGCGACCGCTCCGTTTGATGGTCGCGAGCAGCTTCATCCGCCGAAAAAGCCGATCGAGCCGAGCTTTACCGCCAGCGTGGTCTACGACGTGTTGCAAGCCAAGAGCGCCGGTCGTCCGTATCGATTGCTCGCGCCCGATCTGTGGACCGGCATGGCGCGCGTCAAGCACCAAGGTCAGAGCGCCGATGTCGCGGGAATGGCCAGGCTGCTCGGAGCGCGGCTGGTGCTGTCCGGTTATGTCGAAGCCACGGGCAGCAAAAAGGGCAAGCCGTATCGGCTGTCGGTCTGGGTGTATTCGGCAGAAGGTGTGCAGCTCGGCAAGCAGTCGTTTGACCTAGAGCGCAGCCTGCTTCAGCCAGCGGGATTAGCGGATCAAGCGGCAGCGATTTTGCGGCTCATCGAGCAAGCGCTGCTTCAGACCATCTCGGGCGGTCACGAATCGGCGCTGTCGCAGACGAGCTTGCCCAAGGATTCGTCCGCTGCGAACGTGACGAGCGCGCCTGCTGTGGTCGAGCCGATCGAAGAGCCACCGACGGTGATCAAGCCCGGTTCTGCGCTGGTGCCTCCGGTGGTGGGAACGAACCTGCCGCAGCGACAAGGTCAGATCGCGCAGTACGAAGACAGCGAAGCCGTGCAGTTTGATCCCAACAAGCCCAAGCAGTCGCTCGTGCCGCTCAGTCCCGAAGCGCGTGACATGCTGGAGCGACGGCCCCCGTGGCAGTCCGCGCTGGAGCTTTGCGCTGGCTACGTCTACAGCACACGACTGCTGCAAAACGAAGGCTCGGACCTGCGCTTTGGACGGTCGGGCACGCACGGCATGGTGCTGCTCGGAGAGCTTCATCCGCTGGCGCTTTTGCCATCGTCGGGCGCGTGGCTGTCGGGAATCGGTCTGCGTGCGCAGGTGGTGCTGCCGTTTTGGTCCGACATTGCGCATGTGCGCGAACCGGGACAGCCTCCGTCGGGATCGTATACCGCCAGCGAGCTGCGCTACGACGTGGCGCTGCGTGCGCATATCAATCCATGGAACCTAGAGCGGCGACCCGACTTCGCGCTGGAGCTTCTGTACGGCGAGCACTCGTTTCAGACCGCCGCCAAGAGCAACATCGACTATCTGCGCATTCCGCCCGCGAGCTATCGCTACGTCGGTGGTGCGCTCCATGTTCGCTTGTTTCTTTCGCGACGCGTTTCGCTGACGGCGGGCGGCACGCTGGCCAAGCACCTGAGCCTGGGACTTCAGACCCGACCCGGTATCGACGACGGAAGCATGATCGCAGCGCGCGACAAGAACGGCTTTCTATCGTACGGACCCGGCAGCGGCTTTCAGTGGCGCATCGAAGCCGCGACGCAGGTACACGTCTATCGCGGGCTGACGCTCGGTGCGCGCTTCTTTTTCGAGCAAAACCGACTGTCCTTCGAGGGAAACGGCAACATCCTGACCACCAGCGCGCAGCCCGTCACAGCGGCCAAGGACGAATACTTGGGCGTGATGGCCACCATCGGCTACAGCTACCAGCCCCGCCTGTTCCGCTAGCTCCCTGTTCCACGACCGTTCCACGACCGTTCCACGACCGTTCCACGACGTTCCACGATGTTCCACGACGTTCCACGACCGTTCCACGACCGTTCCACGACGTTCCACGACTGTTCCACGACGTTCCACGACCGTTCCACGCTGTTCCACGGCTGTTCCACGACCGTTCCACGCTGTTCCACGACCGTTCCATGGGGTGTGGGGCGTACATTTCGTTAAATCTGCTCATATTTGTTAGTTAGAAACCAAAAAATGTTTGATGAGTGATATAGTTACGCTCCATGACGGTCTCTTCACTGCGCGCGCTGGTCGTCGATGACTCCGCCACAATCCGTAACTTCGTCACCGCAACCTTGGAACACGCTGGGTACGAAGTCATGACCGCCAAGAGCGGCCTTGAGGCGCTCAAGGTGCTGCCGAGCGCTTCGTTTCACTTGATCGTGACCGACGTCAACATGCCCGACATCAACGGGCTCGATCTGGTGCGCTACGTTCGCAACAGCGGGACGCACAAGAGCACGCCGCTTATCATCATCAGCACCGACGGACGAGAGCGTGACCGCGACCGTGGCATGGCGCTCGGAGCGTCGGCGTACTTGGTCAAGCCGTTTCTTCCCGAGACGCTGATCGAGCTGGCCAAGAAGGTCACTGCGCCGGGGGCGAACGTCGCTCCGCAGATGGCAGCGCCGGTCAAGAAGTCCTAGCTTCGCGTCTCCGCCGGGCTTCCGGTGGGCGACCCAGGTGGTGAAGAGACGAAGATGGCCGAGCAAGGCAGCGACAAAGTACGGGACGAGTTCCTGTCTGAATCGCAGGAGATCATCGAGCAGCTCAATCGAGACTTGCTCGCGGTCGCCGATGCGTGCCTGGGCCGTGATCCATCGACGGAAGGCATTCGCGTAGATCCAGACCTGATCAACAGCGCGTTCCGAGCGGTTCACTCGCTCAAAGGGCTGGCGGGTCTGTCGGGCGTCGAGCGGATGATGCACATGTCGCATCACGTCGAGAACCTGCTCGACTCGCTGCGACTTGGGAAAGTGCTGCTGACGCCGCATGTGCTCGATCTGCTGTTCGAGGCGATTGAGCACTATCAGCTGATCTGCGCCGAGGTGGCGGATCACAGCCTGCACGCCGCGTCGCAGCCCAGCGCCATCGTGGATGACTTCGTCAATCGCGTAAATCGTGCGGCCAATCCAGCTGCCAAAGCGCCCGCGAAGAGCAGCAGCGAGCCGAGTCCGAGCGACTTTGAGCTAGATCCCGGCCTGGTGTCGGCGCTGACGGAGTACGAGGAGCATCGGCTCAAAGAGAACATTCGGACCGGCAAGAACCTGTATCGAATCCTGGGCTCGTTTCCGCTGCTGTCGATCGATGTCGAGCTAGAGAACATCAAGGCTTCGCTAAAGCCCGTCGGTGAAGTGATTGCGATTGTGCCGGGCTCGTCGGGAACCGATCCAGAGCGAATCGAGCTGGAGGTCTTGCTCGGATCGCAGCACAACTCGTCAGCGATCGTCGGTGCGGTTGGAAATGCGCCCGCGAAAGTGCTGCAAGTGACAAAGCGCGGTGTGCCGTCGAGCGGCATGTCGCTGAGCCCGGAACACTCGGGATCGCTGAACACCCAAGGCATTGCGGGTCGCTCTCAGTCGTCGCTGCGCAGTGGCACGGGATCGATCCAGCAGCCGAGCCAAGTGCAGCTTCCGCAGCAGCCGATCAAAGAGCCTCCTCCGAGTGACAACGACGGAGAGTCAGATGTCGGCGGTGGTCGGCAAGAACCGGGACACACGCTCAAGAGCGTTTCTCAGACGGTGCGCGTGGACATCCGCAAGCTGGACGTGCTGATGAACATCGTCGGAGAGCTTGCGCTGACCCGATCGGGCATGCAAGCGGTTCACGACGAGCTGCGACGCGATCGAGTGCGTGCCGAGCTGGCGCGAGCGCTGCAAGATGAGCTGCGGGCGCTGACTCGGAAGCTCGACGAGCTGCAAGCGGGCATCTTGGCGGTGCGAATGGTTCCGCTTCAGCAGGTTTTCGACAAGCTGTCGCGCGTTGTCCGTCGGATGTCGCGGGAAGCGATTGGCAAAGACATTCACTTTGTCGTGTCCGGCGGAGACACCAAGCTCGACAAGCTGATCATCGAGGAGCTGTCCGATCCGCTGATGCACCTGATTCGCAACGCGATCGATCACGGCATCGAGGATCAGCAGCTTCGACTGGCTCGTGGCAAGCCAGCGGCGGGAACGGTGGCAATCAACGCGGAGCAGCGCGGCAACCACGTCGTGCTGGAGATCGAGGACGACGGCAACGGCATCGACACCCAAGCGCTGGTGCAGCGCGCCGTCGCACGCGGACAGATCAGCGAAGAGCAAGCGCGGGACATGACGCGCGCCGAGATCTACGAGCTGATGTTTTTGCCGGGTCTGTCAACGCGCGCAGTGGCCGACGAGACTTCGGGTCGCGGCGTCGGAATGGATGTCGTCAAGACCAACATCTCGCGCATGGCGGGCATCATCGAAGTGGACTCGGAGCCGGGACACGGAACGCGGCTGACGATCACGCTGCCGATTACGCTCGCGATCATTCAGGCGCTGGTGATTCGCGCCGCTGGTCGCTCGTATGCGATTCCGCTCAACTCGGTGATGGAAAGCTTGATGCTCGACTACAAGCAGATCCGCACCATCGAGCGTCGCGAGGTCATCACGCTGCGCGATCAGACGCTGCCGCTGGTTCGTCTGGAAGACATCTTTTCGCTTCAGCGTCCGCCGGAGATGGCGGAACCGACGCACGGTTACGTGGTGGTCGTCGCGCTGGCGCAAAATCGGCTCGGCTTGCTCGTCGATGATCTGGTCGGACAGCAAGACATCGTGATCAAGTCGCTCGGCAAGACGCTGCAAGGCATTCCCGGCATTGCGGGTGCGACGGAGCTAGGTGGTCAGCAGACTGCGCTGGTTCTCGACGTGCGCGCGGTGGCGGAAGAAGCGATGCCGCGCATCTCGGAGGTGGCGTAGTGGCCCAGCCGAGCAGCCAAGGCTCTTTCGAGCAAAATGGTCGTCATCCGACGGGAGAGCTGCGCCTGGCGCGCGATGTCCTGACGTTCCATGTTTCCGACGAGGAATACGGAATCGGCATCGAGCACATTCGCGAGATCATCAAGCATCGCGTCGTCACCGAGGTTCCGCGCGTTCCCGGCTTCGTCGCTGGAATCATCGCGGTGCGTGGGCTGGTGATGCCGGTGCTCGATCTGCGTCAGCGACTGCGAATGCGCTCGGTGGGCGTGTCGCAAAAGTCGCGCATCTTGATCGTCAGTCGTCCAGCGACGGGAAATGAAAGCGTGGCCGAGGAAGAGCGTGAGCGCTTCGGTCTGATCGTGGATCGCGTGAGCGAAGTGGTGCGCATTCACGAAACAGACATCGAGCCACCGACGGTGTTATCGGGCAAAGAGTCCGATTTTGTCGAAGGAATTGGTCGCATTCGCAGCGAAGTCGATGAGTCTTCTCGTCGAGAAATGCGAATCGGTCCAGGCATGATTACCACCGAGCCACAGCGAATCATCATCTTGCTCGATCTGGTCAAGGTGCTGTCGTTTGAGGTCATACGTTCCGGGAGGATGTTATGAGCCGGGGACGACCGCTTCGCGGTGGCTTTGGGCAAAGCAGCAAGTCCGCCGAGAGAGACAAAGCGCGCGACGAGATCGTGCAGCTCTGTGGTTTCCGCATTGGCGACGAGGAATACGCGCTCGACATCATGCGGATCAAAGAAATCATCAACCCGCTACAGATCACGCGGGTTCCGAGGGCAGCAGCCTTCATCGAAGGCGTCGTCGAGCTGCGTGGCACGATCTTGCCGGTCGTGGACATGCGCAAGCGCTTCGAGCTGCCGCCGCTCACTGCGGAACAGCTGGAAGACTACGCGGTCCGTCGAGCACGCAAGTATCTGATCGTTCCCATCGAGGGTCGCTTGGTGGGAATGATCGTCGATCGCGTCTCGGATGTGCTGCGTGTCTCTCGGGATGCCATTCGGCCACCGCCGCTGCTCACGCAGAACGACAACGCACGATACTTCGCGGGTGTCTGTCACCATCGGGGGCGCATCCTGATGGTGCTGGACCTCGACGCCATTTTGACGAGTTCAGAGAGAATCAGCTTGGCGGGGCTCAACGGGGCCGCCAAGGGAGCGTAAGCATGACCGTACACAATTCCGCTTATGACCTGGCACAGCTTGCCGCCGTCTTCCGCGATGGCGAAGAGGAAGAGCGTCTCTCGACCGTCCAGAAGCTGTCGCGAGAGCCGGAGGATCTCGGTGAGCGTAGAGCGGTGCTGGCGCTCCTTGTCGAGGTCATGGGCGACGATAGCTGGCAGGTTCGCAAGGAGGCGGTGAACGCTGCTCTCCAGTGGGCTGATACGACGCTGCTGGCAAGCACGCTGGTCGATGCGATGAGCGAGCCGGACAACATCGGTCGTCGCAACGCGGTCATCGAAGGCGTGATGAAGCTCGGGCCGATCTGCATCGATCCGCTGCTCGCTGCGCTGGCGCAAAAACCCGAGCATCGCAAGGTGCTGGTGGATGTGCTCGGAACGTACGGAGACACGCGCGTGATTCCGGCGCTGGGTCAGGCACTTCTCGACGAAGATGCCAACGTCCGCGCTGCCGCGATGGAGCAGCTTGCGTCGTTTTCCAGCGAAGAAGTGGTCCCGGCGCTTCGTGCGGCGCTGCGCAGCCCGGACATGCTGGTGGCGCTGGCGGCTCTCGACGGACTCAATCGTCAGCACATCGTGTTGCCGATCGCGGAAGTGCTGCCGCTGCGCGAAGCGGTGGCGCTGCGTCCAGCGATGATGACGTCGCTTGGATATAGCAAAGATGCGGCGGCGGTTCCGGTGCTGATCGACGGTCTGCTCGACAAAGCCCGAGGCGCACGCGAAGCGGCTCTGGTCGCGCTGTATCGACTGTATCGGCTGCTCGACGATGCGGGCAAAAAACAGGTGATTGACTCGGCCAAGCGGCTCGATGAAATGGCGGTTCGTTCGTCGCTGCGTGCGCTGCTGGAAGCGACTCCGCCGGTTCGTCAAGCGACGGCGGCGCTGCTCGGCTGGACGGGACGACGGGAAATGCTGCGTCCGCTGGTGCTGGCACTCGGCGATGCGGACAAGAGCGTCAGCGAGACCACCGGACAGGCGATCTTGCAGATGGGCGTCGAGGCGATCTCGGTATTGTGCGACATGCTGCCGACGCTCGATCCGCGCAGTCGCGCGAGCGCATTTCACTTTTTCCATCGTCACTCGAGCGAAATCAGCGACGAAGGACTGCGCAGTCGGATTCGCTCGTTGCTTGGCTACGGAACTCAGGACAAAAACGCAGCGACGGCTCAGGCTGCGCAGCAAGCGCTGTCGGCGTTTCCCAAGGTCGTGCAGGACTAACCGATGCCTTCGCCGACCAGCGGCGCGATCGTGCTCGATTCACAAGCGTTTGAGCTGCTCTCTCAGCTCATCTGCGCGCGCTTTGGCCTGCTGTACACCGCCGAGACGGCTTATCTCATCGAGCGACGACTTCAGCAGCGACTGGAAGTAAACGGAATTGCGTCGTTTTCCGACTACTACCAGCTGCTGACCGATCCAGCGCAGCCACTTTCGCGACGGGATCGCGAGCTGCAAGAGATCTTCGAGCTGCTCTCGACGCGAGAGACGTACTTTTTCCGCGAGTCGTATCAGCTGGATGCCTTTCGCGAGGTGCTGCTGCCTCAGCTTCATCACAAGCGTCCGCGCGGTCAGCAGCTGAGCGTGTGGTCAGCGGGCTGCGCGAGCGGCGAAGAGCCTTACTCGATCGCCGTCGAGATCATCGAAAGTGGCCTGTTCGACGGCTGGAACGTACGCATCATCGGATCGGATCTGTCAAACCAAGCGCTGCACGCGGCGGTGCAAGGCATTTACGGTCCGTCGTCGTTCCGTCAGACCGATCCCAGCCGTCACAATCGCTACTTTCGTCCGCTCACCGGGCGCTGGCAGATCATCGAATCGGTCCGTCGGATGTGTACGTTTGTCCGTCTGAACCTGATCGAAGATGACTTCAGCAGCGTCGGAGGACCGTTTGACGCGATCTTCTGTCGCAACGTCATCATCTACTTCGATCGCAGCGAGAGACAGCGACTCATCGAGCGTCTATCGAACAAGCTGGCACCCGGCGGCTACTTGTTTTTGGGTCACGCAGAGTCACTTCTCGACGGAAATACGCCGCTTGGGATTGCGCACCTTGGCCGTGAGCTGGTCTATCGGAAGCCATCATGACCTTTGGCAGGCCGCTCAAAGTTGTGATCATCGATGACCAGCCGGTGATTCGCCAGGCGATCGTCGGGCTGCTGCGCGGCGAAGCGGACGTTCAGATTGTCGGGCAAGCCAGCGACGGGGAAGAAGGGCTCAAGGTTGTGTTTGCGACGCAGCCTGATGTCATCACGCTCGATCTGGAGATGCCCAAGCTCGACGGCTTTGCCTTTCTTCGGCTGCTCATGGCCAAGCAGCCTCGGCCCGTGGTGATTGTGTCGAGTCATGCCACCCGAGAGAGCGTGTTTCGCGCGCTGGAGCTGGGTGCGGTCGAGTTCGTCGCCAAGCCGTCGCGCATCGCATCGCAGAACGATCTGCTGCCGGTGCGTGAAGATCTACTGCGCAAGCTGCGAACGGTGACGCGACTGAGCATTCGTTCCGTCGCAGAGCGCATGCGGCTGCAAGGGCAGGGCGTTCGGCTGCGCACACGCTCGTCGGAAGATCTGCTGGCGAACATGCACATTCCGATCGAGCCCGGTGTGACGCAGCCGCCGCGCTATCTGGTCTGTATTGGTGCTTCGACGGGCGGGCCTCCGGCGATTGCGACGCTGTTGCAGGCGCTCGATCCGAAGCTGCCCGTCGCGGTGCTGATCACGCAGCACATGCCGCACAAGTTCACGGCGGCGTTTGTCGATCGGCTCCGACGAACCACGCTGTGGCCGGTCAGCGAAGCGTCGCCCGACTTGCCCATCGTCGCTGGAGAAGTGCTGGTTGCTCCCGCTGGACACTCGCTGTGCGTGTATCGCGATGGCAATCAGCTACGGATTCAGCCGCCCGGACAGGTTCGCGAGCCCACATCCGGCTACGTTCCTTCGATCGATCGCATGTTTTCAGCCGCTGCCGAAGCGATGGGCAAAGCGGTGGTCGCTGTGATCTTGTCGGGCATGTCGGGCGATGGAGTCGAGGGTGTGCGCGCGGTCTACAAAGCAGGTGGACGTGTGCTCGTGGAATCTCCGCAGTCAGCCGTGATGCCGAGCATGCCCGAAGAAGCGATTCAGACCGGCTCGGTTCACGATGTCGGTCCACTGCCCAAGCTGGCCAGCTTGATCATCCGCCAAGTGCTCAGCCGTCCGATGTAGTGTGGGCGTATGGCGGTGCTGCTGGCTGTGCTCGCGGGTTACTTGTGCGGTTCGATTCCGTTTGGCCTGGTGATTGCGCGCCTTCGCAAGGTGGATCTGCGACAGGTGGGCTCGGGTAACATCGGAGCCACCAACGCAGCGCGCGCGCTCGGCAAAGGGTACGGCGTGCTGGTGCTGGTGCTGGATGCGCTCAAAGCGTCGCTTCCGATCTGGGTGACGCAGCGCGTGTTTGCCGATCATCCCGATGTGCAGTGGCTGGAAGTGGCGGTCGCAGCGGCGGCGTTTGTCGGACATCTTCTGCCGGTGTTTGCGCGCTTTGCGGGTGGAAAAGGAGTGGCTACGGCGCTCGGCTGCTTTGTGGCGATTGCTCCGCTGCCGGCGCTCTGTGGAGGCGCAACCTGGCTGCTGCTGTTTGCGCTGACGCGGATTTCATCGGTCGGATCGCTCGGTGCGGTGCTGACCTTTCCGCTGTGGCTGTATCTGTTTTCGGCGACGCGTCCGGTCTATGCGCTGTGCGGTCTGTTTCTGAGCTTGATCCTGCTTCGGCATCGCGGAAACATCGCGCGCCTGTGGAACCGGCAAGAGCAGAAGCTGTAACGACGCGTCCTTCGGTGCAGCCTTCGCTGTATGGCGCGCTGCTTTCGCTGCTGTCGATCGGGCTTTTTCTGCTGATCGCGCACAAGCTGGCGGGCATCGGGCTGCGAGCGATGGTTCTGGCGGTCGGGCTGTGGCTGCTGACGGAAGTGGTGTGGCTGCGGCTCGGCAAGCGGCTGTCGATTGAACCGGACTCGCTCGATCTACGTCGGGGTCCGCCGCTTCTGCGCGCGTTTTTGTATCGGTCGCTGCTGTTGTGCGGGTTTGCGCTGTCGCTTGCGCTGCTGCTGTCGCGGCTGTCGCTTGTGTCCGAGCCGCTCGTGCTGCCTTCGCTGGGACTGTCGCTGGGACCACTTCTTGGGGCGCTGCATGTGCTGGTCGTTCACAAGGCGACAGCGAGTCCAGGCTCGCTCGAAAAGCGGCAGCTGGTGGTCCGACGCGCGGATCCGGTGATCTGGTTTCGGCAGCGACTGCTTCGGCGATCGGGAACGGTGCTGCTGGCGGGACTACTGACGACGGCGCAGCTGATGACGCTGCTGACGGTGCTCATCTTGTTGTGGCTGGAGCCGCAAGGCTGGCCGTTTTGGCGGGTGTTTGCGCCGGTGTTGCTGCTCGGGGAATGGCTGTGGCTGTCGTCCGCGATGGCGCTGCTTTATGGCATTGAAACGCCGCTTGTGCCGCTGTCGAGCGGGCTGTCTTCGCTGCGGGTGCCGTTTGCCGAGCGCGAGTCCGCTTGGCTGCGGGTTGTCCATCGGCTGCTGCTGTTGCCATCTCGGCTGGCGATGGCGCACGCGCTGGTGACGTACATCGGTCTGGGCCTGGCGATGCTGTGGCTGTGGCAGCAAGGGCTCTTGTCGATGCGGCAAGCGCTGTCGCTGTTTGGCGTCGGTCTGATCGGAGAAAGCACGGCGGTGCTGTGGCTGGGACTGGTTGCACGACGGAGCCTGCGTCCGCTGTTTCCGCCCGCGAGTCAGCATCTGTCGCTGTCGGCGTTGGAAGCGCTGCGACCGCCGCCGCTGTCGGTGCAGGTGCTGTTGCTGCTGAGCACGGTGCTTTTGGGGCTGACGTTTCTGTGGGCACCGATGGATGTGCCGACGCTGTTGCTGATTGGCTCGCTCGGCTGTTTGGTGCTGGTCTTGACGGCGCTTGGGCTGTCGCTGCTCCATCGCAAGCTGCTTGGACGAACCTGGATCGCAGCGCCGGTGCCCGAAGGAGATCCCGCGCAGCAGCTCGCGGCGTGGCTGTCCGAAGCAGAGCACAGCGTGCTCGGACGAGCGCTCTTGTCGCTGAAAGAAGAGCTGCACATGCGCTTGTCGGCGGCGGCGGAAGCGCAGGCGCTCTTGCACAGCGATGTCGAGCAGCGAACCTCAGCGCTGCGGACGCAGAGTGAAGAGCTTCAGCGTGCGCTCGGAGCGCTTGAAGCGACGCAGGCCCAGCTGCTTGCGTCCGAGCGATTGGCGTCGGTGGGACGGCTGATTGCCAACGTCACGCATGAGATCAATAACCCAGTGAACGCGGTGCTAAACAGTGGCGAGCCGCTGTCGGCGCTGCTGCTCGATGCAACCGAGAAGCTGCGCGACGGACACATCCTGACTTCCGACGAAGTGCGCGAGCTGACCGAAGACAGCGCGGCGATGCTGAAGGTGATGCAGCGCGGGGCCGAGCGCACGCGCGAAATCGTAAGCAGCCTGCATCGCTATTCCGCCGAAGGAGAGCAAGTCAGCGACGAAGTGGATCTGCTGCGCTGTCTCGACGATGCGCTTGAGCTGCTGCCCGGAAAGTCCGAGCTACGAATCGTGCGTGAGCTTGTGCCGCTTCATCCAGTGCGCGGTCACGCCGGCCAGCTTCAGCAGGTCTTGGTCAACTTGCTCGACAATGCGCGGTTTGCGATGACGCAGCGCCCGGACATAGAACCGACGCTGACGCTGCGCAGCTTCGTGCTCGCGGATGAAGTCGTGCTGGAAGTGACCGACAACGGCATCGGGATGAGCGAAGAAGTCCGTCGTCGTCTGTTTGAGCCGTTTTTCACCACGAAAGACAGCGCGCATGGCACCGGGCTCGGGCTGGCAATTGCGCACGGCATCATTCGTCAGCATCACGGACGGATTGTGGTCCGGTCGCAGCCAGGACAGGGCAGCACGCTTTCGCTTCAGCTTCCGATTGCGGCTAGTGCTCGTTCGCAGAATCGCTGACGCGATCGTCTGCGTCGGAAAAGTCGATGACGCGCTCGGCTTCCGATTCCGAGGATGCGATGACCTTGCTCGACAGCGAGCGCTCGACCCAGCTTCGTCCCCAGATCAGACCAATCGGCGAAACCAGCACGATCAGCCAGTAGTAAAACCACATCGTGCCGGTGCGCAACGAGCCTTCCATCGGACAGTAGTGCGACAGAAACCAGCCCGAATACAGGCTGGTGAGCAGCTTGGTCAAAAACCACGGAAGCTGCGCGACGCCCATGTACAGCCCAGTCTTGCCTGGCGGTGCGATCTCGGCGGCGTACTGCAAAAAGCGCGGCTGCCACAGCGACTCACCCACCGAGCAGATCAGCATAAACGCGACCAGCGCACTCGGACTGGGTCCAAACGCGAGCAGCAGCGTCGGCATTCCCATCACCGCTGTGCCCACGATCATCGTCGAATACACGTTGCGCTTCGCCGTCGCTGCCGCCAAAAGCGGAGTCAGCAAAAACACCAGCAGCGGGTTGAGGTTGGAAAACGTCTCGAAGTTTTCGCTGACCCACGGCCAGGGACGGAACGCGCGCTCGATGTACTGCGGCATCGTCAGCCACTGATGCGCAAACAGCGTCTGAACCGGAATCAGCACAAAGATAAAGAAGCTGAACTTGGCATCGAACAGCGGGTGTTCTTTGATCCAGCGCACCAATCGCGTCTTGCGGCTCTCGTGCGCGACGATGGCTTGCTTGGCATCACTCAGCGCGCGCGCGATCAGCTCTGTCTCGACGGGACGAGCCTTGCGCGGCAGATAGCGAATCATAAAGAAAAGGCCAATCAGCGTGATGACCGCGTAAAACCAAAACACGCCGGTGATCCCGTTGGGCGGTAGCGCAACCTTGGTGGCAGCGCGAATCCGAGGCGACAGCAGCCCCGACACAAACGCTCCCAGGTTTTGCAGCGCGTAGAGCATCGCGTAGCTCATCGGCGCGGCTTTGGCACTGGATAGCTCTTTGACCGCTGCGTAGGTCGCGGGCTGAAACGCGCCGTAGCCAATGATGATGATCACCATCGCCACCAGGTTGACCTGCAAAAGACCGTTCCACAGACCGGGCGAAAGTCCCGCTGTCTCGGCCACTGCCATCAGCGTTCGTCCGATGAGCAGCACGATCATGGCCCAGATCAGCGAGCGCCTGACGCCCCAGCGATCGCTCGTCGATCCCAGCAAAAACATCGAGAAGGTGATGCCGCCGGTCAAAAAGCCGGTGAGCAGTCCCGCCCAGACATCGCCGAGCGCCACGTTCTGCGCCAGGTACGTGCCGAGCAGCGTCAGCATCCCCAGATACGACAGCCCATCGACGAAGTACGGCACGAACGTCCCGAGCGACAGGCCCGTGTTCACCCGAAACAGATCCCGAAACGGCTGGATCAGCTCATCGATGGCGGCACGGAGTGGACTGTGAGGCGGAAGATCGGGGCTTGGCTCGTCGGAAGACTGGGATGGCGCTGGCTGCATGGGTCCGGTTTCGGCGCATTATGGTCCAAACCCCGGATCGCACAGAGAAATTTGACAGAAACTTACTGCTGTGCCTTGTCCGAAGCCAGCACCACCAGCCCGCGCTGACCGTCGATAAGCAGCGTCTGTCCCGAAGCAATCACCTGCGTCGCAATGCGCGTACCGAGCACGGCAGAAATGCCTCGCTCGCGGGCCAGGATCGCACCGTGGCTGAGCGCTCCACCCGAATCGGTCACCACCGCCAGCGCACCCCACACCGCCGGAGCCCACGAAGGCAGCAGCGTCGGCAGCACCAAGATCGTTGCGGGTGAAAGCTGCTTCATCACCGTCGCCAAGGTCTGGCTTGGATTGTCCAGGCTTGGCACCACCAGCGCGACGCCGGACACTGGACCTGCGCCAATGCCGGTTCCTGACAGCGTGCGACCGTCGGGCATGGCCCACTCGGGACGACCTCTCACGATGCGCTCGGGCGGGATCTTTTGCTTGGCCTTCATGCGCTGGATGCGCTGGGCAGTCGCCAGCTCGCTTGGACTTGACGGCATCGGCGGTCCCAGCGGTCCCACCCGATGGAGCGACGAACCCAGCGACTCGATCGACGGAAGCTGCCACGGCAGATCAAAGATCAGATCCGGCTGTGCAAGCTGTCCGGCCTGATGAAGTCGAGCGCCCAGCCCACGCAGCGCCCAGCGCAACAGCCGCTGAGCCCGAAAGAACAGCAGATCATCGTCTTCGGCAACCACCATCGCGTCGCGAACCAGCGGCAGCAGCGACTTGAGCGCACCTTTGGCCATCCTCGGCAGTCGATCAAACAGCGTCTGAAGCGCGTCGTGATAGTGCGACAAAGCCAGCGCGTGAGCGATGCTCGGCGTCGAAGGCAGGCTCGCCAGGTGTCGCGCGTAGGCCACGATGTCTGGCTGCTGCTCATCGTCACACGGAACCAGCACATCCCAGCCGCTTGAAAACGCACCGAAGCGAGCCAAATACAGCCGCAGCGCTTCGGGCGGACAGCCATCGCGACCGAGCTGCCACAGCTGGCTCACGCGCTCGGTCTGCGCACCACCGATGCCGGACAGCAGCGCACCGTGCTGCGACAGCGACTCTCCCAGGTGACTTTGCAGCAGCTGATCGAGCTGCCCGCGCGCCCGCTTGATCGCCGGTCCGAGCAGCCCCACATACTGACGGTAGATGCTGCGATAGACCTGGAGCGTCTCGGCCAGCGTCAGATCACAGCGACTTGGATCGGTCCGTAGCGCTTCGGACAGCGCGCCATCTTTGGCGAGGATCCGACGCTCCAGCGGGTGCAACAGCGCTTCGCAGGTCGGCACGATCGACGTAGTGAACGTCTCGCGCGTGTGAGCGACGCTGATCGTCGGTCGCTGAGCGCTCGGATCCGTCGCCCAGTACAGATAGCCACAGACCGCTTGCTGACGCAGCCACGGCACCAGATCCGCCACCGCCGCGACCAAGCCTTGCTGTGCCGACGACAGCGGATCGGGATTGTGCTCTCGATCGAAGAAGTAAGTCAGCGTCGTGTCCGTCGGAAGCGCAAAGTCTTGATCGTCGCTCTGCGCGGGCGCGGGTCGAACTTGCAAAAAGACAACCTGTCCCGACGAAGTCACCGCGTATTCAGCATAAATGGCAACGGAACTGGCAACGGAGCTGGCAACGGAACTGGCAACGGAGCTGGCAACGGAGCTGGCAACGAAGCTAGCAGACTCTTGCGCCACAAGCTGAGCCAGCAGCGCAGCACCCACGGAGAGTGGACCTTTGTCCGTCGCTGCATACCGAGACACCGTGACATCAGACCACTCGGGCGCGTCGGCATCGCGCTCTTCACAGCGAAGATCTCCGTGCTGGCTGCGATACAAGACGCCCAGGCGCGTCGCATCCACCTGCGGCTGAATCAGCACCGCGACAGCAGCGGGACCACCGAGAGCGACCCGGACCAGCTCGCTGTGACCGCTCTGACGAACGGCTTCGATGGCGGACACAATGTCCTGTGCCGCTACGTTGGTGACGCTGTGAAACAGTCCGGCGGCGCTCTGTCCGGCGCGATCTTCTGCCTGAGCCGACGACCGAACGACAAAGCGCTGGGAACCCACAGCCAGCGTGGACAGCGCCGCAAACAGCGCTTCTTGCGTCGGGACCGGCTCTTCGGGAAGCAGCACCAGACCGTTGGGAACCGGCAGCCCCAGCGCCAGCGCTCTCGCCAGTCGATAGGCTTTCGGTCCCGCCGTCGCAAGCGCCGCACAGTCGCCAAGTGCCAGCATCGTTGTTTGCTTATTCTTCGTCGCTGTTTGCGGAAGAAAGCCGCTGGAGCACCGCCATGTCTTCCAGCGTTGTCACGTCTCCCACGGCTTTTCCGGTGGTGGCAATCTCGCGCAGCAGCCGTCGCATGATCTTGCCCGAGCGCGTCTTTGGCAGTGCTTCCGTGAAGCGGATCTCGTCGGGACGAGCGATGGCACCGATGTCATGGACAACGTGTTCCTTGAGCAGCGAGGCCGTCTCGGGCGTCTGGCTGTGACCGCTGCGCAGCGTGACGAACGCGACGATCGCTTGGCCCTTGAGATCATCGGGACGACCGACGACAGCAGCTTCTGCGACATGCGGATGACCGACCAGCGCACTTTCCACTTCAGCGGTGCCAATCCGATGTCCCGCGACGTTGAGCACATCATCGACGCGACCCATGACCCACAGATAGCCGTCTTCGTCGAAGCGCGCGCCGTCTCCGGTGAAGTAGACCGGGCGACCGTCGATCTGGATGTCGCCAAAGTAGGTCTTGCGATAGCGCTCGGGATCTCCCCAGACGGTACGAAGCTGTCCCGGCCAAGGTCTTGTGACCACCAAGTAGCCGCCTTCGCTTCGTCCGCAGCGGCTGCCGTCTTTGTGGACAGTCTCGACCGCGATGCCCGGCAGTGGCTGGGTACACGATCCGGGCTTGGTCACTGTCGCACCCGGCAGCGGAGACACCATGATCCCGCCCGTCTCAGTCTGCCACCAGGTATCGACGATCGGACAGCGGCCATGACCGATGTGCTCGTGATACCACAGCCAGGCGGCGGGATTGATCGGCTCTCCGACGGTACCTAGCAGGCGCAGAGAGCTGAGCCGGTGACTGCGTGGATGGCTGTCACCCCAGCGCATGAAGGCGCGAATCGCCGTGGGCGCGGTGTAGAAGATGGTGACGCCCCACTTGTCGATGATTTCCCAGAAACGTCCCTTGTGCGGAGCGTCGGGCGCACCTTCATACATCACCACGGTGGCTCCGTGAATGAGCGGTCCGTAGACGATGTACGAGTGGCCAGTGATCCAGCCCACGTCAGCGGTGCAAAAGTAGGTGTCCTCATCGCGCAGATCGAAGACGTACTTGGTGGTGAAGGCAACGTGGGTTGCGTAACCGCCGGTGGAATGAACGACGCCCTTGGGCTTGCCGGTGGTTCCCGACGTATACAGGATGAAGAGCGGATGTTCCGACGGAACCGCCACGGCATCACAGAGCCCATGCTCGGCGCGTACCAGATCCGCCCAGAAGTGATCGCGACCCGGATGCATCGAGATGTCTTGCCCGGTGCGACTGACGACGATGACGTGGCGAACCTCGGGGCAGTGCTTGAGCGCTTCATCGACGTTGTGCTTGAGCGGCACGACCTTGCCGCGTCGATAGCCGCCATCGGCTGTCAGCACCGCAGTGGCTCCGGCATCGCTGATGCGGTCGCGGATCGCTTCCGATGAAAAGCCCCCGAAGATGACCGAGTGCGTCGCGCCAATCCGTGCGCACGCCAGCACCGCAATCACCAGCTCGGGAATCATCGGCATGTAGATGACGACGCGGTCGCCGGTCTTGATGCCCAGTCGCAGGAGAGCCGCCGCCGCGCGACAGACCTCGCGGTGCAGCTCGAAGTAGGTAAGGACGCGCTGATCGCCGGGCTCGCCTTCCCAAATGAGCGCCGCTTTGTTGCGCCGCGCCGTGCTCAGGTGACGATCGAGACAGCTCTCCGTGAGGTTTAGCTCACCGTCTTTGAACCACGTCACAAACGGATGCTGGCTTTGATCGAGCCCTTCGGTCGGCGGCGTCTGCCAGTGCAGGAGCTGCGACTGCTTGAGCCAAAAGCCATCGGGATCGGCGCTCGCTTCTTCTCGCAGCGCCCGCAGCCCTTCGGCATCCAGCAGCGACTGCGACACGAAGCGCTCTGACGGTGGAAACAAGCGCTTTTCAGACTGCACAGAGTCGATGGTCTTCATGGTTGTCACCCAAACGTCACTCTAGCGCATGCGCTCGGCCCGCAAGCAGCATCTTCGGCTATCCTGGGTGCGTAGATGGTGGGCGACGACTTGCTCCTCTTTCCGCTTGGCCTGTTGGATGGACTGCGCGGGCGTCTTCTGCGCCTGCTGGGCGGCATCGGCGTGCGCCTCTGTCGCAGTCCCGAGCTGCGTGTCGCGGTGCGCGGCAGCCTGGCGGTGCTGGTCGCGCTACTCGGTGCGCTCTGTCTGCCGCTGTGGATCTTGGTGCTGGGGCCGCTTGTGCTCGGCGTGCCGCACCTGCTCAGCGATGTGCGCTACTTGGTGGTCAGGCCCGGTCATCAGCGCTCGCTGCGGCTTGTGATCTGGGTCGGGCTGCCGCTTGTGGTCTGCGGACTTGGTGCGGGCATGCCAGCCGGGCTGGTCGCGCTCTTCGGCGTGATGATCGCGGCCCCTGGGCAGACCTGGCGCAAGGTGGTCGGTGCGCTGCTCGTGCTGGCCTTGGCTGCCACCTGGTTTGTCGAGCACAGCTTTTACGTTCACGAGCTGTTGCTGGCCCACCTGCACAACCCGATTGGCGTGCTGCTGTGGTTTCTGTGGCGGCCTCGGCATGGACGGCTGCACCTGTGGCCGCTTGGCTTGTACCTGCTGTGTGGCGCGCTGCTTTTGGCGGGATGGCTCAGTCCCTGGGCGCTTTCGCTGCGGCTCGGTCCTGCGCCGGTGGCAGATGCTCTCGACTTTCTGCGTGAGTCGCTTGCGCCCGGCCTGTCCGAGTCCGTGGGCCTGCGCCTGCTGGTGCTGTTTTGCTTCGCCCAGATGGTTCACTACTCGGTGTGGCTTCAGCTTGTGCCGGAAGAAGACCGCGACCGACCCACGCCGCGAACCTTCCGCCAGAGCCTGCTCGCCTTGCGTGCGGATCTCTCCGGGCCGCTTTTGCTGCTGGCGGCGATGGTGCTCTGCGGCCTGTGGGTCTGGAGCTTCGTTGCCGTGTGGGACGCGCGGATCGCCTACTTTCGGCTGGCCGGTTTTCATGGCTACCTAGAGCTGTGTGTGCTGGGTCTGTGGTTTGTCGCGGGGCAGCCGCCCAGGCCGCTGCGACCGCTGGTCCGTTCCCGCTACGGGCTTGTGCCCACGCGCTAAGCGCTGCCCAAGCTGGCCTGGTTGCTGGCGTCGCCCGCAGGCCCGAGTCGGACTTTTCGGCACTTGGCACACACAGACAGGCGTATGCTGATCCAAGCCAAGGAGGCACGTCGATGCGCAGAAACACTGTGGCGATGATGGGTGGCTTCATCCTGCTGGTGAGCAGTCTCGGATCGGTCGGTCTGGCCCATGCGGAAGGCGATGCGGAAGCGGCTCCCAGCCCGCTGTCGGTCCGCCGACTTCCGAGTGAAGCGGAAACGCCCGCTGCCCCCCAAGCCGCACCTGCCCCGGTGCGCAAGATTCGCCTGGAAGCCCACTCCGGGTCCGCCCAGGTGGTGCCGGTCAAAGCCCTGCTGCCTGCCGACTATCGACCGGCTGGGGTGGCTCCTTTGGGCGCTGCAACCGAGGGCTCGGGCGCAGCCGCGCATGCCAAAGACGACGCCGCCGGGAAGGCCCCCGCCAAGAAGGCCAGCCGCAGCCCCGGTGCCGATGCCACCGTCCGCAAGCGGCTGCCCTTGGCACCGACCGAAGCCGACCTTCAGCGCGAGCGTGCAATCCGCGACGGCGGACCCGATGTTCCCGCCAAAGACAGCCGCTCCACCGGCGAGCGCCTGGCGGATCAAGCGACGCGCATCCCCACCCAGCGCCGCTCGTGGCCGACCACCGTCACCAACACGGCGGGACCGACATCCCCTGCCGGACCGGGCAGCGCCCAAGACCGCAAAGGCACCATGATCGAAGCGAGCGGCCCCCAGCAAGGCGTCATTCGCAACCGCTGGTAGCCCCCTCGCTCCATCGGCAGCAGGAGTCTTCCCCGATGTCGCTTCGTCCCTTGCGCTTTATCACCCTGCCGATCAGTCACTACTGCGAAAAGGTGCGGTGGGTGCTCGATCGGCAGCAGGTTCCCTATGTCGAAGAGGGTCACGCGCCGCTGTTTCATGCCTTTCACTCGCTGCCGCTGACCGGCGGAGCGTCGCGCACGCTGCCGATCCTCATCGATGACAACCAGTCGCCGCGCCAGGTGCTCGCCGACTCTGCCGACTGCCTGCGCCACCTGGCGGATCAGCACGGAGCGACCTGGCTCTATCCGTCCCCCGATGCGGCGGCGATCGAAGCCGAGCTGGGCGACAAGCTGGGACCGGCGACCCGGCGGTTTGCCTACTTTCACTTGCTGCCTCGGGCCGATCTGACCCTGCCGCTGCTGACCGCGCGGGTTCCGGGTGGGGAAGTGATGGTGGCGCGCCTGCTGTATCCCGTCATCCGGCGGGTGATGGCGCGGTCGATGCGCATTGATGCAGCCGGGGCCGAGCGCTCGCGCCAGGTGCTGCGGGCCGAGCTTGCCAAGTGGAGTGCGCGCCTTTCTGACGGACGCAAGTACCTGTGTGGCGATGCGCTGTCGGCTGCCGATGTGACGCTGGGTGCGCTCGGGGCGCCGATGGTCTGGCCCGATGGCTATGCGCAGGTTCCGATGCCGAAGCTGTCCGCGCTGCCCGCAGCGCTGGGGCAAGAGATCGAGCAAGCCCGTCAGACGCTCGCTGGGCAGCTCATTTTGCGCCTGTATGCCGAGGATCGTCGCCCCAGCCGCCCCCCAGCCGCGCCGTAAGACCTAGATCATCTCAGCCGCAAAGAAGAAGGCGGCAGGGAAGACTTGGATCATCCCTGGCGCAAGGCGGAATACGGCAGGGAAGACTTGGATCATCCCTGGCGCAAGCGCGGATACGGCAGGGAAGACTTTGGTCATCCCAGGGCGCAAGGCGGGATGCGGCAGGGAAGACTTTGATCATCCCAGGGCGCAAGCGCGGATGCGGCAGGGAAGACTTGGGTCATCCCAGGGCGCAAGCGCGGATGCGGCAGGGAAGACTTGGATCATCCTGTGGCGCAAGGCGGGATGCGGACGGGAAGACTTGGGTCATCCCAGGGCGGGTCTTAGAAGGGCTTGCCGCCGACTTGGAAGAAGGCCGACCAGCCGGGCGCAGGGGTCGGCGTGACTTCCAGGGTCGGGGCCAGGTCGTAGAACGGATCGGGCGAGTAGTAGCGCTGGTTGAGCACGTTGTAGAAGTTCAGGCTGGTCCACAGCCGGTTTCTAAAGAAGCGCGCGCGCACGCCCAGGTTCAAGATCGCTTGCGGCGGCAGCTTGTCGAACGTCAGGTCGGATGCGTTCGCGATGGTGGACCCATCGGCCAGGGACAGGCTGCGATAGCGGTTGGGATCGTCGTAGGAACCCACCACCTGCAAGGTGCCGTTGGTGTCCAGCCAGCCGGGAATCACGGACAGCACCCAGCCGAGGTTGAAGCTGTGCTGCGGCATGCTGCGCAGCAGGCCTCGGTCGTTGGTCGTGATGTGCAGGAACGTGTAGTTGGCCGACAGGGTGTGATCGCCGACGTACATGCGCGCGGCGGACTCGACCGAGTGAATGGTGCGGTGCGAGTTGACCTCGCTGCCCCTGGCCACGCTGCTGACATCGGTGCGCCGGTTGGTGTAGCTGCCGTTCGAGATGACGATGAGCCCGCGCAGGTCGGTGTAGGCGTAATCGACACGTAGCTGGAGCGCGCGAATCGGGCCAATGTTGCGCAGCAGCTTGGCGTTCCATTCGCCCTGGAAGGCCTGGCTGGTCTCGTTGGAGAGCTGGTGGCTGCCGCTAAACTGCACCGCCGCGCCGTTCGAGTCGGTGTTGTTGAACACCGGCGGACGGAAGCCCGAGGCGTAGTTGGCCTTGAGGTGCATGTCGCGATAGAAGTTCCACACGAGCGAAGCGCTGCCGAGGAGCACGCCGTTGCCGCCGATGTTGCCGCCGTTGTACTCGGCCTTGCCGAAGCCGCCTTGCAGACGGACTCCGGCATCGAGGGTCAGGCTGGACACGGGGCGGAAGGTGTCCGACACGTACAAGGCGGTGACCAGGCGGTTGGTGGCAAACAGGAACGGCACCGGACACTGCGGCTGAAACACCGGCGTGGTCAGTCCCGACTGCTGGAGCGGACAGCTGATCGGCAGATCCTTGGGATCGGACAGCGGGAAGCGCACGGTCGGTTCCGGCACCCAGTCGTAGAACAGATCGCCGCCCCACAGCAGGCGGTTGCGCAGCGGCAAGGTGGCATCGCCGTCGATGGTCAGGCCGAGCCGATAGGAACGAATCTCGGTGTTGAAGGTGGTGCCGCTTGGGTTGCGGGCCGATCCGGGCAGCAGCACAGCATCCAGGTCGCGGATGAACTCGATGGCGTAGCTTTTGACATCGAGTCCCAGCCGGTCCTTGAGAAAGCGGCCTTTGTACTGAAGGGTGACAAAGCGGTCGAACGACTGGAGGTGGTTGCGAACCGGCTCGCCTGCGGGGGCGTTGGTCGCGGTGTCCCAGCGGCCACTCGTCGGGCTGTTGGCAAACGACAGCGAGGTGTTCATCAGCGCAAACGGCATCGAGTACGACAGCGTGACCGGCCCGTACGAGATCTTGCCGTCGATGTTGACGATGAACGAGCGCTCGGGGTTGGTGTCCGCGAAGGTGGAATAGATGTGCGGACCGACCGGCGACGGAGCCGAGTTGCGGGACAGGGTGCTTAAGACGTTGTAGCGCGAGCCGAGATAGGTCTCATAGCTGACGTGCTGAACGATGCTGAGCTTGGGGCCTTTCTTGAAGCGGAAGCTCTTGCCAAACAGGGCGTAGGCGCGAAAGTCCTGGGGAGAGCCGGGACCATCGCCATAGCCAGCGCTCACTTCCAGGCCGTTGATGTCGTCGGCGTCTTTGCTGATCAGGTTGACGATGCCCAAAAACGAGTTGGCGCCCCACAGCACGCCGCCCGGTCCGGTCACCACTTCGATGCTCTTGATCGTCTCCAGCGGCAGCGAGCGGTTGTAGGTTCCGACGTTGGTCACGGGCTCAAACAGCGAGACGCCATCGCGCAGAAGGAGCGCCGCTTGGGCGGTTCCGCGCACCATGGGCATCGCCAGCAAGCTGCCGCCGTTCGAGCTAGACAGCCAGCCGGGGATGTTTTCGAGCACCTGGGAGATGTTGCGGTAGCCACGGGCTTGGATCTCGTCGGAGCGAATGACCGTAACGATCGAGGGCGCTTCCTGCACCGTCGTGACCTGCTTGGCGGCAGACAGCACGCGGTCGGCGATGTCGATGTCGGTTGCGGGGCTGCTCTTGTCGCCTTCGCTCTTGCTGGCGGTGGCTTCCACCGGCTCGGGATCGGGCAGCAGCACGTCATAGGTCGGATCGAGCGCCGAAGTGCCGCGTCGCGCCGGCAAGGGCACTTCTTGAGCGAGCACCCAAGAGGGCAGACCCAAGCAAAACAGGCCGAGAAGGAGAGACTTTTTCACAGCAGCCCTCCCGCGCGGGGAAGCAGCGAGTACGCCATGCCGAACATCACCCGTCCTGCGGCATTGCGCGGGTTGTCAACCAGCAGTCCACCGCCGCCCGAGATCGAAAAGCGCAGCTTGTCGGTGGGCAAGATGTACAGCGAGCCCAGCGCGCTGGCGGTCGGGGACACCATGTCTCCGCTGACGGGAATCGTGCCGACGCTTTCAAGGCCCAGACCGATCAGCCGATGCAGTCGCACGCTGAGCGCACCACCCCAGGTCAGCTCGTGGCCTGTGGCAAAGCGCAGCGGAGGACTTGCGGCTTGGGCGGTCGTTGGGCTGGGCTCGTACAGCTCGCTGCCTTGGCGAATGACCGCACCGAAGCTGCCCAGGATGTGGAGCCGACCGAGCAGCGCGCCGAGCAGCAGCTTGGGTCGAAACGTCACATTGGCTTCTCCAAAGAACGAGCTTTGATCGCCGATGGGAACGGTTAGCTCCAGCAGCGTGCCGATCTCGAAGTACTTGCCACCGTAAAAGCGCGCCTTGACCGCCAGCCGAGGATCGCGCACGCCGACGTTGCTGATCGCGACGTTTTGGCGCGGCTGTCCAGCGTACATTCCGGTCGGCATCGTCGAGCCCATCGTCGCCGAGCCCGCAGGCAGCACCGTCACGCTGGGATCGCCGATGGCGTTCTGATCGTAGACGTTTACCCCAACCGGAACCAAGGCGGACAGCGACAGAAAGTCCCACAGGCCCAGATAGAACCCGAGGTCGAGCGTGACTTGGTGCTCGATCACCGAAAACGGCGCTTCGGCGCGGTTCAGGTTCACATCGTTGAGCGTCAGTCGCAGCGGCGCTCTCGCCCAGCCGATGTTGGCGGTCATGCCAAACTCAAACTGCTGCGGGGTCTGCGCGCGATCGACGACTTGCAGGCCGTAGGCATCCATCGTCGGTCGTGCCATCGCGACATCGAAGCTGCGATCCGCGTGTGCCGTCGAAAGATTGCTGAACGCTGCGCCCAGCGTACAGAGCAGCCAAAGAGCGTGGTGCCTCATTGCAGCCTCTCATCAAGCTGGGTAAGCACCGACGCGGAACCGACGACTGCCGTAAAGGTCGCGGGCAGTCCGACGCCGCTGGTGTTGGCGAGCATCACGAACTTGATGGCACCGCGACCGGCGGACGAGTCGGGCAAGCGCTTGCCTTGCATCACCGGGTAATAAATTCCGCCTGCGGCTTTGGGATCGTCGGGCTCGATGCGGATCTGAAGCTCGGTCAGATCCTTCATGTTCGACGGCACCGAAAAGGTAATCCCTGAGTAGTTCTGCGTTGGCAGATCCGGCGCTGCGGTTCCGGCCCCGGTCTGATAGAGCATCGTTCCATAGAGCACACCCGACAGCGGCTTGGTGTACTGCTTCGGGTTGCCGACGTACCACAGCGGATGAGCGCCTGCGCCGCTTTCGTCTCCGTCGCGATAGCGCTTACAGACATCCAGACGCCTCGCTGATTCGGCATCGTCTTCCGCCGAGGTCGGGGTGATGGCTTGAAGCTGGGTGCCGCGTCGTGGCTCGCTCGCGGTATCGGGACTGTGCTGCACCAGCACCAGCATCGTTGTCGCCGCGCGACCTTTCACCATCAGGTTGGGATCGCTGTTTGTCGCCGGAAACGGGGTCAGCTTCGACACCACTTTGCCGGTCTGTAACAGGAGCTGATCGCGCGCGGTCAAGGTGACATCGGACAGCGACTCGCCATCTGCCGTGCGCTGCGCCTTTTGGGTGTAGAGCTGCGCGCCACAGGTGCTTGATGACAGGTTGCCTTTGGTGCCGCAGCTTCCGTCGTCGCGGTCCATGCCTCGGATGGCGCATGGCTCGCTGGGATCGACGACGGGCAGCACCTGAAAGCCGGTGAAGTCCTTGGGATCGCCGCTGCCGATGTTGGCGACGATTCGCTCGGGGTTCGGGCTGCCCGCGTAGTAGGCGTACATCTCGACGTGATGGCCCGCAAAGGGCAAGGTCGGCACGACGGGAGCCGGCGTACATCCGGTCGGAACCCCGGGCGCGACGCACGGCTGCGGGGGCAGTGGCCAGGCAATCGCCATCGCAATGACCGAGCCTGAGAAGGTATCGCAGCTACCCGCCAGAGTCGGCAGCAGTGCGAACAGATAGGACAGCTTCCGCGACGGGACTAACACATTAGAAGCGTATCGAGCGGGCTTTGAATCTGTCAATCAATTCATCTTATTCGTCATCATCCTCGTCGCCTTCGTCGGTCGCTCCGCCTCTTACTGATAACAGCGCCCACTCTCGCTTGCCGCCCGTTAGCTTGGTTCCGCAGTATTGGCAGGTCACGGCATCGGATCCGGCCAGTGGACCACCACACTCGGGACAGTCGAGCGAAGACAGACCTGTGCGGCTCTTGGCTGTGGCCGACCGCGCGAGTGCAAAGACGTGGGTGAAGTTCTCGGGCTCTTTGCCACCGACCGAAGCGCTCCACATGATCTCGACGTAGGCGTAGTCTTGTTCCCCGCCGGTCAGGACCGATTCCAGCTCGGCGCTACCAACGGCAACCTGCGTCAGCTTGGCGGCATCGAGCGATAGCTCGGACTGCTCGGAGGACGAAGTCGGTGGACTGACGCAGAAGCGATGCAGCTTGTCGCTCTTTTGGGTCGCTTTCGCTTCGATCCACTTCCAGAAGATCACCGAGGCACGATCTTCGATCTCTTGACGACTGACCGACGGATCGCGCTGCCGCAGCTCTTCCAGGCCCGAGATGTCTCCGACGGCTGGATCGGCGCGCCACTCTTCCGGCTGCGTGATCTCGGCCAGCACCCAGTCGTGCTCACCGGAGTTTACGAGCGCTTTGCAGTACTCACACTTGACGACCTCGCCGAGCGGCAAGTCCGCGCCGCAGCTTGGACACTTGCCTTCGAGCGCCGGGATGCCTTTCTTGCTGTGCTTGCCGCGTCGTCGCACAAACGACCAGACCTCGTGATACTGGCTCAGCGCAGCTTTTTTGGTCTGCGACAGCGCTTCACTGGGCGACAGGTTGATGCCGACATCGCGATCGCGCGCTTCTCCGACGATCTTGACGTGAACGGTATCCCACTGCGCATCAGCCACCGCCGCCAGGATGTCCGCCGACACCACGCGCCAGTCCGCCATCATGTTGCGCAGACCCTGCGCACGGAGCAGCTCAAGCTGGGTCGAAAAGCGAACGTACACACCATCAGAGATCACGCGGCGCGCCGGACCCATGTTGCCCGCGAGCCACGCTTCGTTGACCTTGGCGACGACGGTCTTGGTACGCGACAGAAACGTCATCGGCTCGAAGTCGGGATCGTGCTTGCGCAGCTCATCAAGACCGGCTTTGGCCAGGGAGTTATCGACGGCAAGCTTGGCGCGCTCGGGCTTTTGCTTGTTGTTGCGACTGGCCAGCCAGATAAGCAGCACGATGACCGCGAAGATAAAAATCGGAATCAGCCAGCTACTCGAGGACGAGCCTCCGCCGGTATAGACCACCGTGGTCGAGCTGCCCGAGCCATACGAAGATCCGTACGACGAGCTGGAAGATCCGGACGAGCGTGACGAAGATCCCGACGAGTAACCGCGAGAGCTACTTGAGCTTGGGCTCGAATACGATCGACTAGAGCTGGAGCTAGAACCGGAATAGCTGCGAGAGCTACTCGATGAGCTTCGCGAAGACGAGCGATAGCTTTGACCACCGCCGGGACGAGCCGCCGCCCGATCGAACGCAAACCAGAAGACCAGAAGCAAAGAGAGCAGCCAGACCACACCGCGTCGCAGCATACGTAGCATCCTAGCTTGTCTCGGCTCTGTCGTCACGAAGCGCGCATGACGCCTGGGCCAGACTGCTTGCGGTCCAAGCTGGGCTGAAACCAGGCGAAACGAAGAGAAAACGGGCGAACGGAAGAGAAAACGGGCGGGAAGCGGACGGCTTATTCGGCCTGCTTGAACTGGTTGCCGTTTTGGACGATGCCTTCTCGCTGACAGACGTAGATCAGGTACTGCCGCGCGGCGTTGTCGAGCTTGCGATATGCGTCGCCGACCAGCTTCAGGTCTTTGTTGCGACAGGCGGCTGCACCGATGATGCGCCACGCGCGGTTGGTGCTGACCTTGGCCACCGAGCGAGCCAAGCTGATCGCTTTGTCGTAGTTGCCGTTGACGAACTCAGACTGCGCTTCGGTCAGGACCTGCTCGGGATCGCCGCCCGCCGGAGCCGCTTCGACCTTTTCGGCCTTTTCAGGCTTTTCGGCCTTTTCAGGCTTTTCGGCCTTTTCGGGCTTTTCACCGTCAGCAACCTTGGTCTTGTCCTTGTCTTTGTCCTTGCGGTGATGATCTTTGCCTCCGCTTGGCTCACTGGCCTGCGACGAGCCGCCACCGCTGCCACATGGCTGATCTTTGGCAGACAGCGCACGCACATGCTTGGGCTCGACATCGAGCACCGCTTGAACCTGCGAGCGTGCTTCGGTGCAGTTGCCCGCCGCGCGCGCATCCGACGCAGCCTTGAGATGGCTCTCGACGAACAGCGGGAAGATCTTGTCGTAGTCTTCCTTCGCGCTCTTTTGATAGACCGAGTCCTCGGGAATTTCGCGATAGGTCTTGAGCGCAGCGTCGTAATTGCCACTTCCAGCGGCACCGGCGAAGCGATCGTAAATCTGCTTGTTCTTGGACTCTTTTTCCGCGATCGCGCGCTTCGACTGGGCTGCGTCGCGGGTGCGGATGTTGATGGCGCTGTTGCTGACGATCCGGCCCGTCTTATCGAGTACGTCTTGCCAGCGCTTGTTTTGCAGATCGCCCTCGACATCGATCAGCGTCTTGGCCGCTTCTGCATCGACATCAACCTTCGGCGTTTGCGTCAGGAACCAGTACGCACCACCACCGACCGCCGCGAGCAGAATCAGCGTCAGCAAGATCGGAACGATGGGCGTGCTGCGCTGGTCGCGATCGACGATCATCGCGTCGATCTGTTCCTTCGGGATGTCTTGTCCCGGCGGCACAAACACCAAGCGAACGTGCCCGAGGTCGATCTTGTCGCCCTTGCGCAGCTCGACCTTGCCGTATTCCTCGCCATTGACACGCACGCCGTTGGCGCTCTGCATGTCCATGATCTGGAACTTGTCACCTTCGCGAACGATCTTGGCGTGATGACGCGAGATCGAGCGATGGTTTAGCACCACATCGTTGTCGTCGGTGCGACCAATGACAACGGTCGCTTTTTCTAGCTGAAACTCTTGGCGCGCGAAGTTCGTCGAAACAACAATCAAGCGAGCGGGCTTTTCGGGAGCCTTGACGACGGGCGCAGAGACGGGCTGCGGCAGCGTCGCTTGTGGACCTTGCACCGCGCTGCTCATCAGCGTCGGTTCGGCCCGGTTCATCGGCGTGGTCTGCTGCGCTTGACCGGGGACTTGGACCTTGGCCGCGCCCTTGTCGAGCTTGACCGAGACCTGATAGTCCCCGATCTGCAAGCGGTCTCCATCACCGACGGCGACCTTGCCTGAAATACGGTCACCGTTGACCTTGATGCCGTTATAGCTCATGAGGTCTTCGATGAAGAGCCCATTACCCTGGCGGGTGATTCGCGCATGACGCCGTGAGACGTTGCGCTCCGTCAGACGAATCGTATTCCCTTCCTTCCGTCCGACGGTTATCTCGTCGCGGATGATGGGGACTTCCGTCGTCTTGCCCTCGTCGTCCTCGATAATGAGCTTATACATGACCCGCGTTTCGACGCATATTTAGCCTTTTAGGGCTTTTGCGATTTTAGGACCCAACTTTTTATGGGTCAAGCATGCCATTCCACATCGACTGACGAAGATCATTTGCGCAAAGCCTGACTTCGTCTTGCGATATTGGCCTACTTGTGCCCGATTCAGCCGTCGTGCCGTACTCTTGGAAGCGACGATGGCTTGCTCGGCTGCGACGACGGATGCTGGCAGAGACTGACTCTGCTGCCGATTCCGCGTCGGGCTCGCCACCGTATTTCGCATCGCCTGAGCCTGCACGAAAGCTACTCCACCTTGGTGTCGTTGCGCAGCGCACGGTCGCCCACAGGTCGCTGCTGTTCTGTCGCGGCAGGGCCTTTTGGTCCCGGATGACTGCTTTCCGGGCGCGGACCGCGATGCAGGAGCCTGGTCGCAAACAGGTGCCACGCTTTCAAATAATCGTAAGCGGTTCGGAGCTGAAAGTCCTCACCTTGTGGCGTTCGCTGGGCAATGACCGAATAGCCCGGCGGTGGCCCCGCTTCCTGTCCCAGCTTTTGCCGGTTTTTTAGGTGACCTTGCAGGTCGCGTTCCTTTTGGGACGGCTCGTCTTTGACCACAAGCTTTCCGTCAGAAAGTCGAACCTGATCGACCACCACGTCGGGCGTGATTCCCTTTTCCTGAATCGAACGTCCCGACGGTGTGTAATAGCGAGCAATGGTCAGCTTGAGCGCGCTTCCGTCTTCCAGCTCGACGATGGTCTGCACCGATCCTTTGCCGTACGTCTGCGTGCCCATCACCAAGGCGCGACCGTGATCTTGCAGCGCGCCCGCGACGATCTCTGCCGCTGAAGCAGAGCCGCCGTTGACCAAGCAGATGATCGGAAAGCCGATCCGTGTGCCTTCGGGCCTGGCTCGTTCTTCGTCGAGAATTCGGCCACCACGGCCTTCGGTCCGAACGATCAGCCCGTGCTCAATGAAGATGTCGGCGAGCCGCACCGCTTGATCGAGCAGACCGCCGGGATTGCTGCGCAGATCCAGCACCAGCCCACTGAGCTTGCCGCCGGAGTCGCGCTCCATCGCCGCAAGCTGTAGCTCGACTTCGCGATCCATGTTGTCGGTGAACTGCTTGACGCGCAGCACGCCGTAGCCCGGTTCAAGCAAAAATCCTTCGACGCTGCGAATGCGGATGATGTCGCGCACCATCGCGAAGCTGCGTGGCTCTTTCCAGCCGCTACGCTGCACCGTCAGCGACACCTGAGCGCCCCGCTTGCCGCGCATCTTTTGGATATAGTCCATCATCTGGCGCGTCGGCTGGTCGTCGATGCGTAGGACTTGGTCCCCGGCTTGTAGGCCCGCGCGAGCCGCTGGCGTTCCTTCGATCACCGAGACGATCGTCAGCACGCCATCGCGCTGATCGACCTCGATACCGATCCCGGAAAACTGGCCGCTCGTGTCGTTTTTCATCTCGCGATACTGCTCGGGACGAAGAAACGTCGTGTGCGGATCCAGCGAGTCGAGCATTCCCTTGATGGCGCCGTAGACCAGCTCGTCTTGATCGACATCTTCGACGTACTGGCTTTCGACGTAGGAAAGCACCCGCGAAAACATCGCCAGCTTCGACGGTGAGATCGGCTTACGCGGCGCTGCCTCGGCAAGCCCCAGCGTACAGAGCCCGGCGGTCACGATCAGCGTGAGCGCTGGTAGGGAGAAACGGCGACCTGAACCTTTGCGACAGATCCCCCGCTCTGCCTCTCGTGAAAGCCCGGCAACCACCAAGGTCAATATAGCCTAACCATTCACTTTACCGCAAACGCAACTTTTCCGAGGGAGAGCGCGGCCAAACGTCGTCGCATGTCAGACGAGACACACCGCGACGTTCAGTCAGTGAGTTCCTTGTTTTCGTCGGATGTTGAAGCTGGTGGGGATGTCGAAGCTGGCGGGGATGTCGAAGCTGGCGGGGATGTCGAAGCTGGCGCGGACTGCGCAGCGGTTGAACCGGGAATCGACAGCTCCAGCGGCGTCGTCTCACGTCCGTATAGCTTGTAGGCAAACAGCGACGCACAGAGCACAAACGCTGAGACACAGTACAAAAGCCACAGCCACAGCGTATCCGACTTGATGTGCAGCCAGCGCCGACGCAGCAGAAACAGTCCGAGCGTAGCGATCAGTGTCAGCAGCGCAGCGACGGAAAGTGCCAGCAAAGATCGCCCGTAATAGTCCATCACGATCGCGGCTTCGGAACCGGATGCGGACAGGCTCCAGCGACGAGCAATTGGCAGATACAGTGGCACCGGCAAAGACATCACGCCGGTCAGAAAGAACAGCAGCGACGTGAGCGTTGAAAACACGCTGGCGATCAGTGCTGTGCGACGGAGCGACGACATCATGCGCCTCGTACCGAAGTAACCAAGAGTCCAGCGACGACGTTTCCGACGGTCACAAGCGCAGTGCCAATCGCCATCGCAGCATATAGCGCGAGCACCGCCCGATCGCTCGTCGGATCTTCAGGTTGTTCGGCAGCGTCGGAAGCGTTCGCAGCGTCGGAAGCGCTTGCAGCGTCGGAAGCGTTCGCGTGACTGGCTGCGCGCGACAAAGCGCTTGCGAGCAAAAGCGCACCGATGGACAGCGGCAGACCAATCGTCGCGATGTTTTCCTTCCAGTCAAACAGGTTGGCAGCCCACGGCGCGTGTCGATCGAGGAACAGCGCTCGAATCAAGACCCGATAGCGCGGATACAGAAGGAGTCCTGCCGTCATCGTCGCAAGATACGCAAAAAACGTCGTCAGCGCATAGACACGCAGCAGTCGAAAACGCACCTTTTTCCGTCGCAGAAGCTGAATCGCCAGCAGCGCTTGGTGAACGCTCGATCCGGACAGCACGATCGCGCCGAGCGCATGCAGCACGAGCAGCAGCGGACCCCACGTCTGCAAAAAGAGCGACGGCACCTGCGGACTATAGCGCTTTTTCTGTAGGCATCGCGCTCGCTGTCCGTATCTCGGACGAGATCCGTATCTCGGACACGAAGCGTCCTGACCTTTGGGATGCTTCCGTCGCTGAGCGCGCTTGGCCAAGCTGGCACGCGGCCTGCTTTGGTGTCGCTTCGCTGCTGCGCATCCAGCGCGGGAAGAGAGGTCTTTTGCGATGAACACGTCCGCCCATTTGTCTGCCGGTACGGAAGGAACGAAGAGCCAGCGTCAGTCCGCAAGTGAAGGGACGGGGTATCCGCCCGAGAAAGTGTCATGGAAAGCGGTCTATTCCGTCGCTGAGCGTGGCAAAGGTCGTCGCTCTTGGATCCGTATCGGGACGGCGTTTCCAAACCGCGATGGCTCTCTGACGATTCGGCTGGATGCGGTGCCGCTGTCGGGTCAGCTCCAGGTTCGCGATCCCTTTGTGCCGGGACCGCGCGAAGCCGATGACGAGCCGCTCCTCGGTGACAAGTCAGCAGCAACGAAGACGTAGTTCGGTCTGTGAGTTGGGTCAGAACAGTTGTGTTGATCAAGGAATACAAGAAACGGAGCGAAAGGAAAAGAAAGCCGGAGAAATAGCGAAGAAAGAGCGAAAAGAGATCCAAAAAATCCAAGAAAACTCGGGAAATTTGGTCCGAATGGGTCAGGACCAGAGAAATCGGAAAACAGGGTACGGGAACAAGGAAATGGACATGAAGCGATACAAGACGTTTTTGGCATGTGCGGTGGCGGCTCTCACGATGGGGGCGATGACGGTGCGTGCGGAGCTTCCGGCGCGACCGATGACGACACAAGCAGCGCAGGCAACGAGCCCGCAGCCGAGCGGACCGGGCGTGGTCAACATCAACGAAGCGACGGCAGATCAGCTGGAGCGCTTGCCGGGCGTCGGACCGAGCCGAGCGCAGGCCATCATCCAGTTTCGCAAGACGCATCCGTTTAAGCGGCCTGAGGAACTTCAGCGCGTCAAAGGTCTGGGCAAAAAGAGCTGGAATCGGCTGCGGCCCCTGATTGCGCTGACCGGCCCGACGACGCTGAGCAGCTCGGTGCATTAGCGACGCAGCGCGAACGCAGCTTCGGCGGACGAAGCTTCAGCGGACGCCTGAATCGGTGTCAGCGATGCGCGAGTGGTTAGTTGAGCTGCGTGCAGACCGACAGACCGCTCTGGGGCGCCTTGCTGTCGTCGCAAGAGATCAGCTTGAGCGCGAGCGGATCGGTTCCAGTGCGGCTCGGGAGTCCAGCGATGAGCATCGTGATCACAGCACCCGCTGGGATGTTCACGTTGGAATTGACCGTCAGCAGATCGCTCGACATGGCAGAGGGTCGCACCGAAGCTGAGCCGGAAGCTTGTGGTCCTGTCGTCGCGTAGGTCATTCCACTGGTTCGTCCCAGGTCTCCGCTGACTGCATCGGTGAGGATCGCCTTAAAGCCGGAGCCCGTGCCGAATCCGAAGTCCGCGCTGGGAACGTCTGGCGATGCGTTGACAAAGCGCAGCCGAACTTGTCCTCCCTGCGGCGTCAGATCGTCTTCAAACAGGTTGAGCTTCACGGTTCCGATTCTCGTTTGATCACCAAACGGCACCAGCGTGTAGCTACGTCCTGCGCCGATGGCTGGCAGTCCAAGGTCGGGGAGTCCGCCGTACGCCACCGCACAGTCAGTCCGGGTTCCGGGAACGGCGCGAACGGTGTAGCTGCCTGCTGTCAGCGTGAGGTATTGACCCATGTTTAGGTACGACACGCCGCCTGGACGCTGTGCCATGGTGCGGAGGATCGGTCCGCGAAAGTCCGACTCTCCAGATGCCTTGATGCAGAGATCAACAGGAGCGGCTCCAGCGACGAAGTTTCCGAAGCGAAGCTGCGCGGTCGTGATCGGCACCACCATATCGGGCATGACGTTGACGCCGCTATCAACCGCGACGATCTCGGGCGGTGACTGATTGCATCCAGCGGAGATCAAGACGGACAGCGTCGCAGCAAGGCCGATTCCAAGAGCGGTGAGTCGTACGCGGAGCATGAGTCCTCCCTATTCGGATATGCCAAGGAGCGCATCGAGTGAGTCAGCATCGAACGCAAGCGCCGTTAGCTCTTCGCACATCGCAACCCATTCAGAGACAGACGACTCGGCAAGCTGTGCGGTCGTTTCAAAGAACAAGAATACGGGTCCAACGGGCAGGTTACAGCTTTGGATTCGTGATCCTCGACGCTGCTGGGCCAGCTTTTGCTGATAGTGCGTTCGCAGCGCGGTTAGATCGTTCAAGCTGCCGCGCGGGCCGGGACGGAACCAGACACCGATGCGCGCTTTGCACTCTGGATTGTCGTTTTTTGCGACGCTGACACCGAATGACCAGCCATCTTTGGCGGCGATCAGTTCTTGGTACGGTGCATCGGTGATCTCGCTGACCTGGAAGCCAGCCGGAGCCCATTTTTGACGAGCGTGCGTAGCGAAGTCGTTGGCAGAAGGCGTGTTCATGGATGAAGTCCCCTGGCGTTACGTAGAAAGCGGTGAGCGTTTCTTATCGTAGCCAAGTTCGCGTCTCCGCAGGGAGGACGCTTTGACTTTGGACCTGTACGATGCAAGGCGTCGTCAGAGTCCGTTGCTAAGATGCCTGCCCATGCTGTCGTACCTGCGAATCAGCAATTTTGCGATCATCGAAGAAGTCGAGCTGACCCTCGGACCGGGACTGACGGTGCTGAGTGGCGAAACGGGCGCAGGAAAGTCGCTCATCTTGGATGCAGTGGCGCTCTTGCGAGGAGGTCGAGCCAGCGCGGAGGTCATTCGTAGTGGAGCCGACGAAGCGCGCATCGAAGCGCTGTTTGTTCCGGAGCCAGCCAGTGCCGCGTGTGCAGCTCTGACGGAGCGATTGGTTCGTCTGGGCATCGATACAGCGGGCCTTGCTGAAGACGGCTTGGTGGTTCGGCGTGTGATCGGTCGAGGTGGACGCAATCGGATTCACATTCAAGGACAGCTCTCGACCGCAGCCGCACTGGCAGAGGTTTGCAGCGGACTCATTGATGTCAGCGGTCAGCACGAACACCAGAGCTTGCTTGATGTCGGCAGTCACTTGGGGCTGCTCGATCGGTTTGGTGTGCCAGCGTCGCTGCGAGAAGAGATGAGCCAAGCGTTTGAAGCGCTGGCGACAGTCAGTCGGGAGCTACAGGAAGCATCGCTCGACGAGCGCAGCCGCAGTGAGCGAGAAGAGTTTTTGCGCTTTCAACTCTCCGAACTGGAGCAAGCCGATCCCAAGCCGGGTGAAGACGAGTCACTGCGCAATGAGCAAAAGCGGCTGCGATCGGTGGAAAAGCTGGCGCAAGCCGGACGCCGCAGTGAAGCGCGACTGTATAGCGGAGAAGACAGCGTGCTCGATGGGCTGTCTTCGGTTGTGCGTGAGCTGCGCGAGGTGGCTTCGTTGGATACAGAGCTGTCCGAGCTGGCCAACCGCGTGAGTGAAGCGCAGGTTCTATTGAGCGATGCGACACACGATCTGCGACGGTATGTGGACTCGCTGTCCGCAGATCCAGAGCGACTTTTGATGATCGAAGATCGGCTGCATTTGCTGTCGCGACTGCTCCGCAAGCACGGACCGGACATGGCAGCGCTCGTGAAGAAGCGGGACGAGATGCAGCGCGAGCTGTCGAAGCTGGTGGGTCATGAAGAGCGACGGCTGTCAGCCAGTCGTGCGGTGGAGCTTGCGCAAAAACAGGCAGTCCAAGTGGCAGAGCGACTGAGTGCAGCGCGGCAGCGGGCAGCGCTTACCCTGTCTGAAAAAGTGGAAAAAGAGCTGCTGGAGCTGGCGATGGATGGAGCAAAGCTTGTGCCTCAGCTTGGGGCGCGTGCGGCGAGCCGAGGCGATGATCCGTCGCTGGTTGTGGCCAGCACAGATGGTGAGCTGCGACGGCTGTCGCGGGAAGGGTTTGATCGCTGCGAGCTGTTGTTTTCAGCCAACCGAGGTGAGACGCCAAGGCCGCTTCAGCGAATTGCCTCGGGCGGAGAGCTGTCGCGGGTGATGCTCGCGCTGCGGAGCGTGCTGGGCCAGGCCGATCACGTCGCAACCTGTGTCTTCGATGAGGTCGATTCTGGCGTCGGTGGTGCAACCGGAGATCGCGTGGGTCGCAAGATCCGAAGCCTGGCCGAAGGAAAGCAGGTGTTGTGCATCACGCACCTGGCGCAGATTGCCGCGTACGGTCACAAACATCTGCGCGTAGAAAAGCTCCTGAGCGACGGACGAACCGTGACGAACGTGCGGGTGCTGGGCAAACATGAAAGACGGGACGAGATCGCTCGCATGATCGGTGGAGCGCGGCTGACCGAAAAGAGCCGCGCGCACGCGGATGAGCTGCTCAGTCAGGCGCAAGGTGGACCGCTCGCGCGGGGTTCGCGCAGCAAGGGCACTGCGATGTCGGCAGACGTACGCTAAGAGCACGCGAGCTGGACCTAAGTTATAGTGAGACGTATGCTAAGCAGTCCGCCAAGTCATTTGGTAGGTCGCAGCGTGCTGGGGATTGGGCTATGGGCTGCGGTGTGGGTGGGCGGGGGCCTCTCTGATGCTGTTGCGAACGAATCATCACGCAGCGCACCGTATCCGCCACTTCGGAACGCGATGCAGCGCGCCAGCTGGCTGGGGAATCCGGTGGGGGGAGAGTCCAGCAGCGCCAGCTCTCCGTCTACGGATGCAACCGTACCAGCTGGATCGTCAGTGGCTGCCAGTTCGACGACATCGTCTGGTGCTGGAAGCGGTGGTGCTGGAAGCGGTGGTGTTGGAAGTGGTGGGGCTGCCAGCGTCACGGGCTCTGCGATGGTGGCGGATGCTCGCTTTTGTGGCATTGAGTCGCCGTCAGCTCATCCTGAACCGACGATGCCGTGCAAGCTGACGACGCTGCCCTGTGGGCCCGTAAGCGCCGATCGCATCTTTGGCAATAGCGGCGAAGAGACCGACGATCTCGATGGAGACGGTCTGCGTGACTTGGTCGTCGGTGGTCGTCTGAGCGTACAGTCCAAAGACGTGTTTGCAGCCATCTATCGAGGCAGCGACGCAGGCTTCATGCTGACGGACTTTCGTGTCGTTCCTCCGCGCGCCGAGCCGACCTTTGCGAGCGTTCTTTTGACCGAGCCCGGGAAGCCGCCGGTTTTGCGCGACGGACACGATCTGGTTGAAAGCAACGGTCGAAGTCACAGCGTCGCGCGGCTTCGTCGCTTTGATGGTCAGCGCTTTCGGACGCTGCTCACGTTTTGCGCACATCGCAGCGAGCCATCAAGCGGGCTTCCGGGTGGAGTTCGGCAAGGGCTCAATCGGGTGGACTTTATCGATGTGGACAAAGACGGCAGCAAGGACGTGGTGATCCAGGGTCTGCTGGCTCCGACGGTGTTTCGTTTTTCCGAGGGCGGACTGATGCTGCTCGAAGATCGCGGCCTGACTCGATCTTTCCGAGAGCAGGGCCCCGAAGCGGTGCGTGCGCGGCTGCTGCGGGACGACGCGGAAAAGCTGCTGGATGCCGGTGAAGTCCGACGAGCCGCCGAGCTGTATCAGCGTGCATACCTGAGCATGCCGTATGACATTGAGCTGGGACTTTTGGCGGCGGATGCGCAGGTACGGGGCGGACTGCCCGAGCGAGCGCTCGAGATGCTGACGCGGCTTCGCTTTCAAGATCCCGAGCGCGGAACCACGGCCTGTACGCTGGCTGCGACCTATCGAGCGATGAGAAATCCCGTCGGAGAGCTGCCCGCGCTGCGTGCCTGTGTTGAAAAAGAAACGGACGAAGTGCGCAAGCGACAGGCGATGAGTCGGCTGCGTGAGCTAAGCGGCCTGAGTCCACTGCCCGCAGCGTCGTCTGGAACGATGATTTCTCCGTCGCAGCAAGCGATTGTAGATGAAGCGCTCGGAACGCCGTAAGCGTCAGGGAACGCCGTAAGTGGCAGGGATGGCGACGCAGCCGCGACGGCAAAGCGCGGTGAGAGAAAGACTTTCGGTTATCCGTCTTCATTGCGCTGTGCGAAATAGTCACGGACAAAGTGCGCGAGCTGTCCGTCGGGGCTGCTGAGCTGATAGGGCGCACCAGGATGCGCAATTAGATCACGGGCTGGATCGAAGCCAAGCTGACGGAGCCGCTGGTTTCTCTCGAAGTAGCGACGATCGCGGATCTCGCCATGCCACAGGTGAAAGAGTGCGCCGGGCACGAAGCCGAGTCCCGACACACCGAGCGACTGAGCGACGGAGTGCAGACGAGCGCTCCAGCCTGTAAAGTGCTTTAGGTGCGCCGAGTCCGTTCCGAGCAGTCGCGTGACGCACTCTGCCGTCGGATTTCCGAGGAACGCATGCGCCATCAGATGATCAGCGCTTCCGACGATACAGGCATCGTAAAGTCCGGCGACTTCGAGCACCGCGCGATGCGTCGCCCACGCATAGCCGGTGTGACCGTGCGCATCGAATCTTCCGACGGACAGAGCGCTGGGCTTATCTGTGATCGTCGCGACAAAGCCGCGTGTACGCACCGCATCGTCGGATGACATCTTTGGCGACGGAAGCTGGACCACATCGGAAAAGAGCTGCACGGCAAGCTGCTGCGTCAAGCGCTGCTGGGACTGCGCGGGCCAGTCGGGACACTGAAACAGCACATCCGCGTCGATCCACGCGACAAAGTGACACGCGCGTGGCAGTCGCTCGATTGCCAGGTTGATGAGCCGTTCCTTGTGCCAGAGCGCGTCACGGGCACGAAGCTGGATCAGATCATCAGACGGAGACAGCTCAAACGGGCGGTCAGCGAGCGCACACTCGACGGTCAGACACGGGACATCACCGAGCGCAGCGCGAAACTGACGATAGTTTTCTCGTCGAGAGCGATAGCCCGCCGGGTTGAAATAGGTCGTAACGACCCACAGCGCATCGCGCGGTGTCATGGCGCGCGATCTTCGCTGATGCAGCAGCTTACGTCACTCGGCTTTGAGGCACAGCGACGGAGACATGCGGATGATTGAGCTTTGCAGGCAAGTTCGGGATGCTGTCAGGATGCAAAGTTGTGTCCGCTGGCTTCATCTGGGGCTCTGTGCCTTGCTTGGGACGCTGTGTGGGATGGCTCCGCGTGTGGTGTGGGCGGAAAAAGCATCGCCGGTTCAGCAGGCTGCCGCCGCGTATGCCGCACCGAGTGACAGCGAAGACGAAAAAGAAGCGGAGAGCGATCAGGACACGCCGCGACGGGCCCTCGAGCGCTTTTTGGCGCAGGCACGCAGCGGCGATTACTTCAAAGCGGCGGAAGCGATTCAGCCGAGTTCCACCGATGTCAGCGACGGAGCAGACAAAGCTCGCAAGCTGGCGGCGGTGCTGGAACGCAGGCTGCGACTCGGGCCGGATGAGCTGAGCAAGATCTCGGACTTACCGACGGGAAACCTGAGCGATGGACTGAAGCATCAGGACGTGATTGGACGGATCGATATGCCGCTCGGATCGGAGACGGTGCGGCTTCAGCGACTCGGTACGCCGGGCGCGCGACGCTGGATGTTTTCACAAGCGACGGTGCAGCGGATCGATGCGTGGTACGAGCGACTGGAAGATCACTTCGTGCTGGAGACGCTGCCGGATGCGCTGCTCGGACGAGGTCCGCTCGGGCTTCTGTACTGGCAGTGGCTGGCGCTGCCGCTGCTGATCGTGCTGAGCGCGCTCGGTGGTGTGTCGGTGACGATGGTGGCACGTCCGCTGTTGCGCAAGCTGTTGGCCGCCCGAGAGATGTGGCAAGCGCTGTTGGAACGTCAGCGCGGACCTTTGTGGCTGCTGTTTTCGTCGCTGTTTTCGCTGCTGCTGCTGCCGATTCTGTTTTTGACGCCGCCGGTGGGTCAGTCGGTGCGAGCGCTCAACCTCATCGCCGTCGAGGTGTCGCTGTGCTGGATGGCTTGGCGCGTGGCGGATGTTCTGACGACGCGCGCTCGGCTGCTCGAGTGGCTGGAATCGCGGCCCGGTCTGCGTGGTGTCCTACCGCTGATTCGTCAGCTCATCGGGATTGCGCTGATCGCAGTGGCGGCAGCGATGGCGCTGTCGGAGCTGGGACTGTCTTTGACCAGCGTGATGGCCAGCTTGGGACTTGGCGGCTTGGCGGTGGCGCTGGCGGCGAAAAACACGCTCGAGCACTTCTTTGGCAGCGTCACGCTCAGCATCGATCAGTCCATCCGCGTCGGCGATCAAATCCGCTTGGGTGATGTAAACGGCATCGTCGAACAGATTGGCATGCGCTCGACGAGGATTCGCACCGCCGACCGCAGCATCGTCACGATTCCAAACGGCAAGGTCGCCGACATGCAGATCGAAACGATCGCTGCCCGGGATCGCACCCGGTTTTTCCTGACGCTCGGCGTGGTCTATGCGCTAAAGCCCGCCGGAATGCGCAGCCTGCGTGAGTCGCTGGTGAAGTGCGTGCGCAGCCATCCCAAGGTCTGGCCCGAGGTCGTGCGCGTTCACTTTACCGGGCTCACCGACGCAGCGATCACGATCGAAGTCACCGCATGGTTTCAGGTCACCGAGCAAGACCAGTTCCTCGAAGCCCGTCAGGAGCTGCTGCTACAGATCTTGGAAGTCATTGAGACGTTTGGAGCCACTCCAGCCTTTGCCAAAGCCCTTACGCAGCCTGCTTCTCGTTAAAATTTTGGATTCTACAAAACGAGAAATTGACTTCCCAAGCAGGAGTTGCGACGCTTTGGTGCCATGACACCCTGCGCGGACTCTTTGCTCATGTCGCACCCTCAGCTACACACCCTGTTTCCACTGGTTGAGCCGTATCGCACCGGGATGCTCCGCGTCTCTCCGCTGCACGAGCTGTACTTCGAGGAGAGTGGCAATCCAAACGGTCAGCCGATCCTGTTTATCCATGGCGGTCCAGGCAGCGGAACGGAACCGAATCAGCGACGGTTTTTTGATCCCAAGCACTATCGGATTGTGCTGTTCGATCAGCGCGGTGCCGGGCGCAGTCGTCCTCACGCTTGCGTCGAAGAAAACACCACCTGGGACTTGGTCGATGACATCGAAAAGATCCGTAAGCATCTTCACATCGATCGCTGGGTGGTATTCGGTGGCTCGTGGGGCAGTACGCTCGCGCTCGCTTATGCCGAGACGTACCCGAGTCAGGTCACCGGGCTCATCGTGCGCGGCATCTGTGTGCTCAACAAAAGCGAGCTGGACTGGTTTTTCCGTCGCGGTGCCAATGTTGTCTATCCCGATGCGTGGGAAGCGTTCCGAGACTTCATTCCCGAAGACGAGCGGTCCGATCTGCTGAGCGCGTATCACCGACGGCTCCACAGCGGCGACTCGGTGCTGGAACAGAAAGCGGCGGTGGCGTTTGCGCGCTGGGAAGCGTGCTGCAGTCGGCTGCTACCCGATCCGTCGGTGGTTGTGCGCTTTGCCGAAGGAAGCTTTGCCCACGCGCTGTCGCGGATCGAGACGCACTACTTCATGAACGCGGGCTTTTTCTCGCACGACGGACAGCTCTTGACCGATGCGCACAAGCTGGCTGGCATTCCGACGGTGATCATTCAAGGTCGCTACGACATGGTCTGTCCGATGGAAACCGCGTGGGCGCTGCATCGCGCGCTGCCCGAAGCCGAGTTCTACGTCGTCAACGATGCCGGTCACTCTGCGACGGAAACAGGCATCACGCATCGCTTGATTGAAGCGACCGAAAAGATGAAGCGCTTTCACGTTCCGACCGCCGCGCGCTAAACCCGCTTTGGGAAGCGCTCGCGCTGTTAGGATGATCTGGTGAGCGGATCGGCGCGTCGAGCCAACCTCGTCATTCTGTTCCTTTTGTACTTTGCGCAGGGCCTGCCGTTCGGCTTCCAAAAAGAGCTGTCGGCTTTTCTGCGCCAAGCGGGAATGTCTCTGACGAAGATCACGCTGGCGCGCGGTCTGTCGCTGCCGTGGCTGCTCAAAGCGCTGTGGGCGCCGCTTGTCGATCGCTATGGCTCGTCGTCGTTTGGCCGTCGCAAGTCGTGGATCGTGCCGCTTCAGCTTCTGCTGTGCGTGACGTTTCTGTGCGCGGCGTTTTTTCCGCCCGAAGTCAGCCTGCCGACGCTCATCGGGATCATCATCGTGATGAACGTCCTGACCGCGACGCAGGACATTGCCGTCGATGGTCTGGCGGTCGATCTGTTCAAAGGCAAAGAGCTGGGCTCGGCCAACGTCGCGCAGGTGGTTGGCTACAAGATCGGCATGCTGGTCGGCGGGGGAATCCTGCTGCGTGCGTCGGCGAGCATTGGCTGGCGCGGCATGCTGTTTGCCATCGCGGCGATGATCGCGGTCGTCATCTTGTCGGTGCTGCTGCTTCGCGAGCCGCCCGAGCAAGGTCGCGTCGAACAGGTTCGTCAGCATCTCTCCGATGTCGTCGTGACGCTGGGTAAGCAGCTGCGATCTCCGTCGGGAATGTGGCTGCTCGCGTTCATTGGAACCTACAAGATTGGCGAAACGCTCGTCGATGCGCTGTACACGCCATTTTTGATCGACATGGGCTATAAGCCCGCGCAGATCGGCGGCTGGATTGGCATCTGGGGCATGGTTGCTTCGACGCTGGGCTCGCTGTGCGGCGGAATCTTGGCCGGGCGGCTGCCGATGCTGTGGGCGGTGGCGCTGACCAGCGTGCTGCGCGTCGCAGCGATGAGCGGTGAGTGCTATCTGACGTTTTTAACGCCGCCGCAGCCCGTCGATATCATCGTTGTCTCGATCTGCGAGCACTTTGCAGGCGGTGCGCTCACGACGGCGATGTTTGCGTTCATGATGCTGCGCGTCGATCGCGCGATCGGAGCCAGCCACTACACCGTGCTCGCCAGCGTCGAAGTGCTGGGCAAGATGCCGACGGGACTGCTGGCTGGATACTTGGCCACCCAGCTTGGCTATCAAAAGACGTTCCTTGTGGGGACAGCGCTGTCGGCGGTGTTTCTGCTGCTGCTCTATCCGCTGCGTCAATTTCCGTCGCCAACTGTGAAAGCTTCTGACGAACCGGAGCCGCCTGCGCAGTGACCGCTGTTCGCGACGCACCTTGTCCTTGACGGGCGACGGAGCGCGCTGTAACGATGCCCGCCTTCTCAACCTTGGCAAACGTGGAGGCGAACATGCGAACGCGGCTTTCCAGCAGTCGGAACATCCTTCCTTTTCTGTGCCTAAGCGGCCTTTTCCTTAGCTGTGGTGGCGACGGCGGCGCGATGGATCCGATGACGATGGATCAGACCCCGAAGGTCAATCCGTTTGCGGCCAAGCCCGAGTGCATGGGCGACAAGGTGGACTTCAAAAAAGGTCAGCGCAGCCTGGTCGTCAGCAACCTGGAGATCGCGGCGGGCAACCAAGGCATTGACCTCGACGGAGACGGCAAGCCCGACAACAAGCTCGGTGCAATCTCGTCGCTGGCCAATCCAGAGCTAGAAGGCACGTTCAAAGAAAAGCACGACGTGATGATCCCGATGGAGTTCTTCGGACCGACCTCGGGAGACTCGCAGTGTACCAAGTTCGCGATGTACCTCGGCCAGTTCTTAAAAGATCGCGATGGCGACGGCAAAGACAGCTCGTGGGAGACGGAAAAGAACGGCACGTCCAAGGGCGACTGCAACGACTACGACAAGAACGTCGCCGCCGGAAAGCCGGAAGTCGCGGGCAATCGCATGGACGATGACTGTGATGGCTTTGCCGACAACCCGACGCAGAAGACGCCCGCGAGTGATGCCGCCGCGAAGATGGATCTGGATGGCGATGGCGTGACGGTGGCTGAAGGAGACTGCGACGATCGCGCCACGTCACCGATGATTCCGACCGATGAAGGCATGACGCCGCTCGCCAAGCTGCGTCACCCGGCCAAGATGGCGATGAGCATCGCCGCAGGCACCGAGCGCTGTGACGGTGTGGACTACAACTGCGACGGCATTCCAGACAACGCCGCGCAGTGCAACCCGTTTGCCGACGCCAACGTCAAGATTGATGTGCAAAACGTGTCGCTCGATGCGCAGAGCCAGCCGATCCTGTCGTTCAAAAACGGCACCGTGAAGGGCGACAAGCTGACGGCGGGTCCATCGGTGTTCCGCGTTGCCGTGCCGATTCAAGATCAGTCGCTGGAACTGGAATTGTCCGGCGCTCGCGTCGAAGGCAAGTTCCGCAACGTGGGCAACCTGACCTATCTCGATAACGCGGTGCTCGGTGGCGTGCTGCAAGCGGTCAGCCTGGCGCGGCTCGACAAGCTGGAAGTCAGCGGGTTTCTCAAGCCGCCGCAGTCGCTGTTTGACGCGGTGTTCGCCAACGGAGCGCTCGCCGAGGTGCTCCGGCTCAAGAAAGACGCCGCCGGTCACTATCTGCCCGACATGGATGTCGATGGCGACGGCATCGAGACGTTCTGGGCCACCGATCCCGAAAAGACCCCGGCGTTTGTCGATGTCTGCAAAGATGGCGACGGAACGATCATCAAAAATGGCGATGCCAGTCATCCCAACGACGATCCGAAGAAGCGCTGCGTGTTCGCCAAGGACAGCAAAGGCAACTATCGCTTCGTCGATGGCATCTCGGCGGCGCTCAAGTTCAGCGCGGTCCCGGCCAAGCTGGGCGATGTCGTTACCACGATGGTCGGCAAGTAATCGAACCGAGCGAGGTCACAGACTCTCATGAGCAAGCGTCACAACGTCAAAGCCCACATCACCGGCAACATCTGGAAGATCACCACCACCGTCGGCGCTGAGGTCAGCGAAGGCGACACCTTGGTGATCATGGAATCGATGAAGATGGAGATGCCGGTCGAATCGGAATACTCCGGTCGCGTCGTCGAGATTGTGGCCAAGGAAGGCACCGCCGCGCAGGAAGGCCAAGTCCTCGTCATCGTCGAGGAATAGCGCCCGACCGTGTCTCTTCCCATCGTCGAGGAATAGCGCCCGATCGTGTCCCTTCCCGTCTTTCAGGCGGCCTGCGCCGTCATCATCGTGCTCACCTTGGCGGTCATGGCGCGGCGTGTTCCGTGGGACGCGCTGCTCCGTGACTACTTCGCGCTCGCGCTCGCGGGCTATCTCGGCGAGCAGAGCTGCATCTTTCTGTATCACCACTATCGCTACGCGACGGACTTTGCCCCGCGCATCGGGGACGTGCCGCTGCTGGTGCCGCTCATCTGGCCGCTGGTGGTGATGTCCGCGCGCAGCGTCGCTGTGGAGCTGTGGCCCGGCCTGTCCGATCGCGTCCAGCGCGCGGTGGTGGTCGGGGCGATCGTGGCGTTTGATGCCTCGCTGGTCGAAGTGGTCGCGGTCCGTGCCGGGCTGTGGTCGTGGGCCGAGCCGGGACACCTCGGTGTGCCGGTGATTGGCATCTTGGGCTGGGGCTACTTTGCGGGCGCGGCGGACTACGTGCTGGGCCTGCAAAACCGTCGGCGTCACCTGCTGCTGCTGCTTGTGGCACCGCTTGTGACCCATGGGCTCATCGTTAGCTCGTGGTGGGCGCTGTTTCGTCACACCCTGCGGCTCGACCTGGGCAAGAGCGGGCTCGATTCCATGGTGGCGCTCGGGGTGCTGGCGCTGGCGCTGGTCCTGCGGGCGCGACGACTGGGGCACTTGATCCCGCTCGCGGTGGCGCTGCCTCGGATGACTGCGGCGTCGCTGTTTGTGGGGCTTTTGTGGACCGTTGCCCGGCACGACAGCCGCTACTGGCTTCACACCGCTGCCGTCGCGCTGCCCTATCTGGTTGCCACGTCGTTTCGTCCGGCGAGTCCTCGCCCGTCCCGCCCGTCTCGCCCGTCCCGTCCGTCCCGCTCGTCCCGCTAGCGCAGGTAGATGTTTTCCGGCAGCCCTGCCGCCTGCCAGATCGCCGTTCCCACCAAAAACAGCACCAGCTGCGCGCTGCCCAGGTGCGTCAGCCACAGACAGTCCGCGCTCGTCAGCCCGCGCCGCAGCCGAGGCCGATAAAACACCAGCTGACCGAGCGGTGCCGCCCCCATCAGCAGCTCCCGCACCCCCAGCGTTCCGGTCGCCACCCCCAGCCCCAGCGTCAGCACCGCCGCCCCGAGCAGCCCGATCAGGATCTGCTCGGCCCGCCTTGGCCCATGCACCACCGGATAGGTCGGCACCGCCAGCAGCTTGTCCCCTGCCAGGTCGCGAAAGTCGTACAGGATCTCGTACGTCGTCTCGAACAGCACGAAGAACACCGCCAGCGTCGCGATCGCAGGCCATGACAGCCGCGCATGTCCCGCCGTCTCCAGCGGATAGACAAAGCAGGTCAGCACAAACAGCACCGACGATCCGAAGTTCTTAAAAAAGTACATCTCCTTCAGCCGTGACAGCCCGCTGGGCGTCGGCACGACCTTGTAGTTGTAGGCCAGCCCGATAAGCTGCACGACCACCCGCCACACCGTAAGCTGCGGCCAGATGATGTGCGTCGTCACAAACGAGCCGACCAGCAGCCCCAGCGACAGCCCCAGCAGCCCGCGCTTCTGGGCCGCCACCCGCGCTGTCCCCGGCACTTGGTTGTGCGTGTCTTCGGCCACATCGGTGATGCGGTTGAGCAGGTTGATCAAGAACCAGTCGAGCCCGACCACCACCGAAAGCCCCCACAGGTAGCGACCCGACATCAGCCAGCCAAACACCAAAGCGGCGGTCATCGCCACGATCACGATGTGATAGCGAGCAATCCACAGCCATTCCGTCAGCGCGCTCTGCTTGGAAGTCACGACCTGGTTGTACCGCGTGCGCAGGGACTTGCCGGGCAAATCGCCAGCGATCTCCGGTCCCTGGCACAGCACCCTGGTCCGTCGCCTTCCCGAGAAGCTACCCTGGATCGTATGAACAAACCGATCTTGGCAGCGTGCGCGGGCGTCACCTTTGGTCTGTTTTTGGGCGGCCTGGTCCTTTCCGGCAACTCCGGCGGTCGCTCGTGTCATCGGCGGATGACCACCGAGACGCGGACCACCCAGAGCCAGCGCGTCGTCATCACCAGCACCGTGATCCACCACAGCAGCGAAGGGACGCACTCCCAGACCCGGCAGCAGATCACCGAGGTCGTGACCGGCGACGATGCCGACATCCTGACCGCCGCCCAGGTGGCCTACGTCAACGGCGACTACGCGCAGGCCATCGCGATCGCCAAGCGGGCCAGCACCGACAGCCCGACCCGCGCCTACCGCATCATCGGCTCGGCGGCCTGTAGCCTGGGCGATGTCGAGCAAGCCACCCAAGCCTATCGGCGGCTCGATCCCGCTGGTCGCCAGTACGTGACCTACGTCTGCCAGCGCAGCGGCATCGTCCAGAAGGGCAACACCTTTGCCCGCTCGCCCCGCTAACGCCTTCTACGACCCAAGCGATCGCCTGACCTTCCGCTTGCGATCGCCTGACTTCCGCTCGCGCTAGGGCGGCTGCAAGTGACGAGAGACTTCCTCCGACATCGGCTGGCTGGGCATGATCGTCGGTTTGGACCCTGCGGTCCGCTGCCAAGGGAGCTTACTGATGCACCGAACGACGATCGTCTCTACGCCTACTCGCACCACCACGCGGGCTGCCGCAATCGGCCTGCTGTTCGGCACGACCCTGTGCCTGTGCCCCGGCTTGGCCCAGGCCGCCACCCTGCAAGTCGGGCCCGGCAAGACCTACGCCAAGCCCTGTGCCGCCATCGCCGCCGCCAAAGCCGGTGACGTGATCGAGATCGAAGCCAGCGGCACCTACACCGGCGACACCTGCGCCTGGACGACCGACAACCTGACCGTGCGCGGCGTCAACGGACGCGCCAAGATCGACATCACCGGCACCACCCCGGCCCAGCAAAAGGGCCTGTTTACCATCTACGCAAACAACGCCACCGTCGAAAACCTAGAGCTATCGGGCGCGGCCATCTCTGCCGCTGCGGGCAACAACGGCGCGGGCATTCGTCACCAGGGCCTGAACCTGACCGTGCGCGGCTGCTACTTCCACGACAACCAGAACGGCATCTTGGGCGCACCGTCCACCGGCGGCATGGGCCAGATCCTGGTCGAGTATTCCGAGTTTGCCAAAAACGGCGCGGGCGACGGCTATTCCCACAACCTGTACATCGGCAACTACGCCAAGTTCACCTTGCAGCACTCGTACTCGCATCGCGGCAACGTCGGCCACTTGGTCAAGACCCGCGCCTACGCCTCGCACATCTTGTACAACCGCATCACCGACGAGCCCGGCGGCACCGCCAGCTACGAAGTAGACATCCCCAACGCGGGCACCGCCTACGTCATCGGCAACCTCATCGAGCAGGCCAGCACCACCCAAAACCCCGCCCTGATTGCCTTCGGCGAAGAGGGCGTCCCGGCGGGCTACGACAACCGCTTGTTTGTCGTGGGCAACACGCTCCTCAACACCAAGGGCTCGGGCACCTTCGTCATGAACCAGGCCCAGGCAGCGGGCGTGCTCACCAACAACATCTTTTACGGCGGCGGCACCGTGTCCAGCCAGGCCACCGCCATCCTGACCACCAACTTCGTCGCGCCTGCCATGGGCGACCCCAAGTTCGTCAACCTCGCCGCCTTCGATGTCCACCTCGCGACCGGCTCGCCCTGCGCCGACAAGGGCAGTGACCCCGGCCAGGGCGCGGGCATGCCCCTTGTGCCCAGCTTCGAGTACGTCCATCCCCAGAGCCGGGTGGTGCGCCTGGTCGCCGGGTCCGCCCTCGACATCGGTGCCTACGAGCTGGGCAACACCGGAGGCAGCGGCACCCCAGACGGCGGCAGCGACACCCCAGACGGCGGCAGCGGCGGTGGTGGCGGCAGCGAGCCCGATGGCAGCACAGGCGGCGGCGGCAGCAGCGCCGAAGGCTGTAGCTGCAACCTGTCAGCCCGGCAACAAGTCCCCGGACCGCTCGCCCTGTTCTCCGTCCTGCTGGTCACAGCAGCAACACTCCGGCGTCGGCGTCACGCACGCTAGCCTGCGACCGCTGCAATGGCTCCCGCTGTGGCTACTGGGCGGGCGTGATCTCGAACAGGGACAGCTCGCACTCGCCCCCGAAGTCGAGCTTGAGCAGAAGCGGCCACTGCGGGTGATCGAGCACCCACAGATCCACCGGCGACCAGTCGCTGTCGCGGTCATCTTGCGCGTGCAGCACCGGGACCGAGATCGGCTCATCCCCGATGCGCACCGTCGCCACCGCTTCGCCCTGCTTCGTCACCGAAAACTGCCCCGTATAGACATCGAGCGTCACCGACTGCCCCGCCTTGAGCTTCCCCAGCGCCGCCCGGCTCAGCAGAAACGGCGGGCTGTGGCTGGCCGTCTCGAGCCGCCAGTCGGTGCTGTGCGCCGGGCCTGCGATCGCGCTCATCTGCGACAGAAACACCGGACCTTGCCCGTCTGCGATCGCCGACTGCGTGCAGTGAATGCGAGACGGGCGGCTGCCATCGGGAAACGACAGCGTCATCCCTCCGTCGTCCGTCAGCGCGTCGATGCGTAGCGGGTACAGGTCGTTGGCGTCGTAGTCCGCCGTCCACACCGAAAACACCGCGCCCACCCGCAAAAGCTCCGCGAGCTGCTCGCTCGACCACTTTCCCGCGCCGCTCCCCGTCTTTTTGCCGCCGCGTGCCATGTCCAAAGCGCCTCCCGTGCGCTCGCCTGCATAGCACAAAGTCTTTTGGACCCCGCAGCGTCTCTTTTTGCAGGTGAGGCGTCTCTTTTTGACGTGAAGCGTCTCTTTTTGAGATCGCACGTCTCTTTTTGCAGGTGAGGTGGCTCTTTTTGACGTGAAGCGTCTCTTTTTGAGATCGCACCTCAACATGGAGCTGTTGCACCTCAACATGGAGCCGTTGCACCTCAACATCGAGCCGTTGCACCTCAACATGGAGCCGTTGCACCTCAACATGGAGCCGTTGCACCTCAACATCGAGCCATCGCACGGCAGTTTTTGACCTGGGGGCGGCGGCGCTGGGTGCAAACCGGGCAACTGTCGCAATCTCGGCGTATGCTTCGCCTATCGGCACGCAAAACCGCAGCCGAGGACGACAAGGAGGTCAGCTTGGGTCTTGGTCAGTACGTGTTCCCCCGCATGGCGGTCCACATCGCGTCCGGTCGGACCGTCCCGGTGGAAAGGCTGCGTGCGCACTGTCTGTGGTACCCAGCGGTCAGCCTCGATGGCCGCGAGGTGTCCGGCCACGTCCTGTACTTTTCCAAAGAGCTGGAAGAGTCGCTCGGCGTGGTGCTGGGCCTGCACGGCACCTGGGACTGGAACCCAGCGGCAGAGGTCGAGCACGGCGAAGACGACATCACCTTTCGGCTGGCCGCGCCGGTGCGGGCCTCGCAGCTTCTGACGGTGGAAAAGCTGATCCAAGCGATCGTCGAGCACACCGGGCGCACGCTGCCCGCCAAGCATCGCCGTCAGCTCACCAACATTGCGGCGCTGCCGCAGGACCGGGTGCTGCTCGCGCTGGAAGAGTTCTTGGCCCAGAACAAGCTGCACGTCCTTCAGCCGCTCTACATCGGCAATGCCTATCAGCTCTTTACCGACGCGACCGAGGCGCTGCTGCCGGTGTCGCCGTTTCAGCTCCGGCGGACGCCTCGGCTGTGCTTTGTGCTGCTTTCGACCGACAGCCTGACCGACAAGCGGGAAAGTCCGTGGCTGCGGCAGGCGGGCGAGCTGATGGCGCTGCCGGTGAACGTGGTGTTTACGCCCCAGGTGGCCGAGTTTCTGGATGCGCTGCCCTCGCTGCGGATGACCCGAAGCGATCCGCAGCTGCTGAGTGAGCTTCTGTGGACGCTGCACGAGCTGACGGGCGGCTGGCCTGACCTGTGCGATCGCTTCTTCGAGATGCTGGCGCAGCTTCCCGACCTGGAAGCGCTGCGGCGCAAGCTGTGGGATCTGGCGCAGCTACTACGGGCGGCAGAGCGTGAGCTGGGGGCGAGCGAGAAGCTGCTCGATGCCGCGTTTGCCGGACGGGTCGATCTGCCGGACCTGATGATGCCCGCGCAGAGCTCTCCGGCGATTGTGCCGCTGGCGGCGTCGGCGCTGAGCGCGTTTTCAAGCCCGCTTCTGCCCGGTGGCTATGAAGGGCTGTGGTCGCTGCTGGGCAAGCCGGTGCCGTTTACCTGGGAAGAGCACGGGCGGGCGTACCTGGATGGGCTGGTGAGCTGGGAGCGCAAGCTGGCGGTGCCGCGCAGTCGCGCCATCGAGCTGTGTCTGCGGCGGCGGGTCGAGGCCTTTGGCGGGCAGGGTCGCACCTCGCAGCCAAGTGGTCCGGCGGCGGTGCAGCCGGTCGAGCCGCCCCGTCACGATGCAGCGACCGTGGGTCCCCATCCGGGCCCGACGACGATTCGCTGGCTGCATGTGTCCGACTTTCACTTTTCCGACCGGCACCAGGCGCAGGGCGCGGGCATCGTGCTGGAGTCGCTCTTAAACACGCTGGGCGACATGCGGCGGGGCGGGCGCGGGCTCGACTGCATCTTTGTGACCGGCGACATCGCCCAAGCGGGCAGCGACAGCGAGTATCGGCTGGCCGAAGAGTACCTGCTGCGCCTGTGCGAAGTAAGCGGTGTGCCGACGCAGAACGTGATCATGGTGCCGGGCAATCACGACGTGGCGCGCGCACGCGGGGTGGGGCTTCAGCGCACGCTCAGCAGCCACGACGAAGCGATGTTCTTTTTTCAGCCCCAGGCCGAGCGCTGGCACCTGAAAAAGTTCGACGCGTTCATCCAGTTCTACAACCGCTTTTACAAGGCCGGGCACTTTGGCAAAGACCCGCCGCGTCAGGCGACCCCGCACCTGGCGACCGCCGGGGCCGAGATCCTGCGGGTGCGCAGCCTGGACGTGGGGATTGTGCCGCTCAACACCGCGTGGTTTGCGCAGGCGGACGATGACAGCGGCAAGCTGTTTGTGGGCGAGCCTCTTCTGCGGGCGCAGCTTCAGCAGGTGTCGAAGGCGCGGCTGCGGATTGCGCTGATGCATCACCCGGTGCAGGACCTGTCCGAAGTCGAGCGCCGTCCGATTGAGCAGCTACTGCAAGAGCACTGTCACTTCGTGCTGCGCGGCCACCTGCATGAAAACGAAGCGCAAGGGGTGTCGAGCCCGTATCGCCAGACGCTGATGATGGCAGCAGGCGCGTCGTATCAAGGGCGCATCACCGAACAGAATCGTCAAAACCGGGCGATGCTGTGCGAGGTCGATGTAGACCTTCAGGGCAAAGTGGCCAAGGTGCGGCCCTATCCGATCCGCTATGAGATGACCGGGCATGATCGCTGGACGCTCGATACGGGCGTCTTCCCCAAGAGCTACCCGAGCTACCTGGAAACCCTTCACATCAACTTGTAATGGCCATGGCACGAATCTATCTGGATCACAGCGCCACAACGCCGCTTGCCCCCGAGGTCGAACACGCGATGCTCGGTGCGCTCAGGCTGTGCGGCAATCCCTCGTCTCTGCATGAAGAAGGTCGGCGGGCGCGTCAGGCGGTCGAGCGGGCGCGGGCCCAGGTGGCGGCGCTCATCGGGGCGGCCCCTGCGGATGTGTGCTTTACCTCGGGCGGAACCGAGTCGAATAGCACGGCGCTGCTCGGTCTGGGGGAGCTTGCGCAGCAGCAAGGCCGACCGCTGCACATCGTCACAAGCCCGCTGGAGCATCCCTCGGTGCAAAAGCCGCTGCGTCGGCTGGAAGCGCGGGGCTTTGTCGTGACCGAGCTGCCGGTGGATGCGCAGGGGCGGATCGATCCGGGGGCGCTTGTGCGGGTGCTCGAGGAGCGTCCGGCTTCGGTGGTGGCGCTGGCGCTCGTCAATCATGAGCTGGGCAACGTCTATCCGATCGCGCAGCTTGCCGCGCTGGCGCATGCGCGGGGCGCGTGGGTTCACTGCGATGCGGTGCAAGCGGCGGGGAAGCTGCCGATTGATGTGCGGGGGCTCGGGGTTGATACGCTGAGCCTGTCGGCGCACAAGGTCTACGGTCCCAAGGGAACGGGCGTGCTGTACGTCGCCGGGCCTGCGCAAGTGGCGGGGGGCTGTGGGCTGTCGCTGTCGCTGCCTTCGCTGCTCGCGGGGGGAGAGCAGGAGCGCGGACGGCGGGCGGGCACGGAAAACGTGGCGGGCATTGTCGGCCTGGGCGCGTGTGCGGACCTGGCGCGGCAGACGCTGTTGCCAGCGGTGCAGGAGCTGGCGGCCCGGCGCGATCGACTGGAAGCGGGGCTGCTGTCGATCGGTGGGGTCAGCACAAACGGCGATCGCGAACAGCGCAGTCCCAGCGTGTGCAACCTGCGCTTTGCCGAGGTCGATGGCGAGCTGCTGCTGTCGAGCCTGGACCTCGATGGGATTGCGGTTTCGACCGGCGCGGCGTGTAGCTCGGGGTCCAGTGAGCCGTCGCAGGTGCTGCGGGCGCTGGGACAGTCGCGCAGCCAGGCCAAAGAAGCGCTGCGCTTTTCGCTGGGCCGGGGCACAACGGATGCGGACATCGAGCAGACGATCGCGACGGTGGCCCAGGTGGTGGCGCGGATTCGGGCGCTCGGACCGGCCCCGATCCTGACCGCAGCCAGCGCGGCGTAACAGCGAGCGACGGGCGTTGCTTCTGTCGTTTCGGCAGGCGTTGCTTCTGGCGTTTCGGCAGGTGTTCCTTCAAGTGTTTTGGCAGGCGCTGCGGCGGGGCTGGTGCGAGCGGTTTTTGGACAAGGCGAGCGCGCGCTCGTAGACTGCCCGCTTCGTATGTCGCTGTTTGTTCGTCGCAGATCGGGGCGCAGTGCCTCTCGTGTTCGTCGGGGCGTGTTCTTGCGTGCGCTGCTGTTTTGGCGACCGAAGAACCGTCGGCGTCATCGGGTGGTGCGTCCGGTGCCCGCTGCGCGCCGGGATACGCCGCCACGCTCGCTGTGGTCGCTCATCGGGTCGCTTTTGACCTATCTGGGGCTGCTGGCGCTCTGCGGGGGCGCGGTGGTGCTCGGTCGCTTTTATCTTCTGCACAGCCCGCGCTTTGCGGTGGCGCAGGTCGAGATCTCGCCGACGCGGCATGTCAATACCGAGCGGCTGCGGGCGCTTGCGGGGGTGTCGCTCGGGCAGAACCTCATCTCGCTATCGACCAAAGAGGTGGCCGAGCGGCTGCGCAAAGAGCCGTGGCTTCGGCACATCCATGTCGAAAAGCGACTGCCCGCGACGCTGCGCATCGTGGTCCAAGAGTTTGAGCCTGCGGCGCTGGCGGCGCTCGATTCGCTGTACATGATCACGGCGGACGGGGAAGTGTTCCGGCGTGCGAGGCCGAGCGACTACGTGGGCTCGCTGCCGATCCTGACCGGCGTGGGACGGGCGGCGTATCTGCTCGATCGCGAGTGGGCACAGAGCGAGCTACGACGCGGCCTGCATGCGCTGTCGCTGTATCAGCAGTACGAAGGTCGTCCGGTCGTGCGGGAAGTGCATGTCGATCAGATCACCGGCATCACCTTTGCGACGGCCAGTGGCGCGACGATTCGGCTCGGGCAAGGCAGCGATGAAGAGCTTTTGCGACGGCTCCATCGCTTCGATGCGGTGTGGCAGACGCTGCAAAAGCAGGGCGATGCGGCGCAGCTGGTGCTGCTCGACAACCACGCGCATCCCGATCACATCACGGTGCGCCTGCTGCAAAAGCCGATCACCCGAGATCCATAGCTGCCGCCGTCACCGATGCGGTCAGGCTGGGCTGCGCGCGCTAGGAGCTAGCCGAAGTCGTAGTTTTTGGGGATGACCACGATGTCGTCGATGACTTGAAAGCGGCGACGGTCGGCTTCGAGGTCGTAGCCGATCTCGGTGCCAGCGGGGACGCGGACGTGCTTGTCGATGATGGCGTGACGAATGCGGCAGTGACGACCGATATCGACGGACTCGTGGAGGATGCACTGCTCGACGTGGGAAAAGCTGTTGATGCGGACGCGCGGGCCGAGCACGCTCTGATCGACGTGGCCGCCCGATACGATGCAGCCTTCGCTGACGAGTGAGTTTGTGGCGTAGCCGACGCGACGACTGCCGCTGGGACCGTCTTCGTTGAAGACAAACTTGGCCGGAGGCAGCGAGCGCACCCAGGTATGCAGCGGCCAGCGCGGGTTGTAGAGGTTGAACACCGGAACGACCTGCACAAAGTCGAGGTTGGCCAAAAAGTACTGCTGGATGGTGCCGACATCGCGCCAGTAGCCGCGCTCGCGCTCGTCCATGCCGGGGATCTCGTTGCGCATGAAGTCGTAGGCGTACAGCGCGCGCTTGCCCACCATGTCGGGCAGGATGTTGCGACCGAAGTCGTGCTGGGTGCTGGCGGTGGTCTCGGCGTCGAGCACGATCTGCTGAATCAGCGCGCGGGTGTTGAAGATGTAGTTGCCCATCGACGCGAGCGCCCAGCCGGGACGACCGGGGATCTCACGCGGGCACTCGGGCTTTTCGGTAAACGACAGGATGCGCCAGCTTGGATCGACCTCGATGATGCCAAAGGACGACGCTTGAGAGACGGGAACCGGAATGCAGGCGACGGTGCAGTCAGAGCCGTTTTCGCGATGGAAGTCGAGCATCTGCTGCACGTCCATCTTGTAGACATGATCGCCGCCAAAGACGATTACGTAGTCGGGATCTTCGTCGGTGATGACGTTGAGCGACTGGAAGATCGCGTCGGCAGAGCCCTTGAACCACTCGCGGCCTCGACGCTGCTGCGCGGGCACTGGCTCGACGTATTGATCGAGCATCGCGGGCAGTCGCCAGCCTCGGGCAATGTGGCTGTTGAGCGAGTCGCTCATGTACTGGGTGAGGACTTTGATCTTCAAAAACCCAGAGTTCACCAGGTTCGACAGCACAAAGTCGATCAGTCGATAGCGTCCGCCGATTGGCACCGAAGGCTTGGCTCGATCGGCGGTCAGTGGCCACAACCTGCGACCTTCACCACCGGCCAGCACCAGGGCCAAGACGTTGGGATTGGTTCCGCGATGCTTCAAAATCGCTGGGCTCATCAGCCGTCTCCATTCAGCGGGGCTGTGGGCGGCTGCAAGCTGGGTCAGCGACCGAGCAGCAGGTAGCCCAAAATCAGGAGCAGCACCGTGACAATGCCCATAATAATCGGGACGAGCGGCGGGCCGCTTTCCTTTCGTATTGGGGCACGGAAGCCGGAAGCCGAAGCGCGCGGACTGGGAACATGAGCGACGACAGGTGTCGGCTCTTGAGCGGGCTTGCTAGCGAGCACGGCTTCGAGCGGTGCAACATGCTGTTGAGGAGCCGGACCGGAAGAAGGAGGCTCTGCTTGGCGCGTCGTGGGAATGCTCGACTGGCTTTCGTTCATCCAGCCGCGCGGATCGATGAACTGATCGGGGTTGAGCGGCGCTTGGCCTTCGCTTGGCTTTGGCTCTGTTTCATCGACGTCATCGAGCGAGGTAAAGCGCAGGATTTCGTCCTGAATCAGGTTGTCGATGAGCGAGCTCTGCGGCTGCGGCTTCGACTTTTGACGCTCGGCGATGACTTTGGCGATGAGCTGCTCAATGTCGCGGCTCGTCACCTTCATTCCGCGCGAAAACAGATAGTGCGCAATCGCTTCGAGCAGCTCTTCGACGCGCTGATAGCGCTGGTTGCGATCGCGCGCGAGTGCTTTGCGAACGATCGTCTCAAGCTCCGGCGAGACATCGGGATTTTGCGCGACGATCGACGGAACCACCGCTTCACGAACCAACTTAACGGTCGCGTAGTCGGTTTCTCCATCAAACAGACGCTGACCGACGAGCAGCTCGTACAGCAAGATGCCAACCGCGAAGATATCGGCACGACGATCGACTTCTTCTCCGCGCGCGGCTTCCGGCGACAGATAGCTGAACTTGCCTTTGACCACGCCCGGATCGGTGTTTTCGACCTGCGACGCTGCTTTGGCCAGACCGAAGTCGGCCAGCTTCACCTCGCCACGCTTGGAAAACAAAATGTTCGGCGGAGAGATGTCGCGATGCACGATCCCAAGCGGCTTGCCCGTTTCTGGATCGTTTAGGTCGTGGGCGTACGCCAGCGCTTTGCAGATCTCCATGATCATGTAGAGCGTCTGGCTGACCGGCAGCCGCTGGCCCATCGTCTGGAGCGTCTGAAGCAGCACCTTGAGGTTGCAGCCGTCGATAAACTCCATCACCAGGAAGTACGAGGTGTCTTCACCGCTTCCCGAGGAGCCGACGTCATAAACCAGCACGATGTTGGTGTGCTGAAGGTGCAGGGCCAGGCGCGCTTCGTCGAGAAACATCTGAACGAAGCGCTTGTTCTTGGTCAGGTTCGGTAAAATGCGCTTGATGGCGACGGCGCGCTTAAGACCACCGACGGATGACTCGGCGATGCCGCGAAAGACTTCCGCCATACCGCCGGCGTCGAGTCGTTCAGTGATTTTGTAGCGCTGGGAATCCATCTACTGACCTAGTGTGCGGCTGCGAGGTGCCGCTCGGGGAGGTGGTTCGGATAGCTGCGCTGTGCGCAACCTGGCTCTATCGTATCACTCATCGTCCATGTGATCGCTCATGGACTCTTCACCGCCGCCGCCGCCTCGACCGATGGTCTGACTCTTGGTCAGCTCTTCTTTTTCTTTCTCTTCTTTGCAGTCGATGCACAGCGTCGTAACGGGTCGCGCCATCAAGCGACGGAACGAGATCGTCTCGCCGCAGTCTTCGCACTCGTCGATGGTCTTGTTTTCAAGCCGCTCAATCGCGCCGTTGATCTTGTTCAGCAAGAACTTTTCACGGTCGCGCAGACGGAGTTCCGTCGAAAACAGCTCTTCTTCCATGGACTCGTCGATCGAGTCGCGGCCGATGCTGCGCTCTCGCTCCATGCTGAACTTGAGCCCGTCCTTGGCTGACTGAAGCAGCCGGGCTCGCTCATCGAGGAGAACTTTTTCAAGCTGTGACCGCTGACTTTCGTTCAGCATCTGTACGAATCCCCTTCCTACCCGTCGGAAAATGTCGCTGGCAAGACTGCGCCCGTTACGTGAGTTCTAGCGTCTCCGTCGGGACAGCTAGGGGCCAGCTAAATGTCATAAGGTAGCGTACTCTATAGGGCTACACCGGGGTTTGTCAACGGGCGATTTCGGCGCTGGTAGGTGTGCCAGACGGCTGACTTTTTTTCGTAAAATGCCGACTATCTCGCCGGGAGGATCAGGTTCGATGACTACCGAGAACGCAAAGCGTGCGGACGAATCGGGGAGTGAGGGACGGGACTTGCGGGACGAGCAGCTGGAAACGCTGTGGCAGCGACTGCGCGCGGGACTTCATACGGTGGTGCTGTGCGACGCGGGTTCGCTGTGTCCCAGCGAGTCGTCTGCTGTGCGGCCCATCGTGATCGACTGTGGGATGCATCCGCAGCCGCTCGGTGCGTTTTCAGAAGCGCAGCGACGATTGGCAGCGCTCTTGGGTTCTTCTACGACGCAGAGTCCGCTGTCGTTTGTGCCGGGGCTCGACGAAGCAGCCGATCGGGTGCTGAGCGGTCTGCGCCGACGCTTGATTGGCGAGCTGGCCGAGCAGACGCCGCTCTTGCAGGTGTCGCAAGCGCTGGAAAAGCTGTCGCAGCGATCGCTTCAGACCGGGCAGCGCTGGGCGCTGGTGTTCAATCGGGTAGAGCGCGCCGACGCAGACAGCCTGCATCTTCTGTCGCTGTTGTTTGCGCGTGCGATGCCGGTGCCGCTCGTGCTGTGCTTTTCGAGCGAGCCTCCAACCGGTGCGGCGCAAGAGCTGCTTTCGACCGCACGTCGCATTGGCGGTGAAGAGTGCGTGATTCGTCGCTCCGAGACGCCATCGTCCGAGCGCTTGCCGCAGCTTCCGCAGCTTCCGTCTCTGTCGGCGCAGGTGATGCTGGTTCTGCGCGGTCTGGCGATCGCGGGCGCTGGCTGTGAAGTCGTGGTGCTGTCAGAGCTGTTGCTCTTGCCCGAGGCTGTTGTGCTGGCGTGTCTGCAAGAAGCGGCGGATGCGGGCGTAGCGATTGCCGACGATGGAGAAGGTCACTTCGAGCTGCTTCCCGAGCTGGCCAAGCAGATCCTCGCAAAGACGCTACCGTCGGTGGCTCGGGCCTATCATCGACGTTTGGCTTCGCTTTTGTCCGATCGCCAGCCTCCGTCATTGTCCGTCGCAGCCAGTGTTCCGACCGCGCTTGCACAGGCCGACTTGGAACCGAGTGCGCGCTCGCTGTCGTCAGAGCTGGCTGTTTCCGATGGCGAGGCTGGGCCGGAGACTGCGGGCTCAGCGATTTCGTCAGGATCGTCGGAAACCGTCACGCTGCCTTCCCTGTCCGTCGATGCAGCGCAAGAGCTTGCAGCATCCGAAGCGGTGGCAGCGAGCGCAGATTCAGCCACGCCCAGCGATGCTGCATCGTCAGGCGCAGCGCAAGCGGGCAAACCGGAAGCGGCTGCGAATCCAGAGAGCGTGTCGTCGCTGTCGGATGTGGTTGCTCCCAGCGATGGACTTGGCGATGGACTGCGCTGGCCCTATGGTGGAGCTGGAACGAGTACGGCACCGACGGCTACTGCCTTTGCCTCGCGGAGTGCTTCGCCCACAAACACGGCGTCTGAGACGGAAGCAGCGCGTGCGCAAGTGGCTGGCTCGATGCCGACGACGACAGAAGTGACAGCGCAAGCTGGGGCTCCTGCGACGAAGGCTGTAGACGCTCAGACGAGTGGTGAGCCGCACGGTCGCACGCCTCGCTTGGGTCGGGCGGCACGGCACTTGGTCGAAGCGGGAGAGCTGGATCGCGGCATCGATCGCTATCTTCTCGCTGTCGAGCAAGCGCTGCGAGTCGGTGCGCTGAGAGAAGCGATGGCACTGGTCGAGCGTGCGGCGCGGCTTCTGTCTGAGCTGCCCGATTCGGACAAGCGACGGCTCCTGCGCATTCGTGCGCTCTGTGCGCGCGGTCGAATTCGCTGGCTGGGAGAAGGCCCGGATGCTCGCTTCACACTCGCGGGTGCCAAAGAGTCGTTTGAACAAGCGCGCGCGCTGCTGACACCGAGCGATCCGGCGGAGCTGCGCGCCCAGGTTGCGTCTCAGCTTGCGGCTGTGCTGGTCGAAATCGGAGACTTGCCATCGCTGGAAGCTGCGCTTCGTGAGCTATCTGAGACGAGCCGAGCCTTGCTGGAAAGCGGCGATGCGATGATTGCGGCCCGGCTGTTAAACGATCAAGCCGCAGTGTATGTGCGCATCGGCGATCCGGTTCGGGCGGCTCATCTGCTGGAAGAGTCGCGACGGTTTTTCTCAAGTGGACGCTTTGGCAGCGACGATGAGCGTGCTGCGCTCGAGCTGGCAGAGACAGAGCATCTGCTGGCTCGTCTGCCGCTGCATGTTGCGTCGCGTCCGGGCCGGGAAAAAGACGCGGTTGCGCTCGGACGCTCGCATGCCCAAGAAGCTGCTGCGACGTACAAGCGACTCGGAATGCGACGTGAGCTGGCGCATGTGCTGGAAACGCTCGGACGACTGGAAACGCTGGGCGGACGACATGACGCAGCGCTCGCGCAGCTGTCCCTGGCCGCGCAGATTGAGCGAGAGCTTCACGATGTGCTCGGGCTGGCGCGAACCACCGCAGCGATGGCGGATGTGCTCCTCGCGGCAGGACAGCTTGGTGGTGCGCTGACGCTGCTGCATGAATCGCTGGCACTGAATGTCGAAAAAGGCTCACCGATCGGACTGGCCTTTGTGCGACGCAGCGTGGAACGAATTGCCGATCGGCTGTCCAGAGCGCAGGCTTCAGGGGTTCTTCTCGACGAGCGACGCGCAGTTGGTCAGCTGCTAGAGCAGCTCGCGATGGCCGAACAGCAGCTCGGACGCGTTCGCTTGCCCGCTGAGTTTTAGCTGCACAGCGATGGCCATCCGGCGGATGAAGCAGAAGCCGTTGAGCCTGCTTCCTTCCTGGTAGCGATCGCGTACACTGGACTCTACCGCGCCAAAGGTTGGGCAGACCCGATGAGTAACGCTCTCGATACAACGGAGCTCACGGAGCTTGCGAACAAACTGGGCTCAGAAGAGTTTGCGAGTCGTTTCCCGCATCTCTTCTTGGTCTTTTACGAAACCGTCGATGCTGTCGGCGTTTCGTCGTTCGCAACGCAGGTTATCTCGAAGGATGCCGCGCGAGGTCGTCCGACGAGCCAAGTTCGTGTGGTGCCGCTCATCAAAGCGCCCAACAATCCGTATTCGGATCGGATTTCCCTCGGACGAGCACGCAACTGCGATGTGGTGCTGCGCAATCCGTCGGTGTCCAAGCTTCATGCGCACATTCGCAAGGAGCCGAACGGAACCTGGGTCGTGATTGATGCGAACTCGCACAACGGCACGACCATCGACGGACAGCGCGTCGCAGCTTCACAGCCCATACCGATCAAGATCGGCGAGCCGATTACGTTTGGTGGGATGGTGGTTCGGATTGCGACAGCGTCGATGGTGTACCAAGCGCTGCTCGGTCGTCCGCCGTGGGGAAATCGCTAGCGTCGGCGCTTAGGTTTCGCCTTTGAGCAGCTCTGCCTGATGATGGGCGCGCAGTGCGTCGATCACGTCTTGAACGTCTCCGTCCATGAACTTCTGTAGGTTGTGCCGAGTCAGCCCGATGCGGTGATCGGTGACGCGATCCTGCGGGAAGTTGTAGGTGCGGATTTTTTCGGAGCGATCGCCGCTCTTGACCTGAAGCCTGCGGGCTTCTCGCTCGGCGGATTCCTGCTTTTCACGCTCGATATCGAGCAGCTTGGTGCGCAGGATTCGCATCGCGGTGGCGCGGTTTTTGTGCTGCGACTTTTCTTGCTGACAGCGCACGATGATGCCGCTTGGGATGTGCATGATCTGGACAGCAGAGTCGGTGGTGTTGACCGACTGACCGCCGGGACCACCGGATCGCATCACTTCGATGCGGAGGTCTTTTTCCTCGATCTTGACGTCCACATCTTCGGCTTCGGGAAGCACTGCAACCGTCGCCGCAGAGGTATGGATTCGTCCCTGCGCTTCCGTTTCGGGCACGCGCTGAACGCGATGCACACCGGATTCGTACTTCAGCTCGGAATACACCTTGCCGTTTCCGGTGGCGCTGATCATCGCGATGACTTCTTTGAGTCCGCCCGCTGCCGCTTCCGAGATGCTTAGGATCTCGACGCGCCAGTGCTTGCGCTCGGCGTAGCGGATGTACATGCGGAACAAGTCACCCGCAAACAGCGCTGCTTCTTCACCGCCGGTTCCTGCTCGGATTTCGAGAACGATGTTTTTGTCGTCGTTCTTGTCCTTGGGCAAAAGCAGCAGCTTGAGCTTGTTCTCGGTCTCTTCGCGCAGGAGCGTGAGTCGCTGTTCTTCTTCACGCGCCATGGTGCGCAGGTCGGGATCCGACTCACGCAACAGCGGCGCATTCTGCTCGAGGTCCAAGAGGACTTTGTTGTACTCACGATAAGCGAGCACAAGCTCTTCGATCTCAGCGCGCTCTTTGGCCAGCTTGAGAAAGGAGCTCTGTTTGGCCAAAACGTCGGGATCCGCGAGCTGGACTTCTAAGTCCTGATAGCGGTTCTCGACCTCAGCCAGCTTGTCGAACATCGACATGGGCTAGGTACCCGACGAAGAGGAACGAAACATTACGCCTTGGGCTTCTTGTCAGCCTTCGGAGCCTCAGCCTTCTTTTCGGCCTTGGGAGCTTCAGCCTTCTTGGGGGCTTCGGCCTTCTTTTCAGCCTTGGGGGCTTCAGCCTTCTTTTCGACCTTGGGAGCCTCGGCTCTCTTTTCGAGCGCCTTGGCCGCTTCAGCAACGATCGAGCCCGACTTGAGCTGATAGCGCTTGTTGAAGCGGTCGATACGGCCAGCAGCGTCGAGCAGCTTCTGCTTGCCGGTATAGAACGGATGGCAGCGAGAGCAGATTTCGACCGAGAACGAGCCACGGGTCGAGGCGATTTCGTGAACCGCGCCGCAAGCGCAGGTGATGGTGGCGAGTTGGTAGTTGGGATGGATACCGGCTTTGGCCATGGTGAAGTCTTCCTTACAATTCAACGGGCTTTGCGCCCGGCCGAACGAGATTGATTTACTTATCTTCTCTTTCCGCGTGAATCAAGATCCTTTGCTACACTCCGCCACGATCGTGACCGCACAACGCTTGCCAGGCCCGCTCGAGATCGCGCAGCTGGTCTATGAGCACACCGCCAGAGGCCATCGCGGCCTGATCGAAGTGGAGACGGCCAAAGGGCACTTGCGGCTACAGCTTGGATCGGGTTTTGTGCTGGCAATGGACCTGGGCCCGCATGCTCCGGCTGGATCGGAATCGCAGGTTCGCTATCTGCTACGCGCGCGCGGAATGGCACGGTTTCGGCTGGGCCAAGGGTTGTCTGGACGGTTTGCGATCGATCCGTTTCGTCCTGATGCCGGCATTCGTCAGCACGTCGAAGCGCAGAACTTATCGACGGAACGGCTGCGCGAGCGCGTGGGTCAAAAGTCGCTCACCGTGAGCCTGCCGCCGCATCCTTCCGCGCTGTTTTCCGAGGAGCGCGAGATCGTCTCGTGGCTAGAGCAGGCGCAGACGATTGAGCAGCTCTTACAGCGGGGAGCGCTTCCTTCTTCGCGGCTTTTGCGACTGCTGGTCTATTTGGATGCGCTCGGCGTGCTGGTGGTGGGTCTTGCGACCGGACAGCTCGCGGCGGCCTATGCTCTGCTTGAACTGCCTGCGTCAGCCACGAGCAGCGATGTAAAGAGCGCTTATCGTCGCTTGGCGCGAACGCTACATCCCGATCAGTTTCCCGGTGCATCGTCGGCAGAGCTGCGTGCGCTGTCCGATCGCTTTGCGGCGGTTGCTGCGGCTTATCGACTGCTGTCCGATGCGCTCGCGACGCGATCGGAGTAAGTCCGTGCGGATCGTACCTGTGATTTCTCCGACGCTGCTGCGGATGTGTTTTGCGCAAGCCTGGCGTCAGTATCCCAACGAAGCGTGCGGGCTTTTGTTTGGACCGATGGGACAGCTATCGTCGCTGCGCATCTGTGAAAACGATCAAGATCGGCTGCATGTTCGCGATCCGATCGAGTTTCCACGCGACGGACACAGTGCATTTCGACTGCGCTTTGCGGATGTGTGCTGGCTGCTGGACTCGCTGCGATCGACGGAGCCAGCTCAGGTGCTCTTTCACTCGCACATGGATGTGGGCGCGGACTTTTCGTCAGAGGATCGACGGGCAGCGCTGCACGACGGACGGCCCATCTATCCCGTCGATCACCTGATCGTGGATGTCACATCGAGCGGCGTGCGCGGTGCCAAGCTGTTTCGGTTTTCGTCGAAAAGCGCGGACTTTCGGCTTGTCGCGGAATACGACGAGCACGGCGCGCCCACCGCGTGCTCCGCGTCCACTTCGCAGGCTACGTAAGCGGCGCGAGCGGCAGTCGCAGACGCGCATCGGTCGGCAGGCTCTGCACGCGAGCTTCCGTCGGTACGTGATAAGTTGCAAAGCCCTCAAACGCGCGACGCCAAGCGGCAAAAGAACCTCCGGCCAGGTGCGCGGCATAAGCGCGAAGTCCAGCGTCGGCGCCACCTTGGGCCAGCAGATATTCGACCCACGCCCAGCGAGCGGATGTCGGTCGGACTTCCGCGCAGCCTTTTAGACCTTGCTTGAGCCGCTGCAAGCGACGCTCGACTTCGGGAATTCCAGCAAACGGCGCACCATCGAGAGGCGTGTTTCGTTTGGCGACAAACGGCGCGATTCCGTAGGCCAAGCGAATGATCTTGGAGATCTCTTTGGCAAAGCCAACCAGCTCGTCGATGTCTTCGTCTGTCTCGTCGGGAAGGCCCACCATCATGTAGACCTTCAAGGTCTTCATTCCGTGCTGCTTGGCCAGCTCTGCGGATCGCATGATGTGACGCGCTTTGGTGCGGCGCTCGATCTTGTCGCGCATGCGCTCGCTGGAACCGTCGCTGGCTACCGTGAGCGTGCGATAACCGCCTTTGGCGAGCAGCCCGACGATTTCATCGGTCAAGCGATCGGCGCGAAGTGAGCTGATTCCGACGGACAGACCGCGCTCGTTGACGACGTGATCGAGGATCTCGGGCAGCTTGGGATGATCGGTTACCGCAGCACCGACGAGACCGACGCGCGTGATATCGGCTGGCAGCAGCGACTTGACGCGCTCGGGAGACACCAGGCGCATGCCACCGTTTGTGGAGCGACGCATGACACAGTAGGTGCAGCCTCGGGAACAGCCGCGCTCAGGCTCGATCAAAAACATCGAGCTTAGCTCGGTGTGCGGCGTCAGAATCGATGAAGTGGCAGGCAGCTTGGCGTCGTCGGCAGCAGCGACCTTGGGCAGACGCTCGCCGTGCTGGGCAGGAACCCAGACGCCGGGCAGCTCACTTAACTTGATGAGCAGTGCTTCGCGATCGCTGTCCGACGGAACGATCGATCCAACACCGGCTGTGAGCAGCGTATCGACGACAACTGGCAGCACATCTTCGGCTTCACCCATCACCACCACGTCGGCAAAGGCATAGAGCGGCGTGGGGTTTGAAAACGTGAGCGGTCCGCCGCAGATGACGAGCGGATGTCGCGTGTCTCTTTCGCTGCGCAGCACGGGAATGCCAGCGATTTCCAAGCACGAAAACAGGCCGGTTAGTTCCAGCTCGTACGCGACGGAAAACAGGATGACTGGCGATTCCTCGATACGAGCCTGTGACTCGTAGGTCAGCAGCGGCAGACGCGCGCGCTTCCAGCTTTCGACATCGTCGGGTAGAAAGGCTCGCTCAGCGGACACTTCAGGACGGCTCGGATCGTTGAGCAGCCGATACACAACCTGATATCCGAGCGACGACATACCGACGTGATACGGGCTGGGATAGACAAGCGGCAAGCGCAGGGTGTTGCCGCGCTGGGTCGGGATGAGAAGCCGCTCAGCCTCCAGGCGAGAGGCAATTTGAGAACGAACGGCTGCGACGAAAGAAGACTGCTTCACGAGTGCGTCTGAAGTGAGAGGTCAGCAAGGATCGCCGGACAAGAGAAGCTTGCGCGGCGGCGAGCGGCGAACTACTTGCCCTCGATCATTTTGGCTTCTTTGCACTGTGCCGGGCCTGCGGTGTTTGGCTGCGGACAGTAGAAGACCTTGCTGGAAAAGATGAGCCCGCCCATGCCGGTGGTCTTGACGTACCACGCCTCGCCGGTCATCGCGGTGTTGCCGCCCATCGCCGAGCCAATGTTGGCACAGCCCGACAGCGACATAAAAAGCCCAAGGAACGAAAGAACACAGAGCTTGCGCATGTTGGGTGGCTCCTTACTTGGCCGGGGTGGCGGGAATTTCTTGGACCTTGTAACAGGACGGCTCGCCCGAGGTCGCATCGCAGTTCCAGAACGACCCACCAAATGGCGTGGTCTTGACGACGAATGCCTTGCCTTGCACAGACGGAACGGCTGTGACGTGGATACAGCCTGCGGCGGTCATCGCAAATCCCAGCAGCAGAAATACGGTTCGCATGGTTAGAACATCCTCCGAGGGTGGAAAGTCGCCGACATTTCCGTCGGAAACTGCGCAGAAAAGCCAGCAAACCGTAGTGTAGGAGTCGAGTCGCCGTCAAGTCCAGTTCCGAAGCCTGTGTGCGACGTAAGTGTAGAATTTGCAGAAAAAGTAGAATTTCTTGACTTTCCCGAGAAGTCACGGCAAGTTCCGTCGCAGACTGTCGGGTGGGAATGAGAAGCGAACGTCTTCAAGCCGACACTCTGGCGTTCGGCAAGCGCCGTCGAAGATCAATTTGACGCATCCGAGTGCTCGAACGTGGGGCAACTTGCCGTCGCAGCTTCGACGAAAGCTAGCGGACGATGCGTCGCAGGAGCAGCAAATGGCTAAGGGTAATGTGAAGTGGTTTAACGATGCCAAAGGATATGGCTTCATCTCGGTCGCCAACTCCGATGGTCAGAACGCGCAAGATGTGTTCGTTCATCACTCGGCGATCCTCTCGGAAGGATATCGGTCGCTGGCAGAAGGTCAGGAAGTCGAGTTCGACATCTTAGAAGGTTCCAAGGGACTGCAAGCTGCCAACGTGCGTCGCTCTGCTTGATTCAGCCTTCCTTTTGACACTTATGCGCGGACTCGCGTGAAAAGTTGCCAAATTCCGTCGCTGCCCACATGCTCGGGCGCTCATGGCGACGAGTCCTCTGCTTCACATTCGTGACCTGTCGATCAGCTTTCGATCGGGACCACCGAAGTCCGAGCGATTCTTGCGTGCGGTGGATCGCATCAGCCTGCGCGTTCCGCAGCAGACCTCGGTGGGAATCGTCGGAGAGTCCGGTTCGGGCAAGTCTGTGACGGCGCTGTCGATCCTGCGACTACTTCCCGAGCCGCCCGCGCGAATCGATGACGGACAGATCTTGTATTCCGGTGCGCGTGGCTCGATTTCCGACGGAGAGCGTCACGCATTGAGCGCACAATCGACGGATTTGCTGTCGCTGTCAGGACGCGAGCTGGAAAAGCTGCGCGGCAATCGGATTGCGATGGTGTTTCAGGAACCGATGACCGCGCTCAATCCGGTTTATCCCGTCGGTGATCAGGTTGCGGAAGCGCTGCGTGCGCATCGTCAGATCTCACGCAAGCAGAGCATGTCGGAAGCGGCAGCGCTGCTCGATTTGGTTGGCATTCCCGATGCGTCGCGACGAGCCAAAGACTATCCGCACCAGCTTTCGGGCGGACAGCGTCAGCGGGTGATGATCGCGATGGCGCTCTGTTGTCAGCCCGATCTGCTGATTGCGGATGAACCGACGACGGCGCTGGATGTGACGACGCAAGCGCAGATCTTGGATCTGCTCGGGCGACTTCAGGCAGAGCTGGGCATGGCGCTGCTCTTGATCAGCCACGACTTGGGCGTGGTGTCGGAAGTCTGCGCGATCGTCGCGGTGATGTACGCCGGTCAGATCGTCGAGCAAGCCGGAGGTCATGCGCTGTTTCGCTCGCCGCGTCATCCGTATACGGCGGGGCTTTTGCAAGCGGTTCCTCGGCTTCACGGCGGACGCGCGCGGCTTCAGGAAATTCCCGGTCGTGTGCCCAGGCTCGATGAGATGCCGTCGGGCTGTCGCTTCGCAGATCGCTGTCCGAAAGCGGCTGCCCGCTGTCGAGAAGAAGCGCCAACGCTGCGAGTCATCGACGGTGACGAAGGAGACGATTCGCGTGCTCACTTTGTGCGCTGTCACTTTCCGCTCGATCCGCTGGGTTCGCTGGGTTCGCTGGCTGCGCAGAAAGGCATCGCATGAGCCAGCTCGTCGAGATCGATCACCTGTGTAAGCACTATCCGCTCGGTAAGAGGCTGTTTCATCGATCGGATGTGGTGCGCGCGGTCGAAGATGTCACGCTGCGGATTTCAGCCGGACAGAACCTTGGGCTCGTCGGAGAGTCAGGCTGTGGCAAGTCCACGCTGGGACGAGCGGTGCTGCGACTGACCGAGCCCACGTCGGGACAGATTCGGCTCGATGGCGTCGATGTGACGGCGCTCACAGGTCGCGAGCTGGTCGCGTTTCGTCGTCACGCGCAGATGATCTTTCAAGATCCGTATGGCTCGCTCAATCCTCGGATGACGGTGCGGCAGACGCTGACCGAGCCGCTGCGGATTCACGGGCTGTGCAAAGATCACGTCGCAGAACAGCAGCGCATCGTCGAGCTTGTGGGTCAGGTTGGACTTCCCGAAGCGAGCCTCGATCGCTATCCCCACGAGTTTTCCGGCGGACAGCGTCAACGCATTGTGATTGCGCGAGCGCTCGCGGTCGATCCCAAGCTGGTGGTTGCCGACGAGCCAGTGAGCGCGCTCGACGTGTCGATTCAAGCCCAGATCGTGAACCTTTTGCGGGATGTGCAGGAAAAAAAGGGCCTGACTTATCTGTTTATCTCGCACGATTTGAAGGTGGTGCAGCACCTGTGCGATCAGGTCGCGGTGATGTATCTGGGCCGCATCGTAGAGCAAGCAGCGACGAAGACACTGTTTGACAGGCCGCTTCATCCCTACACCCAAGCGCTGATTGCCGCGATTCCCAGACCGCCCGATGCGCCGTCGCTGGCCGATGTCAGCTTGAGCGGGACGATGACGCATTATCGACCGCGAGCGCTGCTGCTCGGCGGCGATCCTCCGTCGCTTTTGTCGCCACCAACCGGCTGTGCGTTTCATCCGCGCTGTCGCCGCTACGAAGAAGCGGGTCGGCCTGCCGTGTGTCGCAGTGAGCGACCTCCGCTTGTGCAGATTTCCGTCGCATCAGCCGCTTCTGCACCGTCGCTTGTGGCGTGTCATCTGCAAACTCACGGGCAAAACCTCGGTCAGCCAGGGTAGGCTTGCGCACATGGCAACGGATCACGATACGCAGGCACAGAACGCGGCCTATGACTCGTTCGATGATTTTTTGCAGGCAGCGATCAAAGACTACGCATCCCGAGGCTGGCAAAGGCCAAACTTTGTCGCGCTGTTGATTGCGTCGGGACAGTCCGCGAGCCTGGCAAAAAACGCATTCTCGACGGGAGACGGCTTAAAAACGGTGGCGCTCGGTACGATCTCGGTGATGGCGATTCGCGTGATCTTGACGCGGGTGCTGGCGGGACCGATCGGGCTGATTCTGACCGGCGTGTCCGTGGTCGGTCTGGTGTCGTTTTTTGTGCGTCATCAGCGAGAAATCGTCAGCAAGACCGCGCGCTTTCGCGAGCTGATCGATCGCACGCGAACGTCCTTTGATGATGCGCAGACCGGGTATCGGCAAAATCGGATGGATGCGCGCGAGCGAAACCTGATGATCGACGGACTGCTCAAGCGCTTTCTGCGTGACTGCGACGAGATCTAAACCGCACAGCGGCGTCGCTACGGCGGCTCGGGCGGTAAAAAACCACTGTCGCGCAGCAGCCGACGGCCTTCGCTTTGGAACAGCAGCTCGGCAAAGTCCCGCGCTGCGGCTTCGTCGCCACCCGATACGATCGCGAGCGTCTGCACAATCGGTGGATGCAGGCTGAGCGGCACTTCGACAAACCGTCCGGCGCGTCCAGCCAGGCTGCGCGCCAGGATCGCCACGTCGGCATTGCCACTTTCCGCAAACTGCTGCGCTTGCCGCACGTTTTCCGCGTAAATCAGCCGTCGTCCGAGCGCATCGAACACACCCAGCTGGCGCAGCGCTGCCACCGCCGCTTGTCCGTACGGAGCATGCTCTGGATTGGCAATGGCGATGCGCAGGCTCGGTCGCTGTGGAAGCTCGCTCAGGCTCTGCGGCAGCGGTCCGTCGCCCATCGTCCAGATCGCAAGCTGACCGCGCGCATATTCGCGAACCGAGCCCGGCACGAGCCTTCCTTTTTTATATAGGCGATCGATGTGCTCGCGGTTGGCTGCTGCAAACAGGTCAAACGGTGCGCCGTGCTCGATCTGTTTTGCGAGCGCGCCCGACGCTGCAAAGCTCAGCACCACCTCGCGACCAGTCGTTTGACGGACAGACTCGGCCAGCGCGGAAAACACCGGCTCGACATCCGCCGCCGCCGCAATTCGCAGCGGACGCACGCCTTGGGTCTTTTTGGCACAGCCCGTCACCAGTGCGCCGCTCAGCGCAAGCAGCAGCGTTCGACGACTGAGAAGAGCGTTGGTCATCGCAGTGCAGCGCAGCATCGCAAGCTCCGATCCGAGACGCAAGCCGCCGCGCCGTAGAATTTGCGTGACGCGCAGGCTCGTGGGTAACTGAGTCTTCATGGACAGCGACAGCGCAGCAAATGTGGTGGCAAGCTCTCCCGACGTGGCCAGCAAGAGCCGCAGCGTAGCCATCCCCGCAGAGTCCGAGACCGTCGCGAGCGGGCTCGATGGTCGTCAGATCTTTTTTCTGTTCATCGGCAGCGCGATCTTCGCCTGTTTGGTGTTCGCCATCGGGGTCTTCGTCGGTCGCAAGATCGAACGAAGCGTGCAGGCTCAAGCTGCACAGCAATCAGCGACGGATCCACTGGCAATTCTCGACGAGATTGCCAACGCCGAAGAGTCACTGACCTTTCATCGTGCGCTGTCGAGTGGAACCACGGCTCCCGCGCCGCGACCTGTGCGCGCTGCAACCCCAACGAGCCCCAGCGACGCAGCAGCCAGACCGACGGCGCCAGCGGTTTCCCCGACGGCAAGACCGAATCCGGTTCGTTAGCGCTTCGTTGCTTCCGACGCGAGGCGCTCCGTAGACGCGGGCTCTTGGTTTTTGTGGCGATGGATCGGACGGCCATGGCGACGCGACAAGATCTGTGCAAAGCCATCCTCGGGACCGATGGGAATCACCTGAAATCCGAGCATCGAGAGCGCTTTGTGAGCGACCGCTTCGGATCGCTCGGTTTCCCACGAAAAGATCGTGGCTGCGCGTGAGCCTTCTTCGTCGAAAACCAGCGACTTTGGCAGATACGCTCGCGCTTCGGGACGCACACACTGAAGCCGAAGTCCGCGACGACGGCACAGCGAGATCGCTTGCAGCAGCTTGGGCTCGTCGAGAGACAGTCCGAGCAAGTCCGAGATCAGCACCACCTGCGCACCCGGCATCGTCGCTGCCAGCTCTAACGCTTGCGCAAGCCCGCGACCTCGCTCTGCTGCGGCGCGCTGTCCATACGGAAGCTCGATGCCGCGCTCTCGACAGAACAGTCGCAGCAGCTCATCGTCGCTCGGCTGATCGTTTCCCCGGCGGAATTCTTCCTTGAGCAGGCGTCGAACCGCTTGGACCACCTGCGTTCGTGAGATGCGCTCTCCGCTCGGAGCCACCGCGATCTGGGCCCACGCTGCGGCGTCGCTGTGCGGCGGCGGACTGCTCAGCCTCGTCTCGATCGCTTCTTGCTGACGAAGATAGCGCGCCACGGCTGCAAACAGCTCTCCGTCGGTCATCGCGACAAAAGAAGGCTCGACGACATGCATCACCGACAGAAGCTTTTCCGTCAGACGCCGACGCAGCACGGGTCCGTCGCCCGCTTTGATGTGGTGATAGATCTCAGCGTCGAACGCGACAAAGCCCAGCCGATCGCTTCCTTCGAGCACCGAGCGCGCATAGCTCTGACACAGCTCCAGCGCGTGATCGAGCTTCCACTGACCGGGAATTCCCTCGCGCATCGTCACGCCCATGTCGAGCAGCACGTAGTGAACCCGCAGCGTCTCACGCTCTAGCTCTTTGACGAGCAGCCGTCCGTTGGGCGATCGCGCCGTCGCTTTCCAGGCGATCAGCTTGTACGGATCGCCGGGAACGTAGTCGCGTAGCTCTCGCAGATCACCGCCGAGACCGCGCTGACGAAGCGAGTGAACGCCGATTCGCTGCTCAGAAATCCCGACGGGAGATCGCGCAACATCGAGCACCACTTGAGGCTGCTGTCGCGGCAGCACTTTCAGCTTCAGCGCCGACGGAAAATACGCTTCCAGCGTGTACAGCCCGAGTCGATCGCACAGACGCACCGTCGCACCGTGGATAAACCACTCACCCGCTTGGGTCACCAGCAGATCCAGCTGAGCGCTCGCTTCGCTGTGCGGCGGCAGATCCAAGTGCGCCACCTTCGATCGCGGCAGCACACAGCGCGAAGCAAAAATCCGCAGCTCACTCACCGACAAGCGCAGCGACGATAGATTTCGCAGTGTCAGCTGAACTTCGACGGGACGATGTGCGACCAAGCCTTCGCTCGACGCAGCTTTCGGAAGCCACCACAGAAGCTCAAGGTGTCGTCGCCACAGCAGCGACACGCGCAGCGCAAAGCCAACGTAGCTTGCACACAGCAGCGACAGCGCCGAAAGCCCAAGCGCTGAAACCGACCACTGTCCGACGGCAACACCCAGCACCAGCAGCAAAAGTCCGACCGATAGCAGGTAGCCACCGCTGGTATGTAGCGTCGGAAAACGGCCTCTGGACATCGTGTGCTAGCGCGCCTTTTCTGTCGCTGGTTTCGATCGTCGCTGTTCGCTCGGACGAACCGCGACCTGACCGAGCACTTCTTGGACGACGCTGACGGGACTGATTCCTTCCATTTCTGCTTCGGGAATCAGCATCAGACGATGGGCAATCACCGGCGGAGCCAGCGCTTTGATGTCGTCGGGCAGCACGTAGTCCCGACCGAGCATCAGCGCGCGCGCTCGTGCCGAGTGAACCAGCGCCAGTCCCGCACGCGGCGACGCACCGATCGCCACTCGTCGATGACGACGCGTTGCGTGAATCAGCTCCAGCACATAATCGAGCACTTCATCGTCGAGATGCACGCGCGCTGCCATGTTTTGAAGCTCGACGATCGCTTGCGGCGAAAGAACCGTCTTTGCCGTCGGTCGAGGCTGCAAATACGTGCGCAGCATCTGTTTTTCTGCGACGGGCTCGGGATAGCTTACGTACAGCTTCATCAAAAACCGATCGAGCTGCGCTTCGGGAAGCGGATACGTTCCTTCGTGCTCGACGGGATTTTGCGTTGCGATCACCATAAACGGCTGCGCGAGCGTCCGGCTTTGACCTTCTAATGTGACCTGACCTTCGGCCATCGCTTCGAGCAGCGCCGACTGTGTCTTCGGTGGCGCTCGATTGATCTCGTCGCCCAAGATGATCTGCGAAAAGATCGGACCTTCGCGTAGCTCGAAGCTGCCTTTGGTCTGATCGAGGATGTACGAGCCCGTGATGTCCGATGGCAGCAGGTCCGGCGTGAACTGGATTCGCTTACAATCACAGCCGAGCGCCTGCGCAAACCCTTTCGCCAGCGTCGTCTTGGCCACGCCCGGAACACCCTCAAGCAGGATGTGACTGCGACTGAGCAGCCCGATCAAAAGACCCTGCGTCAGCCCCGGATTGCCGATGAACACTTTGCCGACTTCTTCGACGACGGCTTGGCACAGCTCGGCGGCCTGCATCAGGCTCTGAGGGTTCAGCGCATTTGCATCCATCACCTATCGCCGCTCCTTACACATGATTCGTTCGATCCAGCTCGGCAAACAGCGCCGTCGCCAGCTTGTACCACTCGTCGAGCTTTCGTTCCGAGATCTGCGTGCGCAGAAGCTGCGTCGGATGACTCGCTGACTGTCCGTCGCGCAGCGATCGCAGACCTTTCCACAGCTTAAAGCCCAGCTCACCGGCTTGGGGACTCACTTTTTCGCTGAGCACCGCACGCAGCTGCTTGGCATCGATCGGGCTTCCGTCCGCTTGGCTCAGCACCGACAGATACGGAGACAGCCGCAGCAAAAGCTCCTCTCGGATAAGCGTCGCTGGATAGATAAAACCCCAGGTCACTTGTCCGGCTCCGCCTGCGTAGCGCTGCACCGACGCAAACAGCCCAGTATCCGGCGGTCTTGGCGGCTGCGCAAACGCACTGTCCTGAGGCTGACCCGGCAGCGGCAAGTACTTCAAAAACAGCAGCAGCGATCCGACGCAAAACAGCAAACCAATCAGCGTAATCACGTCGGGATCATCGGGCTTTCCACGACCTTTGAGCGTCTGCGCAATGTGTAGGTTCGCTCCGCCGAGCGCGCGATTCAGCTTGTCGGGCAGATCATGTCCAGAGTCCGTCGTCGGAGCACCCATCAGCGCCGCCGGTGGCGTTCCATGCTGCGCAAACGTTCCCGAAAGCAAAACCAGCCGATCTTGCTGGAGCCGACAGATGTCCACGATGAGGTGCGCTGCGAACTCGCGATTGCCCGGAAGCTCCAGCATGTTGTTGATAAACAGGCTCGGGTCCGCGATCGCCACCAGCCGTCCGTGTCCGACGTTGGCTTCGATCACCAGCGCCGCACCCGGAGCAAACGCATACGTTGCTGGCAGGCCACTTACAAAGTAGGACGAGTGGTTGGCCAGCAGCTCGCTGGCGGCTTTGCCGAGTGATGTCGCCCGTGCTGGCATCGCGATCGGCAAGCTGTGATCCGGTCGATAGAAGCGAACTCCGGCGGGCCAAGGCTCGCTCTGACGATGAATGCCCACTTTTTCGAGCACCCGCGCTGACTTGCCAAAGTCGTCTGCCAAGATCACGCGTCCGCCCGCTGACAGATAAGCCAGCGTCGCAGCTTCATCGAGATCGGACTCGGGATGCAGCAAAATCAGGACATCTTGACCATCGATACTGGACCAGTCGAGCGTCCGTCGAACTTGCAGCGGACAGCCCAGATCGTCGGCCAAGCGTCGCAGCTCTGACAGACCGTTCCAGCCTTTGTGTCCGACGTGAAAGTCTCGTCCATGCGCGCCAAGATCCGACGCCCGCGCTGACGCTTCACCTGCGCCCAGCACAAGACTCAGCGTCAACAGCGTCCGTCCGATCGCTTTTGGCCATCGCTTCATGAGTCGCGTTCCGACAGCGACAGCCGAGCCAGCTCACTGCCCACCCACAGCGTCGCAATCCCGATCACCGTCAGCATGCCCGCCGCCACGTAGTCTCGTCGGGCCAGGTGCGAGATGCACTGCCAAAAAAACACCAAGCTGCTCAGCAGCAGCAGCGCACACAAGATTTGGAAGTAGGGCAGCTTTCGCATGGTTGACGGATTCACAGTGCGTTACAGGCTCAGCCACAGCAGCGTCGCCATTCCGACGAGCGCCACCGTCATTGCAACATACAGCTGCGGACGAGGACGACCTCGCCGGGCCACCTGCCGCAGCTTGCTTAGATCATGGCGCAGCGCCGCATCGTGCGAGACATGCAGCTTGAGCGGTCGCATCACACCAAAATAGAACAGCGACGCCCACAGCATCGTGGACGCCGACAAGAGCGCCGCTTGCAGTGCCGTCACCTTCTGCATCGTCCCGAGCATTCGCAGAAACTGTCGAATGTTGGGCACATGCAAGCAGATCGCATAGAGCAGCAGCGTCGGCATCGCCACACAGTACGCGAGCAAGATTTGGTGCGTCAGCCTGCGCCTGCGCTGCTTCACCGATGGACTTGGAACATCCAGCGCTTTGACGGACCAGCTCGCGACGGAAACCTTGGTCTCCGCCGTGCTGGCATCCATCGAGAGCTGACGACACATCGCCGCCAGATACAGCGCAAACACCACCAGCTTCACCAGCACTGCGGGCTGCGGCAGCAGTCGCTCTGGACCAAGCGGACCCAGCGCATCCACCAATGTCAAAAGCAGCGGAAACCCGATCAGGAGCGTCACCTGACCGACGATGTGTCGTCGCAGTCGCAGACCAATCAGCAGCACTCCGAGCGGTAGCGGCGAAAGCCCAAGCAGCCACTTGGGCGCTACGTCAGACGCAAGCCACAGCGGGACCACCTGCAAAAGCAGCCACAAATTGATCCCAAGCACCGTCGGTGCAAGCGGCATCCGGCGATAATAACACACAGCCTACATGGACCGTCGCGCTTCTCCGCGATGGAGCACACGACCCAGCGACAGCGAAGGACTCGCAGCGATCGTATGGATTGCAGCGATCGGCTCGTGCGCGGACCGCTCAAATTTGCATCCCGTCCGCGACGTTGCCGTCGGACACAATCAGAGTTAGAGTGCGACCATGGTTCCTATTCGTCTTCGATCTCGACTTCCGATCGGCTTGCTTCACGCCAGCGTCCTTTGCCTTCTTCCGGTGCATCCGATCGCTTACGCGGCACCGAGTCCACAGGCTCGTCCTGCGCCGACGGCTCCAAAGAAGCCCGAAAATCACGGGGAAGCAGCCGTTCGTCCTGTGATTCCAGGTGAAAAAGTCCGCGTCGCACTGCTGGAGCTTGGCTCGCAGCGAATGGCTGCCGGGCGATACGACGAAGCGATCAAGGCCTTTTCCGACGTGGCGGCGCAGCATCCAAGCGATCCCAAGCCGATCTATCTGCGCGGCGAGTGCTATCGAAAAATGGGCAAGCTCAAGGAGTCCGAAGCCGATCTGCGCGCGGCGATCAAGCTCGATCCAAGTGGCAAAGATGAGCAGATCGTGATCGTCATGGCAGAGCTTGGCGCGGTGCTTTCCGACGCAGGACGTGCAAATGAAGCGATCGAGATGCTCGATCAAGCGATCAAGCTGCGACCCGATCTGTTCGAGGCGCACTACAACCTCGGCGTCGCTCATGAGTCGCTCAAGCACTGGCCGGAAGCGATCGCTGCATATGGAAAGGCGATCAAGCTCAAGCCGCAAGACGCCAATCCGCGCGCTAGCCAGGCCGATGCGCAGTTCAATCTGGCTGTCGTTTTCCGTCGAGCTGGACGCTTGGAAGAGGCGGTCCTGCCTGCGCGGGAAGCCGTTCAGCTTGCGCCCGATCGCCCACACGCGCACCTCAACCTGGGCATGCTGTTGTCCGATACAAAGCGCTACGACGAAGCGGTCGGCGAGCTGATGGCTGCGGCCCAGCTTGCCGACGAGCAATACCGATCAACCAAGGTGGCTCAAGACCGAGAAGATGCTCGGCAAGTCCTTCATCGAGCGTACTGGCGACTCGGAGTGGTTCAAACCCGTCGCGATCAAGCTGTCGATGCCGTCGCTGCGCTTGAAAAAGCCAAGGCACTTCAAGCAACCGCAGAAGTGCTGACCGATCTGGGTCTTGCTCGTCGCAAACAAGGTGACATTGCGCGCGCCGAAGCCGAGTTCCGTGCTGCGCTCGCTCAAAACAGCAAGCTTCACCCGGCCCGCCTGCACTTGGCCTCGACGCTGGCCGGGACAGGTCGCTGTGAAGATGCGATCCGAGAACTGGCGCTGCTTCCGCCCGACCCGCAACTACAAGAGACAACCAACCGGATCAAACAGCGCTGTGACTACGATCGGCAGATGAAATCGCGCGCTCAGCCCTCCAAATAGCCAAGGAAAACGGGCAGTTGCATCAAAGCAGTGCGAAATCAGCACGATTTTTCCCGTCGCTGATGTGAAAAAAGCGAAACTTTTTCAAGATTTAGCCTTGACCCTTCCGCAGATCCGAGTAGAGTCCTCACCTGTCGCGGCGGTGGTCACGAAGCAAAGCGGCAGCGAAAAAAAGCAAAATAAATGCTTGACTCGCTGAAACGGTTTGATAGATTGACCGCCCCGAGCTGATGAAGAATCAGTAAGCGGCAAAAGTTTGGTCCTTGAAAACTGAATAGCGAGAAGCAGGGATAGACATACAAATACCCTGTCGAATCATAGATTCGGCAACGGTTCAAACATCTCAATTGGAGAGTTTGATCCTGGCTCAGAGCGAACGTTAGCGGCAGGC
>JAEUKB010000078.1 GCA_016794365.1 Myxococcales bacterium
ACCTGCGACCACTACGAAACCAACAGTTTGAGCAAAGAGCGTGGGGGCGACCCCCCGCACTTCGTGCCGGGGACTGTCGCCGGAGAGCTTTTTTTCGGGCCGCCTGCGGAACGGAAAAAAGTCTCGCAGGGTAGCGGGGCCACTCGCGAAACATGCGGGTTTGGGAATGGACGGGGGCTAGCCAACCACGGGCGGTGCCGTCGGAGGAACCAGGATGATGACCTCGCGCTCGTCCAGATCGGTGCAGCCACCCGCCAGCACCTTGATCTTGGCGCGGAATACCTGCGGCATCTGCGTCGGCTGTACGATCTTGTTTTCCGCCGTCACCGTAAAGCGCACCGTGCTGCCGGGATAGACCTTGGTAAAGGTGCTACCAGCGATCACCGGGGCAGGCAGCGTCGGAGGTGCCGCTGGAGCCGCCGCATCTTTGGGCAGGATCGACGTGATGAAGTCCGCCGTCGTCTTGCCCGCTGGCAGCGCTTCCCCTTTGTCTCCCGTCGAGTTTCCCGAAGTCTGCGTCGTCACGTCAAACTTGGAAAAGCGCGCCACTTGGGTGATGCCTGCCGTCACTTGCGCGCCCAGTCCCGAGGCATTTTGCAGCACCTTGAACACCAGCGGACACTCGCCGTTTGCGTCAGGTGCTTCTCCCGAGCCATTGAGCCCCGTGCAGCACTGTCCCGCCGCGCAGCCCGCCGGTCGAGCGCCTGCATCCCACGCCGATGGAAGAACCACGGCTCCGGTTGCTTTGGCTGCCGAGACCAAGTCCGCCGTCGCTGCGCAGACTCCGTTTGGATTGGTCGTCGTGCCGATCGTGGTGCGCAGAGCCGAAACGCCAATCACCTTCGCGCAGATCTTGTTCAGCGCTGCGTGCGTCTCGGTTCGCGTGTGTGAGGCTGTGGCTGCGGCTCCCGCATAGTCCGTCGCAACCGGATGATTTCCCAGGCCATCCTGATACGAACAAGGAACGGTGCCTTCGCCTTTGGTGTGGAAGACCGCGTCGGAGATCATCGTGATGACCGGCAGGGCACCTTTGCGGAAGCCTGCGCCCCCGATGCCCGTCTTGTTCGCCGGGACGTTGACGACGTTTGCGACAACATTGCCGTCTCCCGTCGCGAGCTGATACAGCGCTTCCATCTGACCTTCGGGCAAGTCCATGCCTGCGCCGCGTGGGTTTGCGCCGTTGAGCAGCCTGCCCACCGCCGTCTGAGCCGCCGTCACATCCGCCGTAATGTTTTGCAGCATGATGAGCGGCTGATCGTCGAGGTTGCCCGCATAATAGTTGGGCGTTCCGTAACCTCCCGTCGGGAAGTCTTCGACCGCAGCGACGCCAAACTGTGCATCCTTGGCGGCTCCCGCTTTCACGCCGGGAATGATCGTGTTGGTCAGGCTGTCGCGCAGCGCCGTAATCGACGGACCCATGCTGCCGGTTGTATCGACAGCAAAGAACGAATCGAGCGACTGCACATTGGTCCCAAACTGGAGCGGCTGATCCTGCGCAGCCCCCATGTAGGGAAGCGGAAAGAAAAAGTCCGTCGCTGGTCCAGTCTGTCGCAGCCAAACCACCGTCAGGTTGGCATAGCCACTCGCGGTCTGACCGCCGTCGGTGTAGCTCGCAAGCACCTTGGAAAAGCCAACCTGGGCGGTTGCGCTCTTCGCCGATGTAAACGTCGTTCCAGCCAGCGATCCAACATTCGAGTTATCGAGAGACAGCGTCACGCTCGCCGTCACTTCGACCGCCGTTCCATCGCTGTAGTGCGCAAAGACCTTGAAGGCTTTTTGCTGCGTCTGATTGATGTCCACCAGCAGCACGTCGTTGTCTGGCGTCACCGTCAGATACATCAGCTGCTTGGGCAGGTTCGAGCCCATATCGTCGGTGGCTTCTTCACCACCCAAGATGCTGCTTCCACAGTCGGCGGACAGGATGCCAATCGAAAAGGCCAGCGACGAAGCCAAGAGAAAGCGATAGCGCGGAGTCAAAGCACGTAGGCGAACCAACATGGCGCTCTCCTTTGGTGGATGAACACGAAGCGAAGCTGCTGCGCAGCGTAATCGCGAGCGACAGCGAAGGAAACCTCCAATCAAAGCGGTTCGATCAAAGCGGTTCGATGGCCCGCGTGAGCCGAGGAGAACTCACGCAACATGAGAAGCAGACTGCCTTATGCGCGCTGCTGAAGTTCGCTGCCGGGATCGTTCTGTTCATCCGTGTTGGGATTCGGATCTCCGTCACGGCCTCGGTTGTCATCGCTCGACAGGGCTACCTCGGGCGGTGCTTCGCTCTCAACAGGTTGATCGGGCATGGTCCTTTTCCTTCCCAAACCGCTCTTGCCTCTTAGAGGCCACATCGCGCGGTTAGATTGCGTCTTATTTTCAGCGTATCGCGATTCCTCGTGCCCCGTAAAGCAAAGCCTCTGAGCGGCCTTGACGTACGCGGAGGTTCGCTATACACGCCCCACCTACAAAGGAGTGCCTATGATCAAGTGGCTCGTGCGGATTGGCTCGGTGGTGGGACTGCTTCTCATCGCCTTTGTGGGTGTGATGGTACTGCTCGGCGGCGGAAGAAAGCTTGTGTACACCCAAGCCAGCATCGAGCTAGAGCGCTCCGCAGGTGTGGTTTATCCGTATTTGACGACGGGATCGCTCCTGATGAAGTGGGTGTCCGGCATGGAATCGTTTCAGTCCAGCGACGAGCTGCGCGTCGGACAGCGAGCCCAAGTGGTGATGTCGATTGGCGGTCACCGTCACGAGGTCACAAGCGAAGTGCTGGCGATGGATCCCCCGAAGTCGTTTCAAGTGCGCATCGAGCACGCCGAGTTTGTCGATACGATCGACTACCTGCTGACCGAGCAAAAAGGATCGCACGGAACTATCACGACGCTGACGCAGCGCTCTTCGTCGCAGTACAAAGACCTGACCATTCGGCTGCTGACGCCGCTGTTTCAGCGCGATGTCGAGCGAGCGATGAATGAAAACCTGGCGACGCTCAAAGGACTGCTCGAGCGAGAGCCCGAGGTTCGCGCGCCTCACCCAATGCCCGGCCAGACCGGCTTTCACGGCTGCTGTGCCCCGGCGCTGCCCAGTCAATAACCCACGCGTCGCGTCTCTTACTTGACGTTACGTCACATTCTGGATACACCACCGTCGATGCTGCTCCTCAATCATCCGTACTCAGAGTTCATCTCGCTTGTCGATAAACCAGCCCGCTACCTGGGCGGCGAGTACCAATCGATACGCAAAGACTTTGACAGCGTCGATGTCCGCGTCGCTCTGGCCTTTCCCGATGTCTACGAGATCGGGATGTCTCACCTCGGGACGAAGATCTTGTACTCGCTGCTCAACCGCGATCCTCGGATCTTGTGCGAGCGGACCTTCACGCCGTGGGTGGACATGGAAAAAGAGCTGCGCAAGCGGCAGCTTCCGCTCCTGTCGCTGGAATCCGCGCGACGGCTGACCGACTTCGATGTCGTCGGAATGTCGCTCCAGTACGAGCTGACCTATACCAACTGTCTGACGCTGCTCGAGCTGGGCGGAATTCCTTTACGCAGCATCGATCGCGGCGAAGAACATCCGCTGGTGCTCGCTGGTGGTCCCGTCGCAACGCATCCCGAGCCGATCGCGCCGTTTTTCGACTGCATCTTGATTGGCGAAGCAGAGCAGGTGCTGCCAGAGCTGCTGCTCGACTGGGCGCGTTGGAAACGAGAAGGCATTCCCCGTCGAGAGCGTCTGATTCGTCTGGCCGAGCGCGGCTATCTGTACGTTCCGTCTCTATATTCGCTGACCATCGACGCAGAAACCGGACGACAAGTGGTGGACAAGCCGCTCGATCCGCGCGTTCCCGAGCGCGTGAGCCGCGTCTATGTTCCCGACCTGAATCAGTTTCCGTTTCCGTCGGACACGCCGGTTCCGTACGCCGAAGCGATCTTCGATCGCGCCAGCATTGAGATCGCCCGAGGCTGCACCGAGGGTTGTCGCTTCTGCCAAGCGGGCATGATTTATCGTCCCGTGCGCGAGCGAGATCCGGAGTCCATCGTCGAGTCGGTTGTCTCTAGCATCAAGCGCGGTGGCTACGACGAGACTTCGCTCACCTCGCTCTCGACGGCGGACTTTTCGTGCATCTTGCCGCTGATGAAGAAGGTGATGGGTCGGCTGCGAGAAGAGCGAGTCTCGCTGTCGGTTTCGTCGCTGCGCGCCTATGGACTGTCGCCGGAAATCCTCGACGAGATGTCGAGTGTACGCGCCACCGGGCTGACGTTTGCTCCCGAAGCGGGCACGCAGCGAATGCGCGATGTCATCAACAAAAACATCACCGAGGAAGACATCAGTCGCTCGGCAGAGAACGTCTTTTCCCGAGGCTGGTCGCGCATGAAGCTGTACTTCATGATCGGTCTTCCGACGGAAACCGATGAAGATGTCGCGGGCATCATCGAAACAGCGGTCCGCCTGCGCAAGATCGGTCGTCGCATTCGTCGCGATGCGGAAGTCACGGTGTCGGTGTCCAACCACGTTCCCAAGCCGCACACGCCGTTTCAGTGGTGTCAGCAAGACAGCCTGGCGGATCTCGGTCGCAAGCAGCAGCTCTTGCGGGAACTGGCTCGTCGAGAACGCATCGATTTCAAGTATCACGAAAAACAGATGTCGTGGCTCGAAGGCCTGTTTTCGCGCGGCGATCAGCGACTGGCCAACGTGATTGAGCGCGCACATCGCAAAGGCGCACGCTTCGATAGCTGGGATGATCAGTTCAACATCTCCGTCTGGCACGAAGCGATTGCCGAAGAAGGGATCGATCCCGAGCCCTACTTTATGACGCTGCCGCTGTCGGCGCGCTTGCCGTGGGATCACATCGACATCGGGATGGAAGACGGCTTTTTGCGCAGCGAGTACAAAAAAGCGCTCAAAGACAAGCTGTCACCGCCGTGTGGCAAGCCGTTTGGCTCGCTGCTGCATCACAGCAACGCGGAAGACGCTCTTGCCGACGAGCGCAAGCTGGTCTGTTTCGACTGTGGCATCGCGTGTGATCTGACGCAGATGCGAACGGATCGATTGGTGGCGCTGCGCAAGCTCGGGGCAGACAAGCGACCGACGACGGCGCCTCGGCCCAATGAAGAGGTCGCGCAAGAGCAAGCAGAGCGCGGTCAGCCTCGCAAAAAGGCAGCCTTTGCGCAGAGCGAGGGCCAGCGTTACCGACTGCGGTATCGCAAGCTGGGACGCGCGGCGTTTATCGGACACCTCGACGCCATGCGGCTGCTTCAGCGGATGCTGCGACGGGCGGGCTGCGAACCGATTTACACGCGCGGCTTTCATCCCAAGCCCGATATGGTGTTCGGTCCTGCGCTCGGACTCGGTGTGATGAGCCTGGGTGAAGTCGTCGATCTGCGACTCGAAACGCTGCGCGAAACCGGTGAGTTCATCAGCGCCGAGGAGCTCAAGCAGCGACTCTTGACCGCAGCGCCGGAAGGATTCTTGGTTGATGAAGTCTTGCTGCTTCAGCCCGAAGACAAAGCGGTGTCGCGTCTGATTACGGCGGCAGACTTTGCGATTGGGGTTCCGACCGACGATGTCTCGACGGATGTTCAGAGCGCGCTCGGACAGGTTGGTTCGTGGTCGCAGCGACCCCTTGTCGTCGAGCGCCCCGGAAAGTCCGGCAGCGAAGCCAAGCGCGTCGATGTGCAGCAGTTTTTGCTTGAAGCTGAGCGACTCGAAGGGGAGCAGTCCGCGTCGGTGCGCGACGAGCTAGGCTGGTCTTCCGACTATGAAGTGGTTCGCGCGCGCGTTCGCATCGACAACCAAGGCGGCGTGCGTCCCGTCGAGCTGGCAGAAGCGCTCCTCGGAACCTTGCCGAGCGGTATTCGCTATGCGCGCCTCGGTCTGCTGCTGAGTCAGTAGTCGTCTGTTTGCCGCACCATTCCCACGTTATCCCGCCTGTTCCTACCGTCGCTCACAGCCCTTTGTGTGCTTCACGCAGCCAAGGCCGGTATCTGCCTTGACACCGGATGGGCCACTAGCTTCTCATCAAGAGATGCTGGCTCAGCTTTGCAATGCGTCGGGGGTAGACTCCATGACACTGTTGGGACTGCTTGGCCGCGCCGCGCTGGTGATGCTGGGAATGAGCGTGCTGCTGCTGCTTTGGCGACGAGCCCAGCGCACCCAGCGCACCGGCCCCATTGACGTGCTCGCCGAGCGACGACTGACGGCTACGCACTCTCTGTTTGTGGTCAGCGTTCAAGGTCGGTCGCTGCTGCTCGGTGCATCGCCACAAGGCTTATCGACGCTGTGTGAGCTCGATCCAGCCAGCCAGCCGCACCGTCCGAGCGAGCCAGCGTACGCTCAGGATGCCAAGCTGCCGCTGATTCCTACGACGTGGCCACTGCCTCGCACGGAGAGTTCCCGCTCATGACGACAGAGCTTGCGCGCTCAGTGCTGCCGGTGCTGTTGTTTGTGCTGCTGTCGCTGCTCGCGTATGTCAAAGCCGCAATTGTGCTGCAAGTGCTCCGTCGAGGCTTGGGCGGATCGATGCCGCCGCTGCTGGTGAACGTGATCCTGGCGCTGGCGCTCGCGGTGCTGACGATGTCCCCGCTGCTCCGGCGCAGCCTGTCCGAGCTAGACGCCGCGCCACCGACGGCCACAGTGACGGAACTGCTTGCGCAAGGAACCAAGCCGCTGCGTCAGTTTTTGCAAGAACGAACCGCAGCGAAAGACAAAGCACAGCTCGAAGCGCTGTCGCAGAAGCTGTCGCAGCAGCACCACGCAGCCTACGAACCAAGTGAGCTACCGACGCTGGTTTCAGCATTTTTCCTCGGAGAGCTGCGCACCGCTTTTCAGGTCGGATTTCTGCTGCTTTTGCCGTTTTTGGTCATGGATCTGCTGGCTTCGCTGATTTTGTCGGGCATTCAGCTACAAGGCTTGTCCGTTCGCACGGTCACGCTGCCGTTTAAGCTGCTGCTGTTTCTGGTGTGCGATGGCTTCACCCTGCTCTATCGCGGGCTGCTGCTGGGATACACATGAGCGAGTCGCTGATTCAGCTCCTCACCTCGGGACTGTGGCTTTCGGTCCTGCTCAGCACGCCGGTGCTGCTCGTGGCGGTGGTCGCGTCGCTTGTTACAACGTGGCTGCAAGCGCGGCTCGGGATTACGGATTCGTCGCTGCCCGTCGCGGTTCGGCTGCTTTTTGGACTGACCACGCTGATCGCGCTGGGACCGTATGTGAGCGGTCGGCTGCTTGGCTTTGCCACGCAGGTCTGGTCGTCGCTACCGAACGTACACTGAGCGACGCTCGACCACACGACCACGCGCACCGACGACATACCCACCGACCCGTTTGGACAGATTCCATCGCGGCTGGCAGAAGCACTCGACCGCTGCGCAAACGTGGCTACATTGCACAAGACCATGAACCCAGATCGCCAAGCGACTTCACCCGAGGCCGTTTCATCCGACGCTGTCTCACCCGACGCTGTTTCACCTTCATCCTCGGATCCGCTGCGCTCCAACTGCGATCTGGCCGACTCGCTGGCCTCGTCGTATCGTCAGACCGGCGTGCTGCTGACCGTGGGACATGAGCTACCGTCCCGACAAGCGGTTGCGACGGCACTCGATCTGCTACGTGACCTGCTGCTGCCCGGCTCAGGCGGAAGTCCTGCACCACCGTCTGCGCTGCTGCACTCGTGGCTGGAAGCGCGCATTGCATCGCTGCGTGTGCTGCTGACCGAGCAAGTCTGTCGCGGCCTGCACATCGGCTGTCCCGCGCCGCAGCCGCTGTGTGACAAGTACCAAGCGGATGCCACCGAGATGGTCGGACGGTTTCTCAACCAGCTGCCGGAGCTACGCGAAGATGTCCACCAAGATGTCCAAGCCGCATTCGAGGGAGATCCCGCCGCACGCAGCCTGATCGAAGTCGCATGGTGCTATCCCGGCGTTCGCGCGGTGACGGTGTATCGCATCGCACACAAGCTGCTTCGGCTCGGGGCACAGATCGTTCCGCGCATGATGACCGAGCAAGCGCACACCGAAACCGGCATCGACATTCATCCCGGCGCCCAGATCGGCAAGTCGTTCTTCATCGATCACGGCACCGGCGTCGTCATCGGCGAGACATCGATCATCGGCAACCGCGTTCGCATCTACCAAGGTGTGACGCTCGGCGCGATGAGCTTACCGACGGGAAAGACTCGTCAGCAACAAAATCGCAAGCGCCATCCGACCATTGAAGACGACGTGCTGATCTATGCCAATGCGACCATCCTCGGCGGAGACACCGTGATCGGACGCGGTGCCATCATCGGCGGCAACACCTGGGTCACGGACTCGGTGGTGCCAGGCGGTCGGGTCAACAATCCCTGTCGCGGCTAGGCTCGCACGCGCGCTCGATCCGACGACTGATTCGGCCACACTGACGGCGCGATTCTCTCTCGTGAAGGAGCGATCCCTGACTGGTCTTGATGGCCCTATGGCACGATAGGCGCAGGGGGATTTCGATGTCGAGCAGCGCGCCTTCTGTCCAGACGCTGGACTCGCTGATCCAGCACCAAGATGTCGCGCGGATTGTGCGCATCATCCGCACGCTGTGTCAGACACTCGGACCAACGCTGAGCGATGGCAAAGCACGGCTGCTGCATCCATCACAGATCCCGCTGGTTCGCAGCGACGATGGCGAAGATGTCATTGGTGAATACAAGCCGCTCGTCCTGGCCGGAGCCGAAGCTGCCAAAGATCCAGCCGTGGACCTGCTGGCTGCGTACGCCGCGCCGGAAGTCTTTGCGGGCAGAGCCGAAGCGACCGCCAGCACCGTCTATCACGTCGCTGCGCTCGCGTATCACCTGCTGACAGGACAGGCTCCGTTTACCGGAAGCAGCCCGGCGGCGATTCGCATTCAAGTCCTGCTGGAGCGACCGGCGCAGCCACACAGCCTTCGCAGTGACCTGTCGCCCGCGCTGTCGCAGGTGCTCCTCCAAGCGCTCGACAAAAAGCCGGACGCACGTCCGAAGTCGCTCCTCGCGCTGGCCGATGCGCTCAGTCAAGCCGCCGCTGAGCCTGCATCGGTCGTCGCTGCTGCCGCACCAGCTCTGCGGATGGCTGCGCAACCAGCCGCCGCGCCAGCGCCCGCTCCACTCACCCCACAGTCCGCATCGGGTACACGGCGTCCAGTGACGGTCATTGCCTTGCTGATTGCGATGGCCGTGCTGGTGATCTCCGGCGCACTGCTGCTCTCGCTCAACCAGGAAGACAAGGTGTCTTTCGCACCGATGCAAGATGCGCGACGTGCGCCCGGTGCTGCACTTCCTGCGCCGCCGCCCGCTGCGGCACCCGCTGATTCCGCGCGCGCTTCCAGGGGCGCTCTCGCACCTGAGCTCCCCATGCCCGAATCCGAGCTTGCACTGCCTGCGGACAGGGAAGCCAAGACCGCAGCGCCCGCTCTCAAGGCGGAACGGAAACAGGCTTTTTCGGAACGAACACCGGAACCCGCCAAGCCTTCTGTCCGTCGCAAGTCCAAGCCAATGAAGACGAGCCGCGACAGCGACATTGATGACCTGGCTATGCCGCCGCCACCATCGCCGCCACCGTCTGAAGCTGCGATGCCCAGCCCGGCACCACGACCCAGCCGAGCCGCCATGTCTTCCGAAGAAGGAGCAGCGCCCGAACCGGTAAGTCCGGCAGCGACGAAAAGTCCACCAGCGCCAGGAAGTCCAGCGACGAAAAGCTCAGCGACGAAAAGTCCAGCAGCGACGAGCCATCGCTCTTTGCCTGCCAAAAAGACCGTGGCCAAACCCAAAAAGGATGCCGTCGCGACGACCCAGATCAAAGGAGGCAAGGCTCCGCGCACTCGCAATGAAGGAACCGACGCTCGGACATCGACACCGACGGTCAGCGATGCGTTCGGCACGTCAGCGCCCGCAGCGGTCCCAAAGCCCGTCCTAAGCGGCGGAGAGTCCGCCAAAGCGCCCGAGCCATCCGTCGCAGAGCGTCCGTCCAGTGATTCAAGCCGTCCACCGCGCAGCAAGAAAAAGGCGGGCATCGTGCTGCTCGGGATTGCGCTGCTGGCTGCCATCGGTGCATCGGGGCTGCTGTGGATGATTCGTCGCGACAAGCAACTGGCGCTTCAGTCGTCGCTGACCCAGCGCGCAGGCAGCGAAGCGGACACGCTCCAGACCAGCAAAAAAGACGAAGCGAAGTCCCCCAGAGGCGCGATCGATCCATTTGTCGTCGGTCAGTACACCTGCTTCGAGCGGCTCGGCGAAGGCGGCATGGGCATGGTCTACAAAGCGCGTCACACCGAGCTGGGTCGCGAAGCAGCGGTCAAAGTGCTGTCACCGTCGGCGATGATTGCCCCTGATGCGATTGAGCTGTTCGAGCGAGAAGCCAAGCTGTCGTCTCAGATCAACCATCCCAACAGCGTCTTTATCTACGATCACGGCAACGTCGGTGGCGCGCTGTTCTATCTGGTCATGGAGTTTATCGACGGTCAGTCTCTCGACGAGATCATCAGTCCGAAAGGCAAGTCGCCGCGCCCGCTGCCGATCGATCGCGTGCTGAAGCTGACGAAGCAGATCTGCTCGGTGCTCGATACCGCCCATGCGCAGGGAATTGTTCACCGAGATCT
>JAEUKB010000096.1 GCA_016794365.1 Myxococcales bacterium
CTCCGCATGGCCAAATTCCTGCTCAGCCCACTTGTCCACTGCATGCTCGCTCTGCATGCCGGAACACCTCAGCACCACAAGTTCCTCTCAGCAAGCAACCTCAACCATCCCTCCCTCGGGATAATTGTGACTAATGGTGAGCATCTGGCGGGGGACTGGGTCAGGTATCTTTGAGCAGCCGAGCCCCCATGAATGACCCGCAGTCCACTGTGAGCCAGCCGAGCGCGCGTTCCCCGGAGCGACAGGTCGCTGCGTCGCGCTGGAATGAGGTGGGAGCTGGCCGCTTTGCGCCCCGTCCGAGCCTGCGGGACAGCCTGCCCTGGATTGCGCTGATCTTGTGCTTGGCCGGAGCGGTCCTGGCGCTGCTTGTGGCGATGCTGAGCCCGCCGCACAGAGGCGATGGCCCCAGGTATCCGCTCCCCAGCTATGTGTACGCAAACGGGCACTGCCACCACCGCAGCCGCGCCGGGATGGTCAGCGATGCACTGTGCGAAGACGCGCTGTCAAAGCCAGGGAGCGACGGCAAAAGGCAGCCGCGATTCGTCTATGAGCCCGCCGAGCGAGTCTGCTATGACACCATCCTCGATGTCCGCCACAAAGTCCCGACAGAGTTCTGTAATCGCCGCCTCCTGATGTGAAGAAGGCGCGCGGGGGGTAAGGCGCGCGGGGCTTGGGGATTTTTGGGGTTAGCCGTGGTGGGTGATGGCGGTGCAGACGCTGTCGGTGAAGGTCTTGGTGTTGGCTTGGCCGCCGAGATCCTTGGTGCGGCGGGCGGGATCGGCCAGGCAGGTGAGCAGTCCGCGCCGCAGGCGAGCCGCCGCGTCGTCTTGGCCCAGGTGACGCAGCATCATCTCTGCGGCCAGCGCGAGCGCGGTGGGGTTGGCGATGCCCTGCCCGGCAATGTCGGGGGCCGAGCCATGGACCGCTTCAAAGATGGCGGCCTTTTCGCCAAAGTTTGCACCGGGGGACACGCCCAGCCCACCGACCAGCCCGGCGATGAGGTCGGACAAGATGTCGCCAAACAGGTTCATCGTGACGATGACATCGAAGCGCTCGGGCGCGGTCACAAGCTTCATGCAGGCGGCATCGACGATCACGTCATCGTGCGCAATGTCCGGGTACTCGGCGGCGACCTGCTTGGCCACTTCGAGAAACAGGCCGTTGGACATCTTCAGGATGTTGGCCTTGTGGATGATCGAGACCTTCTTGCGATTGTGCTTGCGGGCGTACTCGAAGGCGTAGCGGGCGATGCGCTCGGAGCCAACGCGGGTGATGACGGCGATCGACTCGGCGGCAGAGCGACCGGGGCCCACAAAGTGCTCGATGCCAGCGTAGATGTCTTCGGTGTTTTCGCGGACGGTGACGATGTCCACGCCGCTGTAGCGGGACGGCACCCCGGCAAAGCTGACGGCAGGGCGAAGGTTCGCGTACAGGTCGAAGTGCTGACGCAGCGCGACGTTGACGGACCGGAAGCCGCCGCCCTTGGGGGTAGACAGCGGACCCTTGAGCGCGATCTTGTGCTTGGCGATCGACTGCAAGGTGATCTCGGGCATCGGGTCGCCGTGGGCTTTGAGCGCGCCCTCTCCGGCGGGGATTTCTTCATACTGAAGCTGCGCACCGCAGGCTTCGAGCATGCGCAGGACGGCTTCACTGATCTCGGGGCCAATGCCATCGCCACGGATCAGCGAGACAGTAGGAACGGTCGAAACGGACATGGGACAGACCTCTCTTTGCGCGTCGGAATCGGCGGAGGCGACAAGTACCGGGCTACGCTACGACTTGCCAAGCAGAAACTGATAGGCCGCTTGCAGCTCGGCCTTGGCCCCGGACCGCACCACCTCGCCGTGGGTGATGATCATGCGGTCGAAGTCCCATGCCAAGATTTTGTCGATGGAGCGGCGGGTGGCGGCGCGGTCTTTGATCAGGCTGCGCAGCACCTTGGTGGCGCGAACCCCGCCGAGCGCACCGTTTAGGCGCAGCATCAGCTTGATGACAAGCGACGACACCTGGGTGACGTTGAACGCGAGGTCGGTCTGAATCAGGGTCCGGCTCTTTTTGTGGAAAAACACCACCTCGTTGAGCTTGGGCATCCCCAGGACCAAGTGCTGCTCTAGATCGGTGGCCAGTCCGGGCGGTGGCGTGTCGGACAAGATGCCGTCGGGTCGAAGCTCGGGACGCTTGTCGGTCAGGCCGGGCGGAACATACAGCTTGGCGTCGGGATAGGACTGCTTGGCATCGCCCGCATACAGGTGATGCATCAGGTTGGGCGCGACAATGTGACGCACCGGCCCGATGCGGTCTAGCTCGGCGCGATCCTCGGTGGTCATGGCCACGGGCGATACCATCAAGAGCGAGCCGTCAGACAGCTTCACGATGGTCATGCGCCCACCCAGGTCAAAGCCCATCATCTTAAAAGGCTTGTCGAGGTACCACACGTCGCTGTCTAGCTGTCGAAACATGGTGTTTCCCTTCTGCTACTTCTTCGGTTCTCCCGCTGGGGGCTTGCCACCGGGCCCGTCTTTGCCCCAGACCATGCCCACCATGGTGGCGGCGCGCCGACTGGGCTCACGCGGGCGATTGCTCTGACTGAGCCGCGTCACCAGCACCCGCATGAGCGCCCGCTGAATTTCTGGATAGGTATCGAGCAGCGCCAAGAAGTCGTCGGCGTCAAAGCGCAAGAGCACCATGGGCTCAACCGGCTCGACGGTGGCCGAGCGCTCAATGCCCGCCAGCACGGCCATCTCGCCAGTCGTCTCGCCCGGTCCGAGCCGCGCAATCTCTTGCCCGTTTTGAATGACGCGGACCTTGCCCTTGCGGATCAGGTACAGACAGTCGGCGGGCTCGCCTTGGTAGAACAGGGGCTTGCTCACGTCGTCGCCTGCGATATCGACACGCTCGGCCAGACGCGCGACTTCCGCGAGCTGGGCGTTCGACAAGGACTCAAACAGCGAGACATCCTTGAGGAACAAGATCATATCGAGTGAGACGGAGACTGCCATCGCTCGCTCTAGCTCTTGTCCTCTGGGGTTGAGCCGCTCTGGTCGGGCTGGTTGGTGCTATTGGACGAAGGCTGCGGACCGTCTTTGCCCCAGACCATGCCGATGATCGTCGAAGCGCGCGGAGCCTGCCGGGACTTGCCGGTCTGCGCGAGGCGACGCACCAGCGACTTGAGCAGCGCACGACCAATCTCGGGGAAGGCATCGAGCAGGCCCAAGAAGTCGCGCTCGGACCAGCGCAACAGCTGACAGGGCTCTAGGGTATCGACGCCTGCGGTGCGCTTGGTGCTGGCGAGCACGGCCATCTCGCCGACGCACTCACCGGGACCAAAGCGCGCGACCTCGTTGCCACCGATGACGACGCGCAGCTTGCCCTTGCGGATGAGATAGAGATAGTCGGGCATGTCGCCCTGGTTAAACAGCGTCCGTCCCGCTGGGAGATCGACCTTTTCAGCCAGGCCCGCCACGTCAATGAGCTGCGCGTTGGTCAGCGTCTCAAACAGACCGACATCCTTTAAGAACAGCACCGCATCCAAGTGTCGTTCAATCAGGTCCGGGATGGGCGGAAACGTCGAGGTCTGACGCGGACAGTCGGGATCGTACTTGAGCGCGGCAATCACCCACGGATCGGCGGTGAGCTTGAGCCACTCAACGGCACTCTCGGCGGTCTGACCGGAGCTGATCGACAGCGGGGGCTGGAAAAACTCGGCCTGCCACGGCTGGGTTTCGTCCAGCAGCTTGAGGCTGGCATTGACGATCGGGCCGGGCTTAAACAGCGTGCGCAGCAGCTCTCGGGCTTGGTCACGGTGCGGAGAGTTGGGCGAGCGCAGCGCCTTAAAGATGTGGACCATCGTGTCTTTGGGCGACAAAAGGGCCAGCGTCTGGGCGACGCGCTGCTGGGCGGCGTCGATCTGGGCTTCGATCTCGCGATACAGAAGGCCGTTGGGACGGACACGATCCTTGAGCAGGTCGCGGGCGCGCAGCATGTGCAGGCCCCAGCGCAGCTCGGACAGGACAAAGTTTTGAATCACGTCGGCGGTGAGCGGCGGCAGGTTGAGCACGCGGCGCAGACGGTTGAGCGACTTGAGCGCTTCGAGCTGGGCGTTGCGGTCGCTGTGACGAACGTGATCGAGCAGGCACTGGACGCCGGACTGGGACGGAATGAGCCCGAGCGCACGCAGCAGGTGCTGACGAACCACCGAGCTGATGTCGGGAGAGTCGAGCTGGGCGATGATCTTGGGAACGATCGACTCACCACAGCTGGTCAGGGCACGGACTGCGACGTGGGCCATCGCCGGTTCACTGAGCGCTGACCACAGCGGACGGCGCGCACGCTCGTCTTCAAAGGCTGGCAGACAGCTGAGGGCTTCGCGACGGACGGCAATGTCCACGTCAGCCAGTCGCGCCAGCACCGCCGGAAGAAACTCGCCGACTTTGTGCTCGTGAACCAGCCGCAGACCCGCCGAGATCTCTTCGTTGCTCTGGCTGTTGAGCATGGCTTCGAGCGCTCGCCGGGCAACCTTCTGATGTCGCACATCACTAGAGCGCAGAAGCACGGCCAGCGCCGCCGTCCGCAGAGGCAAGTTGGGCACCGTCAGCCAGCGCGCGGTGTCGTCGCCAATCAGGACCGCGCCGAGCGCTCCCGCTGCTTCCAAGATGGACTGACGTTCCAGGTCCGACAGATCCGGGACGAGCCAGCGCTGTTTGACGTGGACTTCGAGCGTCTGATCGGGCTCATCGGCGAGCCAGCGCAAGGCGGCAATGCGTACCGGCTCGGACTTGTTGGCCAGCCGAGTCTGCATGGCCTTGGCCACCAGGTTGGATCGCTGGGTACGCAGCAGATCGAGCGCCAGCTCTCGCGATCGCGGCGTTCCCGAGTCGATGGCTTCGAGCAGCACCCGCAGACGCGGACCGTCGATCATCGGCACCAGGTTTTCCGCCGCTTCCGTCGTGCCCAGCGCTTCGACACTGCCTTCTTCGAGCGTCTCACGCAGCGTCTGGGCATAGATCGAACCCCAGCGCGTGGACAGCATCGTCACCAAGACCGCCAAGATGATGGCAATGCCGGTGAGCAGGGACGGATTGATCGCCGCCGTCTTGGCAATAAACAGCATCAGCGCACCGACGGCTTTGATAAACGGCGACATGATGCCGCCCAGCACCAGCAGCAGCGTCGGACGAATCGTGGGAGACAGCGCCGCGACCAGACAAGACTCGGCCGGACGATGCAGCGCCGGACGCAGCGTCTTGTCCAAAAACAGCGCCACCACGATGACCCACACCGACAGATCCGCAGGCCACTGGGCGCCGACCGTCGCGTAGAAGTAGATGACCATGCAGCCGCCGATCGTCGCGGGCAAGATGGCCAGGGCCAGACCGACACCCCAGCGCTCCAGCACCGGCGTCGTCACCATGGTCTGGGTCGCCAAGCCGCCAATCGAAGCCACCGCCAGCAGCACCGACGTGATCGAGTTGATGGTCTCTTGCGGCCAGGCATCCTTCATCGCCGCATTCGATTCGTACTGGACGAGCGCGCCGGTCCAGATGATGCCCGCCGTCCCCAGGATCATCCAGCGCACCAGCGGCACCGTGAAGATCTGACGCAGGTGGCTCTGCTGGTTGATAGACGATCGCCGCTTGGCCGGAGCCCGTGCCGCGTAGTCCATCCGCACCAGCGCACTGGCCACAAGCCACGCCAGCGCCGACAGCCACACCAGCCAGTGCGACCGCAGCTTCAAGTACTTGAGCGCGAGCGGAACGATGGTGCCCGCGACCAGACCACCGATGCTGCCCCACGCGCCCAGCCTGGGCAGGAGCCAGCGGATCTGCGCGGCCTCCAGTGGCGCTTGAAAGTACGTCCAGGTTGCCGCGACGCCGACGGTGGTTGCAATTTCGACCAGCAGATACAGCGCAAACGTCGATGCCGAGGTCTGCTTGAGGTTCCACAGCGCCGCCAGCGCCGTCAGCACCCCCAGCGTCAGCAAGATGATCCGCAGCGCGCCTGCCGCCGGTCGCTTGCGCAGCAGATAGTTCAGGCCGAGCGTCGTCAGCGCCGTCAGCAAGCTACCAAAGAGCATCGCCAGCGGAATGTCGGGTTTCTGATGGTTGGTCAGAAACATTGCCGTCTGAAACGATGTCGAGAGCACGACGTTGAAGATGATCACGGCAGCCAGCCAGCGCAGGCTGCGCTCCGTCTCCTTCAGTCTGGCGGCGGGCCCTTGCTGATCTTGGGTCATGAGCCTCTCCACCCGTTCGTCCCGAGGCAGCCAGCCACGCGCGGACACACGGATGACAATGCATCCAAGCGACCGTGCGAGCATACGGCTCTGGCCGGGGCAGCAGAGAGGTTACATGCCCAATGCGAGCAAGACATTCTTTACTAAGGCAATTTTACTGCTCTATCTCGGCAATTGGAAGCGTCGGCTCTGCGCGCACTTGCAGTGGTTTTGCAAAGGACGCCAGCCGAGCCTGTGCAGCGCATGTATGCAGAAAACCCAGCACAAACCCATGAGCGGACGAAGCACGGACGCGACGCACTGCGTTGTGAGGGTTTTATGCTCATAACGCAGGCGACACACAGCACACTTCAGCGACGTGCTGACGAACCGTTACAGCGAGTCAACGGACTGGAGCAGCTCTGGCTGAAAGCTGCTGCGCGGACGAACCAGGCTCTGATGCTGCGCTTTGAGCCGACCTGTAATCAGGTCTACATCGGGCTGAACCACAGTGCCTTCCACTTCATCTGCGTCGAAGTCGTACTGTGTGCGCTCTTTGTAGGCAATGGTATGTGCGGAAGTCGCAGCTTCCGATGTACGAGTCGCGGTCCGATCGTGGGTCTGTGCCAGTGCAGAGGAAGCAATCACCGAAACCAGCATCGCTGTCAGCAAGGTCTTGCGCATAAGCGGACTCCTTTCCAATCAGGGAATTGAAGGGCAGCGTCTCTGCGATTTCACGAACAGATCGCGATCCGCTGCGCTGCTGCTGAGCCGTCAACGCACCTGGACAAAAAGTGATCTGGAAAGCAGTCGATCGGACGATCGCGCAGCGGGTGGGATAGAAGCAGCCACTGGCCTGACCGCTACAGTGACTCGCTGCGAGCCGGGCCAGCGCGCCGTGGCTGGATTGGATTAGAACCGGGGACGAGGACGAACGCAGGGCTGCCACAGACCGGGAACGCCGACCGCATCCCAGGCGCGGTGAACGGCGGTCACTTCGGCGCTGCATCGTCCGTACAAGGTCTGCGCCGACTGGGCCGTGATGTAGCGAGCCGTCTCAAACGTCGCACCGGCAGGCAGCATCATCTTCTGGTTGGCCATGTAGAAGATTTGCAGCGACTTTTCGAGCCCGATCGCCGGAACCTCGACCTGGGTCTTGCTGCGTGGGTGCTTGCCACCTTGGGTGAGCAGGACGTGAACCAGGTTGGGCAGACCACTGTTGAGGTGAACGCCGCCGCGATCGGTGCCGCCCGGCAGGATGCGCTCTGGGTAGTAGTCTTTGCTCTGGCCGTCCTTCGTCGGATTGTCCATAAAGCGCAGCGACCCGCCCGGCAGCATCGGACCGGCGACTTCTTTGCCAAGCAGCCACGTCTCTGCCGAGTGCTTGAGCATCGCAGGATTGCCAGCCGACGTACCACCGGACGCAACCCACGCTTCGACGCCCGAGCCCATGATGTCGCTCATCGCTTCGTTGAGCGCGCCCGACTCGTTGATGTAGGTCAGGTTCGACTCACTGCTCGTCACCGCGTGCGTGATCTCGTGCGCCGTCACATCCAGGCCCAGCGTCAGGTCAAGCAGCACCTTGCCATCGCCCTTGCCGTAAGCCATCTGGAAGTACGGACTGCCCAGCCACGCCGCATTGTTCGGAGAGCAGCTAAAGCCCGACGGAAACTGGACGTTCACCGTCGCTTTCATGACCGCGCCCTTGTTGTCGTAAGAGTCGCGACCAAACATGTGCTTGTAGAAGTAGTAGGTCTCTTCCTGCTGGTCGTAGACGTTGTTTACGCCCGTGTCCGTCGAAGCAGGAGCCCCCTCTTTGCGCATCGAGGTACCGGGCAGCATGCCCATCGCCGTTCCGATGCAGTTTCCGTTCAGCGTGTACAGATCACGGTTGAGTGCGCCGTGAACGTGCGAGCGCTGCGACAGCACATCCCCGGTCGAAACGGACACAAAGACTTCTTCGATCGCCAGACCTTCGTCCGACAGGTATTCCACCAGCGCGCGATAGGCCAGACGAACCGGCGCGTCCGGCTGCGCAGAAGGAGCCACAAGCGCGAGCGACGGCTCATCATGGAAGCGCAGCGTTCCCAGCTTGGCAGACGGAGCCAGTGCCCGCTTGATCGCATCCCGACCGGCTGTCGCGCTCTTGGCAAGGGCTGGAACCTCGATGCGAAGCTCGGGCTTTAGCTCACCAATGACGGCCAGCACTGCGCCCGAGCGGTCCGCTTGCATCGTCACTTCACCATCGACCACCGGGATGCCTGCATGAACCTGACGCAGACGGATGTAGCGATTTCCTGCCTCGTCGGATCGCTCCGCCGTCACCTCGAAGCCAGTTTCAGCCGACAGTCGATACGCGGGCGCAAGCTGGCTGAGCATCAGCTGCACGGCACTGGCGCCATCGACGACCGCAGCGTTCATCAGGCCCGACAGATAGAGCGGCGTCTTGTGAGCAGTGAGCTGCGCGCTCTCAAAGCCCAGCGCCGCCAGCGACTTGGGCGATTCAGACGGTCCAGCCAGCAGGCTCAGGCCATCATCAGCGCCGGTTGCAGCGCTGTCTCCCAGCGCGCAGCCACCAAGGGCCGCACTGCAAAACAACAGAGCAGACAGAGAGAGCTGGCGGTGACGATTCTTTGCGCGAGACATTGGGTACTCCTTGGTTACAGCGGGTCGTTTGGTGTTGGGAACCTAACTGCCGACACCTATACCATAGGAAGCACCTGGCACTGACAATGCGCCATCGTGCGCTGCGGATGGGACTTCATTTGCCTGTCCGGCTGATGCCAAAGCGAGTCTAGTGACTGGGCTTGGACCCGGACTTGGACCCGGTGACTGGACGACGTAGCACGTACTCGCGGATGGCATCTCGCAGCGAGGCTTTGGTCAAGATCCCCGACAGGTCTACGCCGCTGCGTCCGAGCGATCTGGCAATCTCAGCGCGCATCCCGGTCAGCAGCACCTGGGCCCCCAGCATCCGCACCGCCTTGACCAACTGAACGAGCGCCACCGCCGCCACATCATCGACCTGCCCCACGCCAGTCAAGTCGAGCAGCACAAACCGCGCCCCCAGCTCATGGACACCGCTCAGCAGCGTGTGCTGGGCATAGTCTGTCCGCGCAGCATCCAGCGCACCAATCAGCGGCATGACCAAGACTTCGTCACTGACCGGAATGAGCGGCGTAGACAGCTCTAGCAGTCGCTGCGTTTGCTGCGTGATGGCGCGCTCTAACTGAAGCCGCTCTTCTTCCGCTTTTTTGCTGTTGGTGATGTCGAGTGCAATGCCACGCAGACAGAGCGCCCGACCCTGTGCATCGCGCAGCGCCACCATGTGATGTTCTACCCACAGCTCACGACCATCGCGCGTCATCAGCCGATGCTGGAGCGATCCTTCCCCGACCTGTTGCACGCGCTCGACCTCTTGCGCCACCGTGGCACGCTCCGGCGCAGGAACCCACGCCAGCCAGCCAAGCTGATCGTGTCCCAGCCACTGTTCTTTGCTGTGTCCGGTCAAGACAGACACGAAGTCGCTACAGTAGTTTTGGCTGTGCTGCGTCTCGGACAGCCACGATTCCCACACCACACCGGGGAGCGTGTCCACCAGCGCATCCATTCGCTGTTTCAGGACTTCGACTCGCATCAGCGCCGCAATTCGCTCTGCTTCTTGCTGCTTTAGGCGCGTCATATCGAGCGTCAGTCCGTACATGCGAACCGGAACGCCGAGATCATTTCGCTCGATGCGCATGCTGCTCTGAAGCCAGCGGACGCTGCCGTCACTGCATATGACTCGATACGGACCGAGCGAACGCTCCTCCAATCCCGCTGCCGCGACTTCACGCAGGACCCAGTCGCGATCCTCTGGATGCAAGATGCTGCGCCAAAATCCCGGCGTCTCTAGCCACTGCGAGGAAGTGTATCCAGTGACGCGGAACAGGTACTCGTTGATGTACACCACGCGATAGGAAGACAGATCCGGACTGACCGGCCCAAACCACATGAGTCCCGGTAACATCTGCGCCAGGTGATCGCGATGTCGCTCGGCCAGCTCGGCTTGCAATAGACGCTCTGTGCGCTGCGCGTCCGCTGCCACTTGCTGAGTCACTTCGCGCAGACAGATCACAAGCTGATGCCGGTCTGTGCAGGCCTGGGAAGCTTGCGACTCTGATGCGCCACTTGCGACGCTGGACGGCAAGGCGGGCGCGCCAATGTTCGCTTCCAGCCAGCGAACTCCCTGTGGAGCCAACGACGGATGCAGCCGAAACCGAATCGTCGTGGGATTCTGCGTCGCACAGACTAGATCCCACGCGCTCCGCAGCGCGGCCACATCGAACGGATTCACCCAGTCAAACAGAAGCTGCCCGCACAGCGCCGAAGCAGCGACCCCGAGCAGCGTCCCACAGGCCGCCGATGCCATCACAAACTGTCCGTTTGCCCAGTGCAGCGACAGCGCAACCGGAGAGTGATCCATCAAAAACGAAAGGGATGAAGCTGTCATGGTCCGCAAGCCTGTGCCAAGGACGAAGGCACGCACATCCCCATCCCGAGCCGCCCCGGCTCAGAGCTTACAATGACTCGCCCCGCGTGAGATATACTGATTATGCAAAGGCCATTCCGTCGCTGGCATTGACTGTATGTGGGTCTTACTCGGCCTCACATACACACAAATTCTACGGGCAGAAAAGGAATCACTCTCTATGTCTGATCATCGTGAATTGATTCAGGAATTGAAGGCTCGGTACGCTCGCTATGCGGATAACGTCTTCAAAACGGGAGGCAGCGCCGCAGCAGCAACCGCACTGGCCGATCTGTTTACCAATGACGGCGTGCTCGATCTCGGTCCGTTTGGACGCTACAGCGGACGCACGCAGCTCCTCAACGCCTTTCAGACCATCTTGCCCGCCGCGACCGTCTGGAGCACCCACTACATCGTCAGCCCAATCATCAACGTGACCGGCGACACCGCAACCGGCGACTGGTACTTCTTGATTCACATGGTCCCAGCCTCGCCGCCGCATGCGCCCGTCGTCACCGTCTATGGCAGCTATCAGGACACCTACGAAAAAGTCAGCGGCAACTGGAAGATCAAGCAGACCGTGTCCACGTACTTCACTCCGCCGACGTAAACCGACCGAGCGACCCAGCGCGATGGGCTCGGATGGCGACGCGCTTAGCCAGCGCTCGATTGAGCCGCCGCCGACTGCGGGACAAGCGGCTTTTGACTGTCATCGAGCTGATCAGCAAACGCTTTGTGAACTTCCGCCAGGTGCGCATCGAGCGTCTCTGGCTGCCAAGACTCGGTCGAGATGGCAGGCAGGATCTCTATTTTCAGGTCAATCGGCTGAAACATAAACGTGTGCTTGGCCCAGTTTTCGTGCGCGCGATGCACCACGACCGGAACGATCGGGAGCTTGGTCGCGAGCGCGAGGTGAGCAAAGCCCTTCTTCAGCGGCTGAAGCCGACCGTCTCTGCTGCGGGTTCCTTCCGGCCAGATCCAGATGCTGAGCCCGTTTTTGCGCACAAACGCAGCGGTGTCACGCATCGCCGCAATCGCCGAGCCTCGGTCGCCGCGATCGATCGTCAGGTGTCCCGACAAAAAATACAGCCAGCCAAAGAACGGAATGCGCAGGATCTCTTTTTTGGCCACGCCGCAGCCGCCAATCGGACAGATCCAGATCGCCACAAAGGCATCCAGCGTCGAAACATGGTTCGACACATAGATCGCGGGCCGGAACTGCTCGATCCGCTCGCGGTGATGCACCGTCGGGGTTGCGCCCGCCAGCCACAGGATCGCTCGCCCGACGATCTTGCCGTAGTAGTTACACAGCTTGACCCGGGCCGGCCGCCACGGCAAAAGCAGCAGCGCGATAACCAGCGTCACCGTAGAGCACAGTGACACCAGCAAAAAACCGACCGTGAGCCGTAGCATCGAGAAGAGTCTGCGTCCAAGCACAGTCGCGCAGTATGACGCATTTGCCTGCTTCCGTGCCGCACGATTCGCTAGCGAAACAGCGCAACCACCAGCAGCAATACGAGCACCAGCAAAAGCACGCTGATCACGATCGCCAGTCGGAAGATCTGACCATCTTGCAAGGCGCTGCGAATCACGGGCGGAAGCTTGTGCTCTAGCGATGCCAGATAGGTCGGCAGCACCGGGGACGCAGGCGGTGGCACGGTCGGCACCGAAGCGGGTGGCAGGGACGGCGATGCCGGGGAAGTCTCCATCGTCGAAGCCGCCGGATCCGGCGCCGCAGCAATCTGGGGCAGCACACCACGCGCCGGGGACTGGCTCGGCACCACAGCGGCCTGCGCGCTTGGCCGAGTGGCTGCCGGAAGCGGGGTCTTCGCAGGCACGATCCCTTGTGGCAGCGCATCGGTGCTGACGCGGTTGGCCGCTGCCCGGGCCCCCGGCAGCGGTGGAGGCCGCATCGCATCCGTCGAAGGTGGCCGCCGCGCGGGGGCCGGTGGCTGCTTGAGCATGTCCGGTCGCAGCGTCCGCAGCCCCATCGTGACCGCCGCCTTGACGCCCGGATCGAGCACGCCACCATCGACCAACAGATCACCGGGGTCCAGCTCGACCACGTCTTCGCCCTTGGCCACGCTGTGCGCCAGCGCGTTTTGCACATCGACGTGGAGTCCGCTCTCTTGCTCCTCCCAGCCTTGCGCAATCTGCTTGGACTCGGTCGTGAGCTTCTTGACCCACTCCTTGATGGTGTGGTTGCCGGTTCCTGACAGTGCGGGCACGGTTTCCAGCACCTTGTTCAGGGCATCGGCCAGCGCGTTGCCGTCTACAAACCGTCCGCGCAGATCCCGGCTGAGCGCCTGCATCGTCACATCGTCCAGCTCTTTGGGCACGCTCGGGTTGAGACTGCTCGGCCTGGGGATCTCGGCCTTGAGCACGCGACTGACCACCAAGTACTCATTCGATCCGCCAAACAGCCGCCGTCCGGTGAGCAGCTCATGCAGCACGATGCCCGCGCCAAAGACATCGGTGGCGGGCACCACCTTTTGCGCCACTTGCTCGGGGGCCATGTAGGCCAGCTTGCCTTTGATGATGCCGGTGCGCGTCTGCGGACCGAAGCCACCGAGCGCCTTGGCCACCCCGAAGTCGATGACCTTGACCAGCCCGTCCTGCGACACCATCACGTTTTCCGGTGAGATGTCGCGGTGAATGATGGGCTGGAGCTTGCCCGTCGCCGGATCTTTGTGGGCATGCGCGTGACCCAGGCCGCGCGCCATTTCTCGCACGATGAACGCCGAAATCGCCGGAGGAATGCCCTTGCCGGTAAAGCCCTGCGTCCCGAGCCGCATCAGCTCCCACAGCTGGGTTCCTCTGATGTATTCACCGACGATAAACGGCACCTTGACGCCCAGGTCATCATCGACCGCTTCGAGCAGCGCGTACATCCGGGCCAGGTTCGCATGCTGAAGCGACCGCACCAGCTTGGCTTCGTTGAGAAACATCTCGCGGAAGACTGGGAACTCGGCGCTCTTATACAAAGACGGCTTGATGCGCTTGACGACGACCTGGCTCTGCGGTCCCACCGAGTGCTCACCACCCGAATACTGCGCCAGGAAGACCTCGGCCATGCCGCCTTCCCCAAGACGATCAATCAGCAGGTAGTTGCCCAGCCGGAGGATGCCTGAGTCGGCCATCGTCCCTAAGGTACCGCAGTTTGCGAGGCCAATTCATGCAGTTTTCATAGCTTCTGTGGCCTACATTCGCCGAGGATCACACCCAGTCAGCCTCGCACACAAAGGCTCCAGTAGCCCTTGTAGGGCGCAGTCCGCCGTAAGCCTTGGCCCGCGCAGCCACTGTGGGAAGCGTGCGCGACCAGCCTGGTGGCATCCGAACGCATTCCAGCGGCCAGATTGACCTCGCAAGCGCTTTACGACCCATTATCCGCGCGTGAAATGCCTGAGTCCGCCGCTGCCTGACCCTTTTCCGCGCGTGAAATGCCTGAGTCCGCCGTTGACTGACCCTTTTCCGCGCACGGCGTGCTGGAAGCTGCTGCGGGGTTGGTGGAATCGCTCGCCAAGCTGCCCGATGACAAGCGGTCATACCAGTCGAGCGTTGACCAATTGGGCACCGCTGGTTCAAGATGACGGAACCGAAAGGAGAGAAGGCTTATGAAGAGAGTAACCAACCTATGCATTCCGGTGCTTGCACTGCTGGCAATCACCAGCTTGGGCTGTAGCGCACGCGAAAAGGCCATCTGCGACAAGCTGATCACCTGTGAAGGTGGCAACGACAAGGATCGCGATGCCTGCGTCAGCTCGTCGGTCCAGAACACCCAGATCTACGAAGCGTACAAGTGCGGCGATGCGTACTCGAAGTACCTGGACTGCCTGGAAGCGTCGTCGGTCTGTAACAGTGGAAAGCTGCGGAGCGATAGCTGTTCCTCACAGGGACAAGCAGCCGCAAGCTGTATCAATGCAGCCAGTGCCCACGGCTTCAAGTGGTAATCGAGGTATCACATGCGCATCATTCGTAACGGGCGTCACTTCGGACTCGCTCTCGCTCTGCTCCTTGCCACGGCGGCTGGCTGCTCGGGCACGGAAAAGTCAATCTGCGACAAAGGTCGTCAGTGCCTAGGTGGAAACGACCTGGACTACAACGCCTGCGTGCAGAAGTGGATTTACGACGGCAAGATTGCGTCGGACTACGGCTGCTCCGAAGCCTACGAGACCTACATCACCTGCGTGGACACCACCAGCACCTGCGAGACGGTACTGGGCATCAAGAACCTGAAGAACAGCTGCAACGCCCAGGCCTCCGCGCTGGAGTCCTGCAAGAAGGCAGCGTCGGTCAAGGGTGACGATCACTTCCTGACCACGCAGCAGTCGGTTCAGCCAAGCAGCAAGTAGCCGATCCTCCGCAGCCCCCGCTTTTCTGATATGACCATCGTATCCTGATGGTCGCCCCCTTCCCCTCGCAACGTCAGAGCCAGTTCCACAACCGGGAGCGACAGCACGCTGCTCGGCCGCTGTGGCTCTTGGCGCTGCTGTGTCTTTTGGGGCTCGCTTGGCCTCGCTTTGCCCAGGCTGGGGATCCTGAGCTTCGCTGGCGCAGCATCCAGACAGAGCACTTTCGCATCACCTACCACGAGCCGCTCGGTCAAGTGGCGCAGCGCCTGGCGCAAGTGGCAGAGACTTCGCATCAAGTGCTGGTGCCGGTGATGGGTCACGCGCCGCGCTTCCGAACCGAGGTGGTGCTGACCGATGACACGGACTTTTCCAACGGCTCCGCGACGGCCATGCCGTTTCCCACGGTGCGGATGTACCTGACCGCGCCCGATGACCGCTCGGAGCTAAACGACTTCGACGACTGGCTCTACGCGCTGTTTGTTCACGAATACACCCACATCCTTCACCTGGACACGATGGGCGGACTGCCCAAGTGGGTGAACCTGCTGCTCGGCTTTGGCTGGAACAACATCTACGCGCCCAACCAAGTGCAGCCGCGCTGGTTCATCGAAGGCCTGGCCGTGCTGGAAGAAACCGAGCGCTCCAGTGCCGGACGACTGCGCTCTGCGATGTTTGACATGTACCTGCGCAGCCACGTCTTGGAAGGCAAGTTCCTGCGGCTCGATCAGGTGTCGAATCAGACCCGGCTGTTTCCGCGTGGCAACGTGCCGTATCTGTACGGCTCGGCGTTTCTGCGCTTCATCATGAAGCGGTTTGGGCACGACGCGCTCAAGCAGGTGGTGGCCCGCTACGGAGGCTGCTGGTCGCCCGACTGCTGGGTTCCGTGGGGAATGAGCCGCTCGCTCAAGGCTGTCACCGGGCATGCGTACGGACCGCTCTACGAAGAGTTTTCCAAAGAGCTGGCCGAGCGCTTCCGCAAGCAGGCCGAAGAGGTGGCGCTGTCGCCGCTGGGACAGACGTTCGGCAAGCCGATCTCGGACTGGAAAGCGACGCTCGATCGTCCGGTCTACCTAGACGGAGGCAAGTCGCTGCTGTGGCTAGAGACCGATCCCTACAAGCGTCCGGCACTGGTTCGTCATGATTTGGCATCGGGCAAGACCGTGCGCGAGCTAGAAATCGATGGTGCTGGCGGACTGGCGGTGGCACCGAGCGGTCGCTTCGTGGTGATGGCCCGGACCAATATCTTTCGCGCCACGTACTCGTTTCAGGATCTGTTTCTGTACCGGCGGGACCGTCGCGAGCTGATGGCGCTAAGCTCGGGGCTGCGGGTGGACAATCCAGCGATCTCACCGGACGGAAAGCGCGTCGCGTTCGAGGTCACAAGCCAAGGCACCCGACGGCTCGCGCTGATGGATCTGCCAAATACCGAGCGAAGCCAAGACACCGAGACCGTCAATCCCAAGGCGCATGCCGTTCCCGAAGTCTGGCGCGCCCGCGCTGTGAAGCCGGTGCAGTTCCCGCTGCCGCAAGCCGAGTGGTCGCAGATCTACACGCCAAGCTGGTCCCCTGATGGAAAGCTGCTGACGTTTTCGTACTGGCAGCAAGGCGGGTTTCGCGACATCGTGACGCTGAACCTGCACACCGGAGCGCTGCGCTACATCACCCACGATCGCGCGCTCGACCTGGAGCCACGCTTTTCACCCGACGGTGAGTGGCTGTACTTTGTGTCGGACCGCACCGGCATCTACAACCTGTACGCGCATCACCTGGCCAGCGACACGACGTATCAGGTGTCGAACGTCATAAACGGTGTCTTTTCGCCCGTGATCTCGCCGGACGGAAAGACCGCTGCGCTGGTGGGCTTTGTCGCCGAAGGCTATCGCATCGAGCTACACGACATTGATCTACAGCGAGCGCAGCGTGCCCCGATGCCGCCCAACGATCGGCCCGAGCCTTCCAATGCTGGCGATCCCGCGCTGACGCGCCAAAAGACGGTGCCGGTACAGCGCTATAACCCGGCGTGGACGTTCTTTCGGTCGCCGGTGTCGCTGCTGTCGGCGCAGCTTCCGGTGTCCGCGCCCGGACCGTATGGACAGAGCTTTGGGCTCCAGTTTCAGACGGCGGATGTGGTGGGGATTCACTCACTGGTGGGCGGACTGACGCTTCATTCATCGCGCGCCGATGCCACCGGAGTCTTTGCGCGCTATAGCTACCGTCGGCTCTGGAACGGCATCAACCTGGACGCCAGCCGCAGCCTGTATCCACGCGGCGGACTGCGACTCAACGGCAGGAATCGATCCTACGACGAAGAGGCCTGGTCCACCGGCATCAGCACCGACCTGCCGCTGCTGCGCGATGTGGCTCGCTCGGCGACGCTGTGGTTTGCCTATAACTTTACGTACTGGCGCAACAAGACCGCCGTTCCGACGCCGAGCCCGGATGACATCTCGCTACAGCTTCCCGAAGTAGGCCGCTATGCGACGCTGAGCATGACGTTTTCCTACGGAGACACGCGGCGCTATCTGTTTTCAGTCGGACCCGAGCAAGGTGGATCGATCTACGTCAATGCCTCGCTGGCACATCCGTTTCTTGGGTCGCAGTACTTGGTCTATAACCTGCGCTTTGCGGCATCCCGCAGCTTTGGCATTCCGTGGCCGTCGCGCCATCTGCGCAATCACACGCTGATGTTTTCCTATGAAGGCGGCATCAGCGGCGGCGATCTCAAGCGTCGTGGCGCGTACTACGTCGGTGGCTTTCCAGAGTCGATGGACTATCTGCGCGCGGCGCTGCTCAGTTCCCGGCCCGGACAGCCCAAGCTGCGCGGCTACAGCCCTGGCGCGACGTACGGCGACCAGTATCACGTACTCAATGTCGAATATCGCTTCCCGATTGTGTGGCTGGAGCGCGGCTACGAAGCGCTGCCGTTTTATCTGTGGCGACTGCACGGCGCGGTCTATTCCGACATAGGCGGTGCGTTCTTTGGCAAGATTGCGCCCGATAAGCTCAAAGCCTCTGTTGGTGGAGAGCTGCGACTCGACGGATCGCTGGGCTATTATCTGCCGTTTATGCTCCAGCTTGGCTATGCGCACGGCTTCATGGATGGCGCGGACAGCGGCTTTTACTTCCTGCTCAACAATCCGCTCTGAGTCGCTATAGTGCCGCCGAATGCTCGGCTCTCCCCTGCTGCTGTCGTTTGCGGTTGCGACGCTGGCGACGCTTTTGTCGCTGGCGGTGGGAGTCCTTGTGGCCAGCCTGCTGTTCTACATCGGTCAGGTTGGCAGCCTGTCGCAGCGGCCCGCAAGGGCGCGCCTTGTGGAGCTACTGGATGCGCTGCTGTCGCTGCCGCTGGTGCTGCCACCGACCGTGCTCGGCTATTACTTGCTGACGCTGCTCGGTCGGCACAGTCCGCTCGGACGAGCCTTTGAAGTGGTGACGGGTTCGCCGCTGGCGTTTACCCCGACAGCAGCAGTGCTGGCTGCGATGGTATCGGCCCTGCCTGCGATTGCCCGCAGCACCCGCGCCGCGCTGTGCGAAGTCGATCCGCTCTACTTTCGTGCCGCTGCGTCGCTTGGGGCCAGTGCCGGACGCGCGCTGTGGACGGTCGGACTGCCCTTGTGTCGCAGACAGATTGCGGCAGCGACCATGCTGGCCTTTGCACGAGCGCTCGGAGACTTTGGCGTCACGCTGATGGTGGCTGGCGACATTCCTGGCTACACGCAGACCGCTTCGCTGGCGGTCTATGACGCGGTCCAAGCGGGCCGAGAGCACGACGCGCTGTCGCTGATTGTGCCGCTGTCGCTGACTGCGCTCTGTCTTTTGTACGGCGTGGGCAGGCTGCAAGACGTGGAGCGGAAGCGATGAGCGAGCCGCGTCCGACCTTGTTAGATGCCCAGCTCTCGGCATCGCCCGATGGCCTGTATCGCTTGGAAGTCTCGCTGCGCTTGCCAGCGGGCGTCACGGTGCTGATGGGTCCGTCCGGTTCCGGCAAGAGCACAACGCTCGACCTGTTGGCGGGACATCGGATCCCAGACGCTGGACAGATTGCGCTCGGGGATGAGGTGTTGCTTGCCAAACAGGCGGGACAGGCTCCGTCGGTGTTGGTTGCGCCCGAGCTGCGCCACATTGGCTACGTCATGCAGCAGCCGATGCTGTTTCCCCACCTGACGGTCGGTCAAAACCTGGCGTATGGCATTGCGCAGCTTCCCCAGGTTGCGCAGCGCGCACGCATCGCGACGCTGGCCCAGGCACTTCAGCTTGAGTCGCTGCTATCGCGGAGGCCGAGTGAGCTATCAGGCGGGCAGCGTCAGCGCGTGGCCCTGGGACGAGCGCTCGCCATCCGGCCCAAGGCGCTGCTTTTGGATGAGCCGCTGTCGGCGGTGGACTTGGGTCAGCGCACCGAGCTGCTGATGCAGCTAAGGACGCTGCTCAGTGAGCTGCACATTCCGGTGCTGTACGTCACGCACAGTCAAGATGAGCAGCGCTTTTGGGATACCGACACGCTGACGATCCAGCCTCGATTGGATGCGCAGCACTGCGTGATCGTAGGGAAAGCGACTCGTTAGCTCGTCAACAGCGCGCGCACAGCAGTTCCGATGTATGGCCCAGCCACCGAGTGCAATTGGAGATGCATTTTTCAATCGCCAAGTAATAATGTACTGCGAATTACTCTTGGAAATTGAAATGCTCCCGATCAGCGAAAGCAAGAAGTCCACTGGCAAGCTCCCGACGACCACCGCCCGGCCCGCTGAGCCGCCCAAGTCCAGCGAAAGCCTGGAGGCCGTGGACGCGCAGGGACACAGCAACATCGAAAAGATCCGGACCATCCTGTTTGGCAACCAGATGCGCGACTACGACTCGCGCTTTGCTCGACTGGAAGATCAGCTGGCCCAGCAGGTGACAGAGCTTCGCGAAGACTTCCGGCGTCGCAGCGATGCGCTGGAAGCGTTTGTCCGGCAAGAGCTGGACTCGCTGAGCGAGCGACTGGCGGGAGAGTACGAAGGCCGCGCCAGCTCGCTCAAAGACCTGAACAAAGCGATGGATGAGCTGTCGGCGGGCATGGATCAGCGGACGCATCAGCTAGAAGAACAGCTCAGCAAGTCCGGTCGCGAGCTTCGTCAGCAAGTGCTCAGCCAAGGCAAGCAGCTTCGTGAAGAGCTTCAGCTTGGCATCACGGAGCTAAGCGGCATCGTGCAGCGAGAGCTTCAGCAGCTTCGTCACGGCAAGACGGATCGCGCCGCACTGGCAGGCCTTCTGACCGAGCTTGCGGCACGTATCGGAACCGACGCGAAGTAACCGCTCGCGTCTTTGCGACATGACGGCAGCGTCCCGAGATCACGATCAGGAACGTCCTGCTGCGACCGCAAACACCTCATCCGGTGAACTCCAAGAGCTACGCTCTCTGCTGATTCAGCCCGAGCGCGATGACATCGAAGCGCTCAAGCAGCAGCTTAGCTATCGACCGGAAGTCGATGCACGCAGCGTCGCCACCGTCTTGCCCGCTGCCGTCACGCTGGCTGCCGACAAGTCCGATCGACTCGGCCAAGCGATGGGACCGACCATCGAAAAGGCGCTGACGACTTCCGTCCGTCGCAATCCCGAAGTCATCACCGAAGCCATCTTTCCGATCATTGGTGGCGCGATCTCACGCGCGGTGAAAGAGGCGCTGCTGCGGCTGATGCAGCAGACCTCGTATGCGCTGGATCACTCGTTTTCGCTGCGCGGCTGGAAGTGGCGCATTGAAGCGCTGGCCACCGGCAAGCCGTTTAGCGAAGTGGTGCTGCTGCACAGCTTGGTCTATCGCGTCGAGCAGGTGTTTCTGATCCATCCCGAAAGTGGTCTTCTGCTTCAGCATGTGATCGCGGATTCGCTGGCGGCGTCGCTCGAAGCGAACGCGCAAGATGCCGCGATGGTCACCAGCATGCTGACCGCGATTCAGGACTTTGTGCGGGACTCCTTTCGGGTGGAAAGCAAGGCTGCGCTCGACAGCATTGAAGTCGGAGACTTGACGGTCTGGATCGAGCGCGGTCCCCACGCGGTCCTGGCCGGAGTCATTCGTGGAGCGGCTCCGCTGTCGCTGCGCTCGGTGTTCCGAACCGCGCTGGAGCAGTGTCATCGCGATGCGCTCGACATCCTGAAGTCGTTTTCCGGGGATCCCGATGAGCTACAGCTTGTACGCCCGCACCTGGAATCGTGTCTGCAAGTGCATCAGCGCAAGGAAGAACGAAGCGCACTGATGACGTGGCTGGTACTGTCAGCGCTGGTGCTTGGGAGTGGCTATGCCCTGACGCGCAGCATGCTGATCCAACGACAGCAAGCAGCACGACTTCGCTACGCGATCACGCAGGTTCACAAGCAAAAAGGAATCGTCCTACTCGATGCGAGCGAGCAGAACGGACGGTTTTCCCTTCGGATCTTGCGCGATCCCGATGCCATTGCAGAGCCCGAGCTGATCCGCGTCATGGGTCTTTCGCAGCCAGAGACTTCGCTTGTGACGATGCCTTATCTGACGATGGAGCCGAGCTTTGTGCTGCGACGGGCAGAGCGCGCACTGCGTCCGCCGCAAGGCGTCGTGCTGAGCTATCGCGCAGAAGATGGTGTGCTGATCTCCAACGGAATGGCGCTACCGGACTGGATTTCTGATGCACAGCGCATCGGAACCGTCATTGCAGGCGTACAGAAGTATGAGTGTCTGACGCAGCCGATTCTGCGAACGCGCTCTCTGCTTTCGCTGCTGGCGGACAAAGCACGCAGAGTCGAAGCGATTGAGTTTACGTTCCGCGCAGGCAGCACCGAGCTACTTCCCGGTCAGGAGTCCAAGCTGGCTTCAGCGGTGGCCGAGATGAAGGAGCTGCTGCGAATGGCGGATCCCGATCGAAGTGGACTGCTCATCACGATTGAAGTGATTGCGTATACCGATCCAATTGGCACGGTGGACTATAACCAAAAGCTTCGCGAGAGCCGCGCCAACGAGATGCGCCTGTGGCTGAGCAACGCAGGAGTGGATGCACGACACCTAAAGCCGGTGGTGATTGGACCCGATAAGCTGGCTCGGATCGATCGCGCCGCATCGTTTCATGTCGTGATCCACGAGCCGAAAGACGGCACGAAAGACGCAAAATGATCCAAAAAAAGATCTGCATGCTTGGCTCATTTGCCGTCGGAAAAACCAGCTTGGTTCGTCGCTTTGTCCAGAGCATGTTTACGGACAAATACCTGACCACGGTGGGGGTCAAGATCGACAAAAAACAGGTCGTGTGCGCAGGAACGGAAGTCTCTTTGCTGCTGTGGGATCTGTACGGAGAAGATGAATTTCAGCGGGTACAGACTACGTATCTGCGAGGCTCTTCGGGAATCCTGTTGGTGGCCGATGGAACGCGCGCAGCGACGATAGAAAAAGCACGCGAGCTAAAGGACAGAGCGCATAGCACGCTGGGTCCGATTCCGTATCTGCTCCTCATCAACAAGTGTGATCTCGCTTCGGAATGGGAAGTCAGTACAGAGCAGCTGCTACAGCTTGAGCAAGAAGGCTGGCAGATCCTACGTACCAGCGCCAAGAGCGGAGAAGGCGTCGAGCAAGCGTTCCTATCCATCACCAACCAGATGCTGGGAACGCGCAGTCCGTGAGCGAGCTACCCGAGAAGCTGACGCAGTACTTGATCGATGTCCTTTTTGCAGAAAGACATCCCGCGTTTTTGGAAGTGGATGCGTCGGGTCTAGTGGTTGCGTATGGCGGAGCGCTCGCGCATCACGGACTGGATCAGCTGCAAGTCGGACAGCCCGTTGGGGATGCGCTTCCGTATCTTTTGGGACTGCTTCCGTGTCCTGAAGATCGCGTGGTGTTATCGTCGGTACAGACCGAAGAAGGACGCTGCGTGGATGTTCACATCGTGCGCGATGTCGAGCCGGATACAAGCTGGGTGATTCTGTTTGATGCGCGCAGCGAGCACCTGCAAAAGCAAGCGTTTCAGCAAAAAGGAAACGAGCTAAGCCTGCGGAGCGAGAAGCAGTCACGGATGCTCAATGTTCACTTGGGAAAGTCGGTGGCGCGACTGCTGATGGAAGAGAGCTGGCCGATTCGATCAAGCGGCGAGCGAAGACAAGCGACGATCCTGTTTTCAGACATTCGCGACTTTACGCCGTTTAGTGAACGGAGCACTCCTGAAGCGGTCTTTGCGACGATCAATCAGTACATTCCTGCGATGCTCCATCCGATTCAGGCACACAGCGGAATCGTCGATAAGATTGCGGGCGATGCGGTGATGGCGGTGTTCGGAATCCTGGCCGCGATGGACGCAGCGCCACAGCTTGCAGTGGACACCGCAAAAGAGATCCTGCGCAACGTGGATGCACTCAACAAAGAGCGCGCAAGCCAAGGACTGATCTGTCTGGAAGTCGGCATCGGAGTTGCCACAGGTCCGGTCGCAGTGGGACTGATTGGAACCAACGATCGACGCGGATTTTCGGCGCTCGGACACCATGTGAACTTTGCTTCGCGGCTACAAGGACAAGCGCGCCCGTCGGAAATCCTGCTGGATGAAGAGAGCCATCGCTTGCTATCGCAGCCGCGTGAGTGCTTTACAGAACGCATCCTGCATCTCAAAGGACTTGCAGCGCCGGTTCGTGCGTACAGCCTGTTTCCGCTTCAGCACCGCGAGCACTAACGACGCACCGGGTTTGGGTTGACAGCGCGCTCGTCGAAAATCAAGCTGACGCCTGTGCTGATCCTGCTGATCCGTCATGGACTGACGGTGGAAGACCATCCCGCGCTGCCCGATGCGCAGCGTCACTTGAGCGCCAAAGGTCGCAAAGTAGCGCGTGCGGTGGCGCAGGTTCTGCGTGAGTCTGCGCGCGATCCTGATGCGATCTTGGTGAGTCCGCATGTGGGATCGATCCAGACCGCAGAGCTGTTTGCCGATCCGCTGGATTTCGTCGGAGAAGTCGAAGTCCTGCCTGCGCTGCGCAGCGGGGTTCCGCCCCACATTGCAGCCAAAGAGCTGGCGCTGCGCGGACCGCTTGTCGTTGTGGTTGCGCATGAGCCCACGCTGTCTGCACTGGGTGCGTTTCTGACTGCGCGTCCGGCGTTTCCTCCGCTGCGTCCCGCGCAAGTGAGCGCACTGCAAGATGGCCGACCGCAGTGGTTCATTCATCCTGAAACGCTGGCGCAAGATCGACTGCTGATTGCCTAACGAACGGATTCCTATGCGCCGTTAGCGACTGTGTCCGTGCGCTGGCTTGCGCGAGTTGGCCCAGTTGCGATCCCAGCGCGTATAGAGCGAGTCCAGAAACACATTCCACTCTGCGCGGGTTCGTGATCCAGGAAAAGGAATCGGTGGCAGTGTCTGCTGTCCCGTATCGATGACTTCAATCTGATTCTGCGCACCAAGTCGTCCCAGCTCGAACGTCTTCCAGGTGTGCTGGTTGCTTGGATCGACGCGAACACGGACTCCGTGAATCTCGAACTCTTTGAGCTTGATCGACGAAAGGACTGCGCGCACATCGTCACTTCCGGCTCTGCGTATCGCTTCCGCCCACAAGTGAACGCCGTAGTACGACGCTTCCATCGTCTCGCTGACCATGCGATGCGATCCGTACTTGTTCTTGAAGCGCGCAACCATTCCTGACTCGTTGCCAAGCAGCACAAGCGGAAAGTGTGCGCGGGCTACGTAGTGTCCTGACAGATCCACAGAGGAAAGCTGCGCCATCTCTGCTTCTCCGACGGTAAAAGACAGTGTAGGAATGTCCTTTCGCAAGATCTCGGCATCGCGGAGCTGCTTTAAAAATGCCACGCTGGAGTCTCCCACCAGCGCATTGAGGATCAGGTTGGGTCGCAGCTTTTTGATGTGCCGGATGACCTGCGAAAACTCAAAATCACCGACAACAGAGAAGTAGGAATCGCTCAGCTTCCAGTCTTTGCGCTGGGCCAGCTCTGCTTCGATGAGCGCTTCAATCGCTCGCGGTCGCAGCCCATCTGTTCCGATCAAAAAAATGCGTCGAATGTCGCGCTGCTTGGCAAACCACTGAATCGCTGGGAGCACAAACTGATTCGCGGTGGCGCCGGTATAGACGATGTTTGGCGACTCCTCGAGTCCTTCATACGATGCGGGATAAAACAGCAGCCCACTGTGTTCTTCAAAGTAGGGCTTGATGGCCTTGCGACCACCGGAGCCAAAGCCGCCAAACACCGCAGCCACTTTGTCTTCGGTGAGCAGACGCTGGGCCGCACGCGCAAAGGCAGAGTCACTGGTTACTTCCGATTTTCCGTCGAGAACAATCGGCTCTACCATCCGTCCGAGCAGTCCGCCCGCTGCGTTGACTTCATCAATGGCCAGCAGCGTGGCATCGGCCAGCGGTCGCTCACTGACCGCCAGCGCACCCGACAAAGAGTGCAGCACACCGACTTTGATCGTCGCTTTTCCAATGAGAGCAGGCGCTTGTGCGTCCTGAAATCCAGCCTGCGGGCCAGTCTGCGGACTCTGACCCATCGCGCGCTCTGCCGAGACGGATGGACGACGATTCCGCAGCGCCAAAAAGCCCAGCGCGCCCATTCCCACCACACCCAGCGAGCTGCCTATCAGAAAGTTGCGCCGCGAAATCGAGATCTCGCGATATTCATTCGGAATGGACTCAGCCAGGGCGCGCTCCATCGTCCCCGGTCGAATGTCTGCGCCATCGAGCGTCGCACCTTGGGCGTGAATCGGTACGTCTCCAGACAGCCGAGGCTGCGGCAGCGCGCGCTCCATCTGAAAGATCGACTGCTGCCGACGATGAACGCTATCGAGCACGGCTTCCAATTCGGCCAGCATCTCGGCTGCGCTCTGATAGCGACGCTCGGGCTTTTTGCTCAGCGAGCGCTTGAGCACCCGAACACAGGCTTCAGGAATCTCTGGCACATATTCCCGAGGATCAATCGGTGAAGTCGTCCGCAGGTTGACCAGGATTTCCAAGATGCTCGATCCCGAAAACGGAGGCCGTCCCGTCAGCAGCGCATAATACGACGCACCCAGCGAGTACAGATCACTGCGGACATCCACATCATCGCTGCTCATGCTCTGCTCGGGACTCATGTACAGCGGCGTCCCGACGAGCTGTCCAGATGCCGTCAGCTCTGGATCGTCTTGCAGCGTCTTGACAATCCCAAAGTCCGTCAGCTTCACCGCCCCTGCGGACGTAAACAGGATGTTGTCAGGCTGATGGCTGCGCTGCGTGAAGGCTCGTCGGACATCGACCCCGTGAAGCGCGGCGATGGAAGCCGAAGGGAAGTCCGCAAGCGGCTCCGGTGTGGGCCATGCATCGGCGAAGTCGCGTACGATGGCAGAAGCGAAGTGCGTTCGCGGTAGGACACAAGAGGAGATCCCAAAAAGATGCTACTGCTGCTGTTAGGAATCGCGGTGCTGGTGGTCGGTTACGGAGCCTGGACCTGGGTGACGGATCTCGGCATGGGTCGGAACCAGCCGTGGCAGCCGCCCAATCCCGAAGCCGTACACAGTGCGCTGTTACGACTACAGCAGAGTGATGAGACGCTCCTGACGCTGAGCGTGACCTATCACGATCTGCATGGCTTTCACGGCGGGCTGATCCTGACCGTTCACGGCGACGGACGAGTGAGTCAAGAAGCGGTGCGTGTGAAAGTCGGGCCGCTCAAAGAGCGAGTGGCCAAAGAAGACCTGCGACGGCTGGTGGACTTGCTGATCGAGCTGTCCGCCTGGCAGCAGCTCATTCCCGACGCGACGCCGATTCCCGATGAGAGCCGCGCAAGCGTCCGCATCTCGCTGGAAGGACATCTGTCCGTGATTTGGGAGCGCTATAACGACCTGGCGGCGGGACAGCGAATCATTCGCATTCGTGAGCTGCTCAAGCAGATAGCCTGGCAGTCCGCGCCGTAAACAGACCGTTCGATCTGGATACGGCGCTGGGTATGGATCAACAAACAGCGCAAGGTTCAGACACTACGCGATCCAGCGACGACGACGCAGACCGAGCAGCACGAGCAGGCTCAGCCCAGTCCACAGCGGAACCGCCGATCCCGCAGCCGCCTGACCGCCCATGCTGCACGACACACCGCCACCGAACAGACGATACTGCTCCGACGCAGCGACGTTGTTGCTCAGGTTGGGATCCTGGTTTCCAGCTGCATTCACCGTCGCAGAGATCGGACCCGATGGACCGCCCGGCGTCTTCACCGTGATGCTAACCGGCGGCGCACTCCCTTGAGCGATCGAGTCCCGCGTACACAGCACCGTGCTGGCATCGCGTGAGCAGCTCCAGCCGTCGCCGCTTGGACCGTCGATCACTTCTGCACCCGGCGGCAGGTTGATCGTGATCACCGGATTTCGCACCGGATCCGGTCCCGCATTCGATGCCTCGGCCACAATCACCACCGGATCGCTCGGTGCCATTCCCGTCGGATTGCGGCTGATCTTGATCGATAGATCGGAACCCGTTGGCGTGCTCTGTCCGACTTCCACCGAAGCTTGGTTGTTCAGCGGATTCGGATCGGAGTTTGCGGGCGCACTGACCACACCAGCGACGACACCTGCGCTCTTTCCGGGCTCTGTAGGAACCGGCGTATTGATCTGTAGCGAAATCGGCGGAGCCATTCCCACCGGCAGATCCCCAGCGTAGTAGCAAGTGAAGCTCGATCCGCTCTGGAGACACGACCAGCCTTGTCCCGACGGAGCCTGCTTGACCGTACTTCCCGGCGGAATCGTAAACGTCACGCTCGGGTTGGCCACGCTGCCCGGACCTTTGTTGCTTGGCTTCACCGAATACGTCACGTCCATGCCCGGTCCGCCCGAGGCTGGATCTTTGCTGATCTCCAGCGACAGATCTGCGCTCGTTGCAGGCTGAGTCGGTCGCGTATCCACCACCGAGGTGTTGTTGCTCGGGTTCGGATCGTTATTGTTCGGCGCACCGATCACTACCGTCGTCGAAGGACCGCTGCCCGGATTCACCGGCGCATCGGCTGGCAGCTTCACCTTGACCGCAATCGGCGGCGCGGTTCCCACCGAGATCGAGTCGCGCGTACACATCACCGTGCTGCCGCTCTGGCTACACGTCCAGCCGTCTCCGCTCGCTGGCTTCGTCACCGTTGATCCCGGCGGCAGATGAAACACCACCACCGGATTCCCAACCGACTCTGGACCTTTGTTCGTGGCAACGCCGGTATACGTCACTTCATCGCCCGGCTTCGGATTCGGATTGTCGGTCGTCACTCGCACCGACAGATCCGATCCAGTCGGCATCGTCATCGTGCTGTTCGCAATCGGCTTGGCATCTTGGTTGTTCGCCGGATTCGGATCGCGCGTTCCCAGCGAGCCAACCGTTCCCGCCACCACGCCCGGCGACATGCCCACCGGAACCATCGGCGCGATGATCTTGATCGTCACCGGGCTCGGAGTCTGTCCCGCCGAAAGCTCTGCGGCAAGGCACGTAACCGTCAGTCCCGAGCGCGTACACGCCCAGCCTGGACCACTTGGCTCTTGCGTCACACTGCTGCCCGGCGGAATCGTGAATGTGATGTACGGGCTCGCCGCTGCATCGGGTCCGCTGTTCTTGGCTTGCAGGCTAAACTGCGTCTCCATCCCCGGACCGTTTGCGGCCGGAGTCTTCGTCACGCTCAGCGACAAATCCGCCGTCTTGTCCGGCTGCTTGGCACCCAGATCCACCACAGCACTGTTGTTGCTCGGGTTCGGATCGACGCCCGTTGGAACGCCCACCACCACCGGAACCTGTGGCGTCGCGCCCGTCTGACTGGTCGGCGTCTTGCACTTCACCACCAAGTCCGGAGCCGTCGCGCCCGCAGGCAAGTCCATCTTCGCCACGCAGGTATACGTGAGGCCATTGGCAGTACACGACCACTGCGAGCCCGGATCTCCCGACATCGGCGGCGCTTGCGTCACCACGCTTCCCATCGGAATCGAAAACACCACCACCGGCTTTGTGGCTGGGTCCGGTCCGTTGTTCTTCGTCTGAATCGTAATCGTCGTCTCGTCGCCCGGCTTCGGACTGCTCGGGCTCTTCATGACAGTGACTTGCAAATCCGACGTGGGCTGCTTCACCACCACACCGGCCACCTGCGCCTTGCCGGTTGCCGTGTTGTTGCTCAGGTTCGGATCGGTATAGCCCGGCGGAGGATACGCAGAGACGCCCAAGTCCAGCGTTGGACTCGTCGCTGGCTGCGGAACCGGAAGCGAAACAGAGAACGTCAGCGAGCCATCTTTGGGCAGGTTCGCTTGCTTCGGAAGCTCTCCCGTTCCCATCGTAATGCCGCCTGGACACATCACGCCCGCACCCATCGGAATGCAAGTCCATTGCACCTTCGATGGATCCGTTCCCGCAGGCAGAGAGGTCAAAATGTCCGTTCCGAGCGCCGGATTTTCGCCCGCATTCTTCACCTGCACCGTGTACGTCGCCGTCATGCCTTGCTGGACCATCCCCGCAGGCGGAGTCACCGTGACCTGAACATCCGCAGGCAGACAGATCGGATAGCTCGCGGGCATTCCCATCACCATCGGCTGACGCGGCGCTTCGATGACCAGGCCGTCGTTGCCGTTGGTTGCACCATTGGCTGGGAACTTGCTGACCGTCGGAGCCACCGATGTTCCGCCCGCCTGTCCCTTCACAGAGACGGCTGGCTTTCCTCCGGCCATGTACACGATGACGCCGCCGCCGCCGCCGCCGCCCGGACCGTCGGCTTCCAGCGTGTCACTCGGCGTGCGCTTCTGCGATCCACCAAAGCCACCGTTGGCCGATAGCTGCACGCTCGGGTCCAGCGCCTTGCCGGTCAGCAAAAAGATCGATCCGCCACCACCGCCACCGCCTGCTGCATCGTTGTGTGCGTTGCCAGTGTCCGAGCCATCACCGCCCCCCGCGAGGATCTGGCCGCTGCTGCCCATCGGAACCGTCACGCTGCCCGACACCAGGATGACGACGCCGCCCCCGTTGCCGCCATTGCCACCGGAGTTGTTGTCTTGATCTCCTGCGCCACCACCGCCGCCCAGGAACAGCTCAAAGCCAGCAGCGGGCGACAGCGGATGTCCGCCCAGACCACCGACATCGTGACGCAGGTTGCCGCCCCACTTGGCATCTCCAGGAGCATCCAGCGTCGGGTCCGCCGCCCCCGACATTGCCACACGCGATGTGCTGTAGCCGCCACGGCCTCCGCCGGTTGCGCTGGTGAACGTGCCTCCGTTGTCCTTGTACGCTTGGTCGAGCGCCCACGACATCATGCCGCCGGTCACGGTCTTGTCCATCACGCCATGACCGCTCCACTTGCTGACATCACCGCCGCCTGCGCCACCACCGCCGCCCGCGTTGTGTGCGTTGCCGCCGCCGCCCCCGTTGGCCGGAGCGCCACGTCCGTACTTGCCGACTCCGCTCTGATAGTCGTCTTGGCTGCCTGCGATGCTCTCGCCCTGCTCTGCGCCTTGGGCGGGATCTTTGCTAACCATCGACGTGACTTTGGGACTGCTCAGGGCGTTCGAGAGCCCGTCTACCTTGCCGCCCCGGAAGCCCTGCGCCGTGACATCAATCGGACCTTCAAGCCGGGTGTCATTCAAGACGTGAACAGCGACGATACCGCCGCTCTTTCCGTCCCACGGCTTGGCCACTACGGAGGCCCCCGGATTGACCTTCAAGCTATTGAACTGCGGAACGCGCACAACCTGCGTCTTGGCCGCGCTCGGATAGCCATACTGAAGACCGCTACAGCTTGCGCCAATGACGACGATGTTTCCAGTGACGCTTTCGACGGAAACGAACTCGAACTTGCCGGTTCCGTTGAGCATCTGGACCGATCCAAACTTCTTCGGATCGTTGGTCGTATCGATGGCCGCGCCCTGCGCTTGATACAGCATCAGCAGATCCCCCTTTTTGAGGGCTGCGCCAGTGCGTGGATCTTTGAGCTCCGTGACATCGGTCACCGTGATGCTCTTGTCTCCCTTGGCTCCTGGCATTCCCAACGTCGAGTACGCGTTGAGAATCGTTCCCGAGGTCATGACCACCACGTCACCGTCTTGACCGGCCAGGTTCTGAGCCAGCGCAGAAACGGTCTGCGGAGACTCCGCATTCGGAACCTGAGCAGCCTGCTGGGCCGACTCTGTGACACCACTACAGCTGGCTAGCAATAAGAGGCCTGTAAAAAGACTCTTATTGCCCGTAAATGTTCCGCGTTTCGTCCGACGCACACTGCGTTCTGTCTTCATGTTAAGCAGCTCCTACCTATTCCGAGTGCTGGCGAGTTCCGTAGTCTGTCTTGCTACCTACCGCGCGGCGCGGACTTGTCACTTTGGTCGGGAGAATCAGGAACCGCGACCTGGTTTGCATCAAGCACTTTGACGTTGATGCCCGACGCTGGATCGATGATCACAAACTCCACCCGCCGGTTCTTTTCCCGACCTTGCGCAGTCGCGTTGTCGGCAATCGGACGGTCTGGACCAAAGCCCTGCGAGTCCAAGCGCTCTGCCGCGATGCCACCGTTTGTCACCAGCCAGTTGAGCACACTCTTTGCGCGACGCGCCGAGAGATCGACGTTGTAGTCATGCTTGCCGCGATCGTCGGTGTGACCTTGGATTGACAGCTTCCGAATCTGCGGTGTTGCGATGAGCGCATTCGCCACCGATTGCAGCACCGGATAGCTCTTTTGCAGGATCTCATCGCGATTGGTCGCAAAGAACACCGGCTGCACGATGATGAGCTGTCCTCCCTTTACTTCCACCAAGCCAGGACAGCCATTCTTCTTGGGATCAGGATGCGGCGCTCCGGGCTTGTCTGGACAAGCATCCACTGAGTCCGCCACGCTGTCTTGATCACGATCAGGAAGCGGGCAGCCCGGCTGGTTTGGATCAGGACGCGCGCCTTGCGGAACCTCTGGACAGCGATCCTGATAGTCAAACACACCGTCACCATCGCGATCTTCTGCCGGACAGCCGAGCTTCACTGGATCAGGATCGGTGCTCTTGTGCGTATCTGGACACAGATCATCGCCATCCAGGACGCCGTCTTTGTCACGATCTCCCATCGGACAGCCACGTCGCGCTGGATCGGGACGCTCTCCCTTTGGAACATCGGGACACAGATCTTCGGCATCGAGGACTCCGTCTTTGTCACGATCGCTCAGCGGACAGCCGAGCTTTGTCGGATCCGGATCGGGACGCAGACCCGCAGGAACGTCTGGACAGATGTCGAGCGAGTCAATCACGCCGTCTTTGTCGCGATCCGGACAGCCGTTCCACTTGGCATTCCAGCTCGAAACGCCCGGTACATCGGGACACGCATCGCTGACATCCAGGATTCCGTCTCTGTCGCGATCTTGCGGCTCCTCTTTGCGAATCGGTGCATAGGACAGCCGAAGGAGTCCGCGACCATCGGGTGTTCCCGGCGTACGCAAAAGACCCATTCCGCCCGCGATCCCGAAGTTCACGGTCCGTGCAATGTTGTAGTGCAGTCCGAGCAGAAGCTCCAAGCTGGTGTAGTCCGCACCAAACGGCTTGGGCTGTACGCTGTCATTGCCAAGGACCGTCGTGCTCAGCAGCGCTTCCGGTCCAATCGCAAAGCGTCGCACTGTGTCTGCATAGCCAAGGGCCAAGCCGATCTGAACCTCTGAACCAACAGAGCTTCCTTTGGGATCGGTAGCGCCAATCTGTGCTGGAGCGCGATACAAAAATCCGCCGGTCAGCGACCACATAAAGCGACTGGCCAAACCGCCAAAGACAATCTTCGGCATGATGCGGAAGTGTGAGTCGCTGGATGAACCCGAGACGCCGCTGCTGGTGAACTGACGAAGAGGAACCCAAGCATTGGCGCCGATGCTCATCGAGATTCCACTGCGATAGGGCTGTCCAAACAGACGCAGCCACAGACCGACACGCGGATCACCGACGACAATGCCTTGCGTTGGCTCTGCGCCACCGGCTGGCACGCCACGCTCTAGCAGCGTCACCGGCAGCGTCGCAGTGATCAAGACGCGATCCAAAAAAGAACCCGCCAGATCGACGTGACCAAGCAGCTGATGTTCAATCACACTGATGGTCTTTTCCACCGAACTGCCATTGTCGATGCCAAAGACCAGCGGATTGTGTCCGTAATTGAGCGTGATTCCCGCTGCAAAATAGCGGGTCGAAGAATACCACGGATGATCAACCCAGAAGGACCACTCGCCAGCGGCTGTCGGCTCGTACCGATTCAGTGCGAAGCCAGTCTGCGTAGCCTGCGCCAGCGCATCTTGCGAAGTCCATGTCGCCGACAATGCAGCAACAGAAAAGAGCCAATTCTTTAATCTACGTCGATTCTTCACGGGCGCCTCTTGTTTGGCTGTCCGTTCAATCAGGTGGCCAAAACCGAAGGACAGCGTTCCAATCGTTAGCAAGGCCCGGACCATATCACCAACGCGCTGGAAAATCGCACCAAAAACCAGCACTTGTGCGCGCTGTTTGTGGGGAAACTCAGCGGCCAGGGTGCCTCGATGCCTGCCAAAATGCCCCAGTCGGTCGCACAGGTTCCCATCCGCACAGAACGGAATCTGCGCGATCCCCATCCAGTACATCGCGGTCCGTGGCTGCGGTACGTCATCCTCACACTGCTTGTCGGCTCCTTGGGACTTTGATACCTTGGTACGGTGCATCGATTCCTCATCAAGCACTTGTAGCGGAGCACAGTGTTGCGCAGCGGAGCACAGTGTTGCGAAGTCGAGCACAAACCTACGCAGAGTCGCACAGCGCAGACGCTGTCAGCTCGGTGACTGGAATCCCAAGACTGTATCGTGACAAACCCAGAGACGAACGGAAGGAGATCATCATGACCATGCGAGTTCTGAGCGTGCTGCTGCTTTGCGGAGTCGTAAGCGGCTGTGCATCGATGACAGGTGGAGCCACTGGAAGTGCCGCTGCAACGACCACGGATCCTGCGATTGCATCGGCGTCGCAGAGCCTGGGTCTAAAAGATACGCTGATCCAAGTTGCGGTCACAGCCGCACGGAACTACCTGGGCAAAGCGTCGGCGGGTGCAAGCTCGATGGCACAAGATGCGACCGCGATGGCCACCCAGAAAGAGGAAGCAGCCAAGGTGGGTGTGCAAGCTGCCGTCGATAAGGCCAAAGCAGAAGGCAGTGCCATCACCGAACCGCAGCAGACCGGACTGCTCACAGTCCTCAAAGGCCTGCTGTAGGAATCGGTTAGGAATCGGTTAGGAATCGGTTAGGAATCGGTTAGGAATCGATTAGGAATCGATTAGGAATCGCGTAGCACTGGGGAAGGGAGTGACTCCGGTCAGCCCTTCACCAGCGGCAAGCGGAACCAAAAGCGAGCGCCTCCCGATGGCAGCGCGGCATAGCCAATCGTTCCTTTCCAGCGCTCAATCGTCATTCGACAAAAATACAAGCCCAGCCCGACTTTTCCACCGCTGCGGCGATCGCGTGAAAACTTATCAAACAAACGATCGCTCACTTCTTTGGACACACCTGGGCCTTCGTCATCGACGGTGACATAGGCCACATCGGACTCTGTTTGCAGCGTCACCAGCACGGTGGAAGAAGGCGGAGCATGACGAATCGCATTGTCGATCAGGTTGGCCAAGACTCGCTCTAACCGTGAGCGCTCACCGATGACACGCACGACTCCGTTGCCTTCACTTTCTAGACGCAGCAACTGCTTGCGCCAGGCTGCTTTGGGCTGAAGCAGACGGATTGTTTCAACGATACAGGCATGCAGATCCGGTGCGCTCGCAGTGCTCGGCGTCTCTTCTCCGAAGTCTGGACGAAAGACATCCAGCACATCGTGAATCAGCGCATCCTGCTTGGCCACTGCGCGCAGTCCGGCTTGCACCAGATCCTTTGCACGCGGCGAAAGCTCTTCCATCGCCAGAAGCTGCAAGCTACCTGCCAGCGTCGATAAAGGAGTCGCAATGTCATGCACAATGCAGTGAAACAGAATGTCGCGCTTTTGGGAGGACTGCGCAAAGCGCATGTGCGCCAGCTCTCCTTGTCGCGCTTGCTGAAAAAGCATCTGTCGATCGCGCAAGAGCTGCTGATTCCCTTCAATGAACAGCACCTGCTGCGCACCAACAAGATGCGCACTCACTTGAAGGAGCTGCTCGTTTCCTGCTTGATCCACTTCGCTCCAGATCGCGGGCTCAAGTCGCTCTTCACCACCGAGCAACCAGAGGAGCTTGGCATCGATCAGGAAGTTTTCCAGAAACGGAAACGTACTCGCCAGCACAGACTCTGAAAGCGTTTGCTCGTACGCAGGAAGATACAGACTCAGCCACTTGGGCGCGTGTCCTACGATGTGATAGGAATCCGCAGGCTCCGTCGCTCGCACCAAGATCAGGAAGTCTTGGGAAGCGCAAAAATCCAGCAGAAGTGAAGCGCTGCGTTCATCCATCGCGACCGACTTCTTCCTGACTCACTGTAACATGCTCCGCGTGAGTTTCTGAAACGCTTCTTCGACGCCCTGCCCCGTCTTGGCGCTGGTACGGATGAGGGTTCCTTGCTCCGCAAGCTGTCGCTCTTCTCGCTCACCCAGAACCCACTCACTGATCAAGTCCACTTTGTTTAGCAGGATGTAGTAGGGAACCGGACCCAGCGTCTCAACTGCCATGCGATGCAGCTGTCCGATCCGCTCCAGCGACTGAGACCGCGTGCCGTCCGCCACCAAGAAGTAGCCCGCCGCACCACGCAGAAAGGATGGACGCACAGACTGAAAGTCATCGTCTCCGTAAATATCCCACAGGAGCAGCGAGACATCCGGATGACCATCCCCGAGCGCCACCACTTTCTTATCGACCTTCACACCGATGGTCGTCAGATATTTTTCGGAAAAGACGCTGCGCACATAGCGAGCAACCAAGCTGGTTTTTCCAACGGCAAAAGAGCCGAGCATGCAGATCTTTTTCTGAATCATTCCTGCTTTCGCCTCGCTTTGCGTAGGAAGGGATTGTGTTCGCTTGTGGGTCACGGTGCAAGCATACGAACGGAACAGGATACGCCTTGCTACGCGCGAGATGCTCAAAGTCTGTTCCCAACGAAACGGAGTGACCACGCATCGTCACTTGTGAATCGCTCAGGAGAATGCGTGCAGCGTCGAAGAACGCACGAACAGGGGTCCGCTCAGTTGTCAGGTTTTCTTGTTCGTTCGGAAGAAGGGAGAAGGAACCAGAAACAATCCGCGCTCTCGGCGCTCAACATAAATCCGCACCGCGATGTCTTGCGGTTCCTAAAGGTTCCGGGCTTCTGCCCTCGATGCATCAGGTGTGTTTACTGCACGGGAACGCGAGTGAACTCTACCCGGCGATTCTTCGCGCGACCTGCTGCCGTCTTGTTGTCTGCAATCGGCTTATCGGGACCAAAGCCTACCGCCGTCAGACGAGCGCCATCGATTCCTTTGTCGATCATGTACTGACGCACTGCATCGGCTCGCTGCTGGGACAGCTTGCGATTCTGATCCGCTGGGCCCGCGTTGTCGGTGTGACCTTCGATTTGAAGACGGACGCTCGAGTATTGCGCAAGGACTGCCACCGCTTGATCCAACACCGGGCGCGTCGCGGCTGTGATCTCTGTTCGGTTTGGCGCAAATACGATGCCGGCAATCGCACCGGAAAACTGAGCCACTTCCTTCGGAAGCTCATCGGCGCAGCCGTCTTCGTCTTGAAACTGGTTCTTTGTCTCGGGCTCGCTCGGACACTTGTCCAGTCGATCGACGATTCCGTCTCCGTCGCTGTCTTTGTCAGCGCAGCCGTCGTTTTCCTTGATCCCCGCTTCGCTTGGGCACTTGTCCAGACGATCGACTACGCCATCGCTGTCGCTGTCTTGATCCGGACAGCCCGCATTCACAGGAAGACCCGCAGCGGTCGGACACTTATCGATGGTATCGACGATGCCGTCTCCGTCACTGTCCACCACCGGAGGAGGCGTCGCAGGAACCATCGCCGGAGTCGGCGCAGGAACCGGAGCTACCGCAGGTGCCGTCCCTTGCACATCGAAGCGACCCGCAAGGCCCACCAGGATCTCGCCTTCCGTCGTCAGCGCACTCGACAGCGCTTGCGGAAACACAGCTCGCCCGTCGATGCGCAGACCCCACAGCTTGGTAATGTCCACTTGAAGCCCGCCACCGGCATGCAGCGCGCCTTCGGAGTCCGCTGGCAGCTTCGAGCCAATCGCCATCATCGAAAACATGCCACCGCCGCCAGCCAGCAGAAACGGACGCACACGCCCCGTCAGCAGGTTCAGCAGCAAGTGACCGCGCGCGCTCAAGACCCCCAAACGAGACGAGCCATCGTGCGTGCTCGTGGGAATGATTCCCAGCTCTGCTTCAATCGCCAGCCGAGGAATTGGAACATAAGCAATCCGCAAACCAACGATGGCGCTGTGATCGAAGCCATTGTCTGATGTGGCTCGATCTTGCCGACTGAGCTTGTTGTTATCGTTGAATAAGTGAGCACCAGTGAAGACACCTGCATTGATTTCAGCATGTGCGCTCTGTGGTTCACCCGTTAGCATCGCAAGAGCAGAAAGGATCGCAGCCGATCCGCCCAAGCGATAGGAATATGACGTAGTCATCAAACGGCTCCTTGGAACGAATGTTAGATAAAGTTCACAACGAGCTGAAGTTCCGTCAGCGTATCCAGCTTCTGGTTGTAACGACCTGGGAAGTCCGCAGCAAAGGGATACAGCGTCGTCAAGCCAGGTGCGTTGTTGTAGCGAAGCATCGTGGCAGCACGCAGGCTCAGCGCCTTCCAGATCTTGGTCGTAAAGGCAAGCTGACCGTTAACTCGCGTCGCTTGTCCGGCTGCTACATCGCGATCACCGATGCGTGCTACGTTGAAGTTGACCAGTGCTTCCAGGTTGGCTTCCACCGTCGTGTGATCAGCAACAGAGAGCACATAACCTGCATACAGACGCGCCGAGTGAAGGAATACATTCTGTTCAAAGTTAGTCGGTGGAGATTCTGGAATAATGTAACGCGTGTAGTTAAAGTCATAACCAAGTTCTGCGCTCAGCAGATGCATCTTGGTATTGACGATTTGACGCGCATAACCGATTTGTCCGCCACCCATAAATTCCTTTGATGCGGGCAAATCCAATCCGGCAGAAGCTATGATATAGCCGGTATTGTTCTTAGAAAAGAAGCGATCGTAACGGAATGTACCAAGGAGCAATGCCGCAGTTCGCTTGCGATCTACGGTCAGCTCACTTTCTTGGCTGGCCTTCATATCGCCATCGCTATCAGCGAACACTGCGATATCAGTCAATCCGTAAATGCCTTTTAGGCCGAGTGCGATCTTGTTGCTGCCATCATTTCGCGAGGCATTGAAGCCGCCACTGAAGGTCATGACGCTGGCGTTGCCGGTGCTGATCGAAAAACCAGCGGATGCGGCGGCCTTCCAGATGACCTCTTTGACTTCTTCTTGCTTGCCGAACTCTTGCTTGACGACAACGACTTGATCCTGCGCGTAAGCAGAGCCAGCGAGAAAAAGAATGCCACACAGGGCAGAGCCAGCGGCCAACAGGGACTTCGTGGTCAACATCAGGTGCTCCTTGACCCGTCAGATTTTGCCAATCGGGTGCTTGTGGTTCGTCGTCAGCAACAAATGTGCCAACTTATAAGTGGTGAATGTGAGGGCAATTTATCAGCGCGTCGTCACTCAGCCGAGACTTTTTTGTCAAAAGCGAGGCAATCTTGCAGCGCGGACGCTTGCCGAGTGAAGCCCAAATCGGCGAACCTTTTCAAAGCGGCACGCTGGTCAGTTTGCAGACAGTGGCTCCATCAGTAGCTCCACGCTGCGCCGCACGGCAGGAACGGATGCGAGAACGGATGACAGCACAGCAGAAAGAGCACGCGACATGAAGCGACCCCAATCCAGCGTCTTGCTCGTCGAGGACGATCCCGACCAGGCGCTGATCGTCAGTGGCTTCCTTTCGCGCTTGGGCTTTGCGGTGGTCAGCGCTTCGGATGCCGAGGAAGCCATCGGTCTGCTCGAAGAGGATCGGCCCGAGCTGATGCTCAGCGACATCAACCTGCCCGCGATGAGTGGCATTGAGCTGCTCTCGACGATTCGTCCGCGCTATCCCGACCTTGCGATTGTGATGATGACGGCGTTTAGCTCGATTGATCAGGCGGTGTCGTGCATTCGGATCGGTGCGGATGACTACGTAACCAAGCCGCTGCACCTTTTGGACTTGCAAGGTCGCATCGAGCGTGCGCTGGAAAGTCGCGCGACGAAGACACGGCTTCAGCAGCTTGAGTCACAGGTTCGCGATCGTCATCACTTCGATCGCATCATCGGTCAGTCGTCGGCGATGCAGCGCGTGTTTCACATCATCGAGCGAGCCGCGCCAAGTAGTGCCACCGTGCTGATCTCGGGACGAACCGGAACCGGAAAAGAGCTGGTGGCGCGAGCGCTTCACTATCACAGCCGACGGGCGAGCAAGCCCTTTGTCGATATCAACTGTGGAGCGCTGCCCGAGCACTTGGTTGCTTCCGAGCTGTTCGGTCATCAAAAAGGTGCGTTTACCGGCGCGACCGAGATGAAAAAAGGACTGCTTGAGACGGCGGAAGGAGGCACGCTGTTTCTCGACGAAGTGCAGTCGCTTAAGCCGGATCTTCAGACGATGCTCTTGCGCGCGCTGCAAGAACGAACGATTCGTCGCGTCGGTGGTCGCGAAAACATCGAGGTCGATGTGCGCATCGTGGCCGCGACCAACAAAGACATCACCGAAGCGGTCCGACGCGGAGAGTTCCGCGAAGACCTGTACTATCGTCTGAACGTCGTCACCGTCTATTTGCCCGAGCTGCGAGAGCGAAAGGAAGACATTCCGCTGCTCATCGAGAGCTTCTTAAAAGAGCTGGCTCCCGACGGAGTGGCTTGTCACTTTTCGAGTGAAGCGCTGCGCACGATGCAAAACTACGGCTGGCCCGGCAACGTCCGAGAGCTTCGCAACGCGGTGGAGTGTGCGCTCACCATTGGTCGTCCTCCGACGCTGGGAATCGAAGACTTGCCGCCGCACATCACGGGACTGACCAAGGTTGGCGGCGCAGAACGAACCGGCGGACCGCGTACGCTCGACGACGTAGAGCGCGTTCACATCCTGCGCATCTTGGAAGAGCTGAACCAAAATCACACGCGAGCGGCGGAAGTGCTCGGCATTGACCGTCGGACGCTGTATCGCAAGCTCGACAAGTACAAGATCGAATACAGCGAGTGAGCTAGTTTGCGAGCGCCAAGACAAGGGAACCCAGCACCGCTCGCAGCATCGAAAAGTCGGTGCTCTGCGACGATGCGAAAGAAAAACGCACGATCAGACGTTGAAGCGCCATTCGACGACATCACCGTCGCGCATGACGTATTCCTTGCCTTCGATGCGTAGCTTGCCTGCTTCCCGCGCTTTGGCTTCGGAACCGCACGCGACCAGATCTTCATACGCGACGATCTGGGCTGCGATAAAGCCGCGCTCGAAGTCTCCGTGAATGACACCGGCGGCTTGAGGCGCTTTGGTTCCTTTGGTGATCGTCCACGCGCGCGTCTCTTTTTCCCCGGTGGTCAGGTACGTCTGAAGCCCGAGGAGCGAATACACGCTCTTGATGAGCTGGTTGACGCCGCTATCGGTGACGCCGAGGTCGGACAGATACGCGTTGGCATCCTCGTCGGGAAGCTCGCTAAGCTCTGCTTCGATGGCGGCGCTGACCACGCACGCGCTGGCGGCATGCGCATGACGGACATATTCGCGCACCCGGGACACCAGCGGATGCTTGTCGGGATCTTTGGTTGCGGCTGCCAGCTCGGACTCCGCGACGTTGCAAGCGTAGATGCAAGGCTTTCCGCTCAGCAAAAAGAAGCTCTTGAGCAGCTTCTTTTCTTCGTCGCTCAGCTCCATCGTCACAGCGGGCTTCATCGCATCCAGGTGCGGCAGCAGCTTTTCGCACAGCGCAAACTCGGCCTTCGCTTCTTTGTCGTTTTGCTTGGCGCGCTTTTCACAGCGCTCGCGCCGACGAGTCACCGCTTCGAGATCGGCCAAGATCAGCTCGGTGTTGATGACCTCGATGTCGCGGATTGGATCGACGCTGCCATCGACGTGGGTGATGTCGCCGTTTTCAAAGCAGCGTACGACGTGAACGATCGCATCGACCTCGCGAATGTGGCTGAGGAACTTGTTGCCGAGTCCTTCGCCCTTGCTCGCGCCTTTGACGAGCCCGGCGATATCGACGAACTCGATCGCAGCAGGAACCAGCTTTTTGCTGCCGCTGAGCTTCGACAAGACGTTCAGTCGCTCGTCGGGAACCACCACGACGCCTTGGTTCGGCTCGATGGTGCAAAATGGATAGTTGGCCGCCTCCGCTTTGCGAGTGCGAGTGACGGCATTGAACAGAGTGGACTTGCCTACATTCGGTAGGCCGACGATTCCAGCTTGGAGCATAAGGCCAGCGAGGATAGCGGCGATTCGGCGAGCGGCAAATCAAAAAATCTGGCACGCGGATTCCCCACGAGACAGCGACGATAAGAGGCAATCACTGCGCCCACAGCACTCGGGCTGGCTGGATCAGGCTTAATGTCTCGATGAACAACGCCCGCGTCGATGAAGTGGGACGCAGATTCCCCCGTCGTCGCGTACTGGTGCGAAACCAAGCGCGATCCGAGCTGCGCCATCAAGCGCTCAACTCGATGACGCAGCAGGCTCGCGTGACTGTAGCGAGTGATACAGATCGAGCGATCCCAGCCAGACCAGCAGCGCGCCCAGAATGTGCAGTGCGACGAGCAGCTCGGGCAGCCCCGTAAAGTACTGCACATAACCAATCAGTCCCTGCGCAAGAGACACGACGAGCAGCGAGATGGCTCGCTTCTGCGCCAGCTTCGGTGCATCGATCATTCGCAGCATCAGCACCGTCACACAAAGCAGACCGACAAAGAAGATCACCACGTCGGCATGCAGCCAGGAAATCACACGCGGATCGAGCTGAAACCGCACCGTGGTCTTGGCGTCTCCCGAGTGAGGACCGCTGCCCGTGACGATTGTTCCCAGGCTCAAGATCACAGCCGACAGAAAAACCAAGAGCTTGCCGACGAACAGCGCTTCGCGACGGACCAGCGGCTTGGGCTCGGCATCGCTCGATTCGCCCGATCGGACATAGGCCGCATGCGCAAAGTAGATCAGCACAATCGACAGCAAAAAATGGGCAGCCACCGTCGCAGGATGCAGGCCTGCCAGCACCGTGATGCCTCCGAGCACAGCCTGCGCAAACACACCGCCGAGGCCCAGCGCGCTCAGCGTGACGATTGGACCCCGTCGAGGACGAGTCCGCAGCGCGATCACCAAGCTGGCAATACAGACCACCGCGACGACGAAGGTCAGCATGCGGTTGCCAAACTCGATGTATTTGTGCCAGCCCTGCGCCTGATGCTCGACGGGGACGAGTGATCCAGTTGTACACTCGGGCCACGTCGGACAGCCAAGTCCCGATCCGGTCAAGCGGACCAGTGCGCCAGTGACGACGATCCCGCACTGCGCCAGCAAGCCAGCCCACAGCACGCGACGAGCGCTCGACGGATACCGTCCAGACAGTTGCAAGTCATCCATTGCGTCGCTGCATAGCACACGTTGCGCCGCTGGCCCAGCGCCAGTTCCGGTGTTGCACAGCGCTTCACCCCAGATTCCCCCGCCAGCGAGTCAGTGTTCAGCAGCGACGAGCCAAATGACGGCATCAGACCTCGATGAATCACTCCCGCGTCGTGAGCGACCTTCAGGGCAGCGCAGCAGTCGGTGATGATGCGCGTAGCGACGACCCAATAATACGGACCTTTTTGCTTCAGGTGCTGCCCGGCGCTGCCCGGCGATAGCAGCTCCATCACGATGAAGCAGGCGCGCGCTTCCTTCGAGACATCGTGAATCGCAATGATGTTGGGATGGCTCAGACGACCGGCAACCTGGGCTTCGCGCATGAAGCGCTCGATCGCCGCAGGCTTGTGCAAAAACGCACCCGACAGAAACTTCATTGCGACCTGACGCTTCATCAGCAGGTCTTCGGCTTGATAGACCACCGCCATTCCGCCATTGCCGAGTCGCTTGGTGACGCGATACTTGCCGAACGTCTTGCCCAGATACTCGTCGCTGCCCTCTGTGGTCGATTTGTTCAAAGAGACTTCAGCGCCGGTGTTCGCTGCGCCCACCGACGCATCAGCGGTAACAACCTGAGGAGCAGCAGGTGGACGCGATGAGGAACCTTTGCCGGACGGAGGAGCGGCCATTGATACACAATTATCAACCATTTCTGCGCAGTGATTCCATGATTGGACATTTTTCACACAGACATGTGCGCAGAGATGTTCCGTGTATGATGCAAAACACACAGTACGCACAATGAAATCATGAAAGAATTGGACACCTCAATCAGAATCGCTGTACAGAAATGCTTCACTTTGCAATAACATAGCAACTTATGCGTCGTGCTGTAGGCTATGTACGTGTATCTACTGATATGCAAGCAGCGGATGGTTTGTCGCTGGATGCACAGACTGCTGCGATCGAGCAATACTGTGCAGCTCACGGCTACACCTTGCTCAAGATCTGCAAAGACGTGATCTCGGGCGGTAAGGATCAGCGGCCGGGACTTGGGCAGGCGCTCGATCTGCTAACGGGCTCGGCGGACATTCTGATCGTGCTCAAGTTCGATCGGCTCAGTCGGTCGATCAAGCACTTCTGCGAGCTGTACGAGCGCTACTTCAAAGACGGTCGCAAAGAGCTGGTCGCAATTCGGGAATCGATCAAGCTCGATTCGTCGCTGGGACGCGCACTGGTGAGCATTCTGCTGGTCTTTGCGCAGATGGAACGGGAAGCGACCGGAGAGCGTACGCGCGAAGCGATTCGCCACCTGCGCAGTCGTGGCTATCACTTTGGCAAGGTTCCGTACGGAATGCGTGCGACGCAGGCTCCGGACAATCCGCGCTTTCGGATCCTGATCGAAGATCCCGAAGAGCAAGCGGTGCTTCAGCTTATGAAGCAGTGGAATGCGGAAGGCGTCACGATTTCAGAGATGGCATCGCGGCTCAATGCCGACGGAGTGAAGCCTCCGCAAGGGGAAAAGTGGACCAAGAGCCTGATCTACAACCTGCGCCTGCGACTGAGCTGGCACAAGCCGCGTCCGCACAATCCGCGTCCGCACTCTGATCACGAACTCAAGGAAAAGATCCTGGACCTTCACAGTCACGGACATACTCCGAAACAGATCGCGCTCGCGCTCAATGAACAGAGCTACGTGCCGCTCAAGGGAAGCAAGTTTACCGAGCGGAGTGTGCGCGGGCTGATCTCTCGCTGCGAAGAAGCCAAGCACCTGACGCCCAAGAAGTTTCTGGAAAACATGCTGGAGCGGATGCGAAGAGAGCACGAGCTACGGATTCCTGATGAGCCCTGGGAACGACCCGGTTATCCGAAGCTGGCGCGCTACTTGATGGAAGCAGGATACACAACGCCGAAAGGTCATGCGCACTGGTGGCCTGCGCAGGTTCAGCAGCTCTTGGAAGGACGCTTTGATCAGTACTACGGAAAGGGAAAGAGCGGAGCGTCGGCAGCCTAGCGATTCCCAAGCGCAAGCAGAGTGACTCCTTATCGCAAACAGAGTGACTCCTTATCGCAAATAGAGTCACTCCTTATCGGGAGCAGAGTGACTCCTTATCGCGAGCAGAGACATTCCTTTTATAGGCGAGCTGCCGAGGCTAGTGCGGAGGAAATCGCGTCGCTTTGTAGGAATCGCGCGAAGTCACATCCAGAAACCAGCGCGTGACGTTCGGATAGATGCTGGTATCGACGCCGCCCCACTGGGTGAGGAACACAGATTCCGCCATCGCAATATCGGCCACAGAATAGGACGATCCACCAAAATAGTTCTGACAGGACAGCACGCGATCGAGCAGCTTCAACGGGACTTGTGCATCGGCGTGCGACTTTTCCAGCGCGGCGTGATCCAGCGGCATTCCCATCAGCGGATACAGGATCTTCACATACCAAGGACGCGACAGTGGACCGTGACCTTCCGACCCATTCCAGGTCAGCCACTGAATCGTCTGCCAGCGATCCGCACCGCTTTCTGCAATCAGCTTTCCTTTTCCGTATGTATCCGCCAAGTAGGTCAGGATTGCGTTGGACTCAATGACCACCAGATCGCCATCCACCAGCGTCGGAGTCTTTGCACCAGGATTGAGCTTCACATACTCGGGATTGTGCTGATCCCCTTTGGTCAGATCGACCACCACCAGTTCATAGGAAAGACCCAGATCGAGCAGTGCAGTCTGAATCTTGCGAGTGTGCGCCGACAGCGTCATTCCATACAGCTTGATCATGATGTGAATCCCCTTTGGCTGGACAAAGACCAGCGCGAGGAATTGAGCGTATCACGGAAGCGCAATCACGGAGTACGCAGCTCACTTTTTCGTCGCAAGCGCAGCATCAGAAGGAATGGCAGACAGAGCATACTGAGCAGTGCCCAAAGGTGCGCAGCATCCTGATGCGGAGCGCGCTGCGCGGCAGCCTGACAGCCACTGACGACAGAGGGAATCTTGCAGATCTGCGGATCAGAAAAGGCAGGATGTGTGCTGATGACACCGGCCAAGTCATCGGATGTAGGAATCCTTCGGGAATACTCTCCTGCGACGGACGTGGGATACATTGCGGCTTGATACGCGCTCTCAGCAGACTGTGAAGTGCGCCGCATGTTGTCCAGCTCTGTACAGGATGGAATGGCTGCACCTTTGTCATCTGTCATGCATGCGGGAACGGATCCAAAGTCCAAGCTACAGGTGTGATCCAGTCCTTGGACATGACCCAGTTCATGCGTAAGGACATTCCAGAGATCCACCAGTGGACGCTTTTCTCCGACGGGAAACGGAAGCGAGCCATCGACGAATCGATATCCCACCGCGTTCAGATCGATGTCTGTATCGACAATCTGTCCGTCTTGTTCGGGCTCTGTTGGCTTGTTTAGGAAGGTAACGGTTGTCACTGCAGTAGCAGCAGGATCGAAGCAGATGGGACTGGAGCTTGCATCTTTGGCCGGACGACACCAGCGCTCAAAGCGGAACTTGATCGATCCGAGTCTGTCGGTCTGGCTGACCTCTTTGGATTCGCTGGGCGGCAGATAGTACAGACGCAGAAAGCTGGAGGGATCGAGTCGATCATTCCAGCTCCGAATCGCACCTTGGATCGCATCGAGCACGGCATCGGAAGCCATGTCGGTGCGCAGAAGCTCTGCATCAGGCTGCAAAAAGATACAGGTCTGCGCCCAGCGAAGAGGCCGACAGCTTGCTTTGGTTCGGGTGCGAACATACGCACTCGCTTCCATAGGAATCACGGTAGCAATCGATCCAGCCAGACCACACAGGAGCGAGGCAGCGAGTAGAGCACGCATGACAACTCCTCATGTTAGTATGCCTTCGATGTGGACGCATCTACTCGGAGTGATTGTCGCGAGCGTGCTCGGGCTGAGTGAACCGGAGCTTGCGCAAGCACTACGTGGAGAAGTTCCCACCCGAACAGAGTCGTTTGTCGCAGCCACGGGCAAGGTCGCAGGACGAGGTGTGGGTGCAATTGTCATCGACAAGCCGATTGCGCAGACATGGGCCGTGCTTCGTCGCTTCGATGACAAAGCGGAATACATGCCACGACTTGAAAAAGTGTGGATTCTGTCCGCCGATCCCGATCGCGTGGTGGCGCGCATGCAAGTGAACGCCGCAGTCACCACAGCACGCTACACCGCGATCTTTTCGCTGGATTCTGATGCGCATGCGATTCGCTGGACGCTGGACAAGAGCGCACCAGACAACTCGATCGCCGACACAGTAGGAAGCTACGAGCTGCATCCCATCGAAGCAGACAAGACGCTGGTGGTGTATCGCAGCTTCGTCGATAGCGGACGCTCTGTACCGCGCTTCATTGCGGACTACATGACCCGACGCGCGATTCCCAACTTGCTGCGCGCGATCAAAAAGCGCATCGAAAGTGACGGAGCCTGGCGAAAGTAGCTTTTCTGTCCGGCCCCGCTTTGGCAAAGTCGCGACCATCCGATGCAAGACTTCTTTACGCTGACCCCTGATGCTGTGTTGGGAGCTGTCGAACAAGCGCTCGATCCCACGGGATCTGTGCGCGCCACCGGACGCTGTTTTGTTCATGCGAGCATGGAAAATCGCGTCTACGAAATCGAGCTGGAAGAGCCCCTTTCCGGTGTCGGTTCCAAGGTCATCGCCAAGTTTTATCGTCCCGGTCGCTGGTCTGAAGCTGCGCTGTTGCAAGAGCATCAGTTTCTGCAAGAGCTACAAGAAGCAGAAGTGCCGGTTGTACAGCCCATTGCGATGGCGGGAGCGAGCGGACAGACTCTGCATAAGACACCTTTCGGAGTCTTCTTTTCGCTGTTTCCCAAAGTCTCTGGTCGCGTCGAAGAAGAGCTGCAAGATGATCAGCTTCTGCAAGTGGGAAGACTGCTGGCGCGACTTCACAATGTCGGTGCGCAGCACGCAGCGGAGCATCGTCCTATGCTGACTCCGAACCAGTACGGACAGCCCGCGCTGCAAGCGCTTAAAGACAGTCAGCTCGTCGATGTTCAGCTCTGGAATCGTTATCAGCGCGCGGCAGAAGCGCTCATCCGATTGGCGATTCCGCTGTGGGAATCGATTCCGCTTCATCGCGTTCACGGAGACTGTCACGGTGGCAACTTGCTGTGGCAAAAGAGCGGTCCGGTGTTTCTGGACTTCGATGACATGATGACCGCACCCGCTGCGCAAGATCTGTGGATGGTGGTGCGCGGCAGAGACGATGAAGCCCGACAGCAGCGCGCGATCATCTTGGATGGTTATCAGCAGATTCGATCGTTTGAGCTGCGACAGCTTCGCTTGATTGAAGCGCTACGCGGTCTGCGAATGCTTCACTACGCAGGCTGGGTGGCTCGACGGTATGCCGATCCAATCTTTGAGAGAACGTTCCCCGACTTCACCTCGTATTCACACTGGATGGATGAAGTCACCAGTCTCGAAGAACAGGTTGAATTGGTACACGAAGCGCACACGACTTTCCTACAATAGGATCCCGTTTTTTGGAGCAGACATGACCCGTGTACTCAATGAACTGGTGACACTCCTGGCGCTGGAAAAGATCGAGGAGGATCTCTTCCGTGGTCAAAGTCAGGATCTCGGCTGGGGCCAAGTGTTCGGCGGACAAGTGCTGGGACAAGCGCTCAGCGCAGCGGTTCAGACCGTTCCGTCCGATCGTCACGTACACTCCCTTCATGCGTATTTTTTGCGACTAGGCGACGCACACAAGCCGATTGTCTACAGCGTCGATCGAACCCGCGATGGACAGAGCTTTAGCACCCGCAGCATCTTGGCCGTACAGAGTGGCAAGCCGATCTTCCAGATGCTCGCGTCGTTTCAGGTTGAAGAGCCAGGCATCGATCACGCAGAGCCGATGACGCAGACGGTGGGCCCGGACGGACTCCTTTCCGAGCGCGAGCTGTGGATGAAGTACGCCGAAAGACTGCCTGAAAAGATTCGGACGCGCGCCACCGCAGAGCGTCCGATTGAGCTTCGTCCCGTCGATCCCGTCCATCCCTTTGCACCAGAGAAGCGCGCTCCAGAGTCCGCAGTCTGGGTACGAACCGCAGCAGCACTTCCAGATGATCCAGCTCTGCATCGGTACTTGCTGGCGTACTGCTCGGACTTTGCATTCCTTCCGACCGCGCTTCGTCCGCACGGACTGACCTGGGTGAGCCCCGGTATGCAGATCGCGAGCATCGATCACGCCATGTGGTTTCATCGTCCGTTCCGAATGGATGACTGGCTGCTGCATGTGATGCACAGTCCGTCGGCATCGGGAGCGCGCGGCATGGTTCGCGGCAGCGTCTTTTCCAGCGATGGACGACTGGTCGCATCGACCGCGCAAGAAGGACTCATTCGCTTCCGATCCGGTCGCGAGTAACGCATCGTCCTACATCCCGCCGACGCACATCGAAGCCGAGCAGAACCGCGCAGGACCATGTACACTAGCTTGAATATGAAACAGCTCTCTGCCCTTGGCCTCCTGCTCTGTGGCTCTCTGTTCTGCGAACGCCCTGCCCTTGCGCAGCTCGCACCCCTTGATCCAGGAGCGATTGCGCCACCGCCCGCGACGCCGTCCCAGCCAGTGCAGAGTCCACCTCAGGTCGATCCTCCGCAGCCTGTGACTGTGATAGCGCCGGCAGCACCAGCCCCCGTCACGTCGCCGCTCACGACGATGCGACATGCGCCGCGCGTGATGAGCCTGACCGCAGGCTACGCCTACACACCGCTTAGCTATCTTCCCCTAAGCGCCAGCGTTCCCGACGGAAAATATCGCAATCACGGCCTGCGGATTGACTGGAAAGCGGGCTGGCAAGTCGGCGGATTTCTGTCCGGCTGGGGCTCCTATGTCGGCTTCTTTGCGGGCTTCTTCTACAACTTTGGACAAGAAGTCGCCGACAACCTCGGGCTAAACTACGGAATCTTCGCCAAGCACACCATCTTCCCTGGTCGTCGCTGGCGTCCCTATCTAGCGTACGGACTCGGTGCGATTCAGGTCTGGATCCGCGAGCGCGAAGGTCGCGGCATCGGTCACGTTACGCGCTTGTCGATCGGCATGGACGCCAAAGTCAGCGAGCGCGTTGCCATCGAGTTCGACGCGTCCTATCAGTTCAACATCATGCCGAGCTTTGCCGTCGATGGAGCCGCTCCGCGCAGCTACGACTTCCACTCCATCAGCTTCACAACTGGCATCTGGTACGGTCGCTAGCGTAGCCGCGCCGCAACCTTCCTATCGGACCGGCTGCGAGCTTCTACGACGGCTACTTTGACGCGACTACTTGGCGAGCTGCTTTTCCAGAAAGTGCAGCCGATCGTTTCCCCAAAACAGCTCCCCATCCACAATCATCGCAGGAGCCCCAAACACTCCTTTGCCAATCGCTTCATCAGTGTAGGCACGGAGCTTGTCTTTGACCGCGCTGGTTTCCGTCGCTGCCATCAGCTCATCAGCAGGCAGTCCGGCTTCTGTCACGAGCGCATGTAGGACCGCATCACTGGAGATGTCCAGATCGCGCTCCCACATTCCGGAAAACAGCTTGCTCGCCAGCTCGGCGCTGCGTCCGTGCGCTTCCGCCGCGATCACCAAGCGCATGCCGCGAATCGTAGGAAGAGGAAAGCGACTCGACATCTGAAACGGAACGCCATACTGCTCGGCCCAGCGCAGCAAGTCTTTGATCATGTACTGCGCTTTGGGAATGCAGACCGCTGGCATCACGTTGCCCTGCGCTTTGAACACCGCAGCCAGAACCAACGGCTTATATGCGACAGAGGCTCCGTATTTGGCTGCCAGCGACGGAAGCTGCGTGGCCGCGAAGTACGAATAGGGAGACGACAGGTCGAAGTAAAAGTCGATGTGCTTTGCCATGCTCTCTTTCCTATCACAAGCGTGCGTCATCTGACTTCGCTGCGCAGCGGTGGCTCTTCAGAAAGTCCCTGAAACAGAGACAGACAGTCTCTGCGAACGGCCAGGCGCAGCGGATTCCCAACACCGATGTCAGCGCGATAAAATCCATACTCAGGATGACTCTTTATCGATGAAGCGATGCCGCGCAGAGTCGGATGCTCACAGTACACGCGCGGATCTTCAGCGGGAGAGTCACACACCACCAGCAGGATCGCGCAGGTTCCTTCCGCAATCGCAATCTCCGTCGCTGCGAAACCCCACGGTTCCGATCCCCTAACCATCGGAAGTGTACCAATTTTTTGATGCGCAAGACCCATCAGATCCACGGTCTTGCGATCCGCAAAGTAGGGAATGAAGCCAGCCGGAGCGACCGCAATCGTCGCATCAGGAGCGCTATGGGAATGAAGCCACTCACCTGCGGACTTTCGCCAGCGACTACACGGCGCATCACCTTCTGGAGCCAGCGCCCACGCAGACTGCGAAACACACAGCGCCAGCAGCGAAAGGAGGACTCCGTTTCGCGTTCCTTTGGGAATCCGCACCGTGACCACCAAGCGTCCCAGGACCAGCAGCGTACACGCGAACGGCCAGATCAGGAATCGACCGCGCGACAGCTCATCTCCGCCAAGCAGAGATAGCTCTGCCAGCGTCGCACACAAGGTTCCAAAGCTCAGCAGCGCGACCGGATCTTGAATCAGCTCGCTGCGCCAGGTCTTGCGCAGCACTGCCGCCAGGATCAGCCACAGAAGCACAAGCTGCGGCGCATCGTGCAGGACATAGCGACCAAAGCGCAGCACGTTCCTTGGTTCAATCCGAAACTTGGTCGCAACCGGAACCGCAACAGAGACTCCGTAGGACCAGCGATTGAGCGCGATGTAGACCAAAATGCCCATCATACAAGACACAACCACGACGGGAATCAGCCGTCGCGCGCGCGCATTCCAAACAAATAGACAGCACAGTCCCCCCAACAGCTGAAGCGGCAGATCGGGACGAACCAGCGGACTGACTACGCCCAGCAGCACCGCTGTCAGCAGCTCTGCTTCCTGAAGCGGAGGACTCACCGACTTTTCGCAGGCACGACCCACCACCGAGACAAAGTGAAGTCCCAGACACAGCGCCAGCGTGGTTTCCAGACCAGCACTGCTCCACAGCACCAGCGGAGGAAACGTCGCCAGCAGTGCCACCGCCACAAGCAGTCGCTTGAGGTTCAGCGTGCTCCACAGCGTCACTGTTACCAGCAGCACCGACAGGACGCCGAAGCAGGTTCCGAGCAGCCGGGCCGCGTCTTCAATAGGCAGTCCCAGCGACGACAGTAGCCGCAGCAGATACGCCCACAGCACCGAGCTATGCGCCTGCACCGGATGCCAGACATCCCAGATCATCCCGAGCCCGCGCCTGTGCTGTAGGACATGTCGAAACAAGATGTAGGCGTCATCCGCCAGATAGTCGAGCTGACGACCCGCAGCAACGAGCCAGACCGCCACCACGATCAGGATCGAGGAAAGGAGCAGCGGAAGCTGACGACGACCTCCGCTCTTGGCTGAAGCAACGACGCTATGTTGCGAGCTAGACACGAGACTCCGCGCAGACGGATGAAGAGGTGAAACAGACCAGTGGGAAGCGCACGCGAAGAAGCGGTTAGGAACCCTTGGCTTCGTCGATCAGCAACTTCAGCTTATCGAGCGCGCTCTTGCGCTCTGCATCGGAAAGCTGACCTTTGTACAGATAGCGCAGGACTCCCTTTTTATCGACGAACAGCACGACGGACTTGTCGTTACAGTCGCCCAAGTTCCACGCTTTGGCGAGCAGCAGATCGGGATCGGTCAGGATCGTGGTGCCGTACTTGTCGATCTTTTTGCGCACGACGCGACGGATGATCCAGTTGGGCTTGCCCGGCGCATCCTTCATGTTGGCGACGCCCATCGACTGAAAGACATCTTTGGGAAGGTTCGCAGCCTTTACATCGTCAGCAAACTTGTCGTTCTGATCGGCCTCATCGGGGTCGGTGTACATGATGAGAAGGACTTTGTTGCCCCACTCAGGCAGCTTGGCTGGCTGATCCTTGGCGTCACGGACTTCAGGATTTTCCAGCTTGTCGCCAGCTTTGGGCTCTGCAAAGGCCGAGCCGGGGAACGCAAGCAGCGACGAAAACATCAGCGCCGACAGAGCACCATGGACAAAGCGATTTTCGCGGTTCTTCACGGGCCAACTCCTCATGTGACTGTCACAAGCTTTGTAGCGTAGCGGATTAGTCTACGGAGATCGAAGCGCTTGCGCTGCTTTTTCCAGCGGTCCGCACGTTGCTGAGGTGATAGAAGGAGCCGACATGTCAAACGGTCCTTCCGCACAACACAGCCCGGCTTCGGCATCTGGTTTCTCCGCTTCTGACTCACTGGGTTCCGCTCGTCACAGGGCAAGACGATCGAAGACGCTTGGATCTTCTCTGCTGCTGGTTGCGACACTGCTTGGATCGGGACACGTCCACAGTGCGACGCAGCCACCGACAGTGCAGCGCAGTGCAGCCAGCCAACAGTTTGCGTCGCTCGTCGATGACTTCGTGTCACAGCTGGGCAAGCACTATCCGACGGAAGCCACCGATCTGGGCCTGCATCAGTTCGATCATGAGCTGGAAGATCTGAGCCCAAGCGGTGTGCAAAAGACGCTGAGCTGGCTTGCGACGTGGGACGCTCGGCTGGCAGCGCTCGACAAGAGCAAGCTGCTCGACGAAGAACGGTTTGATCTTCAGCTTTTACGCCACTCGCTTTTGACGCGACGCTTTGTGCTGACCGAGCTGCCGGAACATCGTCGCCGACCGCTGGCTTATTCGGCGCTGGCGTCGGAATGCGTCAATCAGCTGCTGAAGCGAAACTTTGCGCCGCTTGAGGTGCGAATGAAGGCAGCGATCTCGCGACTGCGCAGAGCGAGCGCGCTCATCGACTTGGCACCAAAGAACCTGGATCAGCTCTCGGTTGCGTCGGTGGAAGTGACCCTGCGTACGCTGCCCGCGACGATTGCGTTCTTTCGCAGCGACGTGGTGAAAGCGTTTTCAGAGATCCGCGATCCAGCACTTCAAGCGCAGCTACACGAGGCAAGCTCGGCTATTGTGTCGTCGCTGGAGCGCTTTGGAGACTTCCTACGTAAAGACGGAAAAGCGAAGGCGTCACCGCAGTTTGCGCTGGGTCCAGCACTGTTTCAGCGTGCGCTGTTTGCGGAAGAGATGATCGAGACGCCCACGTCGGAGCTGCTTCAGCAAGCAGAGGCCGAGCTTCAGCGCCTGCGCAGTGAGTTCCAGAAGACCGCCGCGCTGATCGATCCAACGCGCAGCGCTCACGAAACCCAGACGCTGGTTAGCCAAGATCATCCGAAGACCGCAGAGCTGATTGACTACACCGCATCGAGGCTGGCTCAGCAGCGCAAGTTCTTGATCGACAAGCAGATCGTGACGGTTCCGTCGGATGTGCTGCCGCTGGTCCGAGAGACTCCGCCGTTTATGCGTGCGACGACGCTGGCATCGATGGATACGCCGGGTCCGTACGAAAAAACGAGCGAAGCGTACTACTACATCACGCTCCCGGAGCCGAGCTGGCCGCCGGGTGAAGCGGAAGACTTTCTGCGTGGCGCACACAACCGACCACTCATTGATGTGGTGGCGATTCACGAAGCGTTTCCCGGTCACTACATCCAGTACTTGTGGCTCGGCAAGCTGAGCAAAGTGAAGCAAGTGGCGCAGGTGCGATCGAACTCAGAAGGCTGGGCGCACTACACCGAAGAGATGATGATGCAGCAAGGCTATAGCAGCGATCCGAAGGTGCGGCTGATGCAGCTTCAAGATGCGCTGCTACGAGCGGCTCGCTTTGTCGCGGGAATTCGCATGCACTGTCACGGGATGACGCAAGCGCAAGCGGAAGAGTTCTTCGTCAAAGAAGGACTTCAGATGAAGACGGTGGCCGAGCTGGAAGCGCGTCGTGGCACGCAAGATCCGCTCTATGTGGTCTACACGTACGGAAAGCTCCAGATCATGAAGCTGCGGCAGGACTACAAAGCGCAGCAAGGAAGCGCCTACAGCCTGAAGAGCTTCCATGACACGCTGCTCGGATTTGGGCGCGCGCCCCTGGGACTGATTCGTCAGGTTATGCTCAAAAAGTAAGTGTCAGGGGGAGTCTTGGAGATGCCGAGCCGTTTGCGTACCGAGCACCAAGGCAATGTGCTGGTGATCTCGCTGTCCAACTTGTCCAGAGCCAATGCGGTCGATGATGCGCTGCTCCTGAGCCTGCGTGAAGCGATCACTGCTGCGGCAGCTCACGGAGCGCGTGCGGCGGTGCTGACCGGCGCGGGAGGCGTGTTCTGTGCGGGCTATGATCTGAATGCGCTGCCTCCCGATCCGGATCGAAGCTGGCTGCGTGGACACGGAGAGCTGGAAGCGACGCTGCGACTGCTGCGGGAAGGTCCGCTCCCGACGGTGGCAGCGATGACGGGCGCGGCAGTGGGGGCCGGTCTGGAAATCGCGCTGTCCTGTGATCTGCGGGTTGCACACGCCGAAGTGGTGATGCAGATGCCGCCGGTCAAGCTCGGGATCGTCTATACGCTGGAAGGAATCTGGCGACTGGCGACGCTGTGCGGTGCAGCGCGAGCGCGTGAGCTGCTGCTGCTGGCCGAGCCGATCAGCGCCGAGACAGGTCACAAGCTGGGCTTGGTGTCGCGGATTGTGCCCGCCGATAAGGTGCTGGATACCGCGTGTGAGCTGGCACGCAAGGTGGCCATGCAGCCGCGTCCCGCCGTCCAAGGTACACGTCGCCTGATTGAACACCTTCTGCGCTCGGGTCCAGTGCTGAGCGAAGATCAGGCCGAAGAACTGCTGGCCCTGCGCCTCGAATCTTGGCAAAGCCCCGAAGCCCACGCTGCACGCCAGAGCCTACGTCAGCGCAAACGACCCGAGCGAAGCTAAGTGAAGCCGACGCGAAGCTGACCGAAGCCAACCGTCCAGCCACTGCCCGCGCCAACATCGCGCCAATCGAAGCGACACGGCATTGCTCCCTAGACGGGTGATGGAGTAAGCGGATAAGATAGGCCGAAGTGTCTTGTCTCTCTCATCGCTTGCCTAGGGCACTCTATGCGCTCGTGCTTCTGTACGGGCTCTTGGCTTCCTTTTCGGCCCGAGCCAGCTTTTTTGACTCGTCGCCTGGAAAGCTCGCCAAAGGTCACGCCGAAATCGACGGAGCCGCCAACTGCGTCAAATGCCACCCGGCGGGAAGACGCGAGGTAGACGACAAAAAGTGCCTCGATTGTCACAAGCCGGTTGCGGATCGGATTGCGCAAAAGATCGGTCTGCACGCTTCTCCCAAAGCGGCGGGCCGTCCGTGCGTGCTCTGTCACAAAGAACACCGAGGGCTCGACGCCGACCTGTTCGGCTGGGTCACGATGGGCGGTCAGCAGAAGTTCAATCACGACACCACAACGCGCTTCCCGCTTCAGGGTCGTCACTCGGTGGTGGACTGCAAAGACTGTCACAAACAGCAGACCAAGACGGGTCGTCCGAGCTTCCTGCTCGCACCGATGGCCTGCGTCGGCTGTCACAAGTCTCCGCACGGAGAGCTACACGAACAGGTCGCCAACTGCGAGCGCTGCCACGACGCCAAGAACTGGCGCGCGCTCGATCCGTCGAAGTTTGATCACAACCAAGACACGCGCTTCCCGATCGAGACCAAGCACGCGGGCGTTCCTTGCAATAGCTGTCACCCGCGCACGATGTTCCGACTGACCAACTGGGCGATGGACTGCACGCCGTGTCACAAAAACGTCCACGGTGAGTCGCTGTTCGGTCAGAAAAAATGCACGCTCTGTCACAGCGCCAAAGTCGAGTGGAAGACCGTCGATTTTGACCACAACCACAAGACGCGCTTTGCGCTGGAAGGTCCGCACAAAAAGCCGTGTGCGTCGTGCCATCCTGCGACGGCAACCAAGTCTCCGGGGCGCAACTGCGATGCGTGTCACAAAGACGCGCACGAAGGTCGCTTCAGCAAGCTCGGTGAGTGCTCGACGTGTCACTTATCGACGACGTGGGGCCCCGAGCTGAAGTTTGAGCACAACAAGACGCGCTTTCCGCTCATCGGACGTCACGCCGCCGTCTCATGTCGCGCATGTCACCGAGGCAAAAACCCGGCGGAGTTTGAAAACTTCGACGCCATCGTCAAGGTCACGAGCACCGGCAAAGGCAAAAAGAACACAACGACGACGATCGACTGCATGGGCTGCCACCAGCACGCCAACGTCCACAAGAAGCAGTTCACGTCGGACCAGTGCTTGCAATGTCACCAAAAGCCCGGCGAGGTCAAACAGAGCGTCGATCCCAAAGCCGTCAATGAGCGCGTCAAGATCGGTCACGGTCCCGGCAAGCCATTCCAGCTGATCGATGGTCACGTCATCGATGGTGTGAAGATCAAAGACTGTCGCTCGTGCCACAAAGACGATCAGTATCGCGACACGCCGTCGATGTGCGGAGCCTGTCACGAAGACCGTCTGCACAAAGGCTCACTCGGCAAAGACACCTGCAACAACTGTCACGAAGGTGCGCGCTGGGCTGCGACCAAGTTCAACCACGATCAGAGCAACTATCCTCTCGTCGGAAAGCACAAAGAAGCGCGCTGCGAAGGCTGCCATCCGTCTCGTCGCTACAAACCGACACCGATGCAGTGTAGCGACGGTGGATGCCACCTAAAGGACGATGCGCACAGACGCAGCCTCGGATTACAGTGCGAGTCTTGCCACAGCCCGACGGGACAAAACAGCTTCGACCACAACGATCCGAAGGTCAAAGATCGCTGGAAGCTCGATGGCAAGCACATGGCGGTGCGCTGCCAAGGCTGCCATCCGTCGCAGAAGTACAAGCCAACTCCGACCCAGTGTCAGGAATGTCACGCCGATCCCGAAGCCCACAAGGGAGAGCTAGGCATTCGCTGCCAAGGCTGTCACGAGCCCGCGACGTGGAAGAAGATCCACACCGGACACGACATCTTCCCGGTTCGCTTCGGTGGTGCGCACGATCGCTTGTTCTGCAAAGAGTGCCATCCGAGCGGACGCGTGCTGCAAGGACTGGCGCAGCTTTGCATTGGCTGTCACCAGCGCGACGACGTTCACCACAACTCGCTCGGGCCGCGCTGTAGCGACTGTCACACCCAGCAGACGTTCACCGGCGCACGCTTTTATCACGACCGAGTGGGCTGCACGCTCACTGGCGTCCATCGCGTCTTGCCGTGCAGCGACTGTCACAAGGGCGGAAACTACGCGGGCGTCTCTCCGGCGTGTATTTCATGCCATCGCGACGACGCGGTTCGTGCGGCGGCCCTGCGCATTACCACCGACGGACTACCAGCGGGTCAAGCCAATCGCCACGATGCCCAGGTAAGCTGCGGAAGCTGCCACAACACCGCAAGCTTCCGTGTCAGCCGCCTGGTGGGAACGGATTCGGTGTGTCGATGAGGGGGAAGCTTCTTTTTGCGGCGCTGCTGCTGGCTGCTCCGTCGCTAGCCACCGCTGGACCGGTTTATCGCGGCAAAGTCTCGCTGACCGGCTTCTACTACACCGAAGACGACGGCGTGGATCCGACGCTGAACATCGACAAGCGGATCGCGACCAACTCCAACCTGGGGCTGCTGGACTTCCGAGCGACGGTGCTGGCGTCGCGGATGTGGAAAGAGCGCATCGACTTCAAGCTCGATTTCCGTCTGCGACTGACCGGCAGCCTCGACTTCGAGCGCAAGTTCAATACCAACAGTCAGCTCTCGGGAGACGACTTTTATAAGACACCGCTTGGCATCTCGGCCCGAGGCTATCTCGGTGGACGTGAGTACGATCTGCGCGAAGCGTATGTCACCTTTCGTCCTGTTTCGACGTGGCATCTGTCGCTGGGACGGATGTACGTGTCGGAAACCGATGCCATCAAGATCGACGGTGTTCGGCTTGCGCACGACTTCGGATCGCACTGGTACGGAAGCGCGTTCGTCGGTGGCTATCCCAATCCCTACTCGCGATCCCTGTTCACCGACTACGTCGCACCGTGTGGCGCAGGCGTCGCGGGTCAGCGAAACACGACACCGACGCTGATTGCTGGACCGTTTGATCCGACGCCCGAAGAGCTGGCGACACAGCAGTGCCAGACCGACGGTGGAAAGTTCGGCATCGTCGGTGGAGTTGGCGCACGCTACACCTATAGCTCGCTGTGGGGCAGCGTCGGTGCCGCTGGGTCATTTTTTATGGGCCCTGGCGACGGTGGCCAGGTCATTCCCAACCTGAGCGCCGTTACGCCGATGAATGGCAGTCCGATTCAGGAAAACCTGCGGCCTCCGTCGGATGCACTCGATGCACCGCGTATCTTTATCAGCTGGTTTAATTCCTGGCGTCCGCACGAGCGCGTCGATCTGATGAGCGATCTCGTCGTCGATCTGTACGGCTCGGCGGGACCGCAGCTAACGCGCGCCGTGATTCTGTCGTCTATCCGAGCGCTCAGCGACGATCGTCTGACGATTCGCCTTGGCTATTCACACATGTCGTCGCTGGCGATCAACATGTATCTGTCGCGGCTTGTCTACAACCGGGCCGCCGGAACCACGCTCGCCGCCATCGGTGCCAGTGCCGTCGAAAACAACCTCACCGTCTTGCGTACAGGCCGCGACGAAGGACGTGTCACGCTCGACAGTCGCTTCTTCCGTCGTCTCGGCGGCTTCATCGAAGGACGTGTTCGCGCCCGCGCGCTCATCAACGGCGCAAGCGTTCCCGATGTCTACAACACCACGACGTACACCAAGAACACGTCGAACCTCGCTGGCGATGTCTCCGTCGGAGTCCGCGACACCGGATCACTGCTTGGCATTCGCGCCAGCCTGATCTACAGCCTGATCTTCGACTATCGCGCGACGAACCACATCGTCAGCTTCGACGTAGGCCGCGACTTTTGGAAAGAGCGCATCACCGCGTCTCTCGGCTACACCGCAGCGATCACGACCGATCAGTTCGCCAATAATGACAAAGTGTTCTGTACGCCAAGTGACCCATTTTCTGGCTGCTTCGGAAAGCGCGCTGGCATGACCCACGAGGTCAACGCCCAGCTCGCTCTCAACCCATGGCGCACGCTGTTCTTCTTGGCGGATTACCGACTGATCGCGATGTCTTCGGAAGACCGCAAAGATCTACCGACCAAAGAAGTGCCGACCGTCATCACCCACGCGATCTTGTTCCGCAGCGAGTTCCGTTGGTGATGAAAATCCGACCAATTCAGTAATCCAAATTACTGTATCGAGCGATAAACTTCTCATTTCTGCCTCTTCTCTGCCACCTGGACGCTGTGGCATACTGGAGTCACCATGCGCAGCAATTCCCGTCGAGGTCTTCTGCTCCTGGCCCTGCCCTGCTTGCTCCTTGGCTGCATTGGCCCAGGCTTGCTGACGGACGGAGGCAGCGTCGCCATGGGCAGCTTCAACAACGGCGCACTCCGTCGCGGACGCAAGCTGCCCGACGAAGGCCCCGGCTTCGTTGTTCCCACGATCTGGCGCGAGCGCGGCGCCAACTACGGCACCGACGAAATTGTCTCGGCCATCATGCGGGCAGCCAAGCGCGTCGCCAAAGAGCATCCCGGTGGCACACTCGGCGTCGCAGACATCGCCATGAAAGGCGGCGGCGAAAGCAAGCTGCATCGCTCACACGAAAACGGCCACGATGCCGACTTGATCTATTACGCCGTCGATGAGGAAGGCCAGCCGATTGCGCCTGTGTCGGCGATGCCACGCTACGGCGCGGGCCTGCGATCCCTAACCGTCCGCGCGACGCCTGGTGTGACTTTCGAGGAATTTACGCCGCGCAAGTTCGATGTCCGTCGCAACTGGGCGCTGGTGCGTGCGCTCCTCGAAGATCCCGAGATCGAGATCCAGTTTTTGTTCATCCACAACCGCCTGCGCAACGTCTTGCTCCAGCACGCGCGTGACCGTCGAGAAAATGAAGAGCTGATCGAGCGCGCCGAGGCTGTTCTCAAGCAGCCCGGTGACACGCTACCCCACGACGATCACCTGCACCTGCGCATCTACTGCTCCCCGAGCGATCGTGCGCTGGGCTGTCGCGACGGTGGCCCGCTGCGCTTCTGGCGCAAGCGCTACAAGTACATGCCACCGCGTCCCAAGCATGACAGCGCCGAGCTTCTGTCGAGCCTGGTTCGTCAGCGCACAACCACTCGCACCTTCCGCTAGCCTTCGCTTTTCCCGCTTGATTCGCTGTCGCGTTCGCTCGTCGAGCGCTCGACTTGCCGTCTGAAGCCGCTTTTTCCCTCTTTTCGATCGCAGCGTTGTGCGCTTTTCTGCGCAAGCTTCATCCAATCAGCGTGCGCGACCCACACAACGTACCGTCGCGTCCGTCAGGAAGGCCACGATGTCATCGATGCTGCCGATCTCCCTACGCGGAGCCAAAACCCACAACCTTCAGTCGGTAGACCTGCGTCTAGAAGCTGGATCGCTGGTCGCGCTGTGCGGCCCGAGTGGATCCGGGAAGTCGTCGCTGGCACTCGATACGCTGTATGCCGAAGGTCAGCGTCGCTTCGTCGAGAGCTTCAGTCCCTACGCTCGTCAGTTTCTCGAACGACTGCCTCGTCCCGACGTAGAGAGCCTTGAGCCCGTCGCTGCCGCAGTGGCTGTCGATCGACGCGCACCGGTCAAGTCCAGTCGTTCGACGCTGGCGACGCTGACCGATATCGAGCCGTATCTTTCTGCGCTGTTTGCGGCGGAAGCGGTGCCGCGCTGTCCAAGCTGTCAGCTCTCTGCGCAGGTGATCGCTGCCGTCGATGCAGCCGAACGAATCAGCGCCACCCACGATGGACAGAGCGCGATCGTGACATTTGCCGTCGGAAGTAGCGAAGAAGCGCGCGTCGCTCTACCTCGTCTGCGAGAGCATGGCTTCCGTCGTCTACTCATCGATGATGAGCCGCTGGATGTCGAATCCGATCAAATTCCCGACGCAGCAGTCGTTCATGTCGTCGTCGATCGCATGGTCTTGTCCAGTGCAGATCGCGGACGCTTTGTCGATGCGATCGAGCTTTGTCACCGTCACAGTTCCGCCGCTGAAGTGCGAATCATCCGTCGCAAAAACCAAGCTGCGGATGCGTCTGCACGCTCGCGCTACAGCTCAACCGATCGGATTGTCGTCGGAAAGGATCTTCATTGTCCCGGCTGCGCGCGCACCTTCGAGCCACCGCACGCTCGCCTGTTTTCGTACAACTCTCCGCTCGGTGCGTGTCCAGCCTGCAAGGGCTTTGGCCGCGTCATCGGCATCGACTGGGACAAGGTCATTCCCGACGGAAGCAAATCCATCCAGCAAGGCGCGATTCGTCCGTGGAATGGTCAAATTTCGCAGTGGGAGCGCGCGGCGCTGGCTCGCTATGCCGAGTCCCAGCGCATTCCACTCGACAAGCCGTGGGACAAGCTGACCAAAGCGCAGCAGGAAAAAGTGCTCGCCGGAGAAGGCACTTGGGACGACGGAAAGTATCCAGGTGTGCGCGCGTGGTTTCAGTTTCTCGAGTCACGAACCTACAAGATGCACGTTCGGGTGCTGCTGTCGCGCTATCGCTCGTATGAACTGTGTACGGTCTGTCACGGTGCGCGACTGAACCCGACGGCGCTGTCGTATCGCGTCGGACAAAAAAACCTGGCGGAGTGGCATTCCGACGGTGTGAGCGCATCACTGACAAAGCTTCTGGCGCTTTCTCCGCGCTCGTCGCAGGGCAAGCTCGTCGTCGATTCGCTACGCTCGCGGCTTGGCTTTTTGGAACAAGTTGGGCTCGGTTATCTGACGCTCGATCGGCAGGCGCGGACGCTGTCGGGCGGGGAAGCGCAGCGAGCCAGCTTGACGACGGCACTCGGTGCGGGACTGACGGGAACGCTGTTTGTGCTGGATGAGCCGAGTGTTGGACTCCATCCAACAGATGTGCCGAAGCTGGGTCAGGCCATGCGCAGCCTGGCACAGAGCGGCAACACCGTCCTTTTGATCGAGCACGAGCCGTCGCTGATTGCAGCCTGCGATCGCGCCATCGAGCTAGGACCCAAAGCCGGTCGCCACGGTGGACGCATTCTGTTCGACGGACCGCCGAGAGAGCTAACCACTCGTCCAGACTTACCGACGGGAGCTGCCTGGCAAAAACACTCGCTTCCGACGCGCAAGACCCGACCGTTTGCGACCGCACTGTCTCTGCTTGGTGTGACGGAAAACAACCTGCGCGACGTGGATGTGGACGTTCCACTCGGTGTGCTCGTCGCGGTCACAGGCCCGAGCGGATCTGGAAAATCGACGCTGGTTGAAGATGTCTTGTATCGCGCTGTCGCACGCGCGCTGGGGGATAGCAGCGTCGAAAAGCCCGGCGCGCATCGAGAACTACGTGGACTCTCGGGACTGCGCGGGGCTGTTCTCGTCGATCAGTCACCGCTTGGACGAACCACGCGAGGCAATGCCGCGACCTACACCAAGAGCTGGGATCGCTTCCGCGCACGCTTTGCAGCCCAAGCCGGTGCCATCGCTGCGGAGCTGACTGCATCTCACTTTTCGTTCAACGTCGCCAAGGGTCGCTGTGAAGCGTGCTCTGGTGAAGGCTATGAGACGGTTGAGATGCAGTTTCTCGCCGATGTCTCGCTGCTGTGTCCGGTCTGTCAAGGCAAGCGCTTTCGGCCCGAGGTGCTGGCGGTTCGACTCGGTGGCTTGACCGTCGCAGAAGTGCTGGACTTGTCGATTGAAGAAGCGCTGCTGCGCTTTGATCCACCGTCGGAACCAGATCCAGCGCTGCGACGGGCGCTCTCTCCGCTTGTGCGGGTTGGGCTCGGGTATCTGACGCTGGGACAGCCACTTTCGACGCTGTCAGGAGGGGAAGCGCAGCGACTGAAGCTAGCGCGCGCACTGTCCGAACCCGCCCGAGGCACACTGTTTGTCATCGACGAGCCAAGCGCAGGTCTGCACCCGGGAGATGTCGCTCCCGTCGTTGCTGCGCTGCATGCGCTATGTGACAACGGTGGCAGCGTTGTCGTCGTTGAGCATGATCTGGATGTGATTGCCCAAGCGGACTGGGTGATTGATCTCGGTCCAGGCGGTGGTCCCGACGGAGGACACATCGTAGCCGCCGGAACGCCGAAGGAACTGGCCAAGCTAGCGACGAAGACTGGCACAGCGCTGAAGGCACGCATCAATCAGCAGCTTCAGTTTGCCGACGAAAACAGCGAACCATCCATCGGTGAAACCGTCATCTCCGTCGAGCATGCGAGAGAGCACAACTTGGCATCAGTCAGCTGCAAGCTTCCACACGGAGGTCTGACGGTGGTGACCGGACCGAGTGGCTCAGGCAAGTCGTCGCTGTGCTTCGATGTGATCTATGCCGAAGGACAGCGACGGTTTATGGAAACGCTGTCTCCGTACGCGCGTCAGTTTCTGCCGCAGCTGCCTCGGCCTGATGTCGATCACGTCGGTGGCGTACCGCCCGCGATTGCGCTCTCGCAGCGAATCAGTCGAGCCGGAGCCAACTCAACGGTAGCGACGGTGACAGAGGTCGCGCACTATCTGCGGCTGCTCTACGCCAAGGTCGGAGTGCCCTACTGCCCGACGTGCGACGAACCAGCGCAAGCGACCTCGACGGAAGCGATCTTGGAGCTGCTCGCGAAGCTGCCCGACGAGCCGTATACGATCTATTCACCAGCGGTGCGCGCGCGCAAAGGCACCTACTTGGAAGTCTTTCAGCTCGCGAGCCGGTCGGGCATTTCCAAGGCGCGTGTCGATGGCAAGCTGGTCGCAACCGAGCCTCCGCCTCGGCTCGTTAAGTCCGCAGAGCACAGCATCGAGCTCGTCGTCGCAACCGGCAGTCCAGCCCAGTTTTCTCGCACACAGATCGACCTGGCGATTCAGCTTGGCGACGGCAATGTCACGATCGCATCAGGCCAGCCGAGCGCCAAACCAAGCCGCAGCGAGCGCACCTATTCCACCCGACGAGCCTGCGCCGAGTGCGGACAAGGCATTCCCGAGCTGGATCCTCGCTGGTTTTCGTTTAACACCAAGCAGGGTCAGTGCAGCATCTGCGAAGGACGCGGTCACGATCCCGACGATGAAGCCAAACGCTGTCGAGCCTGCGACGGAACACGCCTGGCACCGCTGCCGCGCAAGGTCCGACTGCAAGGGCAAGCGTACGCCGAGCTGACGGCTCAATCGGTGCAAAGCGCGCTTGTCACCGTCGATACCTGGAAGTTCGTCGGCGGGGATGAAAAGCTCAGCAGTGCCGCTCTTCACGAGCTGCGTCGTCGGCTCCGCTTCATCGAGCAGGTTGGGCTCGGCTATCTCTCGCTCGATCGCGCAGCATCGACGCTGTCCGGCGGTGAAATGCAGCGCCTTCGCCTGTCTGCCCAGCTCGGAGCCGGACTGACGGGATCGCTCTATGTTCTCGACGAGCCAACGATTGGACTTCATCCGCGCGATACCGATCGGCTGCTACACAACCTGCGAGCGCTGGCCGAGCTTGGCTCGACGGTGCTGGTGATCGAACACGACGAAGCGACGATTCGCGCAGCGGACTACTTGATTGACCTTGGTCCGTCGGGAGGCAAGCACGGCGGCCAGATCATCGCGCAAGGCCGAGCAGCCGACGTGCTGTGTCAGCCGCAGTCACCGACGGCAAAGGCGCTGGCGATGCAGGTTCCGCTTAGGCCGAAGCGACCGTCAGCGCAGCGACAGCTTGTCCTGCGTGGCGCATCGGCCCATAACCTCAAAAACGTGACGCTGAAGCTGCCAGTTGGACGCTTCAATGTCGTCGCTGGCGTGAGTGGATCAGGCAAAAGTACACTCGTCCAAAAAGTGCTCTATCCCGCGCTGCGACAGGCGCTCGGGCTGGCCAGCGATCTGCCGCTTGGCCATGTAAAGCTCGACGGAACCGATGCCATAAAGCGCGCGCTCTTGGTTGATCAGTCGCCGATCGGACGCACTCCGCGCTCGGTTCCCGCCACCTTTCTGTCGGTCTGGGACGAAATTCGCCGTCTGTACGCGAGCCTGCCTGACGCGAAGGTGCGCGGCTTTGCGGCGGGACGATTTTCGTTCAACTCCGGCGGTGGCGGACGCTGTCCAACCTGCGAAGGCCAAGGTGTCCAGGTCAGCGAAATGTCGTTCCTTCCCGACGTAATTACACCGTGTGAAGCCTGCGCCGGACTGCGCTTTGAGCCCTCGACGCTGGCAGTCAAGTTTCACGGGCTATCGATCGGTGATGTGCTTCAGCTTTCCGCCGAGGAAGCCGTCTCGCACTTTGCCAATCATCCCAAAATCATCAGGCCGCTCCAGACGCTGTGCGAGCTAGGCATTGGCTACATTCAGCTCGGTCAAGGCTCGCACACGCTCTCAGGAGGCGAAGCGCAGCGACTGAAGCTCGCCGCAGAGCTGACGGCACTCAGTCATCATGAGCCGACCGTCTATGTGCTCGACGAACCGACGACGGGCTTACATCTGTCCGATGCGCGACGGCTGATTGCGCTGCTTCACAAGCTCGTCGATCGAGGCGACACCCTCGTCGTGATTGAACATCACCTGGAAGTCATCGCGTCCGCCGACTGGGTCATCGAGCTAGGCCCCGAGGCTGGTCAGCACGGCGGTCAGATCGTCTTCTCTGGCGAGCCTGAAGATCTTGCAAAGTCAGCGACGGAAACTGGCCAAGCGCTCGTCCGTGCCAGCGCTCACCGTCTTGCGACAAATGCAGCCACTTCGTCGCGCACACGCTCAGACCACTCCACCACCGGCTCCGCGATCTTTTCTTCTTCTTTGTTGGCCGACCAGAGCAGCGCTCCGTCGTAGCCCTTGCGCTGAAGCAGTCCCAGACGCGATCGCGTGTCCTGAGCGTCGCCCAGCTCTTTCCAGGCACGCCAGCGAGCCGTCGGAATTTCACCGACGATGCATGGTCCATGGTTGGCCATGTCGTTGTCCGGCACAAGCTCCGGATCACAGTAGTAGTGCCACTGATGCAGCGTCAGCCCCAGCCCCGGCGAATCCCACGCCTTCATGCTGCGATGCTTCGCAAATCCCACCGTCGAGCGCAGCCCAGCCCGATTGATCCGCGCCGCCCCTTCTGCCAAAAAATCGAGCATCGACCCGAGCGGCACCACTTTCTTATCGCTCTGCCAGGTTCCGTCGTCGGTACACCACTCTGGTTCGTTGATGATCTCCAGCGCATATACCGTGTCTGGAAAGCGCTGACAGATCGCAATGATCGGGTCGAAGACGTTCTCGAAGAGCTGTCGTCGCTTGCGTAGATCGATGATCGCATCCGATCGACCACACTTCACATGAGGCGACGACGGAACGATCACGCCAGGAAAACAGAAATGAAAGTCGAGCACCGACGGCAAAATCTGGATCTTCTGCGACTCACAGCACTTTAGCAGCTTCGTAAAGTCATCCAGCCACGCGTCGGACAGCATCGGAACTTCGTGAAATCGCCACTGTCCAGCGCGCACGGGATCGGCAACGGGCTTTTGATCGGCCACTCCGTACGTGGTCCCGTCGGCAAGCACAAACCAGCGCACCACATCGAGCCCGATCAGACGAAACTCTGCAAGCTCTGCCTCGATGGTCGGCTGCCATGCTGCACGCGCGCCCCACGCGCTTCCTCCGTCGGAATGAGGCGGATCACCAAAGTCCCAAGCGTAGTTTCGCCATGCGTAATTGATGCCAACCTGCATCGCTCACCTCCACTGTCAGGATAGCCATTCATGCCGTCGCTGCGCACTCATCTATCTTTTTCGGAAACAAACATCCCAAAAAAGTGTTGACGCAGGCAGCGGCACAGCGCTATTAGTCGTGGGCCTCGGTCGTTTGGCCAAGGCGTTCAGGCGCGTAGCTCAGTGGTAGAGCACTACCTTGACACGGTAGGGGTCCACGGTTCAAGCCCGTGCGCGCCTACTCGAAGTTTGCCTCAGCCTCGGAAATTTAAGTTCTCGACTTCCTGGCTTGGTGGTAAGTTCGTAGTAAGGAGACCATTTTAGATGCCCAAGATGAAGTCGCACTCTGCCGCCAAGAAGCGTTTCACTCGCACGGCGAAGGGGCATTTCAAGCATAAGCAAGCTCATAAGAGCCACCTTCTCACGCACGAAGCCAGCAAGCGAAAGCGAAAGCTGCGCGGAACCAAAATGGTTCATGCGAGCAACGAGAAGGCAATCCGAGAGCTGCTTCCCTACGCGTAAACAAGCAGCTTACTCAAACAAAAGCCACCCAAAAGGTGGCTTTTTCTATTTCTACAGCTCGATTCTACAAATCACAGTCACAGCGCGGTCCAACAAGCCATCTGTCCCATCGATTTCTTGTTATTTCAGGAACTGTGACTCGATTACGGCATAGTCCACTTCGACATCCAGTCGCGCGAGTACCGAATAAAAGCCAAACTGGAGCCGGTTCATAAACAGGATCTCGGTTGGCATCGGGAAAATGTACTGCGTGTCCATCTGAAAAGCCGCAGTGGACATGTCTTTGAAGTCCGATACCAGACTTGCTGCATACTCGCGCGTCATTCGAAACGGTGATACAAACAGCGGCTCAAAGCAGCGACGAAGATATCGCAATACCAGCGCTTCCAACGGTCCCGGCTTGGTTCCAAGAAGTCGTTTTCCTGCTTCTCGAAATGCCGATTCATCCCGAGTAACTGCCGCACGATGAACTGCATGCGCTAGTTCATGGTGCGCAGGAGGAATGGGCTGGACACAGCCATAGTCCAAAAACGTAACCACGCCACCATCCGAAAATAGGTAATTTCCTGGGTGCGGATCGGCGTTAAACATGTCTCCAAACAGGTTGCCTTTGAAGACAAAGCGCCACATCGTCTCAGCCCACGCGCGACGATCGGCTTCTGGCGCAGTGATGGCTTGCTCGAAGGAAGCACCGCGCACAAACTCGCTGGTCAAGACGCGTCCACTCGATAGACCATCAAACACCGATGGCACACGAATGGTTGGATCGCCTGCATGAATCTGGGCAAAGGCTCGCTGACGAGTGGCTTCTAGTCGATAGTCCAGCTCTTCCCGAAAGCGCGTCCGAATCATCTCGAGCATGCCTTGGCTGTTAAAGCGTCGCGTCCCGCCGATCGCCATCATCTGTTCCAAGATGGAGGCATTGGCGAGATCACTTTCCAGCGCAGCGACGATTCCCGGATGCTGAACCTTGACTGCGACTTCGTGAGAGCTTGATGACGAATCACGCACAAAGGCGCGATGAACCTGGCCAATGGAAGCGCTCGCGATCGGCTGTTCTTCAAATGAATGAAACAGCGCATCGATTGAGCCTCCCAGCTCTGATTCAATCAACCCTTTGATTTCAGGAAATGGCGATCGCGGAGCCGCAGATCGCAAGGTTCCCATTGCAGTCTCATACGCAGCACGATGCTGCTCGGGAATGACTCCATCGACATAGCTTGCCATCTGACCGACTTTTGCAGCCAGACCGCGCAGCGTACCGAGCACTTCGGCAGCTCGCTCAGCACTGCGATGAGAATCCCGACTGCCTAGCAGGTCCAGACCGGCACGGGCACCGACGGAAAACAGCCGACCGAGGCGACCGAGCCGACCTGTGGGAAGTGAGCGCTCGTCTTTCACGACAGAAAGTATAGCTGGACGACGACTAACCGGTGGCGGCAGCCTTCTGCGTCGTCTTGAGGAAGTAGCCGCTCAGCTCATCGATGAGATCCAGCAGTGGCTTCGGATCAGCAGCCAGATCGCGCGTTCGCGTCTGAGCGCGCAGGATCAGCGACACCAAGCGCTGACGCGTCGGATTTTCGCCGCTGAGCAGCGCAGCATTGGGCCTTCCCAGCGTCTCATCACGACGGACTGGCTTGCCAGCGACCTCGACGGAGCTTACCGCGTCACACAGATCATCCGCGAGCTGATACGCAAGCCCGAGACACTGACCGACTTCGCCCCACGCTTCTGCATCGGTTGCGCCTGCGGCCAGTGCTCCCGCCGATGCAGCCAGACGGAACAGCGCCGCCGTCTTCATCGCGTGATAGCGATCGATGATGCTCCCGTCGAGCCCTTTTTGTTCCAGGCTCTGTCCGCCAATGATTCCGTGCTGCGAACCCGTCGCCTGTCCCAGCAGTCCGACGATCCGCAGCGAGCGCCGCGCCAGACGAGGAGGCGCATCGGCAATCACTTCAAACGCGCGCGTCAGCAGCGCATCACCGACCAGAACTGCAAGTGGCTCGCCGAACAGCTTGTGAACGGTCGGCTTTCCGCGACGACAATCGGCATCATCAAAGCACGGCAGATCGTCATGAACCAGCGATGCCGAGTGAATGAACTCGATTGCACAGCCAGCCCGCATCGCCAGATCCATCTCTGCATCATCGGCTGCACACGAAGCAGCAACGGTGAGAAGCAGTCTCGGCCGAATGCGCTTTCCGCCCGAAAACACCGCGTGGTGCATGGCACGGTGCAAGGTTTCAGGACTTTCATCCTGGCGCGGCAACAGGTCGAGCAAAGCCGCCTCGACGGGATCTGACTGAGTAGCGGGACGGGCAGCACCGAACATTCCTACGCTCCTATCAAAACAGGTAGCCTACAAGCTTCATTTGCACTTGTATTGTTGGCAAGTACGTCCCCCAAAGCATGGGTTACCCCGAGGACGATCGCGACTGAAAAATCGCAGGCTTGCGATCGAAATAGATGCTGTCCCAAGCAGAAGCGCTTCGTGTTGTTGCAAGATTTTCGCGATTGCTTAGCGGGCCAGGTTTCGCATCACGGCATCGTGCAGCGCGGGACGAAGGGAGCGCAGCGCAGACTTGGTCTGCTCGGCTTGCTCGACAGTTGCGACAGCGACGCGATTGGACAGCAGCACGGCCACCACGCGGCGGTCTGGATCCATCCAAATCGAGCAGCCGGTAAAGCCCAAGTGACCAACGCCGCGACGGGACCACAGCGAGCCAGCGGACGACGAAGACACCGCGCCCGGCAGAAGCGGATCGGGATGGTCAAAACCGAGTCCCCACGTACTCTGAAGACCCGGAAGCGCTGGATGTGCAAAGAAGCGCCGCACAGTTTCCTGTCGCAGTCCCAGACGCATCCTGGGGCCCGTTGGCACATCGTGATAGCAGTCGAGCAGCGCCTGTCCCAGCCGATAGACCGACTCTGCCTGCGCAAACAGCCCCGCGTGACCAGCCACCCCGAGCATCGCGCGCGCCGTGTCGTCATGCACGATGCCTTGTAGGGGTTCGCGCTGCGGAGACTCTCGACGCGTCGGTGCGCACAAGTGACTGGGAATCGATGCAGTCCGATCGAGCGGACGAAATCCGATCGCAAGATCGAGCGGCTCCAGCCACGTCGCAAGCTGCGTATCTAAGCGCGCGTCTCCTCGCTGTTCGACAAGCTGTCCCAGCACAATGAAGCCCAAGTCGGAATACAGAGAGCGCAGCCCGGCAGGCGAGCGTCCCGTCTCTCTCACCGCCGAGACAACCTGCGCGCGCGTCGCCAAAGAAGGGGAAGTCAGCAGTCCGTTTTGCTCTGCCCACAGCGGCGGAAAGCACGCGGGCAGCCCCGAGCAGTGCGCCAGCAAGTGACAGACCCGCACGCCCGGAAGGACTTCTTCGTCCAGCTCGATGTTCCCTTCGTCACAGAGCTTCATCACAAGCAGCGTCGTCGAAAGCGCTTTGGTGAGTGATGCAATGTCAAACCAGGTCTGCGCGGTGGCCTGACCGACAACCAGCTGCTGCGGAGACGACTCTGTACCAAAGCACAGCACCGCCGATGGATACACCGACGAGACACCGGACAAGAGGATGGCTTCTACTTCTGCGCTGCGCTCGCTCATGGCTGCTTGGGAAGATCGGAAGGAAGCAGTGCGACGGCCACTCCGGTCTGAACGGTGCGCAGCCCCAGAAGCAGCAGCGTCTGACCATTCCACTGCGTCACATAGGGTCCGCTCGGAACACCTCCTGCCGTCGCTGCAAGGAGTGGTTCAGAAACGACCAAGAAAGGCTCACGCGCGTCTCCTTGATAGGACGAAGCTGCAACCAGAGCGGACTTTCCCATCGCCTCGGCGCGCGCGTACAAGTCATAACGAGCCCGTCCCGCTGGAGTCAGTACGCGACGAACAAACAGCCCACTGATGCGCTCTGCGACAGCGGTCTGACTTCGCGTCACGCTGATCACAACATCGGATGCAGAAAGCAGGGCTGGACTGACGGAAAAGGATACGCTGCGACTGTCATCGCTCACAAAGTCTGCGACTGCGCGAGCATCCGCCGCTGCGTAATGAACGGTCTTGTCATCGACGGTAAAGTACAGGCGCAGGGTTCCATCCGTCAGCACCGGACTGACCCGACCGAGCTTGCCCATTCCGAAGCTTGCCGCCGGAATCAGCGGACGACGCAGCCTGCTCAGCGAGCCATCGCGCAAGCGCTGAAACAGACCAACTGCTCCGTCGCTGGTTGTGTAGAGCATCACCGGCTCCTCACCGGGCAGACCGCTCAGCCACATCGGGTTTGCAATGCCCTGCCCTTCCCACGGCAGCGTCGGAGCCAGCAGCTCTTCCGGCGCAGACTCTTCCGCCAAGCTTCGCACCGTCCCGACGAAGATCTGCGACTGCTGCGGCTGATTGCGCGGGGAAAGCTGACCAAACAGTCGCAGCGACGCACTCATCGGACCAGGCTCTGTCGTCGGATTGTCCAGGTCAAAGCCCGACTTGAGCAGCACAAACGGAGACGACTCATCCCGCAGCACAAAGCCTCGCAGCGGCGTCCGGGGCCACAGATCTTGCGGAGCTGTGCCATCACCCAGCGTTCCGCAGCCGAGGCTGCTTCCCCACATTCCGAGCAGCCAGCCAGCCAAAAACCAGCCAGACCGTGCAGATCTCGCGACGCGCAGCTTGATCATGCGGGCTATTTAGCAGAGTGCTCGCGACAGTCGCTAAAAAACGCACCACTGATGGCTGCACCCCGCGCCCACTGCTCGTCTCCGCCGGGAATCACTTCCTGCGACTTGGCCGCTGGAGCGATCGCTTGAAAGTACGCAGCGTGATACGCGACGGAATAGCAAGTTCGTCCGATGCCGCGCTTGGCTTCATACGAGTGAGGTGCCAGCGTCAGGATCTGTCGATCACTCTTGGAACAGACAAGCTCTGCCAGCGCGCGCAGATCTTGGAATCGCACTTGCGAGGGCAGCTCGCGATCGGTCTTCACTTTCCACGGTGGGGCCGACGGAAACTCACGCAGAAGACCCAGCCACGGTGCGCCCAGTGCATAGACGCGACGCACCGGAGTCACCGCCGCCAGACCAGCCACTCGCGCATCGGAAAACACGCTCTCGTACAGCAAGTCCAGACAGGCCGCGCCGCTCTGTCTCTCTCGGTGATCGGGACTGAAACAGACCGAAAAGCCAGCGTGAGCGCTCTGTGCGGCGGACAGCTTATCGAACGTCAGATCTTGGCCGCGCCCGTCGGACACAGCGACAACTTTGCTTAGATCGGTTTCGCGCGGACTGTCTGCGGTCGCAAACTGGACCGTCGCGCCACCCACTTCCATGATCGCAAAGCGCTCCGTTGGAGCCAGCGCTTCCCGAACCCCAACCCACGCAAGCTGTCCTTCTTCACTTCCGGTGATCGGACGCGCGACAACCTGCGAAAGCGCAAGCTCATGCTGAAGAAACTGCTGCACCGCTTGCCACAGCACCCGCCACTCGGGACGCAGGATCGGCTGTCCAGTCTCTGAATCGCGAAAGCCTCCTGTACCGAGCGCCGCCGCTGAGCGCACCTCCGATCTCCAATCAGGCCGACCTGTAGGAGCCACATCGCCGAGCTGACGCCAGGACTCGCGCAGTCGTGCCATCACCAGCGTCGTGATCTCGGTTGGAGACTTTCCGATCACAAGCTGCGCCAGACCGCCTTTCGACTTGGCACAGACTGGCTCGACCGCACCAACGGAGCAGCGCGGAGACGCCTGCGCACGATCGGAATGAGGAATCGGACTGGAATGGGAATCGAAAACGGAATGGGAACTGGGAACCACAGCGCGCTGCACCGGAAACAGACACAGCGATGTTCCAGAGGATCCAATGTCGATCACCAGATGTACGCGTCGCTCGGACAAGACAGGCGGCGCGGCGGTGCGATCGCTCGCTTGGCCTGGCGCTTGAACCGACGAAAAGACCGGCGAAAAAACCGGCGATCGAACGGGCAGACCCGACTGACAGCCAAGCTGTCCCAGCACCGCGCACAGGATCTGCGTCGTCCGCCAGTGATTCGCTCGCTGCCACTTCATCCGCGCAAACATTATCGCAAACTGCCAAGCGCTTTCGCACTGTGCGACGCCGCGAACAGCGACGATCTGCGAAGGGCGCGTTTTGTTAAGATAAAGATTTATGAGCAGCCAAAGCGATCTAGTCCTTGTGCGACTGTACCGATGGGAAAAAGAACTCAAAGATCGAGTCTTTCTCACCCAGCCTCTCCCGGGAGGCTCCGTTCAGACCTTCACCTTCGGTCAAGCGATGGACGAAGCGCGCCGGATGGCGACGTACCTACGCTCACTTGGCATTCCAGCGGGATCGTCGGTGGCGATTCTGTCCAAGAACTGTGCGCACCTAATCCTGTCCGACATTGCGATCTGGATGGCTGGGTATGTCTCCGTCGTCATTTATCCGACGCTCGGAGCCGACACGATTTCCTACATCCTTACGCACTGTGATGCCAAAGCGCTGTTTATCGGCAAGCTGGATGCGTGGGAATCACAGTCCGAAGCCGTTCCCAAAGGAGTCGCGTGCATCTGCTATCAGCCCGGCGTTCATGCCGGTGCGCCCGTCTGGAATGAGGTGATCAAAGCCAGTCCTCCGCTTGCGGGAGAGCCTGCGCGCAGTGCCGATGAAGCCGCGATGATCATCTACACATCAGGAAGCACCGGAAAGCCCAAAGGAGTCACCCACAGCTTCGGAGCGATGGCCACAGCGTGTGTCGGATTTCAGCAAGTGCTCGCGGTGACGCACGACGATCGATTCCTTTCCTATCTGCCTCTTGCTCACGTCTTCGAGCGCGCTGCCGTCGAGTGCGTTGCGATGTGGGCAGGCTGTCAGCTCTTCTTTGCGGACTCTTTGGATACCTTTGTCGCGGACATCAAGCGCGCCCGACCCACGCTGTTTCAGTCCGTTCCGCGTCTGTGGCACAAGTTCCAGCAAGGTGTGTTTGAGAAGTTCCCAGAAGACAAGCTGCGCACGATGCTCAAGGTTCCCATCTTGGGCGGCATCCTGCGACGCAAGGTGCTGTCCGGTCTGGGACTTCAGCACACGCGCATGGCCGTAAGTGGCTCTGCTGCGATTCCTACGGAACTCCTGGAGTGGTACAGCGATCTGGGACTGGAGATGCTGGAAGGCTACGCAATGAGCGAAAACTTTGCGTATTCCCACCTGGCTCTGCCCGGTCGTACGCGCTCTGGCTTCGTCGGTGAGCCGCTTCCGAACGTACAAGCCAAGATCAGCGCGCAAGGTGAAGTCCTGATCAAGAGTCCGGGCATCATGATGGGCTATCACAAAGATCCACAGCTTACCGCCGCCAGCTTTACGGAAGATGGATTCCTAAAGACCGGCGATCGCGGTGAGATCGATGAAATGAACCGGCTCAAGCTGACGGGTCGCGTCAAAGAGCTGTTCAAGACCAGCAAAGGAAAGTACGTCGCACCGGCCCCGATTGAGAACATGCTAAACGCCGACAATCACGTCGAGCAGTCCTGCGTCACCGGACCGGGACAAGCGCAGCCGTTTGCGCTCATCATGCTGGCCGAGATCTTGGCCCCACGCGCTAAAGATCCCAGCGTCCGAAAGATCGTGGATGGCTCGCTGCGCGCGCTGATCGAAAAGGTCAATCGCCACCTGGAAGATCACGAAAAGCTCGAGTTTCTGGTGGTGGTCAATGAGTCCTGGAAAGTCCGCAACGGACTCCTGACCCCGACGCTGAAGATCCGGCGTGATGCCATTGAAGCACGCTATGCCGCACACACCGAGCAGTGGTACGAGCAGCGCAGTCCGGTCATCTGGATGTAAGCGCAGCGCGATTCCTATCCCACAGAAAGCTTAGGAAGGCGTGATCCACAGCGCACCGCGCGGAGCAATCGTAGGCAGCGGATACGCACCACGGTTTTCGACGGTCACAATCGGAACGGAAGCCCCTCCCAGCAGCTCGCGCTGGACCCCCAAGCGATGGTCACTTGGCAAAGACAGCTTCACACCGCTCAGGGGCGACGTTCCCAAGTTGAAGATCAGCACCACACCACTTGCCGCATCCCCGCGAAAGATCGCCACCAAGCGATCGTCAGGAACCGTGGGCCATAGCACCTGTAGCGCCGTCTTGCGCAGTCCTGGCTCTCGCTGCCGAAGCTGTCCCAGCCGTCGGTAATGCGCGAGCAGAGAGTCCGGCGATTCGCTCTGCGTTTGCACCACATCCCAAGGCATGGCAGGACGCTGTCCACGATCTCCGCTCGCAGCACTTTGTCCCAGTCCGATCTCTTCCCCGTAATACAGAAACGGCGTTCCGGGCATCCCGAATAGGAGTGTCGCCGCCGCCCGCATTTGGCTGAGATCGTTGCCAAGCTCCGTCGCCAGACGCTTCTGATCATGGTTGGTCAGAAACGGCGCAAAGAACCGCGCAGGCACACTGCCACTTGCCATCTTTTCCAGCACGTCACGAATCGGTCGCGCCGTGCCCCGCTTGATTCCATCGATGACTGCATACGACAGCGGAAAGTGCAGCGCTCCGTGTAGCTCTCTGCCGCCACCGTGATAGCGCGCGATGGTGTCAAAGTCGCTCCAGACCTCTCCGATCAGCGCAGCAGAGGGACTCTGTTCGGTCAGATCTTTGCGCAGCGTCTGCCAGAGCTGATGCGTCTCGCTCGTCTCGGAAAGGCTCGGCTGCATCATTGCTGTCATCGGATCGGGCGTCTCGATCAGATAGCGCGCTGCATCCAGTCGGAAGCCATCCACACCGCGCGCAAGCCAGCGCTTGGCAACCTCTGTGATCGCGGAAACCGTCGCCGCATCGCGTAGGTTTAGGTCCGGCATGTTCCCGGAAAAGAGTCCATAGTAGTAGCGTCCTGGCTGTCCTTCCAGCGGACGAAACACCCTGCTGCCTTGCCACATCCAGCCCGGATCACTTGCGCGAAACAGATAGCGAACAGAGTCCGCACTTCCCGGCGGAGAATCCTTGGCTTTGACGAACCAGGGATGCGCTTTGCTGGTGTGATTGACCACCAGATCCAGCAGCACGCGAATCTGTCTCTGGTGTGCATCGGCCAGCAGACGATCGAAGTCAGCAAGGCTCCCAAAGTCGGGATGCACCGCATCGTAGTCCGTCACATCGTAGCCGTGATAGCTCGGTGAAGGATGAATCGGCGTCAGCCACAGCAGGTTTACGCCCAAAGACTGCAAATAAGGGAGCCGCTGCCGGATTCCTTCCAGATCGCCCTGTCCGTCGCCGCTTGTGTCCGCAAAGCTCCGTACAAAGATCTCGTAGCCCACAGAGTCAGCCAGCCAGTCCTGCGCTGCGACAGGTGCCCTTTCACCGAGATCCTCGCGCACAAAAGGAGACGCTGCATCCTCCACGCTGTCCGGCGATGCAGCACAGCCCAAACAGCCCAGCACAGCAGAAACGAAGAGCGCACGCATGGCGCGCAGCTTATCAGCGGTGATAAAACGCCGCGCATGTCGTTTGAGATTCCGCGCGCGCTCCGCTCGATCCTCGAGTCCAGCCTGCGCTTTGCGCTGCACGGACTTGGGGCCGGGCTGCTGGTTGCGGCGCTCGATCTGCTGTTTTTCCGTCACGCACTCAGCGATCAGTTTCCCTCCCGGCTGCTGCAAATCCGGCTGATCGGTCACGTCACGGCGCTGTCGATGCTGGCGCTTTTCCCGCTGGGTGTGCTGTGGGGCTGGCTGGTGGCGCTGTCGCAGCATGCACTGGCACATCAGCAGCGCACCCGCGTCGGGCTTCTATGGACAGTGGTCTTGTCGCCGCTTTTGGTGTGGGTCGCGCGCTCGCTGTTTCTGGGCGGCAAGATGCAGCGCATTGCGCATCATCAGGTGTGGTCTGCGGTCCTTGCGCTGCTCGGTCTGTCGGTCGTCTTTTACTTGGCCCCGCGCGCGCTGACACGATGGAACACGATCAAAAAGCAGAGCCCGCGCCTGCGCCTTGTGACCGCGCTGGGAACGGCGACGCTGCTGGTCTTGCTGCACCTTGTCGATCGAGCGGTCTTGCCCCGGCTGTATCCGTGGTTTCACGACTGTCTGCTGCTTGCTCAGCTTGGCTGTGCCGGACTGCTGACCGCGATTCTGTTTCCGATTCCGTTTGCGCTTCCGTTTTCGCTTCCGAGGGCACCTTCGCGCCTGTCCGCTTTGGTGGTCGTGCTGATCCTGTGCGTGCTGTCTGTGTGGCAAGGAACGCGGTCTTTGCACAAGCTCCAGCGCGCGATGGCGATGCGCAGCGTGGTTCGTGAACACACCCGGCTCTGTGGTCGCGTGCTCGATCTGTGGCCCAAGCCCAAGCGAACCTCGCGTCTGGCTGCGATCTCCGACTCTGCAGAGCGGCCTCCTTCCTACAGCGGACCTCGGCTCGATAACCGCGATGTGTTCCTGATCACCATCGATGCATTCCGTCACGATCGGCTCACCCAAGCGCTGACCCCGACGATGTATGGACTGTCCCAGCAAGGGATTCGCTTCACCCGCGCGTACACCCAAGTGCCGCATACCTCGTTCGCGGTGGCGACGCTGCTAACGGGAAAGCCGGTCTATGCACTCTTGCAGCTCGGTCACGATGCGGGCAGTCACAAGACGCTTCCGCTCATCTTGCGTAGCTACAAGTACAAGACCGCAGCGTTCTATCCTCCGTCGGTGTTTTTTGTCGAACATGAGCGCCTGCAAGCCCTCGAAGCGTCTTCCTACGGCTTTGAATACGTGAAGATGGAATACCTGGCGGGCGAGCGCCGCACCCAGCAAGTGATCGACTTTTTGGAAACCGAACAGCCCGATCATGTCTTTGCTTGGATTCACTACCTGGAACCGCACGAGCCCTACGATGTGCATCCCGGTGGCCCGGATCAAAGTCGTCCCGATCGCGAGCGCTACGACGGAGAAATCCACTTTGTCGATCAGCAGATTGCGCGGCTGACGGCCTACCTTGCGATCCATCGGCCCGGTGCGCTCCTGATCTTTGCGGCCGATCACGGTGAAGAGTTTGGCGAGCACGGAGGCCGCTATCACGGAACCAGTCTGTTTGATGAGCAAGCGCGCGTGCCGCTGTTCTTGGTCGATACCGCCAAGAAACAGATCTTGCGCGGTCCCACAGAGTACTCCCAGGCGGTCGGACTCATTGATGTGGCACCGACGCTGCTTGGACTGCTGAACATGGAGCCCGCGATCGAGATGCGGGGACAGAACCTGGCACCGTGGCTGCTGACCGGGCAGTCCCAGATTCCGCAGCGCGCCATCTGGAGCGAAATCGGCAAGCGCAAGATGGTGGTGTACGGCGATCACAAGCTCATCTGCGATCTCGGCGATGACTCCTGTCAGGTCTTTGATCTGCGCCACGATCCGGCGGAAAAAAAGAACCTGGTTGATCAAGATCCACGACGAGCGAACGAGCTGCACGGCAGGCTCCTAGCCTTGCTTCAGGAAGCCCGCGCGTACGAACAAGCCGCACAAGGGAATCCGAGCGGTGAGCGTTCCTTGAGCGGACAGATCGAGCAGGTTCTGTCCCGCGCACGCCTAGGAGATCGCAGCGCCCTTCCGGATCTGCTGCCGATCATCACGATGCCAAGTACCGACGAAAAGACCCAGCAGGAAGCGATTCAACTTGCCGCGCAGATCCTGGTGCCATCCGCTGCCGCGCCAAAAAGTGACCCAAAGAACGACCGGGATCCAATCGCCAGCACGCCTGCCGCGCTGCGGACCCAGCTCTTGGCCACGCTGGCGCAGGCAATGACGCAGGCAAAGAGCGAAGAACAGCGATGCTGGGCGGCGATCCTGCTTCTGCGCCTGGGCGGTCGCGATGCCAGCGCGGAACAGCTTGTCTCTGCGCTGCTTGCGGATGAACACGCGAGTCCTTCCCAGCGACTTTCGGCGGCTCTGTCGCGCTTTGCCAGCGTTCCTTTGGCCCACTCCCAAGACGAAGCGGTGCGGGATGCGCTGCGGGTGCTCGATGCCGCGATGGCGCTCGATGATCCGGATCAAGTCCGCCCGCTGCTGCGACTGCTCGGCGACAGCCGCAGTACCCGCGCGCTGTGGCCGCTGATTCGTCACTTGGAAAACGTCCGCAGCCGGATTGATGTGGTCGCTGCACTGGGACAGCTCGGTGACAAGCGAGCGATTCCCCCCTTGGGTCACATCCTGTTGTCCGATCCGTACGTACACGTTCGTGTGCAAGCGGTGGCGGCGCTTTCGCAGCTTGGTGGTCCGTCGGCGATGCAGTTCCTTGCGCAAGCCCAGCGCACCGAGCGTGAGCCCGCCGTACTATCTGCCCTCTCCGCCGCGCTCACACATCCGTAAGGAGTCCCCGATGAAGTATGTCCGCATGCCCATTGAGATCGAGTCCCCCGAGCAGATGGGCTATGAAAACGTCAAGTACAACCTCACAGAGAGCTCCTTTGCCGATGCCGAGCTGGGAGATCTCGATCTGGATCTGCGCAAGCTGGTGCTCTGTTACGGCGATCATCAAGGGAATCGCGCCCTCCGTTCGCTGATTGCCAGCGACTGTGGTGTCCATCCCGATGAAGTGCTCATCACAGCGGGCGCAGCGTCCGCTCTGTTTGTGATTGCTACAACGCTCTTGCAAGCGGGTGATCGCATCTTGGTGGAAGCGCCCAACTACGCCACCAACATTGAAACGCCGCGTGCCATCGGAGCCGAGATCGACTTTCTGACGCTCCGCTTTGAAGAAGGCTTCCGTCCCAACCTGGCCCAGCTCGCACAGAAGCTTCATCCCCGCACCAAGCTCGTCAGCTTGACGGTTCCCCACAATCCCACCGGCAGCATGCTGACCGAGTCCGAGCTGCGCCAGATCATCGAGCTGTGCGCGCGCCACGGTGTCCCCCTGCTGGTCGATGAGACCTATCGCGAGATGGCCTTTGCCGGACCGCTGCCCGTCGCCGCTTCGCTGGTTGCTGCCGATGCTGCGCGCCCGCCCGTCCTGTCTGTATCGAGCATGTCCAAGACCTGGGGACTGCCCGGCATCCGCATCGGCTGGCTGATCTGTCGCGATCGCAAGCTGATGGAAACCCTGCTCGCTGCCAAGGAACAGATCTTCATCTGCAACTCGGTGGTCGATGAAGAGATCGCGCTCCGGTTCCTCCAGCAGAAAGCCCAGCGCGCCCCCGCGATCTTTGCGCGCATGAAACAGAACTTCACCGTGCTGTCCGACTGGATGCACACCCAGCAAGATCTCGAGTGGGTCCAGCCCGCAGGCGGCGTGGTCTGCTTCCCCCGCTTTCGCAGCGACTGCCCCGTCCATATCGAGCGCTTCTACCGAGTCCTCGGCGACAAGTACAAGACGTTTGTCGGCCCAGGTCACTGGTTTGAAATGGATCGTCGCTACATGCGAATTGGCTACGGCTGGCCAAGCACAAGCGACCTACGGGAAGGACTCGCGGCGATCTCGCGCGCAGCCGAAGAAGCCCGGGAGTAGTTCCCAAGCAACTCCGCCGCGCGCTGGGCGTCTTCCGCAGCGCCCCACAGGAATCCCGAGCGGGACTAGTCGCCGACGGACTTGTTCAGTCCTTTGAGAAACTGCTCGCCCATCTTGAACACCGCGTTCACCCCGCCGCCTGCCATACAGCCCGCCGCTTCTCCGCAGCTCTGGGCGTCCATCACGCAGCGGATCGGCTTGCGAATCGCTTCATCCCCCGAGATCTTGCGCAGTTCACCAAAGAACTCCGTACACTCACGCTGGCTGCGCTCCTCACACAGGGAAGCCATGCGCGAACAGGCGCGGCTTTCGGGATGAAGCACCAGCGGCATCTTGTCAGGTGCGACGTAGTAGCTCGCGTACGCCACGCCCGCCGCAAGCAGCACCATCAGCACCAAGAACTTCTTCATCGAACCCTCCGCGCCGTTTCGCGCAACCCTTTTGCGCAAAATTACAGACGATCTCCGTCGTTCTCGCAACTGCGCTGTGTGCGTGATGACTGCGGCCTGCGGATCGGCTTGATTTCGTTGTCCGAACCGACTCCCACGCGATTCCTTCCGCGCGCTCGCTACGAAAGGATGCTGCGCAGCAGCGCAACCGCCGTGTGGGAATAGCCGCAGCCCGGCCCCGGATCCAAGATCACCACCTGATCGGGATGTCCCGCCACCCGCGCCCGCAGGCACAGCAGTCCGTCCGCGCTCTTGGCGACCCCGCTGCGCAGGGCTTCCCAAAGAACTTCATCGCCAGGACGCTCGCGCCCTTGTCCCACCCGCGCTTGTGACACCAGCTCGGGCGCGGCGCTCGGCGCAAATCCATCGCTGACCAGCGACGGATCATGCGACAGGCTCGCTACCACTTCCACCTGCTGCGCGGAAAATGACTGCCGCAGCCGATCCGCCAGATCGATCGCCGGATCGAAGCGATGCAGATACGGGAGCAGCACCTCGGGAGGCTGCCAGTCCGCGCCCGCCCCTTGTAAGGATCGCACCAGCTTGGCCAGCGCCGCTTCCGCCGGATGGCCATCCCGCAGGCGCGCACAGACAGCCAGGCCTTGCTCGGCACTGTGCAAGCGCGCACTCGGATCAAGCGCCAGACAGTCCCGCAGCAGCAGCCACACCTGCGCGGGCTGTCCGCTCGCCGCAAACGCAATCACGCTGCCCAGCTCACGCGGGCCCGTTCCTTTCGGCAGCACCGGGAAGCGTCGCCCCGACAGAAGCTCCCATGCGCACACACCCGCTGCGTACAGGTCGCCCACCACCGTGGGAGTGCGCGGCATGCCTTCCGGCGGCGCGTACGACGGCTTTCCGCCCACTTCATGCAGCGCGGTCAGGACATCATCACTGCCTTCGGAATCGGCATGGGCCCCGTCTTCGGTGGACAGGCCAAAGTCGATCAGACAGACCCGGCCATCCCGCGCGAGCATCACGTTTTCCAGGCTCAGATCCGCGTGAACCAGCGGACGCTGTCCTGGCTTCAGGCTCTGCAAGTAGTGCAGCGCCGAAAACACCCCGTGCAAGATGTGTCCCACAAGCGGAGGCCGCAGCCGATGGCCCCGCTCCGTCAAAATCGCAAGCAGCCGCTGTCCCGGCAGCCCATCGATCAGCTCCATCGCCAGCGCCACCTCGTCCCCCAGGTCGATCAGCTCCAGCGTGCGGACGATGTTGTGGTGGGACAGCGCCGCCCCGATCTGGGCTTCGCGGCGCAGCTTCCGCTGCTGCATGGGATCGCCGCGCAGACCCGGCAGCAGTCGCTTGAGCGCCACCCGCTGCGGCGGAAGCGGGGGCCGACGCAGCTCTGCTTCAAAGACTTCTGCCGATCCGCCCGCGCCCAGCCGCTTGCCGACGGTATAGCCAGGCCGCAGCGCCAGCTTGTCCGGCTGGGCCTGCCACTGAAGCGTCGAGGTGCTGACTTCCTCAGACGGGCGTACGTGCTCGACCGAATCGATCGAGCCAAGCGGAATCCACGGAGCTTGCGAGCGCGACACGAGCGAAGACCCTTCCGACCAACTAGCGCGGAGCCTAATCAACCCGGGCCCAGGATGCGACAACGATCGCAGCGGTGCTCAGCGGCCCAGGCGGACTTCGACCTCGACGTGACCGGCCTGCGCGAGCGGCTTCAGCTCGTCATAGCTGTACTGACGGGACTTAAAGCCCGCACTGCGCGCGACACAGACCTCTCCCGGCGCAAGCTGACAGGAGCCCTGACACATGTTCGGCCCGCACTGGATCTGCACGCGCGGATGCCGCTTGCGCGAAAACGCCACCGTCAGCGGATACTCGGTGGGAGTGACCACCGGCGGCTTGAGCGGCGGCGTGCTCTTGATGTCGATTGGACGCTTGTCCGCTGGCAGCGCGTCCGTGCGCACAAACGTCGGCTTCGCCTGCGGATCGCTCGGTCGCAGGATCAGCCACAGGACCAGCAAAAACAGCAGCGCCAGCAGCCCGCCCAGCACCACGCGCGCCTTGGGATGCAAAAGCAGCGCCCGCAAGACCGCCGGATCGCGAAACACAATCCGGCGCAGCGTGTTGTTTTCCATCGTGCTCGGGAGCTGCGCGAGCGGCATCGGCTGCGTCGTCGGCTCCTGCCTGCTGCCGGTGAAGCTCATCCCGGTGGGCAGCGTGGCCACAAGCGATCCGCGCCCTGCCGCAGGCGTCACCACCGTGGGCACCGAAGGCAAGTCCCGACCCGCTGGCGGCGTCTCGGCATCAAGCGGCGGATGCAGGCTGTGCGGGGCCCCGGAAAAGCGCGGCATGTCGGCCCGACTGACCGTGACCACTGTCGGCACCGAAGCCAGCTCGCGACCCTCGGGCGGCGTCTCTAGCCCAAGCAGCTCCGTCTGAAGACTTCCCGTCACCACAGTTGGCGACGAAGCCAGATACGGCGTCGGCGTGTCCTTTGGGGGCCGATGCGGCCCTGACGAAGGAAGCTCGGTGCCGGTAAGCGGCGTGTCCGCCGGTTCTCCCGATGGCAGCTTCGCCTTCAGATAGGCCGCTTCAAAGAGCTGGCTGCCTTCGGTCCGTCGCGAGGATCGCTGCGCCAGCGAAGCCGCTTCCGGCACCAGCCCGAGCCGCCGGATCAGCTCGCCCGCATCCGCCGGTCGCAGCGCCGGGTCAAACGCCAAGATGTCATCGAGCAGCTTCTGAAGCTCCAGCGAAAAGACATGCCCGGCGCACATCTCGCGCAGCCGCTTGGGGGGATTGATGAGCCGCAGCATCGTCGCCGCCTGGTCCGTCTCGGTCCCGGTCTTGCCCCACGGCAGCCGCCCCGTCAGGATCTCGATCAGCACCAGGCCGAGCGCGTAGACATCCGATCGCGGGCTCGCTTCGCGGCCTTCGAGCTGCTCGGGCGACATGTACATCGCGGTGCCAATCCGCGCGCCCACGACGGTCTGGTTCGCCCGCCGCCCGCCTTGCAGCAGCTTGGCGATCCCGAAGTCGAGCACCTTGACCACTTCCTCCACCGTCCCATCGTCGCTCAGCCGCCGCGCCACGAAGATGTTGTCGGGCTTGAGG
>JAEUKB010000100.1 GCA_016794365.1 Myxococcales bacterium
CGGCCCTTACGGCCCGCTGAAAAAAGGTCTCCGGTCGGCCCACGCCTAGTTTGCGTACAGAAGGATCTCTGAGTCGTCGGCCCACGACCAATCTGTGTAAGCAATTAGCCTGGGGGCGACCGAAGACCTTTATTTTCGCGAAGCCTGCTGAGCGAAAAAAAGGTCGCAGGGTAGCGGGGCCCCAGGCGCGACGCCCTTGCAAGCGTTACGACAGCTCGCTGCTTAAGGTTTCCCATTCGGTGAGGAGGGACTGGAGTTTGTGGTCGGTGTCTTGTTCTTCGTCCACCAGCTTGTGCAGCTTTTGCCAGTCGCCCCCGTGCTCGGCGCTCAGGATCTCGCGCAGCTCTTTGAGTCGCGCTTCGTACTTGGCGATGTCGGCTTCGACCTGGCCCAGTCGCTTGACCTTGCGCTCTCGCTGCCGCTCGCGTTCTTTTTTGGCTTCGTACTCTTCGCGGCGCTTCGCTTTGTCGCTTGGGTCGTCATCGCCAGGTGCTTTGGCGGCGGCTTTGGCGGTGGGCGCGCGCGCGGTTGCGGCTTTGGCGGCGGCGGCGGCTTGCTGGGCGGCTTCGGCTCTGGCGCGCTCGGCTTCGGCCAGGCGTCGCTTCCAGTCGCTGTAGTTGCCGACCTGGATGTCGATCGTCGCGGTCTTGGGATCCAGGTGAAACAGCTTGGTCGCCACCCGGTCGAGGAAATAGCGGTCGTGGCTGACCACGAGCAGCGTCCCGTCGAACGCACACAGCGCTTCTTCCAGCGTCTCACGCGCGGGGATGTCCAGGTGATTGGTCGGTTCGTCCATGACCAGCAGGTTCACGGGTCGCAGCATCAGCTTGGCAAGCTGGAGCCGGTTGCGCTCGCCGCCCGACAGGCCGCGCACTTTTTTGAAGCCGTCTTCGCCCGTGAAGCGGAAGCGCCCGAGGTAGGAGCGGGTCTTGTCTTCGTTCCAGTCGCCGCGCACCGAGCGGATTTCATCGATGAGCGAGTGATCTTCGTCCAGATCCGACAGCTTCTGATCGAAGTAGCCGATGCGCACTTCCGGGCCGAGGTAGGCCTGCCCGGACCGCAGCGGCCCGCGTCCAATCAGCGCCTTCATCAGCGTGGTCTTGCCCGCGCCGTTGGGACCGATGATGCCGATGCGCTCGCCGCGATAGATCGTGGTCGTAAAGTCGGTAAGGAGCGAGGGCTCGCTGCCGAAGCCCAGCTCCAAGCGGTCGGTGCGGATGGCTTCTTTGGCACCGCGATGGTCGCTGACGGCAAAGCGCAGGCCGATCTCGCCCGCTTCGGCCCAGGCGTCGCGGTGGCGGCTTAAGCGATCGACCTTTTCGAGCATCTTGCGACGGCTCTTGGCCTGGTTGGTCTTTTGTCCGGCCAGGTTCTTGCGAATGAAGTCTTCGGTGCGGGCGATCTCGTCTTGCTGGCGCTGCCAGGCGGCGTTGAGCTGCTCGTGGCGCTCGGCGCGGGCGACCAAGTACTTGTCGTAGCTGCCGGGGTAGCGGACCACGTCGCCGTCTTCGACATCGACGATCTCGTTACAGACGGCTTGCAGGAAGTAGCGATCGTGGCTGATGACGACAAAGGCGCGCGTCTCGGCCCACTGCTGAAGGCGTGATTCCAGGTGCTCGACCGCTTCGACATCCAGGTGGTTGGTGGGTTCGTCGAGCAGCAGCAGATCGGGCTGCTGAAGCAGCACCTTGGCCAGCTCGACGCGCCCGCGCTCACCACCGGACAGCGTCCCGACGCCGCGTGCCAGGTCGGCATCGGAAAAGCCCAGGTCATAGGCGAGTGCCTTGGCGCGGACTTCCAGGTTGTAGCCGTCGTGATGCGAGTACTCGTGTTCCAGGTTGCCGTAGCGGCGTAGGAGCGCCTGGCCCGCATCGCTTTCGGCTTGTTCGTGGGACAAGGCCGCGATCTGATCGTGAAGCTGGGCCAGCTCGGCGCGCATGCCGAGCAGGGGCGCAAACGGCAGAAGCAGCGTGTCCCACAAGGTGCCGGTGCCGTGAAACTCTTGGGACTGGTGCAGGTAGGCCACGTCTTTGCCGCGCGCGCGCACCACCTGACCGCGATCGGGCACAAGCTCGCCGACGAGCAGGCGCAGCAGCGTGGACTTTCCGGCACCGTTGGGACCGACCAGGCCGATGCGCTGACCGGGGTTTACTTGAAAGGACAGGCTCTCGAAGATGTCCGTACCGGGATAGCCGAAGTGGACATCGGCAAGCTGGGCAAGCATGAGGGCGGCGATTCTATCGCTTGAGCGGCGGATCGCCCAGGCCCAGATGCTCGCGGGCTTCTTCCTCGGACATAAAGACTTTGCCCTTCTGGCCGTGCTCGCGAAACATCCGCGCGACGTGAAGGCGGCCCGCTGCACTCGCGACCACAACGGCGAGCGGATGAAACTGCGCGAGCATCGGGAACCAGACCTCGCGAATCGCCAGCTCGACCGCCGGGTTGGTGGAGCCCCTGGCCTTGCGCAGATCAACCAGGACCCGAAAGCGCAGGTACGGATGGAGCGCGTCGGTGAGGTGCTTGTGAACCTGACGGGCTTCGTCGCCGCTTGTGAAGGGCTCGGCGCTGCGAAGGATGTGAAGGAAGTGTTCCTGACGGTTGACGGTCGCCAGAAAGAACTTGTCCTCCATGACGTGGAGGGTTGGGTTCTTCGGTGGCGGCGCGCGGAAGATCATCGCAAGACCTGGTCGGCACATGGTATCACGCCGACGGAGCGCCCGTTCCACTTGCCAGGGTGGGCGCTGCTAAAGAACACTCTGGAACGCATGCGCGGTTTTCTGCTTGGGTTCCTGCTGTGCGCAGTTCTTGCGGCAGGTGCGTATCATCAGTTTCTACGACCACAGCCGGTCGATCCGTGTCGGGCCTGCTCCACGGGGACGCGCTGTGTGGCAGAGCTATGCATCGCACAGGCTGTGCCTCCGCAGCCGGTCGCAAAAAAACGAAGCTGGCGACCGCGCCCGGCGGGGACCACGCCGCCGACCGGGACAACCGGGACGCAAGCGCCGACCAGCGCAGCAGGCAGTGAGCCCGCGATGGTGGAAGTGCCGCCGCCGCCGACCGTGGTGCTGCGTCCCGAGGATCGCCAGAAGCAGTCGGTGGGCGACAAGCTGAACACCACCGAGGTCATCAACATGGAAGAAGCACACCTGTCGGATCGCGAGCTACAGCAAGAGGACTTCGATGCGGTGTTCCGGCCTCGGCAAGGGGAGCTGCTCAGCTGCATTGATGACGCGCGCGGCGATGCGCAGCTAGACAGCCAGGTCGCGGTGGCGTTTCGGGTGCAGCGCACCGGCAAAGTAAGCGGTGTGCGGGTCGAAGCGCCTGCCTACCTGATCAATCACGGGCTGCTCGGCTGCGTCCGCAAGGTGATCCAGAGCCTGTCGTTTCCGGCATCGAACCGCTCGCAGGTCGTCACCTATCCCTTCCAGCTTCACTAACGGCCTGCTCACTTCCGTACGGACGATCCCCGATGCCCTTGGCGCTGTCGCTTACCCTGCCTGACTCCCGCGAGTTTTTCGCCTATGGAGTGGTCGCGCTGTCCGCGATCTTCTTTGTGGTCGATCCGATTGCGGTGGTGCCGGTGTTCATCACCATCACGGAAGGCGACTCGATCGAAAAGCGCAAGAGCATGGCCAAGCGGGCGTGCCTGTGTACCGCTGGGATCCTGCTGACGTTTCTCATCGCGGGCGGGCTGATCTTCAAGCTGTTTTCGCTGACGCTGGCGGCGTTTCGCATCGCGGGCGGCATCCTGCTGTCGGTGACGGGCTTTGACATGCTGCGCTCGGTGACTTCGACGACGCGCACCAGCGACAAAGAGATGAACGAAGCGGTGAAAAAGCCGGATGTGGCGATCGTGCCGCTGGCGATGCCGCTGCTGGCGGGTCCGGGATCGATTGCGACGGTGATGGTGCTGGTGGCGCAGGCCAAGCACTTCTGGCAGGTGGTGCTGCTCGGGGCGGCGATTGTGACCACGGCGGCGGCGTCTTACCTGATGCTGCGGGCGGCGTCGCTGGTCAACCGAATCTTGGGCGCATCGGGCCGCGCGATCCTGGAGCGCGTGATGGGACTTTTGCTGGTGGCGATCGCGGTGCAGTTCATCATCGGAGGCGTGCGCGACGCCTTCCCGGAGATCTTCGCGGCTCGCTAATTTTTGGAAGCGTTTTACGACCTCGCCTGTTATCCACGCACAGCCCAAGTGAACCGACCACCGGGACAAGCCCCGGAAGAAGGATCTTTTTGCGCCATGAGCCAGCCAGCGGCCCCGCCACCCGTTATCGACATTCGCGCGGTGAGCAAGGTCTATCGAACCTCAGATGTCGAAGTACATGCCTTGCGAAGCGTCGATCTGACGATCCAGCGCGGCGAGCTGGTCGCGATCATGGGCCAGAGCGGCTCGGGAAAATCGACGCTGATGAACATCATCGGAACGCTGGATAAGCCGACGGACGGAAGCTATCGGCTCGACGGTGTGCCGGTGGAAGATCTGGACGAAACGAACCTGGCGCGGCTGCGCAACCAAAAGATCGGCTTTGTGTTTCAGTCCTTCAACCTGCTGCCTCGGCATACGGCGCTGGCCAACGTCGAGGTGCCGCTGGTGTACGGACGGGTTCCCAAAGCCGAGCGCAAGCGCCGGGCGGAAGAGTCGCTGCGACGGGTCGGTCTGGGCGAGCGCATGGATCACCATCCGAACCAGCTATCGGGCGGACAGCAGCAGCGGGTGGCGATTGCACGAGCGATGGTGACGCAGCCGGTCCTGCTGCTCGCGGACGAGCCAACCGGCGCGCTGGATACGGAAATGACCGATCAAATCATGAAGCTGTTTTGTGATCTTCATCGCAGTGGGATGACGGTGGTGCTCGTCACGCATGAGCCGCAAGTGGCCGGGTATGCCGAGCGCATTGTTCGATTCCGAGACGGACGGATTGTGTCGGACGAACAGAACCAGGAGCGCAGCCATGTCTAGCGGTCGGATGAGACGCCGGGTGACGCGGTCGCTGCTGCTGGTGATGCCGCTGCTGCTTTTGCCCACGCGAAACGTACGGGCGCAGCCGCAGGCGGTGGAAGCGCAGCCAGGAAAGACGCTGTCGCTGCACGAAGCGATGGAGCTGGGATTAAGCCGTGATCCCGGCGTGGTATCGGCCAAGCAGACCCGCGATCGCAGCCAGCTTGCGGTGACGCGCGCGCAGCTGGACCGCTTTTCGCTGCGGGTCGATGCGTTCGTCAACGAGCAGTATCGTGCGAGCAACCTGGGCGGCAGTCCGCCTTCGCCGGTCTGTTCGACGCTGGCTCCGGTGCGAGCCGGTCTGTATGCGCCCTTTCAGCTCTATTCACTGGGCGGAAGCGGTCTGGGGGTGCCCAGCGAGTCCGAGTGCGCCGCCGCGAGCGGTCAGTATCTGGTCGGTGACACGATTCAGACCGGCGGGCTGGGTCAGTTCAACCTGGCGGCCAACCTGAATGTGCCGATCTTTTCGGGCTTTCGGGTGTCGGCCACGGTCGAGCGGGCGCAGCACCTGCGGGACTCGGCGGAAGCATCCCTGCGGCAGAGCGAGCGACAGATCGCGCTGGATGTGCTGCGAGCGTACTGGGCGGCGCGACGGCTGGAGATGCAGCTGGATGTGTCCAAGCAGTCGCTACAGCGCTTCAACGAGGCGGCGGCAGCGATCGCGGCGCGGGTCAAGAACGGCCTGGCACCCGTCATCGATCAAAACCGGATGGAGTCGCGCCGGCAGAGCGAGGTGTCGCGGCGGGCGGATCTGGAAGGCGGGCTGCTCGAAGCGAAGGCACAGCTTGGGGTGCTGCTTGGGATGACGCTGTTTGATACGGCCTTGAGCGAGCCCGGCGAGCTGCCTCCACCGCCACCAGCGACGATGGAAAACGTGGATCAGCTCCTGTCCGACGCGCGGGCACAGCGACCGGAGCTACGGGCGGCGCACGCGCAGGTGCTGGCGCAGTCTCAGGCGGTGCGGATTGCGCGCTCGACGTACTTTCCGCAGCTGTCGATGTCGGGGCTGATGCAGTTTTCCAATAACCCATATAACCCGCTCATCGGAGCGCGCGTGGCCAACAGCTCGGCCAACCCGTTTACCAACATCACGGGATCGGTGTTCGTCGGTGGCTCGCTGAGCATCAACCTGTTTGACACGCTGAACACATACACGGCGGTGCGCGACGCAAAGCTGGAAGAGCAGCGGCTGCAAGCAGAAGAGCGGCGAATCGGTCGCGCGATTGAGTCGGACGTGCGGGTGCTGCATGCGCGGCTGATTCACCTGTACCGAATGCGCGAGCCGCTCACCAAGAGCCGGGACATCGCCGCCGACAACCTAAACATCTTGGAGCGTCGCTACCGCAGCGGAGATGTCGCAGTGCTCGACTTGATCGACGCAGCGGTGGACTTGGTGACGCAAGAAGTGAACTTGGCCAACCAGGCGGCCACCATTGCGCAGACCTGGGGAGAGCTGTACTTGGCGGCGGGCCGATTGCCGCCGTCCTCTCTGTTGTCAACCGAGGGCGAGAGCCCGGCCCGCTAGGCAGGAACAGACATGAGCGAGTTTACAAAGAAGCGAAGCAAGTGGCCGACCATCGTGGCGGTGGCGGTCGTGATCCTGCTGCTGCTCGGCGGTGGGATCCTGTGGAAACAACGAGCGGGCAAGCAGTCGGCGTTCGATCCGTCGCTGCTCACCAAGGTGACGCGCGGGGATCTGGAAGTGGCGGTGACCGAGCTTGGCAAGATCGAGCCGCGTGAAAAAGTAGCGGTGCGGTCGAAGGTCGCCGGTCAGGTGGAAAAAGTGCTGATCGAAGAAGGCATGCAGGTGAAGGCGGGGCAGCTTCTTCTGTTTTTGGACCCGACCGAGTTTCAGCGCAGCGTGGTGCGGGCGCAGCAAGAAGTGGACAAGGCACAGGCGGGGCTCGACTTTGCGAAGGTGACGCTCGATCGGCGCAAGCGCGCGCTGACGGACCGAGCGGTGGCGCAAGCGGATGTGGATCTGGCGGAAAACGAGTGGACGACGCGCAAGATCGCGCTGTCGCAGGCCAAAGAAGCGCTGAAGGTGGCCGAAGATCAGCTGCGCTACTCGCGGATTGTGGCACCCATCGATGGCACGGTGATTCAGCGCACGATCCGCGCGGGTGAAACGGTGGTGCCGGGCACGATGGCGACGTTCGATGACAAGTCGCTGCTGGTGGTGGCGGACATGTCCACGCTGATTGCCAAGGTCGAGCTAAACCAGATCGATGTGGCGAAGGTGCGGATCGGGCAGCAGGTGTCGCTGTCGCTCGATGCGCTGCCGGGAAAGAGCTACAGCGCGAAGGTGTCCAAGATTGCGCCAGCGGCGATTACGCCCAAAGGCAAGGAGACGGACATCTTTCCGGTGGAAGCGACGCTGGACGCGGGTGCGCTGTCGGACATCAAGCCGGGCATGACGGCGGACGTGAAGTTTCACATCGATGTGCGCAAAGACGTGCTGAAGCTGCCGATCGAGGCGGTCCTCAAAGAAGACGGCAAGTTCTACGTGAGCAAGCTGGTCGAAAAGCAGCCGGGCAAAGCCAAGACGGCGGAAAAGCTCGAGATCAAGGTCGGGGTCCGCAACGATCGCGAACAAGAAGTGCTGTCGGGCGTGGCGGAAGCGGATGAGGTGGTGATTCGTCCTCCGTCGGCAGCGGCCAACGAGTTCAAGTAGGGTCGAGGTCGTTTGGGGACAGCGCGTGCCAAGCGGCGCGCGGCGATGCGGAGTACGCCGATGTGGCTGACCTATTTACAAATTGCCTTGCGGGTGCTGCGTGCGAACTTGTTTCGCTCGACGCTGACGGTGGCTTCGATTGTGATTGGCGCGTTTTCGATCGTGCTGATGACCTCGCTCGCCGAGTCGGGCTTTGGCACGCTGTCGCGCAGCTTCGAGGAGCTGGGTGGTGCGCGGCTGATCTCGATGTGGCCCGCCAAGCCGGAGCACGCCGAAGGCAAAGAAGCCATGCACCTGGGTGGGATTGATCGACACGATGCCGAAGCGGTGCGCAAGGTGCCGCATCTTGTGTCGCTGACGCAGTTTGTGTCGTCGTGGCGACAAGATCTTCAGTCGGACAGTGGCACGCGGCTGCAAGGGGATCTGGTCGGCGGGGACGCAGCGTTTCTGACGTTCTTTCGCTATCAGCTCGCGGAAGGGCGCGGGCTCGATGAAGACGACATCGTGGGACGGACGCGCAGCTGCGTCATCGGTCACGAGCTGGCCAACAAGCTGTGGGGCGAAGGCAGCAAGGTCATCGGACGCAACATCACCGTCGCGGGTACGCACTGCAAAGTGGTCGGTCGGCTTCAGAAAGTGGATCGCTGGGGCCTGGGCTTTGGCTGGAAGTGGGATGAGCTGCTGCTGCTTCCGATCGATACGCTGCTCGATCGAATGCCACAGCTCGGCAAGCTCGGGCGACGCATGTTTTTGCTGACGGACAACCCGAAGCACAACGACATCGTGAAGCGAATCGTCAACGCGCTGCTGATGGAGCGACACCACGGGATCGACGACTTTCGGCTGTTTGACTTCGAGACGCGGCTCAAAGGCTTCTTTCAGGTGTTCTTGATCATGAAGGTCATCGTCGGGCTGCTCGCGAGCATCTCGCTGGTCGTCGGAGGCGTCGGCATCATGAACATCATGCTGGTGTCGGTGTCCGAGCGGGTTCGCGAAATTGGCATCCGCAAAGCGCTCGGGGCGACGCCGTCGGACATCGGTCGGCAGTTCTTGGTCGAAGCGACGCTGCTGTCCGGGGTCGGGGGCGCGATGGGCGCGGGGATGGGCGTGCTCGGGGCGCTGCTCGGCGGAGCGATCATCTCGCACTTTAAGCCGACGTGGCTGACGCTGATTTCCCGGCCTGCGGTGCTGATCGCGCTGTCGTCTTCGGGACTCATCGGCCTTCTGTTTGGATATTGGCCCGCGCGCAGTGCCAGCCGACTCGATCCGGTGGTGGCGATTCGCAGCCAGTAAAAGGAGCACGCGATGTCTTTGTTTGCGTCGTTTGTGGATCTGGTGGCGGGCGTGCTGCACTCGTTTCGGCAGCACAAGATGCGGGCGCTGCTGACGCTGCTCGGGATGATCATCGGAGCGGGCTCGGTGGTGCTGCTGTCGGGACTGCTCGCGGGCGGAGAAGAAGCACTGTCGTCCACGCAGCAGTTTGTCGAAGAAAAAGACGTGATCGAGATCGAGAACTCAGCGGCACCGGAAAAGCAGCGGAATCGTCCGCAGCGAGCGCTCGACTATCTGGATCAGCGGGCGCTCGATCGCAGCGCTGTGACGGGCGGATCGTCGGCAGAAGGCGAGCTGATGGACTGGCGGCACAAAGCCAAGGTCGGCAGCGTCGATAAAAACGTGATGGTGCTGGGTGCCTCGACGCAGGCGCTGGACCTGTATCACATCAAGCTGGAGCTGGGCCGCTTCATCGACGAGCACGATCTGACGCAGCGCGCGCGGGTCTGTGTCATTGGCTGGGAGGTGTGGCGGGATCTGCTCGACTCGACGCGCGACTTGCAAGGCAAAGCGATCACGATTGGCGATGTGCGCTGGCAAGTGGTGGGCGTGCTGACCCACAAGCCGCCGATGGTGGCGGGACCGGGAACCTGGATGTGGGATCGTCGCGTCGTGGTGCCCGCGACGACGTTTCAGGGTGTGATTCGGCACTCACGCAAGGTCGATAGCATCTTCATTCGCATCGTGCCGCAGGTGGGCGACCTGATTCAGGCGGTGGCGCGCGGGCGAACCTGGGCCAAAGCGACGCTGCTCGGACGACACAACAGCGTCGAAAACTTCAAGATCGACTCGGACAAGGACTCGCAGCAGCAGGTCGAGGTGATCTTCTTGGTGATCAACGTGCTGATGCTGTGTACCGCCGCGCTGTCGCTGTTCGTCGGAGGCATCAACATCATGAACATCATGCTGGTGACGGTGACGGAGCGAACGCGGGAAATCGGCATTCGACGAGCGCTCGGAGCGACCCGACGAGACATCCTGTCGCAGTTTCTGCTGGAAGCAGGCATCATCGCGGGGCTCGGTGGCCTGATTGGCGTGCTCGGCGGGATGGCGCTGGTGTTCGTGGTGTCGAAGATCCTGACGATGGCGCTGGGAAGCTGGACGCCGCACTACAAGCTGTGGGCGATTACGCTGGGACTTTCGTCGAGCGTCTTTACCGGCGTGTTCTTTGGACTGTATCCAGCGTGGCGGGCGGCGAAGCTCAACCCGGTGGAAGCGCTGCGCTACGAGTAGTCTGCGCCGAAGAAGCTAGCGCTGCGGCGTGCGCATCGTCACACACTCTGCGGCGTGCGCATCGTCACACACTCTGCGACGTGCGCATCGTCACACACTCTGCGGAGTGCGCATCGTCACAAACTCTTCGGCGTGCGCATCGTCACAAACTCTTCGGCGGCGCTCGGATGAATGCCGATGGTGCGATCGAAATCGACCTTGCGAACCCCGGCGCGGACCGCGATGGCGATGCCTTGGATGATCTCTGCTGCGTCGGGTCCAAGCATGTGCGCGCCGAGCACTCTGCCGCTCGACTTTTCGACGACCAGCTTCATCAGCGTGCGCTCGTTGCGACCCGACAGCGTGTTCTTCATCGGACGGAAGTGCGCTTTGTACACGTCGATGGAAAGGTGCTGGCTGCGCGCGGCTTCTTCGGTCAGTCCAACGGTTGCAAGCGAAGGCTGACTAAACACCGCCGTCGGAACATTGTCGTAGTCGGGCTTCTGTGGGTTTTCGTTAAAGACCGTTTCGACAAACGCTTGGCCTTCGGCAATTGCAACCGGCGTCAGGTTCAAGCGATTGGTCACATCACCGACGGCCCAGATGTTCGGCACGCTGGTCTGCGAGTAGTCATCGACGACGACTGCGCCCGCGTCATCCAGCGTCACGCCCGCTTCGGACAGTCCAAGTCCCTTCGTGTTCGGGGTCCGTCCCGAGGCATACATCACGAGGTCCGTTTCAAGCCGATCGCCCGAGCGCAGCGTCACGGTGAACGTCCCATCGTCGCGGCGATCGATCCGCTCGACATCGCTGTCAAAGCGCAGATCGATGTCTCGTCGCCGCATCGACTCGGCCAGCTCTACGCGCAGATCGTGATCGAAGCCGCGCAGAAACAGCGATCCGCGATAAAGCTGCGTCACCTGCACACCGAGCCCCGCGAAGATGCCTGCGAACTCGACGGCGATATAGCCACCACCGACGATGACGATGCGCCTGGGCAGGCTGGGCAGATGAAACGCTTGATCCGAAGAGATCGCGTGCTCGATCCCGGGCAGCGTCGGCAAGTGCGGCACTGCGCCGGTCGCGATCAAGATCCGCTCGGCGGTGACGCGACGATCGGCCAGCTCGATGGTGTTGCGATCGATAAGACGCGCCCGTGACTCAAACAGCGTCACGCCCGCACCGTCGAGAAGTCCTTTGTAGATCTTGTTCAGACGAGCAATTTCGCGATCTTTTTGGGCCAGAAGCTGCGTCCAGTCAAAGCGTGGTGGATCGACGGACCAGCCAAAGCCCAGCGCATCTTCAAAGTCATCGCGAAAGTGCGACGCATAGACAAACAGCTTCTTGGGAACGCAGCCGAGGTTTACGCAGGTTCCGCCGATGCGGCTCGATTCAGCCACTGCGACGCGCGCTCCGCAGCGAGCGGCCACGCGACTGGCGCGAACGCCGCCGGAGCCCGCGCCAATGACAAACAAGTCGAAGTCAAAGCCGTGCTGCTTCATCGTCGTGCTCCGTGTGCGCTGGGTGAGACGGTCGTTACAAAAGGTTCGACGCCAGCTCCGCCAGGCTGGATCGCTCGCCCTTAAACAGCGACACCGTGCCCGCAATGGCTTGGCCTTTGAAGCGCTCCACCACCGTCGTGAGCCCGTTGTTGGTCGCGTCCACGTACGGGTTGTCGATCTGATACGGATCGCCGGTCAGCACGATCTTGGTGTTTTCTCCGACGCGAGTGATGATCGTCTTGACCTCGTGCGGGGTCAGGTTCTGCGCTTCGTCAATGATCATGAACTGGTTCGGAATCGAGCGTCCGCGAATGTAGGTCAGCGGCTCGATCGCCAAAAAGCCCATGTCCACCAGATCTTGGTGCGAGTGCGCACCGCGCTTTTCCTTGCCGCCGGTTCCCGACAGCCCAAGCAGAAACTCGACGTTGTCATAGATCGGCTGCATCCACGGATTGAGCTTTTCTTCGACGGTGCCCGGCAGATATCCAATGTCGCGCCCAAGCGGAAAAATCGGACGTGAGACGAGCAGCTTGTGAAAGACTTTTTCCTCGGCAACCTTCTGAAGTCCCGCCGCAATCGCGAGCAGCGTCTTGCCGGTTCCCGCTTTGCCAATCAGCGTCACCAGCTTGATGTCGTCGTTGAGCAGCAGATCCAGCGCAAAGTGTTGCTCTTTGTTGCGCGGTCGAATGCCCCAGCAGCCCTCGCGCAGCTTGCGAATCGGCACAAGCTGTCCGTCGCGTTCCAGGTGATCCAGCCGTCCGAGCGCCGTCTGTGGTCCGCCTTCGCGGTTCTTCAGCAGCACGTACTCGTTGTTGTAAATGTGCGATGGCAGCGTCTCGGCCTGGCTCTTCAGCGTCTCGATCGGCAGCTTGCCGTCTTGATAAAACGACGCGATCGCCTGCGAGCCCACCGACAGCTCGGCGTAGCCCGGATACAGCTCCTCGATCGTGATCTGCTCGACATCGTAGTCTTCCGCCGTCAGACCGAGCGCATCGGCGCGAATCCGCAGGTTCACGTCTTTGGTCACCAAAATGACCGTCGGTGTTCCTTCTTTCGCAAGCTGCAGCGCGACGCCCAGGATCATGTTGTCGGCGCTGTGCGCATTGCGCAGCACATGCGGCGCTTCGTGCGCACCGAGCACCACGCGCAGCTCACCTCCCGACGGAAGCGTTACGCCGTCCGCCAGGTGATGCCCTTGCTTACGCAGCTCGTCGAGTCGCCGACAGACTTCACGGGCCGACCGTCCGCGATCGGACAGCTCTTTTTTGAACTGATCGATTTCTTCGAGGACGATGATGGGAACCACGACGATGTTGTCCGCAAACTGAAACATCGACAGCGGATCGTGGAGCAGGACGTTGGTGTCAAGGACGAAGGTCTTGCGTGTAGACATGTTGTCTTTGTGTGGTGGTGGATGAATGCGTAACAGCGTAACCCGCTAGAACAACACCGGGGCTTGCGCGCCTGGCGTTTCCGACGGAACCTTCGCCTCTTTGGGCTCTTTTGGTTCTTTGGGCTCTTTGGGGACCGTGTAGCGCAGCTTGCCGTGATGCAGCTCCACCCACGGCGGCAGCGGCGGAATCACCTTCGGCGGAGTTCCCGGCGGTGGTGGCGGTGGCGGCGGCGCGCCCGGCGGTGGCAGCTCCGAGATGTACTGCACCAGGAGCTGACACTCTTTTTCCGACAGCGCTTCTTTGCGATCGAACACCAGCCTGCTCGCCAGCGCAGCTTGCAGATCCTCGTCGGTCATCCGTCCGCGCGAGTGAACCCGCCGCACGATGCGCTCCACGTACTTTTCCCAGCCATCGTCGGCAGCGCCTTTGCAGTACTGAATGTAGCGACGCTTGGGATTGGGCAGGATCGACGAAAAGAACGCCGCTTCACGCGGGGTCAAGTCCTTGGCTTCCTTGCCAAAGTAGTGTCGCGCCGCACGACCGATTCCGTAGATGTACGGACCGAACTCGATCGCGTTGAAATAGATTTCCAGGATGCGACGCTTGATCGATGTTGCGTCGCGAATCGCTGCGAAAGACTGCTCCGCCGCTTGACGCGACAGCGGCATCGTCAGAAGTTCTTTTTCCCGTTCTTTGGCAGCCAGCAGCGCGGTGGGCGACGGAGGATGTTCCTTGGCAACCTTGGCCAGGTACTGCTGCACCGTCCAGCCTTTACCCAGCGCCTTCACCATGTCTTGATCGTCGGTCAGGTAGTTTTCGATGTACCAGGTCAAGAACATCTCTTGCAGCTTTCGCGACAGCGTCTTTTCGCGCGAAAGCATCACGTTTTTGACCATCTGCATCGTGATCGAAGACGCACCAAGCCGGAAATAGCCGCGCTCGAGGTTCGATTGAAGCGCCGATCGGAACTCTGGAACGATGAAGCCACGGTGTCGCAAAAACCCGTGATCTTCCGTCGTCATGATCGAGTTGATGAGATACGGCGACAGGTTTTCGTACGGCACAAAGTCGGGATTTTCCGGCCCGATGACAAAGCTCAGCTCTTTGCCCGGCTCGATCTGCACCGTGTGGGTAAAGCTCGCGAGCAGCTTCTGAACATCCAGATCCGACGGAGCCTTGAGCACCCGACAGCCACCGATCCCGACCTGACCCGAGATCTGCACCGGATCGTCTTTCGGATCTTTGACGCTCGGACCGCTCGGTCCCGTCGGAACTTGCCCCGGCTTGCCCTTGCTCTGCACTTTTTTGGCCAGCACGGGCACCGGCGCAACCGGCTCGATCGCTGCAAGCGGCGCTTCTTCATCGAGCGAGTCCAGCTCTTTCGGCGGCAGCTTCAGCAGCTTCGCAAAGTCCACAAACAGGCGAACGTCCGTCGAAAAAGTTCCATCGAGCTGAAAGTCGCGAATGCGCGGCACCACCGCCTTCGGCAGCGCTTGCAGCAGCGACTGACACTGAATCGGCGGCACCGCAAAGTGCAGCGACACCGTACGCCACTTCTCTCGCCAGCTCGACGCAACCGGCTGTCCCGGCGTCGTCGCGTGCATCACGCTCGGCTGCTTGGTGCGCGGCTGCGCTTCGGCTTCTCCGTCGAGCTGCACTTCGACGCCCGCCCACTTGACGTTCATCTGTTCCAGCTTGACCTTGCGCGCCTTCAGATCGACCTGACCTTTGGCGTGCAGGTTGAAGCTCAGATCGCGCACCGGCTCCGTCACCAGCCGAGGCGCAAACAGCGACAAGTGCTCCATCTGGAACTGACCCGCCGCGCTGAGCACGCTCTTTTCGTAGCGCAGGTCCATGCTGGCATCGACTTCCGTCTGATCCGCATCGACAATCGGCGAGTCTTTCAAGATCGGCTCAAGCTGCGACAGACGGAACCGCTGCGCGCGCAGGTGTAGCTCGCCCTGGACGCCGCCCGCTTTCCACTCGGTTCCTTCGGGCAGCACCCAGCCATCGGCTTGCCACAGCTTCTGATCGACGCCGCCATAGCCGCCCGAAAGAGCAATCACCGCTTTGCGCCCGTCTTTCGCATCCGCTTTGATCGTCCCCGAGATCCCCGACAAGCTCAGTCGCTGCCACGGTGCCACCGAGCCTTGCTCGATCCGCACTTCCGGCAGTCCTTCGGGCACAAACCGCGTCGGGCTCTGCCACAGCAGCTCGACCTTGTCTGCGCGCGCGCCCGTCCCCGAGCTTGGGTCCACCGTCACATCCGTCAAGCGGACCTGACACGCGCCTTGCTTGGCCAAGTCCGCCGACAGCGACCGCACATGGACCGTTCCCAGATCGTCTCGAACGTCAAGCTCTCCGTCGGTGACTAGGATTTGCTGCGGCCCGCGCAGTCGCCCGCCTGATCCGCCCTGCCCGCCCGCGCCATCCACTCTGCGCGCGCTTCGCAGCAGCGCCGTGATGTTGTCGTCGTCACCGCCTCGGACGATCTGCAAGAGCGGATGGCTCGCCCACAGCCGACTTACTTCCACCCGACCGAGCAGCAGCGGCCACGGCGAATAATCGACGCGGACTTCTCCCACCGTCACCGGATCGAGTCCCGTTGGTCCTTTGTCCGCTCGCACCGCGACGCGCACAAGCCGCACATACTGCGGGCGCACCACGATGTCAGCGACGGTAATCTTTGCTCCGAAGCGCGCCTCCACTTTGGGCAAAACCACATGACGAACCGCGTAGGAAGCCACCACAGGCAGCGCGCAAACCGTCGCGACCGTCACACCAGCAAGTCCCAGTCCCCACACCGCTGGCCGGAGCGAACGCCGTGACGGCGCGCCCGGATGGGTAGGGAGAGGTCCAGCATCTTTCGGCGTCACAGCTTCTCACTCTACCACGCGACCAGCGCCGCCAAGCACGGCAAATTCCTGTCCATTTTGCACAACGAAAAGTCGCGCCATCGGCCAGGAAGAACGCGCACTAAAGCGCCCGTCCAACATCGCAATTTTACATTTTTCACCGACGGGAGACATCCCGATTTGACTTGCGAAATGAGAACGCCTGTGTCAGCGCGCATTGTGATACTAAGGGCACATTGCAGCGCTGTTTTCCCCGAACGAGCTCGCTCTCGTTCATCCGCAAGACGCCCCGAAGGAGGATCTGACATGACCAAGCTCACGCTCTCTGTGCTCGCTTTCACCTCGCTGGCTGCTTCTGGTTCCGCGCTCGCCGATGTACCTGATTCTTGCGGGACTGCCGTCGCAGAACTGAACAAGACCTGGTCAAAAAGCGACTCGTTTGGAGACGACAACTTCGGTGCAGCCTACGCGGCCAGCGCGACCCTGCAAGGCAAGCGTGATGGACTTTCCGTCGCTGGAAACCTGAACGCCGACGCCAGCGTGTTTGGCAGCACCCAAAACGTCGTCAAGGTCACTGGCAAGGCTGAAGCGGCTGTCGTCGCTCGCACTTCCAGCGAAAGCTTGGATGTCTTTGTCGTCGGAAAGAACATCTTTCACCACAGCCGCTCGTCGGGAACTGGCTCGGGAAGCGGCGTCACTCTCAGCATCAACAAGAACTGGGACGTGACGTTCTTTAGCGCCGACAAGCGCTTTTGGGTCGGTCCGGTTCCCGTCAAGGTCAAGGCCACTGCGGCGGGCTCGGCGGGCATCGCGTTCAACAGCGACATCGGCATCTTCGCCGTGAATGCGTCGCTGGTCCCGACGGCCAAAGCCTTTGCAACGGCCAGCGCGTCGGTCGATGCATGGGTCGCCGAAGCGGGCGTCGATGGCCGCCTGACGCTCGTCGAAGCCTCGGTGCCAACCACCGGAGAGCTGAACCTAACCACCGTCGGTGTGTACTACAAAGCCGACAGCGATCTCTCGCTCAACTACCTGTCGGGACGCCTGAACGTCTTCGCCAAGGCCTTCGGCAAGCGCCACGAAAAGAAGATCGCCGACTGGTCCGGCACCACCAAGAACTACCCGCTCGCGCACGAAGCGGCCTGCGTCAAGCTGTTCTAGCGCACGGGCCCTTCCGGCACGCGCCGGGAGGGCTCCTTCCCCGTCCTTATCGCCGGTTCCGATTGCAAAGGTCAGCGCATGCGTATCCGTCCGTGGCAGCTTCTGTTGCTCTTGGTGGTGATTCTGTCGGCGCTGTCGCTGTGGCACAAGCGTCGGCCCGCGCACGCTCCCACCGATTCCGCGTCGAGCCAGCCTGCGTCTGCGGTTCCGACATCGTCGCAGCAACTCAATTGGTCCGTCGGTACTCGCCAGGTCTACAAGCTGTCCGTTCAGCGCGTCGTTCACATGCGAGGACGCGGCCCCGAACAGAGCACCGATTCATTTCCGCTGTCGCTGTCCGCTCGCTACACGACGACTGTTCTTCAGAACGATGAAGTGCTGGTTTCGCTGAGCGCACGCCTCGCAGACATTCAGCTTCAGATGCCCGGCGACCAAGCTGCGCGTACACAGCTTCAGAACGCGCTAGGAAAGCCGTTTGTGCAGGTTCATGAGTTAAACGGCAAGCTGCGATCGCTGCGGCTCCATCGCGATGTGAATGCGTCTGCGCGAGGCTTTCTCAAAGCGCTGATCGCCAGCCTTCAGGTCGTGCGTGCGCCCGCCGGTTCCGCGACCTGGCACGCCCAAGAACTGGATGCGACCGGCGAATACCGCGCGAGCTATCAGCTCGATCCTACAAACAGCGACGGACAGCACTTCCAAAAGACGCGCCAGCGCTATCAGCAAGTTCACTCGGTGCAAGGGCTGATGCCCGTCACGCAGCTCGGTCAAATCAGCGGATCGCTGGCTGTGCAGCTTCAGCTTGCGCCGGGCAGCGACGAAGCGGCGCGTCTGGTTCAAGCCGAAGGACGCGATCAGCTCACCGTCGATCCGGGTCCAGATATGCCGATTGTCTCGTCGGATAGCACCTTTTCGCTGCTGCGGCTCGAGAGTCAGCCTGGATCACCGCTGCCGCAGGATCTGACGATGCTCGTGGCACCCGACTACACGGTGTCGCCGCTTCAAGTGATGGAAGCGCCCGACGCGGACCATCGTGCCGACGAGCAGCTTCTCAAAGGTGCGAGCTTTGCCGAGCTGATTCACTCGCTGCGATCCCTGCCCGCGACGGATGGAGGCAGCCAGCGCGCGGAGCTTCAGACCAAGCTCTCGGCGCTGTTTCGGACCCAACCGGACACTGCAAAGCAGGCAGCCGCTGCGATCTCTGCTGGTCTGCCTGAGCCTGTGACCAAGACGCTCCTCGGAGCACTCTCGGGGGCACAGACCGCTGCCGGACAAGCTGCTCTCGTCGAGCTACTGAACCAGCGCAGCCTCTCCAGTGCCATTCGAGAAAACGCCGTCGCCGTGCTCGGACTTTCAGACGCACCGACGGAAGCAACCAGCGAAGCCCTTCACAGAGCGGTCCGCGACGCAGATCCCGATGTTCGCAGCACCGCTGCGCTCGCGCTGGGCAATGCCGCCGGATCGCAGCGTCAGCAGAGCCAAGTGTCCGCCGCCGAAGCCAGCGTCGATGAGCTGATTCAGCTCTATCAAGCGGCGCAGACGGAAGACGAGCAGCTTTTGTATTTGCAAGCGCTGGGCAACGCCGGAGATCCACGCACGCTGCCGCTGCTTCAGACGGCGCTTCAGTCACCGAGTGTCGCGGTTCGCAGTGCCGCAACGCAAGCGCTGCGCTTTCTGAGCGCTCCGCCCGTCGAGGGTCAGCTTGTGCAGCTTCTTGAACAAGACAGCTCCGTCGAGGTTCGTCGGGCTGCTGTGTTTGCGATCTCGTTTCGACCGTTTCTGGGCTTTGTCGCGTCGCTGCAAAAGGTTGTGCTGACCGACAAAGCCGCGTCGGTCCGTCACGATGTGATCCAGATCTTTGCGCGCTATAAGCAGCTTCCGTCGGTAAAGGACACGCTGCGCAGCGTCGCAGAGCGAGATCCCAGCCCCGAAGTCCGTCGCGCAGCCAGCGAGCTTCTGCGCTAAACCGTCGGGCTGCCGCGAAGCTGCGCCAGGATCTGCTCGGCGCGCTCTTTGCGAACGTCGCCCAGCTTCGACAGCTCTGCCGCGACCTGATCGACCAGTTCACCGCTCGCGCCCGCCGCCACCGCCACCGAGCGCGCGTGCAGCGACATATGACCTTGCTGAATGCCTTCCGCCGCCAGCGCTCGCAGCGCAGCCAGGTTCGATGCCAGACCGACGGACGCCATCACCATGCCCAGCTCTTGTGCCGACGAGACACCCAGGATCTGAAGCCCAAGCCGCGCACCCGGATGAACCCGCAGCGTTCCACCGACGGTACCAATCGCCATTGGCAGCTCGATCTGTCCGTGTAACAGCCCGTCGGAGCCCGCTCGCCAGATCGCCAGCGGACGATACACACCCGAGCGCGCCGCAAACGCATGCGCTCCAGCTTCGACGCCACGCCAGTCATTTCCCGTCGCCAGCACCACCGGATCGATGCCGTTCATGATGCCTTTGTTGTGCGTCGCGGCGCGATACGGATCCAGCTCGGCAAAGCGACTGGCCAGCACGATGCCATCTCGCACGGCCACACCGTCGAAGCGCTCACTGCGCAAGACATCGAGCGGAACCCGACAGCGAACCCGAACACAGCGACGATCCGCCAGGTTTGACAAGATCCGCAGCCCGAAGCAGCCGCCCGCCAGCTCTGCCAGTCGAGGCGCCACCGCTTCCGCCACCGTGTTCACCAGGTTTGCGCCCATCGCATCGCAGCAATCGACGATCAGGTGAACAACCAGCATGCCGGGACGAGCTTCCGTCTCACGCTCCAGCGTTCGCACTTCAATGTCGCGCGTGCCACCACCGCGTCGGAGAAGGTTGGGCTGTGCATCGTTGCAAGCGACGATCAGCGCTTCTTTGTCCGCCAGGATCGCCTGCGTCGCGCGCTCGGTATCCGGCACGTCGTATAGCTGCACCTGAGCGATCATCAGCGGCGGATCTGCCTCGGCAACAAAGCCACCACCTTCGCGCACCATCCGCGCTGCGTTCGACGCAGCAGCAATCACCGACGGCTCTTCGACGCACATCGGCACCAGATAATCGCGTCCGTTGATCTGGAAGTTCAGTCCCAGGCCCAGCGGCAGCGAGTACGTCCCGACGACGTTTTCCACCATGTGATTGGCTTGCTCGACGGTCAGGCAGCCTTCACCGAGCAGCGCGAGCTCTGCACTCGGCAGACCCGATCGCACGCTCAGCATCGAGACCCGATCTTGCACCGACAGCTTATAAAAGCCAGGAATCCGCGACGAGACTCCGCTTCCCACCGACTGAACTGGATCGGGCGATGACCCGCTTTTCTGCTTGCTGTGTGACATGCTCTTTCGCTCTATCAACTTGCGACGTGAAGACCGACTGAACTCTCGGTGATGGGCAGCGTAGCGACCTCGGAGGAAAAGCGCTCGACCGCAGCTTGCGACGGCAAAAACACCACCGCCAAGTCCCCGCCGCCTGCTCCTGAAGGCTTCGCCGCCCCGCCGACTTGGCGTGCCAGCTCAGAAATGCGCAGATGCTCGTCGGTCAGCAGCTTCTGACCCAGCACCTCACCGAGTCGCTGATAGCCACTGTTCGCACGCTCAATCGACGACAGCAGCGCTGCCACATCGCCGCGCTGCCAGGCCATCAAAAAGCCGCGCGACGCCACCGAAAGCTCGGCAATGGCACACTGCGCCGCGTCGTGGACTTGACGATAGCGACCCACCAGCATCCCGGTCGATACGCTCGTCGAGGTCGCCACAAACCGAATCTGCACCGGCAGCGGCTTGGCTTCGACCGACGTGTCATACGGACCGAGCACGCGCAGCTTGCCAAACACCGCCGCCCACAGATCCGCTCCCGAGCCTGCCGTACCTTGCGCTGCGTCGTGGGCTCGCTTGGCTGCGGCATACGCGCGCGACCGAACCTGCTGATCTTGGATGTCGAGTCCCGCCGCGTGAAACAGCGCACCGACCGCCGCCACCGTCGCAGCCGCGCTGGAACCGACGCCCAGCTTGCGTCCGCCATGTGAAAACGCCGACGTATCGACGTGCGGCACCGGCTCTCCGCTCAGCGTCCGACCCAGTTCTGCCAGCTCGACGTGCGTCTCTCGCATCGCGGCTTCAATGAACGACGACGACGGAGATCCCGTTCCCAGCACCGCGCGCGCATAGACGCTGACAGCCGCCACCACCGCAGGCTCTCCTTCGAGCACCGCGTATTCGCCGATCAGCATCGCTTTGCCCGGAGCTGCGACGGCAAACAGCTGGCTCATGTCAGCGCTCCGACGGACAGAAGCCGCGCACCTTCGCCGGGCTCTGCGATGATCGTGCGCTTGACGCCCGGAACCGCAGCGAGCGCCGCAGCGACGCGATCCGCAAAAGCCACCGTCGTCAGCGCCTTCGGATGTGGACCCGCGTCACAGGTAAAGTATGCCTGCACACCGTCGCTGCGAAGCTTGACCATCGCGTGATAGCCCTCGATCGTGCTGCCGCGCAGATAGACCACGCCGGGGTCCGCCGCCATCGCCGACGCATGCATTCGCAGTGCGCTGCGCTCGGCAATCCGTCCAAGCTGCGCCAGATCTTTGGCCTTCACCGCCTGCGTCGCTTCCAGCAGATCGCGCGGTGCCGCCGCCACAAACGGAGCAAAGTACGGCGAGGTATTGGCCGTCACCGTCATGCCATCCGTCGAGGAAGTCTCTTTCGCTTCATCCGACACCACGCCAATCACCAGCCGCAAGTCCGACCAGTCTGACGGTCCCAGCAGCTGCGTCGCCAGCGCCGAGTCCACCTGTCCCGGTGTGCCCACACCCAGCACCGCCAGACCGCCGAACAGCGAGCGCGCCGCCGAGCCTGACCCTTGCCGTGCCCAGCTCGACAGCAGGCTGCGATCCAGCGGCGTCTGTAGCGCCTTGTCACCCAGCAGCGCACCGTAGGCAGCCACCGTCAGTGCAGCAAAGGCCGAAGCCGATGAAGCCAGGCCAGCTGCCGTCGGGAAGTTGTTGTGGCTACGAACCTCGGCAAACGGACGTCCGGGCAAGCCCAGATAGCGCGCCACCCGATCAAGCTGCCGACTGACCTTGCGCAGAGGCTCGCCGCTGACCGACTTGTCATTGAGGATCAACACATCCGCCGCAAGCGACGGATCGAGCCGAACCTCTGTGCGCGTCGTCAGTCCCGCCAGCGTCAGCGACAAGCTGGGCACCGCAGGCAGGTTCAGCGACGGATCATTTTTGCCCCAGTACTTGACCAGCGCGATGTTGGTATTGGCTTCAGCGACGGCGTGCATCACACAACTTGTAGGCGAAGGCGAAGCGACAGCCGCAGGACCACCGACTTCGACGAGGAAAGAGGAATACCCAGCGGCTTGCCAGGCTGCTAACACAAGCTCTTCTCTGCCCGGTGCCAGCGCGACGACACAGCCGCCACCGCCACCACCGGTCAGCTTTGCACCGAGCGCTCCGGCATCGAGCGCAAGCTGACAGACTCGCTCGATCTCTTCACACGAGACATCAAGCTGCCGCAGCAGCGCTTGGTTTTCGTTCATCGCCCGGCCAAGCTGCGCCAAGTCTCGACGAGACAGTGCCTCCACCGCTTCGCCAACCAGCGCCCCGATTCGCGCAAAGATCGGCGCGGTCAGCTCGGGATTTTCTCGGTTCAGCTCTGCGACGCGCGCGACGCGACCTTTGGTATCCCGCGCCTTGCCGGTGTGACCGATGCAAAGCTTGAGCGGCGGCGAGTCCATCACCGGCGTCAGCCCTTGTCCGCGCCGAAACAGCCCAAAACCCCCGCGCTGCGCCACCGTGTGATCCAGTCCCGACGGTGAGCCATGAAACACTTTTTCAGCCGCAAACGCCGCAGCGTCTACATCCGATTCCCGTAGGTTCAGCGATGCGACGCGATCGACGGCACGAACCAGCGCCACCGACAAAGCGGCGGATGAACCAAGCCCCGCGCCCGTCGGAATTGCAAAGCGTGCGACGAAGTTATAGGGCAGCTCACTTGCTGACAGCGTGCGACCGACCGCCACAAACGAGTGCTCCACGATCGCGCGCAGCGCCAGCGACAGCGACGACAGCACCGCATCCGTCGGAGGATGCAGCAGCTCAGCCAGCGGCGGCGTCGCGACATCCCACTCGGGCACAAGCAGCCTGCCTTCGCCCGGAATCGCTTCCACCTCGACGCCACCTTGCAGCGCTCCGCACAGCGCCGGAACGCCGTACACCACCGCATGCTCTCCGAGGAGAATGACCTTACCGCAGGCCGATGTCTTCCACATGTTGGCCTACCGCGCCCCTTCGAGCCACGCACGCAGCGCCCCGCCCAGCACCTTTGGCGCGCGCACAAGCTCCGACGGACTTCGGCAGCCGGTCAGCAGCGTCACCGCCTTCACCGTCTCGATCACGCCGGTTAGGTATTCGACCGCACCGTCGTAGCCACCCGCTTTCCACGCCTTCAGCACCGGAGCCGCCAGCCCGCCAGCCCGCGCACCGAGCGCCAGCGCCGCCGCGACATCGAGCCCCGTACGCAGACCGCCCGTCGCGATGATCTGAAGCCCCAAGTCCCCGAGCAGCCCCACCGAAGCGCCCGTCGGAATGCCCCAGTCCCACAGAGCGTCACCGACGGCTTTGGCAATGCCCTGAGCGCGATGGGTTTCGACGCCCACCCACGACGTGCCGCCTGCGCCGCTCACATCGACCGCTGTGATGCCAATCTGCTTGACCATCTGCCCGACTTGCCGAGACAAGCCACAGCCGGTTTCCTTCACGACAATCGGAATCCCCAGCTCACCGTGCAGCCTGCGCAGCGTCTCGAGCCCGCCTCGGAAGTCGCGATCACCGCCGGGCTGAACCAGCTCCATTCCCGTCGCCAAATGGACACACAGCGCATCGACGCCGACCGTCTGACACAGCGCGGCAATGTCGCTCGTGGACATCCGCTGCGCCTGCACAATGCCCAGGTTGCCCAAGATCAGCGCCGTCGGAGCATGCTCTCGCACAAGGAACGTCCGCGTCGTCTCGGGTCGAACCAGCATCGCTCGCTGCGAGCCGAGTCCAAAGCCAAGACCCAGCGTCTCTGCCGCCCGCGCCAGATCCTGGTTGATCGCCTGGGCTTCGTCGGTACCGCCGGTCATCGCGCTGATCACGATCGGCGCTTTGAGCACCTTCCCAAGCAGCGGCGTCGAGAGATCCAGCTCGTCGTAGTGACGCTCGGGGATCGCTTGATGGACCAGGTGAACCTGATCGAGCAGCGTGCCTTTGCTACGGAACTCTACGTCACCGGAAGCGCACAGAGCGATGTGCTCGGACTTGCGCTGACTGATGAGCGGCTGCTGCAAAACCTCGGAATCGTGCTGGCTCATGGGGACCTCTTCGCGGACTCGGCTGGAAACTTTTGGGCTCAGTGTGTGCCACAGCTTGCCTTGGCTGAAAAGGGCCGTGCGCATCCGCTGTCACGACGCTCCCTCGTGCGAAGTCGCACAGCCTGTCGTCTCAAGACCTTGGCGCACAAACGCGATGCCAGCGCACGCTTGGACGACTGGTTTGCATGCCAAAGCGCAGCGGATTCGTTAGCGCGCAGTCCGTAGCCGATACGTCACCGCAGCGGGCGAGGAGTCCGACGGCATCGCATCCACCTGCCCGCTCGTCAAGAGCGCCAGCAGATGGGCCAGCAGCGACTCTTGCGCGAGTGGATACAGTGCAACCGGCGTATCGTCGTAGGCCAGCGGTAGCAGCGCATCGATCGTGTCGGCTCCCGTCGCCAGTGCTTGCACCACCTTGCGCTCGCGCAGCAGCCGATGTTCCAGATAGCGCCCGACCAGCTTGTCACCTTCTTCGACGGCAATGCCATGCGCGGGCCAGATCCGCTGACGGCCCAGCTGTAGCAGCCGTCGCAGCGAGTCCAAATACAGCGCCATGTCGCCTTCATCTTGCGGCGACACAATGATCGTTCCCTGCGACGCCACCATGTCCCCGGCAAGCAGACCTCCGCCCGCCTGATCGAGCAGACAGATGTGTCCCGGCGCATGTCCCGGCGTGTGCAGCACCGAAAAGCCACGCGGCCCAAACGGCAAGACATCCCCTTCGCGCAGCTGCTCGTCGATTCGCAGGTCAGGACGCGTGCCCAGCCGTCGAGCCGTGTGCTCATGCGCCCACACCGGCACGGAAAACGCAGCAGCCAAGTCCATCGCACCGCTGACGTGATCGAAGTGATGATGCGAGAGCACCACGGCGGACAGCTTCTGACCGTTTGACTCCAGCGTGCGCAGCGCCGAGACCAGCGCGTGCTGAGCATCGGGCCAGGGACTGCCGGGATCGATCACGACCAGCTCCGATTCACCGATCACATAGGCGTTGGTGTGCGTCGCAGGCGGCAAGGTCGGACTGCGCAGCGGAATCCGCCGAATCCACGGCGCAGAAGCCACGGTCTGCGGCTGGTCCGGCTGGGCCAGGCTCGGGGTCAAAACAGCGCTTTGCGTCATGACAATCGTTTCTCCAACTCCTACAAACCGAAGATTTTTCGCAGCACTACAACAAAACGTATGGAGCAAACCTGGGCCAATCGTAAGATGAGCCTTGGGGGAAGCCGATCGCTCGATGGTAAACGTCACGGCACGTAAGATCCGTGAGCATGGACGCGACGCGCGCGAAAAGCCAAGCGCTGGTTTTGGCCGCGTCTATCACGGCCTGCTCGTCAGCTATCCTACCGTTGGTCGCGGCATGGTCATCTTTCGAGATCCGAACGGCCACCGAATGGTCACGACGCCGGTCCGACGCGTGCTCACCGACCCGGACAGCGACGCGGTCTACGTAGAAACCGACAACAGCGTCTATCGCCTAACCTTCCACGCGGCGGTTCCACTCGCGGCAGCCTGTTAGCCCAGCGCTCAGTCCTTTTCCCACGGCTGTAGCTCGTCGTCGGGCTGAAGCAGCTCAGCGGGCGGCTCGCGACGGCTGCGCTCAAAGCGTGCGCGATTTTGGCTGAGCGACTGACGCAGCGACTCGGACTCTTTGACCTGTGGGCTGGCCAGCGCTTGCGACGACAGCTTCAGCGCTTCTTTGGGCTCTCCGCGCAGGTGAAAGACCTCGGCCAGCGTGTCCAGGTAATACGGGCTCTTTCCGTCGAGCGTCAGCAAGTAGCGCGCGGCCCGCTCGGCTTCCGCAAACGCCTGGGCACGCAGCAGCCGATAGATGAGCTGATTGACTCGCTCTGCCGTCTCTGGACGCAGCAGCCCGTCGAGATAGCGAGCCATTGCCGCTTTGCCCAGCGCATCGAGCGGTCCCAGTCGCAAGAGCGCTCGCGCAGCTTCCTCTGCGTCGGGACCACTTGGGAACTGCTGAAGGTATTCGCCAAGCTGCTGACGAGGAATCAGGTTCCGCAGCCGCAGCCGTCGCAGCTCCCAATCGGCCCGAGCCACCACGTCGGATGTCGCACCTGAAACCGCACGGGCTCTGGCCAGCCAGTCCGCCGCGTCGAGAAGCTCGCCACGCTTGCGCAGCCGCAGCCCCCACAGCAGCATTCCTTCCGCATCCGGTATCGTCGCACGCGCCCGCATCATCAGACGATCGCTTGGCTCAAAGTCAGGAGCGACCCGGTGAAGCCAGCGCACAAACTCAGCCTCGGTCTGAAAGCCTTGCAGGATGCTGGCGACATCTCCGTCGGTACGCAGCGCAACAAAGGTGGGATAGCCTTCGACGTGTAGCGCCTGAACAGCCTCGCGGCCCACCGTCGATTCGGCGTCGTAGCGCACAAACTGAACCTGACTGAGCGCGACACGAACCGACTCTTTGGGCAGCACGTCCTTTTCAAACTGCTTACATGGACTGCACCACTCGGCGGAAAACTCGATCACCAGGAGCTTTTGCGCTGCGCTGGCTCGCTTCCGTACCGTCGCCAGTGACTCACGACTCGCTGGAGGCGGCGAAGCGACCGACGATGCAGCTGGCGAAGGACTGGCCGGACCCGCCGCCTTCGAACCCACAGGAAATACGGCCAAACCGAGCCCAAGCCCCAAGCCCCACACGCACGGTCGCCGACTACCGATTTTCATAGTGGCACAGTGTATCATCGCCGCCTCGCTGACCCTACCGACAATGAGCACGGAGCTGCCCACAACCGATCACCTCGCGGATCTTACGGACGCACGCAAGCGCTGGCGACGGCTGCGCAGCTCGGCGTGCGTTTCGCAGGTTCACCGCGCGCTGACTGACGCAGCGATTGCACCGCACGACAAGGTGGTGGTGGCCTGCTCGGGAGGCCCGGACTCGACGGCGCTGCTCGTCTCGCTGTGGCTGCTTGCACGACGACTGCCGCTCGCGGTGCAGGTGGTGTGCGTCGATCATGGGCTGCGCAGCGATGCAAAACACGAAGCGGAGCAGGTGATGCAAGTGGCTCGGCGGCTCGGCTTTGCGACGCGAACTCTGACGGTGCGTGTCCCGCGTCAAGCGTCGCTTCAGGCGGCGGCCCGACAGGCTCGCTATGAAGCACTGGTTCAGGCTGCGCGCGACTTCGAGAGCCACACGGTGCTCGTCGGACATACCCAAGACGATCAAGCCGAGACGCTGCTGCTGCGACTGCTCGGCGGAACCGGGCTGCGCGGGCTGGCGGCCATGCCCAAAGAGCGAGTGCTGACGGACACTGAATCGAGATCGCCGATTCGACTGCTTCGTCCGCTGCTGACGGTGACACGCGACGAGGTTCTGACGCTGCTTTCGCATGTTCAAGACGAGATCTCGCCGCTGCCGCTGTCGGATCCGAGCAACCAAGACGTTCGCTTCACGCGAGCGCTGGTTCGTCATAGCGTGTTGCCTACGCTGCGACGAGCAGCACCCGCGATTGTCAGTCAGCTGGGACGACTGGCAGAGCAGCTTCGCGAAGACGCCGACTTTCTGGACGAGCTGGCCACACAGACGCTGCCGCAGGTGCTGGCACAGGACGTAGCGACGATTCCCGATGTTTTGGCGACGGTGTCAGCCAGTCGGCTCTACGCGCTGCCGAAGCCGCTTGCGATGCGCGTGCTGATGCAGCTTGTCGCGATGCCACTGGCGAGCGTGCAGGCTCAAGCGCTGTGGTCGCTGTGTGCGCAGCGTCATGGCAGCCGCTCCCTGCGCCTCGCACACGGTCTGTGGGCAGAGCGTCGCTATGACACGCTCTATTTGTGCCGACACAAGCCAACGCTGCCCCAAGACTCGCAGATTTCAGCGACGACGCAGAGCGATCCTGCGCAGATTCAGTGGCTGCCGACATACGGGCTGTACCGACACGGACGGCACACGCTACGGATTCGATCGGCAGGTCCACAGGATGTGCCAAGTGGTTCTCCGACGAAAATCTGTCTGACTTTGCCCGCGCCCGGCTTCCCGCTATGGCTGCGATCGCCACGACCCGGCGATCGACTGCGACTTTCGGCGGGACATCGCAAGCTCAGCGACGTGATGATCGATGCCAAAATTCCCCGTCGCGAGCGTCCCAGTCAGCTTGTGCTCGGGTTTGCACAAGAGCCGCTGTGGCTGCTCGGCATCCAATCGGCTACGAGTCATTTCGTGCGCACCGAAGCAGCCGTCACACTGGTTGCAGAGCTAAGCGACTGCGACGATACGAGCCCACTGTAAGCACAAATTTTCCGTCGGGAAGTTTCCACCTACGGTCGCAATAACCCTTGCTCGGTTTGGCTGCGGTAGAATAATCTCAGGGTTCGCTTGTTCTCGTCGGCATAAGGCAAATTGCATTTCCCCCTGGCTAGCTGAAACGGGACGACTTAAGTAAGCTAGCGTCTCCCAAACGCCGAGGTTCCGATTGCGGCAGTCACATAAGACACTCCTAGTCTGGCTCATGATGGGCTTGGCCTCTGTGGCCGCCTATCAGCTCATCTCGTCGGCTCGTCTGAGCGAAGACAAAAAGCCGAGCTTCTCCGACTTCATGCAAGAGGTCGAGAAGAACCCCGCTCACATCAAGTCCGTCAAAATCGACGGGCAAGAGTTCTTCATCAACTACAACGAAGCGCCGCCCAATGACCGGGCGCGCATCGTCGGTCCGTCGGAACTGGCTCATGCGCAAGTGCTCAATGCACTCGACAAAGCCAAGATCCGCTACGAGATCGAAAAACCGTACGAAAGCGGCTTCCTGACGCTGATTCTTTCGACGGTGCTCCCGATGGTTTTGGTGGTTTTGCTGTTCTTCCTGATGATGCGACAGCTTCAGGCGGGCGGTGGCAAAGCCATGAGCTTTGGCAAGGCCAAGGCGCGGCTGCTCACCGAAAACCAGAACAAGGTCACGTTCTCTGATGTCGCGGGCGTCGAAGAAGCCAAGGACGAGGTCGAAGAGATCATCGCCTTCCTCAAAGACCCCAAGAAGTTCACACGGCTCGGCGGTCGCATTCCAAAGGGCGTGCTGATGATGGGTCCGCCGGGTACCGGAAAGACGCTGCTCGCACGGGCGATCGCCGGGGAAGCTGGCGTTCCGTTCTTCAGCATCTCGGGCAGTGACTTCGTCGAGATGTTCGTCGGTGTCGGAGCCAGTCGCGTCCGTGATCTGTTTGAGCAAGGCAAACGTCACGCTCCCTGCATCATCTTCATCGATGAGATCGACGCAGTCGGTCGTCATCGTGGCGCAGGACTCGGTGGCGGTCACGACGAGCGAGAGCAGACGCTCAACCAGCTTCTCGTCGAGATGGACGGCTTTGAGTCAAATGACGGCGTGATCATGATCGCTGCGACGAACCGTCCCGACGTGCTGGATCCAGCGCTGCTGCGTCCAGGTCGCTTCGATCGTCGCATCGTGGTGCCTCGTCCCGATGTCAAAGGTCGCGAAGGAATCCTGAAGGTGCATGCGCGTCGGGTTCCACTCGGTCCAGACGTAGACTTGGCGGTGGTGTCGCGCGGTACGCCGGGCTTTTCAGGCGCAGACTTGGAGTCGCTGGTCAACGAAGCCGCTCTGATGGCTGCCCGCAAAGGCAAAGAGATGGTCGAGATGCGCGACTTCGAGGAAGCCAAGGACAAAGTCCTGATGGGCCCCGAGCGCAAGTCGATGGTCATTTCCGAAAAAGAGCGTCACATCACTGCGATTCACGAAGCCGGTCACACGCTGGTGGCGCACATGCTGCCGGGAACCGATCCAGTGCATCGGGTGACGATCATTCCGCGCGGCCCGGCACTCGGCGTGACGCAGCAGCTGCCAACCGAAGATCGTCTCAACGCCACCAACGATTGGGCCAAGAGCAAGATCGCGGTCCTGATGGGCGGTCGGATCGCGGAAGAGCTGGTCTTTTCACATCTCACGACCGGCGCAGGCAGCGACCTGGAACACGCGACCGATCTGGCTCGCAAGATGGTCTGCAACTGGGGCATGAGCGAAAAGCTCGGTCCGCTCACCTTCGGACGCAAAGAAGAGCATGTGTTCCTGGGCCGAGAGATTGGCCAGGCGCAGAACTATTCCGAAGAAACAGCGCGAGTGATCGACGACGAGGTCAAGCGCATCGTGATGGAGCAGTACAGCCGAACCCGCGAGCTTCTGACGACGAACCTCGATAAGCTCAAGCGACTGGCGGACGCGCTGCTCACGCATGAAACGCTAAGCGGTGACGATGTGGATGTCGTGCTCAAGGGTGGAACCCTGCCCGAGCGACCATCGCGCGGTCTGAAGTCCACGCGAACAGACGCGACAGCGGCCAAAGCACCGACGGCTCCGCTGCTGGGCCCGCCGGTCCTGACTCCGGAAAAAGCGTAACGCCCCACAAGGTCCGCAGCGATGGAGCCTGATTCTTCCCAGCGTCTGCTCCATCCTGTCAGCGCCCTGTCCCGTCCTGCTGCCGATCCTGACCGAGCCATTCGTCGCGCTGGAGACTCTCCGCAGATTCCTGGCAACACCGTCTCGCTGCTTCGCGATGGACCGGCTGTCTTTGCGTCGTGGCTGGCTGACATTGCCCAGGCCCAGCGCTTCATCCTGATCGAAAACTACATCTTTCGTTCGGATCGCATTGGACATCAGATCGCCGACGCACTGATCGAGCGCGCCCACGCAGGCATCGAGGTCTACGTTCTGTTCGACTGGCTGGGTAGCTTGGGCACCAGTCGAACGCTGTGGGTGAAGCTTCAGCGCGCCGGAGCCCGCGTCAGGCCGTTTCGTTCGCTGCGACTGACCGATCCGCTCCGCTTGCTTCAGCGCAACCATCGCAAGGTCTTGTGCATCGACGGACAGATCGGACACGTCGGCGGCTTGTGCATCGGGGATGCGTGGGCGGGACATCCCGAGCGAGGGCTGGATCCCTGGCGGGATACCGCCATTCGCTTCGCGGGCCCGGCGGCGATCGAGCTGTGTCATGCCTTTGCGCAGACCTGGCAAGCGTCAGGAGCATCGCTGCCCGAAAGAATCCAGCATCCGGTGCCGACTTCACCGATGGATCGTGTGCAGCCAGTCGATCAAGTCACGACGGAGCAACGGCCAGAGCAACGGCCAGAGCAACGACCAGAGCAGCTGGAAGCGACGCCGTGTGCCAACGCGCCGCTGCGGGTGGTGTCAGGGCTGCCGGGTCGCTCGCGGATTTATCGATTGACGCAGGTGCTACTGGCGAACGCGGCAGAGCGCATCTGGATCACGGATGCATATTTTCTGACACCTCCGACGATGTATGAAGCGCTGACGGCGGCGGCGCGCGATGGCGTCGATGTGCGCGTGCTTGTGCCGGGACGGTCCGACTTGCCGTGGATTTCGTGGCTCAGCCGGGCTGGATACCTGGGACTGCTCGAAGCGGGCGTGCGGATCTTCGAGTGGCAAGGACCGATGCTGCATGCCAAAACGACGGTGGTCGATGGGAAGTGGTGTCGTGTGGGATCCTCGAACCTGAACCTGGCGAGCCTGCTAACCAACTGGGAACTGGACGTTGTCGTCGAAGATGAAAGCTTTGGTCGCGCCGCTGAGCAGATGTTTTTGAGCGATCTGCAAAACAGCCGTGAGCTGCACTTGCGAACTCGACGGATGCGGCTCGGTGCGCATGACGCAGCGGTTGCGACGGAAACGGAACCAGCGCGTCCGCAAGCGCCGAAGACCCAGCCAGTCCTCGTCGGTGGCCGAGCAGGCGCCGTGGTGGTTCGCGCGAGTGCTGCCGTGCTCGGGGTTGCGCTGCGTCGTCGCTATGAGCGATCTGCGTGGAGCGTATCGATCGTCTCTGCGCTGCTTCTTCTGTCGCTGGGAACCGTCGGCTTTGTCGTGCCCCAAGGTCTGGGACTCGGCATCGCAGGACTGTGTGTTTGGTTTGGACTGGGAGCCCTGTTGCGTGGCATCGCGGACTGGCGACACAACCGCAAAAAATCACGCCGCGCACGACGCGAATCACGAGCAGAGTGAAACCTCTCTCGACCTTTGACTTTGACGGCAAATGCCCCCTACTATCGCGCTGATGAAAGAATTCGCGCGAGACGTAGCACGTACGGTCGGGCAGTGGGGCACATCGCGAAGGTTCCTGCTCTCTGGGCTGGCGACTTGCACGCTGCTTTCGATGGGTGCCTGCGAGTCGGTGATTACGCGACTGTCGCTGCAAGCTGCCTATAAGCCGCAGACCCACAAGTCGGTGCAGATGCAAGGCGCACAGCGACTGTGGGCGGGCGATATGAACTTTCACATCAGTCCACCCGACGATCCCAAGCGAATCCGTCGCACGCTCCGAGAGTCGGTGGATCTTTTGTCCAAGTCCGGGCTCGACTTTGTGTTTGTGACGCCGCAGATTCCGGCGCGCTTTTGGGACAGCGCCGATCAGTTCGAGCGTGTGCGTCGCGAGTGGTCCTCGATTCAGCAGACGATGTCGTCGATGTCGGACAAGCTGCCGCTCATCATGGTTGGCGCGGAGTATGTCGATGACAAAAACGGCTCTGCGACGATCGTTGGCGTGGACATTCCCAAAGCGCTCAATGAAGTCTCACGCGAGGATCTGAAGACCAATCCGACGGCGTTTATCAACCTGCTGTGGATGCGCGGCGCGCTCGTGTATCTCAATACACCGCTGGCGACGCCGCTCAAGGCACCGGTGGACTCGCATCAGCGCTACAACAGCGTCGATCGCAGCTGGAAGCCGATGACCAAGCCGTCGGCGGGATATCCCAAAGACATCCTGGCGATCAACAACGTGTACGACGGCATGGAAGCGTATAGCGTTCCGCTGTCGGTGTGGCGCGATCAGTACGTGCAAGGTGATCCCGTTGCGTCGGTGGGCGCGGTGATGAGCCGACTCGACTTGGAGATCATTCGCAAAAAGCGTCGGCTGATTCCGATCGGTGGCAGCGATAGCCGAAGCTCGCTGATTCGACCGACGATCTACATTGCTGCACCGGAACGAACGCCGGAAGCGTTGCGCCAAGGACTGACCCAAGGTCGCGTCTGTGTGCGCTCGCCGCTGCCATGCGGACTGCGGGTGTTTGCAGACGATCAGCCAGTGGCCGCCGGTGTGGGCGATCACATCGTCGCGCAGCAGCACATCGACATTCGCTGGGAAGGTGGCGAAGGAGAGCTGTTCCGCAACGCAGAGAGCGTCGGAACATTCGAGGGACGCACGCTCCAGCCAACGAGCCGTTCCGAGTGCCACATCTATCGACTGGTGGTCGATGGCGGGTACTCTGCGCCGTTTTACGTAAACTGCCCGGCGCTTGCGCCAGCGCGTCCGTAAGCCCACGCACAGCCAGCCACGCTGGCTTTTCCTCACGCACGCTTCGATATCGCTGCTACAGCGCCGACCGCGCGTCTTTGCCTAGCCACACAACATCCCGAGCCAGCCAAACGCCAACCAGCTCGGGATGAACTGCTACGCCTTGCTCTGGCCAAAGTTCGGCAGGCGACCGTTCAGCACCGACCAGTTCAGGTGCTTGAGCACGCCCGCCAAGTAGTCCGGCTTCTTGGTGCCGTAGTCGAGGAAGTAGGCATGCTCCCACGCGTCGATGGCGGCGATGATGCCCTGGTTCGGTAGCAGACCGATGTGATGTTCGCCCTGAACCTGGCTGTTGCGGACCTTGTTGAAGTTGTAGTCGTAGGTCACCAGGCACCAGCCGTGACCCGATCCGACGATGCCTTTGATGTCGGCAATCCACGCGTCCCACGAACCGAAGCTCGCTTCGACGGCTTTCTTGAACTCATCCGACGGAGCCTGGCCCGCCGCGCCCAGACCTTGGAAGTACAGCTCGTGAAGGATCGTACCGTTGTAGGCAACCGGCTCACGACGACGCAGCTCCGAGTATTCGCTAAACGAGTAGTTCGCGGTCGTCGGGTCAGCCTTGGCCAGACGCTCCTCGATCTCGTTGAGCTTTTTCACGTATCCCTGATAGAGCGTAAAGTGCGCTTTGAGCTGATTTTCCGACAGAAAGCCTGCGCACTCGGCAATCAGATGGTCGTAGTTCTTCGGGGTATGGGCCATGTGAATCTCTCCTTCGTGATGGGCTGAACAGCGACTAGGTTTCGTTAGATGCCATAAGTTTGCAACGAGCGGCCAGAAATTTTGGCAGCGACGGGCTTGCGAGTGCTGTTCCGAACGTGCAAAGGTTCGCTCCGATATGGCTTCGGCTCGCCGCATTCGCATCACTGCCGACGACTTTGGCTGGACGCTTGCGCACAATCGCGCTGTCGAACAAGCGGTACAGGCCAAGACGCTGACGCACGCTTCTCTGCTTTGCAATGGCTTTGCCGTCGAGGACGCCGTGGCTGTGGCCCAGCGAAATCCACAGCTTGGCGTCGGAGTCCATCTGACCCTGTGTGAAGGAATGCCGCTGTCGTCGGATCGTGCGCTCGGTACGCTGCTCAATCCACAAGGTGCGTTTCACGATGGCTTACAGCCGCTTGTGTCGAGCTATATGCGACGGAAGCTTCCCCTTTCAGCGATCGAGCAGGAGTGGCGTCAGCAGATCGAGCGTGCGCGCAGCTTCGGCTTGCAGTTGAGCCATCTCGACGGACACAAGCATGTCCATCTGTTGCCACCGCTCTTGACGCTGACCTGTCAGCTGGCGCGTGAATACGGCATTCCGTTTGTCCGTGCTTCGTTTGAAAGTCCGTCGCTGGCTGTGATGTCACGGCTGCCCGGCTGGCTGGTGATTTCCAGTCTGGCGCTGCATGCCAAGCGAGTCATCGCCGTACACGGACTGACCACCGCTGATCACTTCGTCGGATTTACGACGAGCGGAGCAATGACCGAAGCGACGCTGCTTTCTGCCGTCGCACACGCGAAGCCAGGCACCACAGAGATCATGGTCCATCCCGCCGAAGAATCCGCCGAGCTTGCGCCGCTCTCCGCACGCTATCGCTGGGCCCAGACCTATCGCTTCGCCGCTGAGCTATCCGCGCTGCGCTCTCCAGCGGTGGCAGCGGCCATTGTGCAGCTCGCCGCTTAGACAGAGCCCGAAAGGACGAACGATGAAGATTCACCGACTTGGAGCCTCACTGCTGCTTCTGCCTTTGCTCGTCGCTGGCTGCATTCATTCAGATAGTGAAGTCTCTGACGAGACAGTGACGTGGTATCGCGATGTAAAGCCGATCCTGACGCAGCGCTGCGAGGGCTGTCACACGCCGCACGGAATCGGTCCATTTACGCTGTCTTCCTACGAAGACGCCAAAGCGCATGCGGCGGCGATTGCGGACTCAGTCCAAAGTCGGCGGATGCCTCCGTGGATGCCGAGCGCCGACTGTCAGCAGTTTTCCCCCGAGCGCAGGCTGTCCCAGCAAGAGATTGATCAAGTGGTCGCGTGGGCCAAAAACGGAGCGCCGCGCGGCAATCCGACCGACGACAAGCCGGTTCCGCCGCTGAAAGTGGCTCTCGACAATCCGTCGGCGACGCTCGACTGGGGAAGTCCGTACACGCCGAGCACCGTCAAGCCCGACGACTATCACTGCTTTCTCATCGATCCGCAGCTTCAGAAAGACCAAGATCTCGTCGCGTATGAGTTTGTGCCGGACCAGCGTCACGAAGTGCATCACGCGCTGATCTTTTCGGCCCCGATGGCGGATGCGCAGGCCAAGGACGCAGCGACGCCGGGTCTGGGCTGGCCTTGCACGGGCAGCTCGGATGTCAAAAACGCAGAGCTTGTCGCCACCTGGGTTCCGGGTGAAACCTTCACGGAGTTTCCGACGGGAACAGGCATTCGCATCGCAAAAGGAAAGGCGCTGATTGCGCAGCTTCACTACAACACCCGGCACGGCGTGTCTCCCGATCGCAGCACGCTCAAGCTTCGCTATGCCGAGCGTCCGGTTCCCAATCGCGCGTCGATCCTTCCCGTCGCCAACACGTCGTTTGTGATCGGACCCAAACAGCAAGGAGCCACCGCTGTCGCCTCGTCGGGTCCGCTGCCGGTGCCGCTCAAGGTTTGGGGCGTTTTTCCGCACATGCATGAGCTTGGACGCACGGGCATCATCGTCGCTGGCGATCGCTGCATGATCGAGATTCCCAAGTGGCAGTTTCACTGGCAGCAGATGTACTTCTACAAAAACGATGGCATCACCGTCCCGAAAGGCACGGAAGTCAAGTACACCTGCGTCTGGGACAATCCCACCGATCGCACCGTCCGCTTCGGCGAAGGCACCGAGGACGAAATGTGCATCGCGTTCTTCTACACGACCTTGTACTAGAGGCGACGAATGACCGTCGAGCGCTCGATGCTCTGCTGGCAGAAAGCCCGAGAGCTGATCCTGGAACAGTCAAGTCCGCTGGGCACTGAAACGGTTGAGCTGTCGTCGGCGCTCGATCGCGTACTGGCAAGTAATGTCGTGTCGTCTCGTCAGCTTCCACCGTGGGACAACTCCGCGATGGATGGCTATGTGGTGCGCGCGCAAGATGTCGTCGAAGGACAGCCGCTTCCCGTCGTCGGAACGATTGCCGCCGGACATCCCTGGAAGACGACACTGCCCGAGCGCTCGACGCTGCGCATCATGACGGGCGCGCAGATTCCGCCCGGTGCCGACGCAGTCATCATGCGAGAGGACGCGAGCGAACAAGACGGCTTGGTCACCTTTCGCAGAGCGCCTCGTCTCGGTCAGCATGTGCGTTCCGCCGGGGAAGACGTTCGCGTCGGCAGCACGGTGCTCTCGACGGGTGCTTGCCTGGGACCGGGAGAGCTTGGGCTCTTGTCGGCCATCGGAAAGCTGATCGTCGCTGTGCATCGTCGTCCAAGTGTTGCAATTGTCTCGACCGGCGACGAGCTGGTAACGGCAGATGAGCATCCCGGCGACGGACAGATCGTGAACAGCAACGCGCACAGCCTGCTGGCGCTCGTGCAGAAAAGCGGCGGCATTGGACGCATTTTGCCCATCGCACGCGATCGCAAAGACGAGCTGTCGCACACCTTCCGTGAGGCATTTTCCGCCGACGTGGTGATCTCATCCGGTGGCGTTTCCGTCGGTGACTTTGACTACGTAAAAGAGATCTTCACGGCGCTCGGAGCCAAAGAACACTTCTTTCGCGTCTCGATGAAGCCCGGCAAGCCGCTGGTCTTTTCCACCGTCGAGCAGCAGGGACGAAAGACGCTGGTCTTCGGGCTACCCGGCAATCCCGCATCGTCGCTGGTGAGCTTTGAGCTGTTCGTTTATCCCGCGCTGCGACGGCTGCTCGGACATCCGACGGCGCTGGCGGCGCATCCCATTGCGCAGGTTCGTCTGAGCGAACCAATTCGTCCCGATCGCGAGCGAACCCACTTCACCCGCGCGCTGGTCACTCGCTCTGCGACGAGCCCGTTTGAGCTGTGGGCCAAGCCGCTGTCGAATCAAGGCTCGGGAATGCTCAGCTCGCTCGTCGGGATGAATGCGCTCATTGAGGTTCCGCCCGGTGAAGCGACGCTGCCCGTCGGAAGTGAGCTAAGCGCAAACCTGCTGACCGCTGTCTAGTCGGAGTCTCCTCGATGAATCGTCCAACCTGGCTGGCCATCGCGATGTGGGTCAGCACAGCGTGTTCGCGACCGCCATCCGCAACCCCAGTCAGCCACCCAGCACAAGCGGCTGTCCACGACGCGCAATCGGCTGTTCACAACGCGCAGGCGACTGGACTCGATGCTCAGCTCAGCGACTGCTGTCGGCAGTGTCTGCAAGCGAGCCAGCGCGATCCTGCGGGCTTTGATATCTCACGACGTCCGTGTAGTCGCTACCAAGGTGAGTGGAACGGCGCGCCGGGCGTCGATCCAAGCTGCGCGACCGCGCTACAGCGTCAGCAAGCGACCGTACAGAGCTGTCGCACGCTGCTCGAACCGAGCGCGCAGTAATCAAGCGACGAGGTTTGTGAAAAATCCGGTAGGTCGAAACAAGCGGCGGGAAGCGAGAGCAGAAGTGGGGACGGAGCCGACCGGACACAGTCCGATTCGGCTCGGCGCGCTCAGCGAGGACTAGAAGTCGCTGCCGAAGTCGTCGCCCATTCCGCCCATGCCACCCATTCCGCCCATGCCACCCATTCCGCCCATGCCACCGCCGCCTGCTGCGGCCTTTTCCTTCTTCTTGGGCTTTTCGGCAATCAGGGTCTCGGTGGTGAGCATCAGGCTGGCAACCGACGCAGCGTTCTGAAGCGCGGTGCGCACAACCTTGGTCGGATCGATGACACCCGCTTCGACGAGATCTTCGTATTTGTCCGTCGCAGCGTTGTAACCAAACGAGCCTTGGCTGTTCTTTACCTTATCGACCACGACGGTGCCTTCAACGCCGCCGTTCTGAGCGATCCAGCGCAGCGGCTCCTCGATGGCGCGACGGATGATCGCGACGCCGTACTGACGGTCACCGCTCAGCTTCAGATCGGCCAGCTTCGGCAGGGTTCGGATCAGTGCAACTCCACCGCCGGGAACAATGCCTTCTTCGACGGCAGCGCGGGTCGCGTGCAGCGCATCCTCGACGCGAGCCTTCTTCTCTTTCATCTCCGTCTCAGTCGCAGCGCCAACCTTGATGACCGCTACGCCACCGACGAGCTTCGCCAGACGCTCTTGCAGCTTCTCGCGATCGTAGTCGCTGGTGGTATCGGCAATCTGAGCGCGGATCTGCTTGACGCGCGCGTCGATGTCCGCCTTCTGGCCCGCTCCATCGACGATGGTGGTGTTGTCCTTGTCCACCTTGACGCGCTTGGCTCGGCCCAGATCCTTGATCGACAGGTTTTCCAGCTTCAGACCCAGATCGTCGGTGATCGCTTGGCCGCCCGTCAGGATCGCGATGTCCTTGAGCATTTCCTTGCGACGGTCACCGAAGCCCGGAGCCTTGATCGCGCAGCAGTGCAGCGTGCCGCGCAGCTTGTTGACGACCAGCGTCGCCAGTGCTTCGCCATCGACATCTTCGGCGATGATGAGCAGCGGACGTCCCGAGCGAGCAATCTGCTCCAGCGTCGGGATCAGATCCTTCATGTTCGAGATTTTCTTCTCGGAGATGAGGATGTACGGATCTTCGAGCACGGCTTCCATCCGCTCGCTGTCCGTCACAAAGTACGGCGAGATGTAGCCACGATCGAACTGCATGCCTTCGACGACGGTCAGGGTCGTCTCCATGCTCTTGGCTTCTTCGACGGTGATTACGCCTTCTTTGCCGACTTTTTCCATCGCTTCGGCAATCAGGTTGCCAATCACGGCGTCGCCGTTGGCGCTGATCGTTCCGACCTGGGCGATTTCCTTGTGGCCCTTGGTCGGCTTCGACATCGTACGCAGCTCGCTGATGATGACCGAGACAGCCTCGTCGATGCCGCGCTTGATCTCCATCGGGTTGTGACCGGCAACAACCATCTTCGCACCTTCGGTGTAGATGGCCTGGCCGAGCACAGTGGCAGTGGTGGTGCCGTCGCCCGCGATGTCAGAGGTCTTGCTCGCGACCTCCTTCACCATCTGCGCGCCCATGTTGGCGAACTTGTTGTCCAGCTCAACTTCCTTGGCAACGGTCACGCCGTCCTTGGTCACCGTCGGCGAACCCCAGGACTTTTCAATGACGACATTGCGGCCACGCGGTCCCAGGGTCACTTTGACGGCGTTGGCGAGGGCATTCAGGCCGCGAGCAATCTCGTTGCGCGCGCTCTGGCTGTACAGAATCTCTTTGGCTGCCATGGTGTAACGTTCCTTACCGTAAAACGAAGCTCTTCACTAACCTTCGATCACCGCGATGAGATCTTCTTCGCGCATGATGAGGTGCTCCTCACCGTCGAACTTGACCTCGGTGCCAGCGTACTTGCCGAACAGCACGGTGTCGCCTGGCTTGACCTTCGGTGCGGCAATCGAGCCGTCATCGAGAACGCGGCCTTTGCCAACCGCCACAACGATGGCTTGGGTGGCTTTTTCCTTTGCGCTGTCGGGGATATACAGGCCGCCAGCCGTCCGTTCCTCTTCGTTTTTCCGCTTGAGCAGTACACGGTCATGCAGGGGACGAATCGCCATCAGAATCCTCCTTGTTGGTTGTCTTTGTTGTGGTGCGTAACGTCGTGTTTCGATAAAGCGCTACGTCGAGGAATCGCCGGAAGACGAGCTTCCCGAGGATGAATCGCTCGACTTGGACTCGCTCTCATTGAGCTTTTGCGACAGCTTGTCGATGCGCTGATTTTCCGTGCGCCCCGCCGAGCCTGCGCTTCCATAGCCGTCCTTGTACCAGCCGCCGCCCTTGAGATGAAAGGCCGGTGCGCTGATCAGTCGCTGAAGCTTGGGCTGCTTACACTGAGGACAGTCGGTGAGCGCTTTTTCGGTAATCCGCTGCGAGGTCTCGAAGGTGTAGCCGCAGCTCTGACACTCGTAGTCGTAATTTGGCATGGTAGTACCCTTCCAAACGGCGCTGGTTACGCTAAGTACGGGACACGGAATGTCAAGCACTCAACCGCGATGAGTGCTAACAAATGTCGCAAAGTGCCTGATTTCCAGGGACTTAGATGAACTTCGATGTGCGCGATGGCTCGCTCAACGCAGCTCATGCGCGCCCAAATCGTAGCCATCGCCTTTGGGACGCAGCCCGCCGAAGTGATCGTTGCGAACCGATTCATCCAGCGCACCTTTGTCCACGACATACATACGGTTGTTCGGTGTGTTGAGGAGCCGCAGACTCTGATCCAAGTCGGGAATGGCGCGAATCAAGCCTTCACTCGGAGGCACAGCGACGGTGCCATCGATGCCAACGACGATGCGATTCAGGCGACAGTCCCCGGCAAACTGCGAGCCAAGTGGCTGACCGCTGCCGTCCACTCTGCTGCTCATCGCGTTCTGGACGACGATCGAGTTTGCGATGCTGCGCGTCGAGGTTCCGCCGGTTTCGCAGCGAATCGCACCGCCATCGACGCCTTTTTCCCCGTTGTTTAAGAGCGTGTTGTACGCAAAAAGGCCGGTTGTGCCCGCTGCGATCGCGACGCCGTGTCCGCCCAGGCTCTGTCCGTTGCCGTTGGCGACGCTGTTGATGACGCGATATTGCTTGGTCTGGCTGCCGATGCGCAGTCCGACGCTGCGGTTGCCAAGAAGGATCGACTGCTCGACGACCAAGCGGTTGCAGCCTTGCGCATCAATGCCGACGCTGCCGTTTTGGACGATGCTGCGCAAGACCCACAAGTTGCCGTCTTTTCCGCACGACACGCCGACGGATTCGCCGCGCACGGTGACATCGCTGACGACGAGAGCGGTCTGACTGCCGCTCACCGATAGCGACGAGATCTGCGCTGGACTTGTGGCATCGCGTCCCGGTCCGACGATCGTTGTACGCTTTCCGTCGCTGACAGAGACGCTGCCATACAGACCGCTCGTGCGAGGCCGGACGACGACAAAGTCGGCTCTGCCCAGCGCGTCTCGTAGCTCGCAAAAGGGTCGGTCACTATCGCCAGTTGCCGCCGGACCGCCGCGTGGACAGCGATCGGCATCGACGAAGACCGCTCTGCTCCTAGGAACGCACTGACCGACCTTGATGTCGGGAATATCGACGAGACCGCCACCGAGGTTGCAGACCAGAGACTCGCTGCACTCGCTGTGCTTTTGACACGGACGACAGGAAAAACTAACGCTGTCGCAGATCGGTCGGCTTCCGTCGGAGCAGTGTGCGTCCGTGCGACACTCTCCACAGCTTCCTTTGCGCACACCGACGCGAATGCAGGCAGCGATGTCTTTTTGGTTTTTGCGCTGACACGCCTCGTCGGACGCTTCGGGACTGGAAAGGACATCACAAGCGACGCAGACCGCGCCGTTACAGACGGGACGATCGCTGACTACGCACTGTTCCGACGATACACACGGAGTTCCAGCCTTGCGACGACACTGGCGCGTCTCGGGATCGCAGTCACCACCGGGACCACAGATCTCGGGATTTTGGACACAGTCCACCACCATCGGGGGTGAGCTACAGCCCAGCACACCCAACAGCGTCGCAGACAGAGTCAGTATGGCAAGCCGCAGCAAATCCATGATTTCGCGCCACGGAAGCGCACAGGCTGCGGAGCGTAGGCAGCGCAAACGATCAGTGTCAAGCAGCGAACCGACGACAGGAGCTACGGGCTGCGCGGCGGTGTCATCGGAACGCGAAAGCGATACATCACAGGCACCGACGGCAAAAGATCCATCTCACCTTCGACAAAACCATCGGTCCAGTTGTTGACGATGAGAGGCTGTCCCGACGGACCCAGCTTGTCCGAGACAATGCCTGCGTGATCTGCCCCCGCTTTGCTCGGAAACGTATCGAACAAAACCAGATCACCGGGCAGATAGGGATCGTCTTTTTTTAGCTCGACGAAGTTCTGACGAAAGTACGGCAGCATCATGCGAATCCGACGGTGATCGATGTTGGCGTCGGGCGCTCGCTCCAGCGGATAGAGCTTGGGCTTACGCAGCACGTCTTCGTGAATCCCGCTCTGCAAGTCCCAGCCTGCGTTCCGTAGCGCACGAATCAGCGTATCGGTGCAGACACCTTCGGTGCGCGGAACGTCACCGTTTGGATAGCTCAAGCGACGATAGTTCGACACGTACGACGCGCGGTTTTCACACAGCTTCTTGGCTCCGACGAGCACATCGAGCGTGTTGACGATGCCGTCGCCATCGCGATCCTCATGTCGCGGCGGAGAGCCCCACACAACCGACGGAGCATCGGGCAGCTTGGCGGAAATCTCGTCGCGGGTTGACGGTTCGAGCAGCGCCAAGATCTCAGTTCGATTCGGCGTCTTGGGCAGAAGCGACAGCTTATCGACGGACAACGGATAGGCCGAAAGCGGCGCGGATCCATGAAACAGCGTGAGCAGTCGATGCGTCGGATCGATGCGCACGGTCACAGCTCCGCTTGACACAGGCCAAGTCGGACAGCGCACCGTCACGCGATCACCCAAGTCGGCAAAGATGCCTTGATCGAGCGATCCAAGGACCAGCAAGGCTGCGATCGTGGTCAGCATGAGCCCTCCATCTCCATGCATCGGTCAACGCAGCAGTCAGCGCGGAGATCTGGCGTGTGATGGCCAGAAATTCGTCAGGATCGACCACATCTGGCGACGAAGACGCTGAGACGAACACCAGGAAGCGCTTTTAGCAACATTGTTTTAAGTAGGTTGGAAAACTTTATTTTGTAGAATTATTGCTCAATCGAACTCAGGTGTGCGCCAAGGGGAGGCTGCATCGTGGTGACCAATTCTCGTTCGCGCTGGCTTTGGGCGGCGGCGCTGGCTGTCTCATGCTCCGCGAGTACAGCCGCTGCTCAAAACCGAGACAACTTTCGCAATCCGACCTTCGACATGCAGCTCTTTCGGCCTGCGATGGACTCGCGCGGGTACGTAACGGTGAACTCGTCGAAGCTGCTCGGGCATCTCGACTTTTCGCTCGGGCTTCAGGGAACGTGGGCGTTTCAGCCGCTCAAGCTACAGCTCGACGGAGGCTCGAACTACGGCGACGATCCAGCGGGCTCGGCGGTGACCAATACCCGGACGTTTACCGTCGATCACTTGGTGACACCACAGCTTCAGTTTGCCATCGGTCTGTTCAAATGGGTCGAGCTGGGCATCGGTCTTCCGCTCGGTCTGTCGATCGGCAAGCGTCAGCAGTGCGATGCCAACGGTGAAAACTGCGGTGGCTTCAACCAAGCAGCGGTCAGCGATCAGCTTCGTTACACCAAGGTGATGCTGTCGGACATCGCGCTGCATGCGAAGGTGCGCGTCCTCGATCCGTCGAGCTTTCCCATCGGCATCGCGGCGCTGGTGTCGGCGTACTTCCCGATCTCGAAGTGGGCAGGCGACGACGGTTACAAGACGTTCCTCGGTGAAGACAACGTCACACTGCGGCCTCAGCTCATCCTCGAAAGAGAGTGGGGAGATTCGCGTCGGATTCGCACAGCCATCAACGTCGGTGCGGTGGTGAGATTTGGCAGCACCACGTTCACCGACATCGGCAAGAGCATCGCCATCGGCAACGGTCAGCTCTGTTATCCAGCGGACAGCACAGCGATCGGCGGAGAGTGCAATCCCGGCGTCACATTCGGTGGCACTGGACTCAGTCGCTCCGTCGGAACGCAGGTCACGTACGGTGTCTCGGCAGCCTTCGGTGTGGTGATGAACAGGCTCGACATTCTCGTCGAGGCGTTCGGTTATGCCGACGTAACTGGCAACACCAAGGCATTCCCCGTCGAAGCGCTCGGTGCGCTGAAGCTGTATCTGGCGAAAAATTCGTTCTTTTTGGCAGGTGCTGGCGCGGGAGTCTACGGAAACGGTGGCGAGCAGACGGGCAGCCCGAAGGTCCGCGCGTTCCTTGGCTTCGTCTACGAGCCACGCATCGGTGATCGCGACGGCGACGGAATCCGCGACAACATCGATCAGTGTCCCGATGAGCCGGAAGATCTCGACGGATTCCAAGACGAAGACGGCTGTCCCGAGCTAGACAACGACAACGACGGCGTGCCCGACAGCAAAGACAAGTGTCCCAACGTGCCCGGAACCTGGGACAACAAAGGCTGTCCGACGGATGCAGACAAAGACGGCGACGGCATTCCCGACAGCAAAGACAAGTGTCCCGACGATCCTGAAGATCGCGATGGCTGGGAAGACGACGACGGCTGCCCCGAGCTGGACAACGACGGCGACGGCATTCCCGATCACTTGGACAAGTGTCCCAACGAATCGGAGACGGTGAACGGCATCGACGACAAGGACGGCTGCCCAGACGGTGAAGACACCGACAAAGACGGCATTCCCGACGCGGTCGATAAGTGTCCATACGAAGCTGAAGACAAAGACGGCTTCGAGGATCAAGACGGCTGCCCCGAGCCTGACAACGACAAAGATCGCATCCTCGACAAAGACGACAAGTGTCCGAACGAGCCCGAGACGTACAACGGCTTTGACGACGGTGACGGCTGCCCCGACAAGGGCCGCGTGATGATGGAAGGCGGCAAGATCAACATCCTCGACAAGGTCTACTTCGAGACGGGCAAGGCGGTGATCAAGCCGGTCAGCTTCCCGATCCTCGACGCGGTGGCCGCGACGCTGGTTGGCAATCCAGAGATCGAGCTGCTCGAAATCCAAGGTCATGCCGACGAGCGCGGCGACGACAATGCCAACCTGCGACTCACGGCAGCGCGGACTCAGTCGGTGAAGGCTTATCTGGAAAAGAAGGGTGTGGCCGGAAACCGACTGGTTGCCAACGGATACGGAGAGACCAAGCCTGTTTGTACTGAGTCCAATGAAGAGTGCTGGGAAAAGAACCGTCGCGTCGAGTTCGTGATCCTCAAGCCCGCTGCGCCCGGTTCCAGCCCGCCAACCCCGCCGCCCCAGCCGCAGCTTAAGCCGACCAAGGGCAAGAAGAAGTAGCCTCTTTTTTCTCACCCAGGTTCGCGCGCACGACCTACACTCTGTTTGGCGCGGCCCTGGACTCCGTCCATCGAGGCGGGGGGTTCTGGCACGCAGTCCGCGTCAGCGACGAACATGCTGGGAAACCTGCTCAGGCCAGACATCGAAAAGATGATTCGGGACAAGGACTGGAAACATCTGCGCCAAGAGTTTGCGCAGCTGGATCCGTCCGATCTGGCCGAGATCTTGGAAGAATTCCCGCTGCAAGACGCGGCGCTGGTGTTTCGGATTCTGCCTCGTGATGCAGCGGCGGTAATCTTCGAGTATCTTCCGCTGGAGCTTCAGACCAAGCTGGTGCAGAGCCTGGCCGACGAGCAGCTTGTCAACGTCGTCAACGCGATGGCGCCTGACGATCGGACGCGACTCCTCGAAGAGCTGCCGCCGGAAGTGACCAAGCGCGTGCTCGGTAGCCTGACGCCGAGTGAGCTAAAGATCGCGCGACAGCTTCTTGGCTATCCCGAAGACTCTGCGGGACGCTACATGACGCCCGAGTACGTCGCGGTCCGTCCCGATATGACAGCGGCGGAAGCGCTCTCGTACATTCGCAAGCACGGCAAAGGCGCAGAGACGCTGAACGTCATCTATGTCACCGACGAAAAAGGTCGGCTGCTGAGCGATCTCAAGCTGGCCGCGCTGGTGATGGCGCAGCCCACGATGAAGGTCGAGGATCTGAGCGACGGTCAGATGTTTAACATCCCGGCCACTGCCGATCGCGAAGAGTTCGTCGCTGCGTTTGAAAAGTACGATCGCGTCGCGCTGCCCGTGACGGACTCCAAAGGCGTGATGCTCGGCATCATCACCATCGACGACGTACTCGATGTGGCCGAAGCAGAAGCGACGGAAGACATCCAGAAGCTCGGCGGTATGCAAGCCCTGGAAGCGCCGTATATGGACAGCCCGTTTCTCGACATGATCAAGAAGCGCGCGGGCTGGCTGCTGGTGCTGTTCTTCGGCGAGATGTTTACCGCGACAGCGATGGCGTTCTTCGAGGGTGAGATCAAGCGAGCCGTGGTCCTGGCGCTGTTCATTCCGCTCATCATCTCGTCGGGCGGTAACTCGGGATCGCAGGCAACGTCGCTCATCATTCGATCGCTGGCCGTTCGCGAGCTAGAGCTGTCCGACTGGGCGCGCGTCATGCGACGAGAGATCCTGTCCGGCGTGGTGCTCGGATCGATCCTTGGACTGGTCGGTTTTTTGCGAATTGTGCTGTGGCCGTCGCGAGTGGCTGTCTACGGACCGCACTTTGTCCAAGTCGCTGTGGTCGTTTCCATCAGCTTGGTCGGTGTGGTGATGTTTGGGACGCTGGTCGGATCCATGCTGCCGTTTTTGCTGCGACGACTCGGACTGGACCCAGCGGCAGCTTCGGCTCCGTTTGTCGCAACGCTCGTCGATGTAAGTGGTCTGATCATCTACTTTTCGGCGGCATCGATCGTGCTTCGCGGACTGCTGTGACACGGTTTCAGACGAGATACCAAGTTTCTTCCGAGCGACAAGGCAATCAGAGTACCTTGTTGCTAAAAGCTGCACTTCTAGGAGGCATGCCATGAGTTCCGGCAAGATGAACATCCTGGTCGGCGTTGACTTCAGCGATACCTCGGCGGTGGCGATGTACCACGCGCTGTCGCTGGCCGAGCGGACCGGCGCAGTGCTACACCTTTCGCACATTGTCCCCGGTGACATCCAGATTCCGACCGATCTGGGAATGAACCTTCCGCCAGAGCTTTCCGAGGTCAAAGAGGCGCGGACCCGACTGGAGCGGATGCGCGCGATGATCGGCGGCAAAGTCGATGTCGAGCTGCACCTGCGCTCGGGTCACGCGGTCGATACAATGCTCAAGCTCATCAAAGAGCTAAAGCCCGATCTGGTCGTCGTTGGCAGCCATGGTCGCGGTGCTGTGCTGCGACTGCTTCTTGGCAGCGTATCGATGCAGCTCACCAAGCGCAGCCCGGTTCCGGTGCTGGTGGTGCCCGCGCCCGGTCGCGAAGCCGAAGCGGATCAGCCAGAGCCGAAGGTCGAGCCAGCCGCCGACGCAGGCCTGCCGTCCATCGGTCAAGCCGCAGGTGAAAGCAGCGAGCAGTCGCACGAATATCGCGGTCTGTCGGGCAGCATGTCGAGCGGCGTCGGAACGTCTCCGGGCGGAGTCTCGGGCATCGATGTCAATCCCGAGCTGCGCGTTCGCTACTAACCGCCCTGCCCTCTGAAAAGCTTCGCCAAAAAGACCTGTTCGCTGAAGCTGCCCCCGATGCCCAAGCCCGAAAGCTCAGAGATCATCTGACGACCGATTCGATACGGCTTGGGCGGTCCCGCACAAGGAGCAATCCGCACCGCGTACTCGTAGCCAGCTGCTTGCGCCGCTGATTCAACACGATCGTCGCTGTCACCGTTTGGATAGGCAAGCCCAGGACACTGACCGACGAGATCGAGCAAAAACTGACGGCTTGCGGTCAGCTCATGGCGAAGCTCTTCGTCGGTGGTTCGCGTCAAGATCGGATGCTGACAGGTGTGCGACGACAGCTCTGCGCCAAGCGACAACAGCTGCTTGGCTCCGTCGCTGTCTAAATAACGTGGCAGCTCAGACCGAGCCAGCACTCGGGGTCCAACCTCATCCCACAAGCGATCACACATCTGCCGACGCTGCGCTTCGGGCAAGCGCTTGAGCACCGTCAACACCATCGGAAGCTGCACAAAGCCCGGAGCACGCTCGGACAACGTCGCTGCGAGCGACGAATCAGCCTGTAGCACCGCCAGCGCTTGGCGCGAAGTGTCCGTCGCAGCCAGCGCATGCTGAACCAGCTCATACCAAGGCAGCGCGATCTTGTTGGCCAAGATGTCGCTGATGAAATAGACGGTAAACGGCACGCCCAGCGACTTCAGGATCGGTGCAGCCACCGTCAGCGTATCGAGATATCCATCGTCGAAGCTCACCGCCAAGCTCGGTCCGTCGGAGACACGACCCGACACAAGCTCTTGCGCCTGTGCAGCCTGCGTGAGCGGTCGATAGCCACGCGAAAGCAGCAGCCGAATCTGTCGCTCAAACGTCGAGGCTGACACCACCAAGTTCAGATCGACACCGCGCAGCTCCGTCACGACCTGGTGATACGCCAGCGACAGCGAGCGAGGCCGCGTCACCGCTGTCAGAACCCGCGCCGCCGATGCCCGAAGCAGCCCGTGTCCAATCGATCGATGCGAGCGCTCACCACACAGCTCCGTCAGAAGCTCACACAGTGCGCGAAGCTGCTGCGGATCGGGCGACTGCTCATCCGACGGAGCCAAAAACAGGTGAACCCGCGACGAAGACCACTCGCGCTGACGGCCAAAGGTTGCATCAATCGCTTGACGCTGCGCATCCGAACCAATGATCGCGTGCGACGGAAGAACCGCGCTGTCGGACGTGTGGGACGCGCGCGCATGAGGGTTATGAACCACACCGTGCGGCCAGTAACAAGCCACGATCGGCTTGCCGCGCAGCGTCGCAAGCGGTCGCACTTCAGCGAGCGAGGCCGCCCCGCTTACCACGAACAGATCCGGCGCGAATGTGCGCAGCTTCTGACGAAGCCGATGTCGCGACAGCCGTCCCAGCCCGTGATGTAGCACCGAGACAACACAGCCTCGCTCCGTCGCGGTGTGCGCCAGCGCAGTCAGCGCACGATGATCGGCGTGCGAGCGACTTCCCTCGATGACAATTGCCAGCCGAGGCCGGTTATCCGTTGTGTCTGCTGACATCGGCTCAGTGCAAAAGTTGACCTTCGTTTTCGCAAGCTCGGTGCCCGAAGCGCAAGCGATGAATGAAGCCCGAGCGCGGTGAATGGCGAGCGCGGTGAATGGCGCGAGCGGTCCGTCTTATTGGTTGAACCAGTTCTTTCACAGGTCGCGTCCGGTCCCATACGCAACTTCTCTTTAAAAGCCCCCGAAGATTAACGTAAGCGAAGTTACTTTTTTGGGGGTGTCCTATGTCCGGCGAATCCGGCTTTGCGGCTCCGAGCGGCCTCGGCTTTAACCCGTTCATTACTGGCATGCCAGGCGGCGGCTTGGATGGAATGGACGATGGCTTTGCCGATGGTGGTGGTCAGCAGACCCAAGACAAAGAGATCGGCAAAGCGAGCCAAGATCCGGCGGCAAAAGAAGCTGGCTCGGCGATCAAGGAAGCGGCCAGCAAAGAACCGACGCTGGGCAGCCGCGAGCAAGTCATGGCCAACCCGGAAAAATACGGTTGGAAGCCGGGCATGACGACCTCGCCCGAGGAGTACGCGCAGCAGTACTTCCACGAGGCAGCAGCCAAGCTCTGCTACAAAGATCCGAGCGTCAACGGCAACGAAAAAGGCAAAGAAAAAGACGGCTACACCGACGCGGATCGCAAGTTCCTCGAGCAGTGGGGCTACAAGGTCGGCGGTGAAGTCCGTGGCAACGGCGCGCTCGGCAACACCGAATCGGGCATGTATGCCGTTCGCTTCGAGCCGCTCGATCCCAAGTCCGGCTCGGCCCCCGTCGTCGCGTTCCGAGGCAGCGAGTTTAACGAAAACTTCGTGGACTGGAGAACCGACCTCACCGACGCGACGATCGGCAAGCGACAGTATGATGCGTCGCGCAAAGAGATCGACGCGCTGATGAAGGTGGCTCCCGGTCAGCGACTGGAAGTCACGGGCCACAGCTTGGGTGGTGCGCTGGCGCAAAAAGCGGCAGCCGAGCACGCCAAAGACATCGGTGCCGTCACGACGTTCCAGGCACCTGGTGTGGACTACACCGACGCGGCCAAGTTCAACGCCAACAAAAACGAAGACGTTCGGGTCAATCACCACTACGTCACCAGCGACGTGGTTCACCGTGCGGGCGAGCAGAAGCTCGACGGTAACTTCTTTGAACATCACGTTGCCGGTGCGGGTGGTGTGGGCGCAATCGGAGGCTCGCACACCGCGAACCTGCTGCACAATCCCGGCGACAAGTCGTACATCGGCGACGGATCGAACCCGCTCGGTACGCGCGATTCCGTCACCAAGCACGACAAAGATGCGCAGGGCGATCGTCACTTCTTTGAAGGTCTTCGTCAGCTCATCGGCGTCGGTGCGCTTGGACCGCTGGAAGGACTGGTGTCCGGCCTGGAAAAAGGTGTCGGCGGCGTCCTGACGGGAGCCAAGGAGATCGGCGCAGGTCTCAAGAACGGCTTCATGGGCGCGATGAACGGCATCACCGGCGGCATGAGCACGGCCTGGGACGGAGCAAAGAAGGGCGGCTCCGAGATGGTCGGCGGCTTCAAGCAGATGATGTCGGGCAACATCCTCGGCGGGCTCGGCGGCATCGGCAAGGGCATGTGGGACGGTGCCAGCGGACTTGTGTCGGGAGCCGGTCAGGCCGCAGGCGGCATCGCCTCGGGCTTGTGGGAAGGTGCCAAGGGTCTCGGCACGGGACTCTGGGACGCGGGCAAAGGACTCGTTCGTGGCGCAGGCGACGTGATGGGCGGCATCTTGAAGAGCCCGATGGGCATCGCCAAAGGCCTGGGACACCTCGGCATCGCGGGCGCTCAGGCACTGGCGAACAGCGACGCGGGCCAAGGCATTGCCAACGGCTTCCAGCATGCCGTCGGTGGCGTTGGCAGTGCGATCGGCGAGACCGGCAAAGGACTGGGCACGGCAGCCAAGAACACGCTCGGCGGCATCGCAGACGCAGGATCTACCGCGTGGAACGGCCTAAAGAAAGGCGGCGGCGAGCTGCTCGGCGGAGCCAGCGACCTGCTCCACGGCAACCTGAGCGGACTCGGCGGCATCGGCAAGGGCCTTGTCTCGGGCGCAGGCGGACTGCTCAAAGGTGGCGCGAGCGCGGCGGGATCGGTGCTAAGCGGCATTGGCTCGGGCGCAGCCGCACTCGGCAAAGGTGCGTGGGACGCAGGCAAGTCGGTCGTCGGTGGCATCAGCGAAGCAGGCAAAGGCATCGCATCCACCGCTGGAAAAGTCGCAGGCGCCGCATGGGATGGAGCAAAATCCGTCGGTGGCGCCATCGCTGGCGGGGCAAAGAAGCTCCTGTCCGGCTGGTAATACGCGGCGAGCGTTCCAAATTCCCCAAAAAGCCTATAAAATAACGGTGCGCGTTTCAGCGCTTACGGCAGAGGGCATGCCATACCGAGCGTCACGCTCAGACAGTGCCCTTCGACCAGGCGCCCAGCGTCCTTCACGCAAACATCCGCAAGGAGAGTCTTCACATGGCCATTGATCCGAACTCGATTGGCAACTTTGCCGACCTCGTCAAGCTGCTGGAAAAGGACGGAGTGCTTCACAAGACCGATCTGGCAGAGCAGACGGTGCAGATTCCCACCCAGCGCGGCGAGCTGGACAGCGTTCTGCTGATGCGCTGGCAGGACTCTGACGGTGTTGTGCAGTTTATCCAGGCGCTTCCGATCGAAGTGCCCGCCGACAAGCTGCTGATCGTGAGCGATGCCGTGACGCGCCTCAACCACGCGCTGGCGATCCCGGGCTTCGATCTGAACCACCAGCACGGCCTGGTTGCGTATCGTCTGTATCTGCCGATTTATCCGCGCGGCTCGGTGCGTCCAAACGAAGTGCAGGCGATGTTCCGCTTGACGGTGAAGACCGCCGCCGACTTCTTCCCGACCATCCGTCGCATCATCGCGGGCGAAATCCAGCCCGAAGCGATCGTCGATGAAGCCAAGAAAGCCTGGGAAGCTGCCGCCGCTGCCGCTGCACAGGCTGCCAAGCCTCCGACGGGCTCGCCACCTGCTGGCAACGGTCAGACGCCTCCCGGCGCCAACATGTACTAACCCGGACCTTGCGTGCAGCGCGCACCCGGCATAAACGCCAGGTCGTTGCTGTTTTTGCACTGAGGCTGCGGACGCGCACCTTTGCCGTCATCGTTGGCCCGGAACCACAGATCCACCGTTCCTTGCGGCGGATTGGTCCACGCGCAGCTCACCACCTCACACTTGCCCGGCTGAATCGGCGCGGTCGTGTATGCCACACAGATCGCACTGGAGACTTCGACTCGCGGATCCTTTTGATAAAACGTCCCCGGCACCATCGCTGCGATCAAGTCCGCACCTCGGTTACAGATCTGCGCGTACAGCTTCCACTGCTTGCTGCACTCGTTTTGATCCGGTGATGTCGAGCCTCTGCTCGTCGCATCCGGCAGCGGAACCGTCTTCACCAGCGTGCCTTGGATGTTCTGCCGATAGTTGTTGTAGGTCGTCCAGTTCGGCGTCTCTTTCGCGGGGATCGTGCCGTCGTCGTTCACGTTGGTGATGTGATACGAGTGCTGGTTCCACATCGGTCGCGACGGCATCCAGCGATTCATCGGATCCTTGAGAACGAACACACCCTGCGTCACGCCTTTGTGCGCAGCCCCGGTTTCGCGCTCTGGATCTTGATCCGCGCAGTAGCCGTTTTCCTTGATCGAGTCCGAAGGAACGATCAAGTCCGCGTGTCCATCGTTGTCCACGTCGGCCACAATCGGCATCTCAAGCGCCGTTCCCGACGTAATGGGCCGCGCGAACACCGTCTTGCCATCGGGTCCGTTGTAGACGCGCAGCCAGCACTCATCGCGATAGATCACCTCGGCGCGACCGTCTCCGTTGAAGTCAAACACCGACGATGCAGTTCCGCCCGAGGTCTGATCCTTGGTCACGCTGTTCCACAGAACACCCGGCAGCGTACCGCGACACTTCGCAGGCTTTGGCGTCTTCAAACAGTCCAGCGAAAACACGTAATACGAGCGCGGCCCGGCGGTTCCAAAGTCCGGGGTGCCGTCTCCGTCGAAGTCAGCCACCGTCGGAGGCCCTCCCCAGCCATTGGGAATCGAGGTCATCGGCATCAGGAACTTGTCCGCTTTGACATCGACCACCGCGACCTTCTGATCTCCGTTCACGGACTGGACAAACACCAGATCCGGACTGCCGTCCTTGTTGAAGTCACCGATCGCGGAATAGCCACCTTGCGACAGTGATGCCATCGAGCTGGGCGTCTTGTCCGCACCCGTCAGTCCGTCGAAGATTCGGTTTCCAGAGATGATCTCTGGCTTGCCATCGCCGTCCATGTCATTGACGAGCGACAGCGTTCCCCACGTTGCGCCGATCACCGGACTATCGAAGACCTTGTCTAGCTGCTTCTTTACTTTGTTCCAGCGCAGCACCATGCCACCGACGATGATCTCTGGCTTTCCGTCTCCATCTAGATCCGCGATGGCAGGCCCAGAGCAGTCAAACGCGACGCCTCCCGATAGCGTGTAGGAATCAATGCTGCTCGCCAGCAGCTTGCCGGTTGTTCCTTCAAAGAGGAGCACCGGATGACCGCTTCCCGGCGATCCAAAGGTCGAAATTCCCACGATCTCAGGAAGCTTGTCTCCGTCGAGATCTGCCGCTGCAATCTGCGAAAAGCCCTGAATGTTGGCTGCCACGTCGTACTTGACCGAGCAGTCCTTTCCAGACATCGCGACCAAGCGAGAAGGCCCGGCTCCGGTCTGCGGCGCAAAGACAATCTCGGGCGAGGAATCTCCGTCGATGTCGATGACAAGCGGCGTCATCACCACATCCCCAGCGGCAGGTGCCGGTCCGCCTTTGGGAGGCCACTGACAGTGATCCACAGGCGCTTTGAACTCGGTGGCGGAAAAGCCGTTTCCTTTGCACATCGCATCGGACTCTCCGTCCTTCCAGTCCAAGCAGATGCCGCAGCTTCCACCGTCGCCCATTTGCACCGTGCAGTGCGTGTCGTTTAAGCAGTCATTGTCCGAACAGCACGTCCCGCGATCAGGAACACACTGCGCCATGTGACAGCGCCAGCCGCTCGGACACGGCATGTCGGGACCACACGATGGGTTCGGAACGGTAGACATGTCTTCGCTCGGCTCGACGCCGCCATCGCGACCGCCGCCTTCGACTCCCTGACGAGCCGGACTACATGCCCCAAGCAGCAACAAACCCGTCAGAACGCCCCGCCCCAGATAACCCATGGAAAGCCTGCGGCGATTTGGAAACAGCGACATGGCGACTCCTTGACGACGACGTGAGCGGATCTTGCGACCCGAAAATTGTCGCGACTATAGCAAGCGGGCTCAGCCAAATCGAGCGTTTCGCTACCCAATCTACGCCCGCGCACAAGACCAAGCGACCCGCCCAGCACGCAGACTCCGCACAACCAGACCAGAAAGGAACTCCGTAGCCAAACCCAGGGCTCCTTTTCGGACTCTGTACAGGCTTCAGGATGGCTCCCTTTCGCGCTCCCTAAACGATTCCCAAACAAGCAGGGAAGCGCGCATTTTCCGTCGAAACATGTGAGCAGAGAGCGTCCCCCAAACACCTTTCGTGCAGCGGATGCGATTCTCGCTTGTACGCGCAAAGTGGCTCATGTACCGTTCACGCGTTTTTGAAACCACTCCTACGTCCTACAAAGGAATCAGCGATGAAGAAGCGCAGCACCTCGAACGAACTTCAGGACCTCATCAAGCAGCTCACGACGATCCGTAAGGAGCACGTCCGTGCGCTTGAAGAAATTGAAAACACCTTCCGTATGTTCGGCCTGGAGCGACTGCTCAAGGACGGCGCTGGCAAAAAGCGTGGTCCGAAGAAGGCTGCGACCTCGACGAAGGCTCCCAAGGCTGCAAAGTCGTCGAAGGCAGCGAAGGCTCCCAAAGCCGCTGCTCCCAAGGCTCCCAAAGCCGCTGCTCCCAAGGCTGCGAAGGCTCCCAAGGCTGCTGCCCCCAAAGCTGCTGCTCCCAAGGCTCCCAAAGCTGCTGCTCCCAAGGCTCCCAAAGCTGCTGCTCCCAAAGCCCCCAAGGCTGCGAAGGCTCCCAAGGCCGCCAACAAGAAGCGCGGCTCGTTTGAGATGACGGGCGATGAGCTGATCCTCCGCTTCGTCAAAGACAAGGGCGGCGCAACCACCGAGCAGATTCGCAAGCACTGGGAAGCATCGGGCCGTGGTGGCAAGTCGGACAACAACCTGACCAACTTGGTGAAGAGCGGCAAGCTGCTGCGCAATAAGGATCCGAACGGTCCGGGCTCGCTCTACACAGCGGGAGCAGATGCTTCGGCCCCGGCTCCCACGACCACTCCTTCCAGCTAGTTTACCGTCGCTGCTGAGCGATTTCCCGTGTGCAAGCAGTCCGCTTCACGCGGGCTGTCCTTCCTTCCGAACTTCCTCCTGATTCCCTTCGGATTCCCTTTCCACGTAGCGCGACGCATCTGTGAAAATGAAGCGTCACGGATGCCTCTTTTTGCACCCTTCCCTTTTGAATGCAGAGCAACGCATCGCAACGCGCTGTGCGAAATGAAATAGGCGGAGTGTTTAGAACACCTTAGCTGTTGGCAGGAAGCGGACGAGTCGTAGATAGGGTCTCTGCTTTGGACGAGCGACCCATTCCGTAGCGCGACTGAACCATCCCGTCTGGCATCGGGAAGCTGGCGTCTCGCAGCGGAGGAAAGCGCGGCACCACCGGACGGACTGGAGCCGCCGGAACTGCGACCTGTGCAGTGGCAACCAGCGTCGGAACAGCCTGCGGTTCCAGGGAATCCAGACCGCGCAGCGGTGGCAGAGCACCTTCGCGGAACTTCTTCGGAGCCGTCACAGAAGCCAGCATTTCACCCGTTTCCCAGGTCCGCAGCGGTGGGAACGGACTGCTGCGATGGCTGGGGGCCAGATAGAACGCAAACGGGCTGGGTCCCAGGCTCCGCAGCGGTGGCAACCGCGTATCGCGACTGTGCTGTGCCTGAGCCGGGTCCGGCATCGGCCAAAACACAACCTTTTCAATTCCTTGTAGGTCAATCGCCGAATAGACACCAGGCAGCAGATCGAGAACGCCTCGATAGTGCTCTCCCGGTGCCAGCTTGCCCGTGCGAACGTGCCATTCACCATGTCGGTCAAGCGCGCCCCACGGTCCACGATCCACTACATATGCAGCAGTACAGCGTCCTGTTCGTTGATTACAAATCCCGATCCGAGTTCCACAAGGCAGTGTGCGATGCGCAACGCCATGTGAACGCATCTTCTGCCACATCTTTGAACCATAGCGCGCCGACAGGGTGCGGCGACACGCAAAGGTACCGACGTTATCGTACACATCTCCTTCGTAGCCATAGCGCGAGGCATTCCCAACGTCCATCCCTGCCAGCATCGAGATCGCAAGCAGCAGCATCAATGGCGTCCTCCCCTGCGCAGCCTCGTGACAACACCCTTCGAGTCCGTCGCCAAGCTGGAGACGTGCGGACCAGAGGCAGCCATCGCGTAAGTGCGCCAATTACAACACATTTGCAACGCCCAGATTACGAAACACCGCGTAGAAGGATATCAGACCGCACTTCAAATCCGATCCGAATATTTTCTACCTACACGCAAATCAGTAAGATAGTGTAGAAATGAAAAGTACGCGCTCAGACACCAAGCGACAATGTAGGCACACAGTCTTATTCACATCTTGTCAGACGGAAATTTAGACTGAGAGCGAATTTCTTCCCAGTGTCAAGACAAACCGACCGACCACTGGTCGTGCCATCATCCACAGAATATGCCGATGTGGTTTATATACACAAAAACAACAGATAAATATTCACATATTCCTATTTATCAAAACAATCATCGTTTCAAATTCTACAAAATCGCGGAAATCTGCCATAGATAGCCAGCGCGGGTGCGATCCGTAGACGAGCGGGAGATGAGCAGGCGGGGAATCTGTGACGGGATTGAAACGCGCGGGCGATGAGCGGGCGATGAGCGGGAGGACGGCTGCTGTGCTTAGAAGGTGTTTGCGAGGCGGGCGCGGATCCAGTCGGCGTAGCGATGGATGCCTTGCTCGATGTCTACTTTGGGGACGTAGCCAAGCTCACTTCGCGAACGCTGTAGCGACGACCAGGTGACGGGCACATCGCCGGGCTGATCGGGACGCCACTCGATGCGGGCCGAGCGACCGAGCGATGCTTCAAGGATCGACACCAGCTTACGCAGCGTCGTGGTTCGTTCGCCGCCCAGGTTGTAGCAGCGCAGCCCAAGCGAACGATCCGAGGTCTTGTCGAGCGCAGCGATGATTCCGTCGATGATGTCGTCGATGTAGGTGTAGTCGCGGGCACTCTCACCGCTGCCGTGTAAAAACACCGTCTCGCCACGCAAGATCCGAGCGGCGAAGCTGGCGATCGCCATCTCGGGACGCTGATGCGGTCCGTACACGGTGAAAAAGCGCAGGGCCGCGATCGAACCGCCATACAGATCACAGTGGGTGGCACAGAGCAGCTCTCCCGCGCGCTTGCTGGCCGCGTAGGGAGACGCAGGAAGCACCGCTGGATCGTCTTCGCGAAACGGTACTGCGCAGTGTGATCCATACACCGAGCTAGACGAGGCAAACACGATCCGCGAGATGCCGCTGCGCTGACAAGCTGACAGGATGTTTTGCGTTCCTTCGACGTTGTAGCGCATGTAGCGCGCAGCCTGATGCAGCGAAGGACGGACTCCTGCCAGCGCTGCCAAATGAATCATCGCGGATGCATCTTTTGTCAGCGCGTCCAGCAGATCCACATCCAAGATGTTTCCTTCGACGAAGCGAAAGCGCGGATGCTGAAGCAGCGGCGCGAGCTGCTCGCGATGCAGCGCAGCGGGATAGAGCGTCTCATCGAAGCAGTCGATTCCCGTCACGGACATTCCCAGGTCGAGCAGCCGCTTCGCCAAGTGACTGCCAATGAATCCGGCACAGCCTGTCAGCACAACTTGCATGTAGACACCTTAAAAACGTCCGATCACGGCGGCTCCGTTCCCTGTAGGAATCAGCGCGACATCGTCGGACGCACGCAGCCTGGGAAGCGCACCGTGTAGCAGCAGCACAAAGCCGGTGGTCTGGAGCAGTCCACTTGTGAGCAGCCACGGAACGCTCCACGCAGACAGCACCGCGCGACCGTTGCCCTCCTCCGCTTGTGCAGGCGCGGCAATCGCAGAGATGTACGGACCAATAAGAGGCACCAGCAAGGAGTAATTTGCCAGCGCGCTCGGACCGTCGGGCGTATCCACACGCGGCCACAAAAGCAGCGGCGCAATCAGCGCAGGAAGATAGCCAGCGGCCCAGATGAGCGCACCCAGCCGAATCTGTTTGGGCTCGCGACGCACGGGAGGCAGCGGTGGTGGCAGCGGAGCCAGCAGCAAGTCGTTTCCCAGACCACCGGACGCAGGCACGATCTCTTGCGCGGGCGTCACAACGGGAGGCGGAGGCAGCACCGGCGGCAACACCGGCGGACTGGTCTTTGGCAGCACAGGACTTGCAGTCCCACCGGCAGATCGAGGGGCCGACTTGGCTGCTGCGGAAGGCTTCAGCGCTGACTTGGCAGCGACGGGCTCGGCAGCCGCGACATCACCCAGTCCAGACAAAAGGAAAACAGCCAGAAGCGGTCGATCGATGCGCATCGCTTGTCAGCGTATCGTGCGCGGCATCAGTCGTCGAGACGCTGGTTGCTCGCAGGCCTACATCTGGACACAGCGCAAACGCGCAAAAACGCAAACGTGCAACGGAACGAAGCCGCGCGAGCGGTCTTTCCACATAGAGGATCGGCACACACGTCGAGAGGTATCGCGCAGCGGCGCAGCGTGTCCGCATCTGACGCTTGGTGTAGGTGCGGATCGTCGCAAGGTCGGCCAAGTGGACAGGGACACGCAGAGTTGTTGTGCGCCTACGTTGCGTGAGGCCAGGTCCGGTCGGAGCGCTTCGCTCACCAAGCAATTGCGGTTAGGATAGATCTGATTCCCAACGCTGTGGAGCCGCGCTGGCGTGCCCACGGAACCTTGTCGCTGACTTGGAGTAGCACCGATGAAAAAAGCTTTGCCGTTTGTCCTGCTTCTGAGCCTCGCTGCTGGCTGTGGCATTCCCAAAGAGCAGTGGGAACAAAAGCTGCGCGAAAACGCGGACCTCCAGACCAAGGTCGCGGACCTTGAAAAGCAGAAGACCAAGCTGGAACAAGAGATCGCCGATCTGAAAAAGGAAAAGGCGGATCTCCAGCGCACGATCGACAACTTGAAGGACAGCATGGGCAAGCTTGGCAAGGACAAGGCCGACTTGCTCGAGCGGATGGCGAAGCTCAGCGCGACGCTGGAAGACCTAGAGCGCGCCAAAGCTGCCGCCGACAAGCGGAGCAAAGCCTTCCGCGATCTGCTCGCCAAGTTCAAGGCGATGATGGATGCGGGCAAGCTCCAGGTCGAAGTGCGAAATGGCCAGATGCTGGTCAAGCTGCCGGACAACATCCTGTTTGATCCAGGCAAGACCGAGCTAAAGAAGGAAGGTCAGGAAGCCATCGCGCAGGTGACGCGCATCCTCGGCAGCATCGAGGGTCGCAAGTTCCAGGTCGCGGGTCACACCGACAACGTTCCGACGGGCAAGAACTCACGCTTCAAGTCCAACTGGGAGCTGTCGTCGCAGCGCGCGCTGACCGTGCTGGAGCTGATGATCAAAGAAGGCATGGACGCAAAGCGTCTGTCGGCGGCGGGATATGCCGATGTGCTGCCGGTGGCAACCAATGACAGCGACGATGGCAAGCGCCAAAACCGTCGCATCGAGATCGTGCTCCAGCCGAACATCGAAGACCTGCCGGGCATCGACGAAAAGCAGTAGTCCACGACCGTCCGCTGAGTACCGCTGTTCACGTCATCGTCTGAGCCTGTGAACTGCGCGCTACAACTTCGCTCTTCCCGACGAAAAATGCCGCTGGCACCAAAGCTGCTACGCTAACCAAGCAACCACCTGATTTCACGCACACGACGCGCTGGTCAGAGGCCAACGCATCTGTCGAAAGGAATGAAGCCATGACGCGGTATCAGCTACTACTCTCGCTTGCTGCCACCTTCGCACTTCCTTCGCTCGCCGCTGCTCAAGTGGGCCCAGTGCCAAACGCGCAGCCGGGCGGCTACTACGCACCGTCCGCTGGTTACGAGGGTCAACCGTATCAGCCCGCGCAGCCTGCTCCGGTTTATCAGCCTGCTCCGGTTTATCAGCCTGCTCCGGTTTATCAGCCGGTTCGTCGCTCGCTCATGTACGGAAATCAGTTCCGTCCGCAGTTTGGCCTGGCTGCTCGCTTTGGCGGATACGGCAACTACGGCTCGTTTGGCAGCTACACCACCGGCGGTGGTGGACTGGATCTGCTGTTCCGAGCGCATCGGCGACTCACGGTCGAGCTTGGCATTCAGTATCAGCGCATCTCGCAGGAAGATCTGTACTGGAACGACTATCAGTACGAGCGCTTCGATGTTCCGATGACGCTGGGACTGCGCGTTCACCTGGGCAATCCGCTGTGGCTGTTCTCTCCGTATCTCGTCGGAGCGGGCGGGATGACCTATTCGCGACTGTATCAGACGGGCGCGCTCGCGTTTGAGTCGCACTGGTTCGGGGAAGTCCAAGGCGGCGTCGGCTTCGAATGGAGACTCGGCCAGCACTTCGCCTTCAACTTCGATGTGCGCGGTCAAGGTCGCTTCCGTTCCGTCGGTGAGCTAGGAACCACCGAAGGAACGCTCACCGATCAGTACGGAAACACCGTCGCAGCCATGGGCCCGAGCGCTGGCTTTATCATCAACCTCGGCATCGGCGGCTTCTTCTAAAAGCTCGTCACCGCCGGACCGCATGCGCAGTCGCTACGGACACTGCGCTTTCGGCTTCAGACACACATCTGACGTCTTGCGCACCACCGCCGTCCAGAACAGCGTCTTGCCACTTTTGCTCGCGCCGTTTTGGAGCATGCCCACAAACGTCGCTTCCTGACCCGCCATCACGACTGGATCGAAGCCCGCAAAGCCTTTGCCGGGAAGCTGCACGTTGAAGCGCGTTCCCAGTCCGCCATCAAACGAGGGATTGACGCCGCCACAGCCCGTGCTGCTCTTCGGGTCCATGTCTACCTGATTGATCACGACGGTGTTGTACTGAATCCAATTGCTCTTGCGGTTGTTGTCTTCGGTGACATCACAGACGATGCCCGACACCCGAACCGGCGCAGCGATGTACTTGGTCAGCCACTGGTTATTGGCCGACGTCGGACCGCCTGTTGGCCGTCGCGTCGCATCCAGCTCAACCGGAGCCGGAACCCAGTCCGGTCGATACACGTCCGTCGGAATCAGCGTTGGGTTCGCAAGCTGCGTCATGCCGTTGAACTTGGCAATCGCGCCGGACATCCGCTCCAGCACCGTGCCAATCTGAAGCTGCGGCGACGGCTGTGAAAACGTAAAGATGTACATGCTGCCGTATTCCGGCGACGACGTATCGGAAACGGCCAGACCACTTTGGAACAGCGACGATACGATCAGCTTCCCTTGTGCCGTCGCGGTCCCGTCGATCGTCACCTGCCGAGCCAGATACGGGCTACAAAACGATGCGTTCCCCGCCGTCACATCGAGCGGCTTCATCAGACGCGCAATCGTCGGGTTCGGAAAGTAAATCGGCGGCGTCGAGCTCAGCGCCTGGCTCGTCAGATCTTCCAGGTTGATCGCGATGCGACCGAACACCGCTGGCAGGCTGAGCGACACTTGCTCGCCGGTGACGGTACCACCACGCATGCCGATGGTCTTGAGCAGCGTCGGATCTCCCGTCGTCGATGACGACTGACACGGATCAACCAGCGACAGCCGACTGCCACCTGCGACGATGTACGCTGACAGGTTGGCATCCACCGCCATCAGCTTGCCTTGCTCGTCGAGCGCTTCGACATCGAACTTCAGCGACGATGGCGTCACCGGATTCGATGGCGAACCCAGCTCACTTTCCGTCGGACCACGCAGCAGCATACGCAAGCTGGTCAGACGATTTTCGCCGGATACCTGATACTCACAGCCAGTGCCCAGCGTCGCGACACTGACGGACAGAGCCAAGAAACCAAGGCCGGTTGTTGTTCGCTTCATCGCCAGCTCCCGTTAGCGGACCAAGGGTTGGATGCGCCCGTCGTGGGCAAAGACTTCAGGAAGAAGGCAAGTCACGCCGGTGTAGTCGTAGTCTCCCGTCTGATTCTTGCCTTTGATGTTACTCCACTTGCTTGGGTCTTTGCAGCGGTAGCGCTCGTCCACCCCGAGTGAGCGAACGAAGTCCGCCAGCGAGTCACGCAGGCTGATGCCGGTGTTAAAGCGAGTGGTGTTGCGCTTGAGCACCACAAAGCCCGATCCACCGACGGAGATATAGTCGTTTACAGCGGTCTTGTAGCTGGCAAAGCAGTCGAGCGGCTTGCACTTGTCGGTGTTGACGCTGCCATCCATGTTGCGACAGTCGTCTCCGAACACCACTTTGTCGGCAAACGGACCCACCCACTTGGCTTTTTGGGCCTGCGTTGCAGAGAGCCGCTCGGAACACGACAGCGAGGTCGGACACTGCGCGCGATACGTCTGACAGTCCGGGTTCTTGCTACAGTCGCACAGGTCGGGATTGCTGCGACACGCACAGCGCTGGTTTTGACAGTTGAGCGTGAAGTAAATGCCAGAGACTTGCACTTGCGTCTTGCAGCCACGCTCACTCGATCGGTCGGCGACAAAGTCGAGCATTTGAAGCACTTCGTCTCCCGACAGAAACTGCGTGGTGATGGTGTTGTCAAACGGGAACACGTTGTAGAGCTGCTCGAGCGTGAGCGGACCCGATTCAAAGTCCGCGCGAATGCCGAGCGAGTTCGTCAGCGAAAAGTCCGCTTCCACTCGCCTGCGCAGTCGCATCGAGGTCGCCACCAAGTTGCCAAGCTGCGAGTCCCCACCGCCCGCATCGTTCCGCAGCACCTTCGGACAGCTCGAGCTTCCCGCCGGACACGGGACAACTGCGTAGACCTGCCCGAGGTTGAGCAGCTGCTTCATCTTGATCTCGTACGGCTCCAGCAGCCTCGACATGTCGCCATCGGGCGGCGTACAGACCACACGCGGTCTCGGCGCTGGCATCGTTCCTTTGTACGGACACGACACCTTCGGATTCGACGGATGCGGCGGATCGCAGCGAATCGACGGATCGCACGGATCGGTTGGATCGCCTTGCTGCCACGGACGCTCACCGACGGGAATTACGCGGAAAGTGTAGCTCTTGACGTAGGTGCGACGGTTGAGCGGATCGGCTGCATTCGGATCTCCGACGTGAACGACCATGTCCAGCGAGCCCACAAACTTCGCAAATGCGCCGCTGTTGACGATGATCGTGTGACCTTGGTAGGTGCCGCTCTTGTCGTAGTGGGACACATCGACGGGCGGATTGTAGACCGTGTGCAGGTGTCCACCGAGGACGACATCAATTCCGTTGAGATCCACCGCCGCGCTGTTTGGATCGGTTCCCGCTCCTTCGCTGTTTTCGTCGGACACCTCACGCGCAACCGCCGTATCATCGTCGGGGCCCATGTGACTGACGACGACCATCAGATCCACCTGCGGACGCAGCACGCGCACCAGATCCGAAACGGCTTGCTTGGCATCGCGCGCCCGAATTCCGAGTGAGTTGTCACCTTCCACCGAGCTATTGAGTGACGAGACGTTGCCAAGTCCAATCACACCGACGCGAATGCCTCGCACGTTGTAGACCGCCACGGGCTGGATAAACCGTCCCAGCTTCGGTGATCGCTGATCGTCGGGATCGAAGTATTCGTAGTTGGCCGCCAAGATCGGAAAGTTCGTCCCGTGATTCATCAGCTGAATCCCGAGCAGGTTCGCGCCTTTGTCGAACTCGTGGTTGCCGAGCGCCATGCCCTGCACACCGAGGAGCCCCATCGTGCGCATCTCGACTTCACCGTTGAACAGGTTGAACACCGGCGCACCTTGGAACATATCGCCCGAGTCCAGATGCAAGGTTCGCGGTGCCCGTGCGCGCTCACGCTTGATGAGCGTCGCCATGCGCGCAATTCCACCGACGGAAGCTGTCGGAAACGAAGCGCAGTCTGAATCGCTTGAGCAGCTCCGCGACAAGTCCGAGCTACACGTCCTGTCGTCTGTACACACACCCGAGAGCACATTGAGCCCCAGGTTGCGATCAGGAAGGTTCGGCGCGTACTGGTACGGCAGCAGCCTCGAGTGTACGTCCGAGGTGTGAATCAGCACCATGTGGACATCTTGCCCACGCAGATCCTCGGGCTCACGGCTGTAGGTACAAGCGGACAGACCGGCCAGCAGCGATAGAAACAGCAGCCACGGCGCATGCCGGGAACGCGTTTTGAACAACATCAGGCTCCTCGTAGGAAGTAAGCGGTACTGTAGCAAAAAATCATTCCCCGTCGAAAAACATGCCCGATCGGACGCACGCGACGGCTTCCCCAGTTGTTACATAAGTGACTTCCTCCGCGAAACTCCAACCCTTACGTGCAGGATAGATTTTGCGCTTGACCGTGCCTGGGTGGCATCTGATACTACGCGGCAAATCTCACGCATACGTAAGGGTTCAAGTTGCAAACCAAGCACCAGACAGCCGAGGTCCCGGATCAAACCGAGACCAAAGGAGACAGCGAAAGCGGGCAGCCACGGTCCGACAAGCTGCTGCGCATTGGTCAGCTTGCCGAGCTGTGCAACAAGACCACACGCGCGCTGCATCTGTACGAAGAGCTGGGTCTGCTCAAGCCGGTGATTCGTTCACGCGGCGGTTTTCGGCTGTATTCCCAGTCGGCGATCGAGCGCGTGCAGTGGATTACGCGGCTGCAAGATGCCGATGTCTCTCTCGGGGAAATCTCGCAGCTGCTGCGCGACCTGGAAGAGCAGCGCGTCGGCAGTGAAGCGATGACCAAGCTGCGCTCGCTGCTGGAACAGAAGCTCAAAGAAACGCGTGAGCAGATGGAAAAGCTCCGACGGCTCGAACAGGACTTACAGGCCGGTCTGAGCTATCTCGACGGATGCAAGGTGTGCAGCACCGAAACCCCTGCCTCGGAATGTGGTGGCTGTCGCATTCATGGCCACGACGGACCCCAGCCGCTGATGGTGGCCGGGGTGCTGGTTAGCTAAAGGACGAAACATGGCGCTCAAGCTCCCGATTTTTATGGATTATCACTCGACGACTCCGGTCGATCCGCGCGTCCTCGAGACGATGCTGCCCTACTTCACGACGCACTTTGGCAACGCGGCGAGCCGCAATCACGCGTTCGGCTGGACGGCGGAAAAGGTCGTCGATGATGCGCGCGAACAGGTCGGCCAGCTCATCGGAGCCTCGGGCAAAGAGATCGTGTTTACCTCGGGTGCCACCGAGTCAAACAACCTAGCGCTCAAAGGTGCAGCGCACTTTTACAAAGATCGCGGCAACCACATCATCACGACGCAGATCGAACACAAAGCAGTGCTCGATACCTGCAAGCGCCTGGAGCTGGAAGGCTTCGAGGTGACGTATCTTCCGGTGGAATCCGACGGACGACTGCGGCCAGAGCTGCTCGCGCAAGCGATGACCGATCGCACGATCTTGGTGTCGGTGATGCTGGCCAACAACGAGATCGGCACGATTCAGCCGCTCAAGGAAATCGGTCAGATCGTCAAAGCGCGGGGAGCGCTGCTTCACACCGACGCAGTGCAAGGTGTCGGCAAGATTCCGTTCGACGTAAACGATGTGCAGGCGGATCTGGTGTCGCTGACGGCGCACAAGCTGTACGGACCCAAAGGCGTGGGCGCGCTGTATGTCCGTCGCAAACCTCGGATTCGTTTGGAAGCCCAGATGGACGGTGGCGGTCACGAGCGAGGTCTGCGCTCTGGCACGCTCAACGTTCCGGGCATCGTCGGGTTTGGCAAAGCCTGCGAGATCGCCAAGCAAGAGATGGCGCAAGAGTCGGAGCGGATTGCTCGTCAGCGTGATCGACTGGAAAGCGCGCTGATGCAGGCGCTGCCGCACGTCTTTCGCAATGGATCGGTGCAGCATCGTCTGCCCGGAAACGCCAACCTAAGCTTTGCGTACGTCGAGGGTGAAGGCCTGCTGATGGCGCTCAAAGATGTCGCGGTGTCGTCGGGTTCGGCGTGTACCTCGGCGTCGCTTGAGCCGTCGTATGTGCTGCGCGCGCTCGGCATCGGGGAAGAGCTGGCGCACACCTCGATTCGCTTCGGACTAGGTCGCTTCACCACCGACGAAGAAGTTGACTTCGTGATCAAGCTCACCGTCGATAAAGTCAGTCGTCTACGCGAAATGTCGCCGCTGTGGGAAATGGTCCAAGAAGGCGTGGACCTCAAGAGCATCGAGTGGACCGCTGCCCACTAGCGTCTGAACACACAAAGAGAACACACCATGGCTTACAGCAACAAAGTCATCGACCACTACGAAAACCCGCGCAACGTCGGCAGCTTCGACAAAAACGATCCCGATGTCGGCACTGGTCTCGTCGGAGCCCCGGCGTGCGGCGACGTGATGAAGCTTCAGCTCAAGATTGGCGACGATGGCGTGATCCAAGACGCTCGCTTTAAGACCTTTGGCTGCGGATCTGCGATCGCAAGCTCGTCGCTGGTCACAGAGTGGGTGAAGGGCATGTCGATCGAGGATGCGGAAAAGATCCAAAACTCGTCGATCGCCGACGAGCTGAACCTGCCGCCGGTCAAGATCCACTGCTCGGTGCTGGCCGAAGATGCGATCAAGGCAGCCATTGCCGATTACCGTCGCAAAAAAGGTCCAGCGAGCGAAACGGAGAAAGCGAGCTAACGATGGTCATCCAAGCAACCAGCAAAGCCATCGCAGAGGTCAAGCGCCTGCAAGAAAAGCGCGCGGCCGAGGGCAAAGCTGCGCAAGGACTTCGGATCGGCATTCGGGGCGGCGGCTGCACCGGCTTTTCGTATCTGTTCGAGTGGGCCGACGAGCCGCCTCGCAGCACCGACAAAGTATTCGAGTTTACCGACGGAGTTCGCATCTTTGTCGATCCGAAGAGCCTGGTCTATCTACACGGCACGGAGCTGGACTTCGTGACGAGCATGATGGGCTACGGCTTCAAGTTCCAGAACCCGAACACCAAGGGAAGCTGTGGCTGCGGTGAGAGCGTCCAGTTCTAAGACGTATTTTTCGCTGCTCGACCTGCCGCTGCGGTTTTCCGTCGATTTGGCGGACTTGGAGCAGCGTTATCGCGAAAAGTCGCGGAACTGGCACCCGGATCGCTTCAGTCGGGCTCCAGCGAGTGAACGCGCGGCGGTGCTGCTTCGTGCTACCGAGCTAAACGAAGCCTATCGCACGCTGCGCAGCGACAGCAAACGCGCCGAATATCTGCTCAAGCTGCACGGCGTCGATGTCAGCGACGAAAGCAAAAAGCCCGCGCTCGATCCTACGTTTCTATCGGACATCTTGGAGCTGCGGGAAGAGCTGGCGGATGCGCGCGTCGAGCGTGACAACGAAAAGCTGGCGTCGATCAAACATCGCATCGCGTCCGAACAAAAGCAGCTCAGCGAGCGACTGTATGCAGGCTTTGTCCGTCTGGAACAAGAAGATCCCGCCGCGCTGTCCGAGCTGACCGAGACGGTCTTTGTGCAGCGCTATTACCAGCGCTTCGCCGACGACATCGCAGAGTACGAAGAGGCACAAGCGGGCTCAAACGCCGTGCTATAAGCCCGCGCAGCGTAGCGGACTTGGTTCGCCTCTCGTCGTCAACTTTAGCCAAGAGACCAAGAGTACATCGATGAGCCTGTTTCAAATTGCCGAGCCTGGCGAGTCCAAGGCCAAAGAAGCGTGTAAGGGTCGCGTCGTCGGAATTGACCTTGGCACCACAAACTCGCTGGTTGCGGTGGTGCGCGACGGAGATCCGCAGTGCCTGCTTGATGAGCACGGACAAGCGCTTCTTCCGTCGGTGGTTCGCTATCGCGCAGGGCTGGCTCCGCTGGTCGGTCAAGCGGCCAAGCGCAGCGCGGCGGAAGCGCCTCACGATACGATTGCGTCGGTCAAGCGCTTCATGGGCCGAGGCCCCGCCGACATTGCGAAAGACGGAACCGCGCAGCGCTTTGGTCAGTATCGCTTTGCGGATCCGTCGCAGCATCAAGACGATGTGGTGCGGCTTTTGGTTGCTTCGTCGGGCGGAATGCGCGCGGTGACGCCACTGGAAGTCAGCGCTGAGATCTTGCGCGTGCTGCGCAGTCGGGCCGAAGAACAGCTCGGCGGAGAGCTGGAAGGCGCGGTTATCACGGTTCCGGCGTACTTCGACGATGCCCAGCGTCAAGCGACCAAAGATGCGGGACGGCTGGCGGGTCTTTCGGTGCTGCGACTGCTCAATGAACCGACGGCGGCAGCGCTGGCGTACGGGCTCGACAAGAAGCGTCAAGGCAAGTTCGCGGTCTACGACCTGGGCGGCGGCACGTTCGATGTCTCGATCTTGGATCTGTGCGACGGAATCTTCACGGTCATGGCGACGAGCGGAGACACAGCGCTCGGTGGTGATGACATGGACGCGGCGCTGGCGGAGCTGCTGGTCGCAAAGCATCCTCGTCGGGAACAGCTCAGCGCCCAAGCGAGCCAAGATCCGATTCGATCCAGACAGCTTCTGGATACGGCGCGGGCAGTGAAGCACGCGCTGACGACGCAAGAGCAAGCGACGGTAACGTGGGAAGCAGAACCGCTGACGGTGACGCGCGGTGAGCTTGATCAAGCGATTGCACCGATCCTGCATCGAACGGCGGGACCGTGTCGTCGGGCGATGAAAGATGCAGAGCTGACGGGGAAGGATCTGTCGGGAGTGATCCTCGTCGGTGGTGCGACGCGAGTTCCAGCGGTCCGGCGCTTCGTCGCAGAGCTGTTTGGCCAGCCGCCGCTGTGTGATCTCGATCCCGAGCAAGTGGTGGCGCTTGGTGCGGCGGTACAAGCCGATATCCTTTCGAGTGAGCGTCAAGATGCGCTGCTCATCGATGTGACGCCGCTGTCACTCGGACTGGCGCTGATGGGCGGCATCGTCGAAAAGATCATCCCGCGAAACAGCCGCATTCCGACGGGAGCCAAGCAGGTCTTTACAACCTATGCCGACGGACAGACCGGCTTTGATCTGCACGTTGTCCAAGGCGAGCGTGAGACGGCAAGCGAGTGCCGCAGCCTGGCGCGCTTCAAGCTGACCGGCATTCCGAAGATGGCTGCGGGCATGGCTCGACTGGAAGTGATGTTCCTGATCGATGAAAACGGCCTGCTGCAAGTGGATGCGCGCGAGCTGACCTCGGGACGCGCGGCGCATATCGCGGTCAAGCCGTCGTACGGGCTCAGCGAAGAACAGATCGAGCAAATGCTCGTCGATAGCTTCGAGCATGCCGAGGGAGATCTACGCAAGCGAGCCCTGCTTGAGCAGCGCATCGAGGCGGAGCGAATCCTGCAAGCGCTGGATGTCGCACTTCGTCAAGACGGAGAGCTGCTGAGCGAAGAAGAAATGCAGCCGATTGTCGAGGCTCGCGCTGCGCTGCAAGCGGCACGCAACGGTGCGGATCATCGCCTGATTGCCGACTGCATCACCGCGCTGGATGTCGCCAGCAAAGAGTTCGCTCAGCGTCGGATGAATGCTGGGTTAAGTCGCGCTGTCACCGGAAAATCGGTTGGAACCGTCGAAAAAGCGGTTCACTTCGACGAAAACGATCTGCCGCCAAGTGTCCCTCTCGCAGAGTAAGAACATGCCCACTGTTACGTTTTTGAACGATCCCGGTCCCGACGGCAAACCGAAGAGCATCGAGGTTGCAGCGGGCACCAGCATCTTGGAAGCAGCCAAGCGCGCACATGCCCAAGTTGGCTATGCGTGCGGTGGCGTCTGCGCGTGCTCGACCTGTCACGTCTACGTGCGCAGCGGTCAAGCGACGCTCAGTCCGCAGAAGGACAAAGAGGAAGACATCCTCGACAAAGCGTTCGATGTGCGCGCAAACTCTCGTCTGAGCTGTCAGGCGCGCCTATCGAGTGGATCCGTCGAAGTCGAGATCTCGCGCGAGAGTCGCCGAGCCTACGCCGACGAGCATCCCGAGTCACGCGACTAGCTGCATAGGCAAGAGCCTCACGCACCGACGCGCTGCACAGCCGTCCTGTGCGAGCTAGACCGCGAGCTGCTGTCGCTGAAGCAAAGACTGCATCGCCTGCGCCGCCGCGAGCTGTTCAAGGACCAGCTCGATGGTGCTCCGCTCGCTCAGCTTGTCCGTCCGAGGATCACTGAGCATCAGTCGCGCAAGCTGCGGCCAGCCGCTCCGTGCCTGCTCAGCCAGCTCACGAAGCTCTCGTCGCAGACGATACAGCTCAGGCTCGGGCGAAGTCGGTGCGGAAAACAGCACCTGCGCCAAGAGTCGCTCTTTTTCCTCGATCGCTCGTCGCAGCCGTCCTCGCTCAAACTCGGGTAGCTCGCTCTCGAGCTGAAGCCGCTCGCTCAGGGCCAAGATCTGCTGACGAAGCTCACTCTTGTGCTGCTGAAGCCGCGACTGCTGATGCTGAACCTGATCGTTGAGCAGCTTGATCCGCTTGAAGCGCTTGTCTTGCGCGGCAGCGTTGCCGACGAGAAGCTCTCGCAGCGCTTGCGGCTTTTCCGGCCAGCCATCGAGCCACAGCTTCTGTCCTAGCTGATCGAGCAGCGACGAAAGCCGTCCAAGCAGCGTGACGATCTCTGTATCAATCGCTTCAATTTCCGCCTGACGAGCTGCCGTGTTCGCATCGCTGCGCGGCAAAATCACCGTCTCAGCCCGAAGCTCAGGCTCGGTTCCCGAACCGGACACAGGCAAGATCACCGTCTCTTTTTCACGCAGCGACGGGTCCACACTGCTCGACTTCGGCTGTTCCGATCGCATGAGCTGCACCGAGCGCGTCGGCATCAGCGCCCGAATGCGAGCCAGAACCTCTACTGTTTCCGACGCGGAAGGTCGCTTCTGCGGGTTCTTTTCCAAAAGCTGCGCAGCCAGTTCGTCCAGCTCTCTTGGGATCAGCGCATCGCGACGACGATCCGACAGCTTCGGCGGCACCACGTTCATGTGTCCGTGCAGGATCTCTTTGAGATCGCCCTTCCACGGAGGCTCACCGACGACAGTATCGTGCAGCATGATCCCGAGCGCATAGAGATCCACCGATGGAGACAGCTCTCCCGACGCGGACATCATCTCGGGCGCAATAAACTCCGGCGTCCCGATGATCTCTTCTCCGACGCGAGTGAGCGGCGGCTGTCCGAGCACCCGCGCCACCCCGAAGTCGAGCACCTTCACGAAGTTTTCCTGCCCCGCCACCGTCGTCACCAAGATGTTTTCGGGCTTGATGTCTCGGTGGACAATGCCGCGCTGGTGGGCGTGTTCGAGTGCGCGCGCGACTTGCAGGCTCAGGTCAACGGCTTGCAGCGGATGCAAGCACTTCGACGGGCTGCCAATCACCAGCTGGTACAGGAGCGCTCCCTCGACGTACTCCATGACCAGATACGGCTCGCCTTTGTCCGTCTGACCGTAGTCGTAGATGCTGACGATGTTGGGATGATCGACGCTGCTCGCCACCCGGGCTTCGCGGAAAAAGCGAGCGAGTGCGCGCTCATTGCTGACGAACTCTCGACGGAGAAGCTTGACCGCAAACGGTCGCTTGAGGACATTGTGGTTGGCCAGATAGACCACGCCCATTCCGCCCTTGCCGAGTCGCCGCTCGAGGACAAATCGCCCAGCGATCACGCGACCAATCCACGGATCTTCGCTCGTCCGAGGAGCCTGCACCACCAGCCGAGTGCCATCCTTTGGGCAAAACAGCTTGTCGTCGCCTAGGTAGACGCTTCGACAAGAAGGACACTCGCGCCGCTTCGACATCGTCAGGTGCCCCGGCACAGCTTCTTTGCGGGGGATAGCGCATCGTATCACGAAGCCATCCTCGCAAACGCCAGATTTCTTCCGAGTGAACAGCGACGGTGTCAGACCTGCCGTTTATAACGGAACCTGTAACCAATCGAAACACAAGGAGCGGCCATGGACTCGAAGCACATCAACTCGTCGTCGCTGAATCATCAACTTGCTGGTGCGCTGACGCGACTTGCCAAGCTGTTTCGTCGGGTCGGCCAAGGGATCGCAGACTATGTGCTGATGTCGGGAGAGCTACAGTCTCCCGTGCGAACGCCCGAAGTGGCGGCGTTTACCGCACTCGCAGCAGCGCGCGCCAAGCGTCGGGCAGCGAGCGGCACACCGGCAGCAGCCCTGCTGGTTTCCGCGTCGTTGTCACTATAATCGGCAGCAGCAACGGAACGAACGGCTACACCGCAGCGCGATGCACTTCGCAACTACAGACCGTCGCCGCAGCTTGCTGACGCTTGTGACGCCACAGCACCACCTGCGTCCCAACGAGCAGCAGCAAGCTGGCTCGGTGCGCTGCCTCGATCTCTTGGCTCAGCCCAAACAGCCCGACGCCGAGCGCCAGCACAAACAGAGAGCCAGCCAAGCTACGCCACAGCCCACGCCGCGTCAGCATCGTCGCAACCGCCGCCATCGATAGCAGCCACAGCGGCGCTTCCAGCCACTCACCTTGGCTCCACAGCGACGCCGCAGCGGGCAGCGCCAGCATCAGCACTGTCGATGCCACACAGTGTACAAAGCACAGCGCAGGCAGCGCCGAGAGCAACCGTACCGACCAGTCCAGCTTCGGAACATCGGGCACTGCGTAAAGACGAAGGTGCGTATCGGCCTGCTTCATGGCGAGGTGTGACATACGCGCCACGCCGTCTTTTTGCAAGATACTTGCATGTATATTGCGTGCCGACTGTGCAGCGCTGGTCGCGTGCGTTGCGGTTGACGGAGCGCTCGCGCTCGGGCATTGCTCGGATGTGAACCCTGCGTTCACACGCGCGTAACCATGGAATCTTCCCCGTCGAAAACTCGAACCTATTTCGCTCGCTGGGCGCTCCTTCCGACTGGCTGGCAGCGCGATGTCCGCATCGAGGTCCGCACAGACGGAACATTCGGTCACATCCAAGCGGGTCACGATCCAGCGACGACGGAAACGATCGATCAGCGCGTCGGCACCGTGATCTGCGGCATGGTCAACTTGCACTCGCATGCGTTTCAGCGCGCGATGGCCGGACTGACCGAGCGTGGCGGACCCAGCACCGACAGCTTTTGGACCTGGCGCGAGGTAATGTATCGCTTCCTGGCAGAGCTGTCTCCCGACGATGTGGAAGCCATCGCGGCACAGCTTTACGTCGAGCTACTCAAAGGCGGCTTCACCGGCATCGTCGAGTTTCATTACCTTCATCGCGATCCAAGCGGTGCGCTCTATCAGAATCCTGCCGAGCTGGCCCAGCGCATCGTGTCAGCCGCCGAGCACAGCGGCATCGGTCTGACGCTGCTGGTTAGCTTGTATCAGCAAGGCGGCTTTGCGGCAGCTGCGCTACAGCCTCGTCAGCAGCGGTTCTATCTGTCCGACGATGAGTTTGCGCAGATCCTCACCGAGCTACATCACCGTCGTCCGCCCGGTGTCCAGGTTGGCATTGCGCCACACTCGCTGCGCGCCGTCACACCCGACGCGCTGCACCGAGCCATCACGCTTCACACCCAGCTTGCGCCGCGTGCGCCGATTCACCTTCACATCGCAGAGCAGCCCGCCGAAGTGAGCGACTGCCAGTCATGGTCGCAGCGTCGTCCAATGGACTGGCTGATGGATGAATGCTCCGTCGATGAGCGCTTCTGTCTGATCCACGCAACCCATGGCCAGCCCGCAGAGCTTGTGCGCGTGGCCGAGCGCGGTGCGGTCATCGGACTGTGTCCAAGCACAGAAGCCAACCTCGGCGATGGAATCTTTGCAGCGACGGACTATCAAGCCGCAGGTGGACGCTTTGGCATCGGCACCGATAGTCACGTTGGAACCAGCGCGCTCGACGAGCTGCGACTGCTCGAATACAGTCAGCGGCTGCGTCACGGACGGCGCAATGTCTTGTCTCCGGGGGAAGGCGTATCGACCGGAACGTACCTGTGGCAGCAGGCCGCGCAAGGTGGAGCCCAAGCCGCAGCGCAGCCGACGGGCGTCCTTCAGCCAGGCGCGCGCGCGGATCTGGTGGTGCTGGATGAAGCCGATCCGTCGCTGTATGGACGAAGCGGAGCCGCGCTCCTCGACAGCGCGGTGTTTGGCCCAGGACGACAGGTCATTTCCGATGTGATGTGCGCCGGACGCTGGGTCGTGCGCGATCGTCGTCACTTCGCCGAAGACGCCATCTCTGCACGCTTTGCCGAGGTGATGCGCAGGCTCGCGCGCTAAGCAAAAAGGATCCAGAAGCCGAGCCACAGATGCTACGGTTCCTTTTCCTATTGGTAGAAGATGAAGCGGCCATTTCGCACATTCATCGGCATCGACTTGGGCGGCGGCAAAGGCAAGACCACGGCGATGGTCCGCTTGAGCCTGTCCACAGCCAAAGACAAGCCGCTGGTCGTCGTAGATATCGGTGGAGACAAGCCGTTCTTCGACGACAGACTGCTCGCGATGATTGATGCGCATCGTCAGGATGCGGTGGTGGCGATTGATGCTCCGCTGACGCTGCCGGTGTGTGTGCGCTGTACGCTGCCAAGCTGTCCGCAGCTCTCGGCCTGTGAAGTCGAAACGGTGCGCTGGTTCCGCGAGCGCGCCGGAGAGAGCAGTGGCAAGCCGCGCTACACGCCGTACACCCAGCGCGCCACCGAGGTGGTCTTGCAAAACCAAGGGATCTTGCCTCGGGAAACGCTGGGTCAAGGAATGGGTCCGCTCACCGCGCGGGCTGCCTATCTACGGCAAGCGCTGCGCGGTTCGTTTCAGCTTCATCACAACCTGCTTGAGGTCTATCCCAAAGCCACGCTGGCCCTGCTGTTTCCGGATCCCACGCCGCCTGCGCTGCCGTCCGCGATTCGCTATCGAGACGCCAACGGTCGCGAGGTCTCGCTCAGCGGCAAGCTGCTTCAGCCGGGCTCGGAAGTCGCGCGCACCTACAAGCGAGGTCACGGGCCTGCGGTTCGCGAAAAAGTGCTGGCTGCGCTGCCCGAGCTGTCGTTCGGTCCCGGCCAGCTCCGTGAGTTTGTGGTGGCAAACGACCACATCTTCGACGCGCTCATCTGCGCATATACCGCCTACTTGTGGGCACGCGACGGCTGGCAGCTTCCCGCCGATCCAGTGTTTCGCGAAGACGGCTACATCTGGGCTCCGCCTCGTCGTAACGCATCGTTGTAACAGCGCCTTCGCCCTCCCCACTGGCGCTTCCTTGCCGACGCGTCATCTGGCCCGCATAAACAAAGAACGGGACCTGAGAGTGGTCTATATCGGACTCATCCATATACTGGACCCGCAGTCAACTTGCATCTTGTTAGGAGCACCGTATTCATGCAGACGTGGAATCGACTGTTATTCCTTGGCACCGCCTCGCTGTTGGTCGCGATTGTGAGCTGCAACCAAAACAGCACCAATGGCACTGATCAGGACGGAGGCTCAAGCACCGATCTCGCTGGCAGCGTCAGTGATGGCGGCAGCGACAACGACCTGAGCGGCAGCGGCAGCACGGACCTTGCGCAGACACCGAGCCTGACGAGCGCCAGCCCCGCCCAGGGACCGACCACCGGCAGCGTGGACATCACGCTCAGCGGCAGCGGCTTTCAGACCGGCGCAACCGTCACCATTGATGGTCAAGCAGCGACGGTGAAATCGGTCACTGGCACGCAAATTGTCGTCAGCTTGCCGCCGCGTCCCGGTGTCAAAGGGCTCGTCACCGTCGTCGTCACCAACCCGAGCGGACGCGCAGCGATGAGCGGCAGCGTCTTCGGCTACTACTACGGCACCATCACCTTCGATCCAGCCAACAAGATCTCCGTCGGAGGCGCACCGCATCACGTCGCCGTCGCAGAGCTGGAAAACAACGCCAAGCCCGACATCATCGCAACCGACAACAGCACCGTCGGTCAGATCTTCACGCTCTCTGGCAACGGAGACGGATCGTTCAATCCCGTCGCCAAGTACGCCGCTGGAGCCAATGCCTTCGGACTCAAGGTCACCGATCTGAACGCCGACGGATTCAACGATGTCGTCGTCGCGAACTTCTCGAACGCGCTGGGCGTCAGCTTGCTTTACAACAGCAAGACCGGAACCTTCCCAACGCGCACGCCCGTCATGAGCGGAGATCTTCCCATCAGCGTCGATGTCCGAGACATCAACAACGACGGAAACCTCGACCTCATCGTCGCCAACAGCGGCAGCGGCAGCAACAACCTCGCGCTCATCACTGGCAAAGCGGGCGGCACGTTCAACACACCCACGCTGCTCACTGCGGGCAACATCCCGCGCTTTGTGCAGTTTGTCGATGTCAACAAAGACGGAAAGCACGACATCATCGTCGCCAACGAGTTTTCCGCCAACGTCAGCGTCCTTCTCAACGACGGTGCGGGCAACTTTGCCGCCAAGAAAGACTATCAAGCGGGCAGCGGTCCCTACATGGTCCAAGCGGCGGACTTTACCGGCGACGGAAACATCGATCTGCTGGTCTGTCTCAACAAGGATGCAACCGTCGCGCTGCTGGCCAACAACGGCGATGGCACCTTCGCAGCTCCGAAGACAGCGTCTCTTGGAACCGCGATGGCCTCGTCGCCCACCAGCATTGCGCTCGGAGACATCAACGCCGACGGACGTCCTGACGTTGTTTCAGCCATCTACGCAGACCAAAAGATCGGTCTGACACTCAATAGTGCGGGTGCGCTTGGTCAGACCACCATGCTGACGGCCACTGGCTTTCCGCGTGGAATCGTCGCAGCCGATGTCAACGGCGACGGCAAAATCGACATCGTCAGCGCCAACTCTGGCGACGGCACGCTGTCGGTGTTCCTCAACAAGTCGCAGTAGCCATCGCCCTGCCCGCTCGGCGCGGATCGTCAGCAGCCGCGCAGCGCCAGGGCCAAAAGACCCAGCAGCACTGGCGTCGCAAACATCAGTCCTTGCCGAACCTTCTGCCCGAGCGGCTCTGACATCACATCTTCGAGCACCGCGCGATAGAGCTGCCTTGTCTCTCTCAGCAGCGCCTGCGCGGCTTCTGGCCCGCGATCGATGCGGTTTTGCACCAAGCTCTGAGGACGACCACGCACCATGGCGCGAAGGCACAGCAGCAGCAGCTCGTCGCGAAAAAACGGCTCAGGAATCGCATCTCGACGCGCACGATAGTACTGATCCGATCCCAGCGAGCCCAGCGTCAGCTCTCGTCGCTCACCCTCTTGCAGCAGGTTGACGAGCGAGCCCAGCCGGTCCACTTCTTCGTGCTTGCCGGTCAGGATGAAATAAAACAGCGCGCCCATTGCGTACACGTCGTGCGCTTCCCCGAGTCGCCGCACGACCTCGAACTTGCTGCCCGTCGGAAGCGGAGGCGGCTCACCGCGAAAGTGAGCCACCGCACCACTTGGCGTCTGCTCGACGCGCAAGATCTCTAGATCGTGATCGTGTCGGGAATCGCCCACATCGGTCAGCAAGTCCCCCGGAGAAAGCGACAGATACGACGACAGAAGGCCCGGCGGAACCACAAACGACGAGTCACCCGGCAGAAACTGAATCGGCTCTGAGACACGCTCTTTGCGTCGTCGCGCTTCCGGCGAGGTATACGGCAGCTTAAACGCAGCAGCGACCACGTCTTGCTCTTCGTACCAGCTGCGCGACAGCTCGTCTTTGTCGGCCAGACCGAAGTCGATGACCTTCACCGAAAAGCGCGGAAACGCCGCCACTTGCAACAGCTGCTCTCGCAGCGTCACCGATGACTCACCGCGCCAGTCGTTCACACCGTCGGTGTCGCTACGGGCCACCACCATCACGTTGTCGGGTGCCAGATCCTTGTGAATGATCCGCTTTTCCCCGTGGAGCCACGCCAGCGAATCAGCCAGCTGAACCATCAGGTGCAGCTTTTCCGCCAGAGCCGCTTTTTGCGCAAGTCGTGCATCTAGCTTGTCCGTCGGGACGTGTCGCGCGCTGGCCCGCGCCACCTCCGGGACTTGCGGCGACAGCATGCGATCCATCGCCTGACGGGATAGCTGTGGCAAGTCGGTCAGCCCGTGCTCGACCAGCTCCATCACCACGACTTCCCGATCCACGAAGCTCAGCAAGCTGCCACGCTGCGACTTCGGACCCTGACAGCACGACTTCGCCGGAGGCCGCAGAAGCTCGACGCCACGCTGCTCGACATCTTCGGCGGACAGCTCGTAACCACAGCGCGAACACGACAGCAGCGGATAGTCATGGCCCTGTCGCTCGACGCGCTGTAGCAACTGACCACAGCCGCGCGGACACAGCGGATGATAGACAACCCCGCAGCCACACATCGCCAGCGGCGGCACCCGCACAATGTCGAGCGTCCGAATCACGTTCACCGAACGAACCGTCGTCAGCTCTTTGAGCAGATCGATCTCTTGCTTAAACAGTCTCTCGTCGGCCAGCGTCGCATGATCGTGCAGGATCTTGATCGCGACCGGACGGACATTGCGACGAGCGCTGCGCTGCCAAGCCTTGTAGACCTTGGCAAACTTACCGCTCCCGATCAGCACCGGAACACTGGTCCCGTCGGACTGCGTCTGCGCCAAGATGTCGTAGCTGACGCTGGCTTGAATCGACAGCGACTGCGTCAGTCGCGCGCTGATGGGAGCCGCCGACATCGTTAACGAGCCTTGCGCGTCGAAATCGCCAGCCGAGACAGCCCAGCGGTCTTGGCCAGCTCCATCACCGACACCACCCGACCGTGCGCGGTGGATTCGTCGGCATGCACGATGATCTGCGTCGAGGGATCGCGACCTTTGGCTTCCGCAAACAGGCGCGCTAGCTCCGTACCATCGACGATCTTGCCATCGACCATCATCTTTCCGTCTGAGCCAATCGCCACCGTCACATCTTTGCTGCCCGGATTTACTTCTTTGGTCGCGCCTTTGGGCAGGTTCACCCGCATCCCCGAGCGCGCGCCCGCGTCCGCAATCACCGACGAAGTCACCATGAAAATGATGAGCAGCACCAAGAAGATATCGGTGAGCGGCGTGATGTTGATCTCGGCAAAGATGCCTTCTTCATCGAGATCGCTCTCGCTGCCGGGAACCTTACCGATGGCCATGTCAGGCCGCCTCCTCGTCTGAGTCTGCCTTGGCTTGGGCTTTTCCGTCCGTCGCTTTTGCGTCTGTCGCTTTTCCGTCCGTCGCTTTTCCTTCAGGGCCCTTGCGGCTTGGCTCCGGCGACTTGAGGTGTGCGTCGATCAAGTCTTCCAAGAACTCTTCGATCGTCAGCCGTAGCTCGATGCTCATTCGCGCCAGACGAGACTGGAAATAGTTGAACACCAGCAGCGCCACCACCGCAATGCCAATGCCGACGGCTGTCGCAATCAGCGCTTCCGCGATGTACGGACCGACGACTTGAATGCCCGCTTGGTTGCTCTCTCCAATCTTGCGAAATGCGCCCATGATGCCGACGACGGTGCCAAACAGACCCAAAAACGGTGTCGTCGCACCAATGGTTCCCAGCACCCACAGCGGCCCACGCAGCGTCAGGACCATTCGCTGTCGCTCTCGCTCCACGGCGGCTCGCAGCGCATCTTCCGAGCCTCGTCCGAGTCGCTCAAAGCCAACCAGCATCACATCCGCGAGCGGCGACTTGCTGCGCTGACACGCGGTCCGTGCGTCGGGAATCGCGCCTCGATAGAGCGCGCGTCGGACTTGCTCTGCCAGCTTGTGCGACGCATCGGCCAAGTTCCACAGCTGAAGCGTTCGCTCGATGGCCACCGTCACAGCAGCCAGCGAGCACAGAATCATCGAACCAAGCGTCAGCAGCGTGATCCGATCCGCGCCCTTCATCCAGTCACGCAGCGAGTCAAATGAACCTGGCTTGGTGGCCGCACCCGAGGCTGCTTGCGCGAGCACAGCGACGCCAGAAGCCCAGTCGAAGTCAGAAAGGAAGGTATGCATCAAGCTCACGAGGCACCGAATTTGCGCCTAAGTTCACAATTTTAGCCATAGATGCCCAGATCCGTCACGGGAATCGCGATATAAACCTCTCCATGTCGGTTGCGCTGTCGTTTGAGCTGGCGGGGCGTCTGGCCCGTCTGACCTTGAGTCGTCCCGAGGCAAAAAATGCGCTGCGTCCTGCGGAGTGGCAGCAGTTCGCCAGTCATCTTCGCGAAATCCAGCAGCGGCCCGACGTGCGCACGGTCCTTGTCTGCGGTTCCGGCGGGGCTTTTTCGTCGGGTGGTGACTTAAAGACGATGCCCGAGCGCTTGGCGCTACCGATTGCGGTGCGACGAGAGCAGCTGGTGCGCGATGGCCAAGTGATTCGGACGATCTACGAGCTGGATGTGCCGGTGGTGGCGTCGATTCCCGGGGTGTGCATGGGCGCGGGACTGTCGCTCGCGCTGGCCTGTGATCTGCGCATCTGCTCTGAAGCGGCGACCTTTGGCGCGGTGTTTCATCGCGTCGGGCTGTCGGCGGACTTTGGGCTGTCGTGGCTGCTCCCGCAGGCGGTCGGTGCGTCGAAAGCGATGCACATGCTGATGACCGCGCAGGTGCTGAGCGCGCAGCAAGCCCAGCTGGCGGGAATCGTTCACGACGTTGTACCCGCAGCCGAGCTAGAAACAGCGACGATGAAGCTGTGTGAGCAGCTCGCGTCGGGCCCGAAGACTGCGCAGGCCGTCACCAAGCAAGCGCTTCATCGCAGTGCGTCCGCCGATCTGGCGACGATGCTGGAGTGGGAAGCGCACAGCCAGAGCCTGCTCAGCAAGACCGCCGACACCGCAGAAGGTGTCAGTGCCTTTATCGAAAAGCGCAGCGCCGTGTTTCGTGGTGAATAGCCGATAGCAAGCGCGACAAACCCAAACAGCGATCCAGAAAGCGTCTACGCGCTGCGGAGCTGATGTGCGACCTGTTTTTTGGCCCACTCGTAGATGTTTGCGGCGGGCTCGGCTCGGCTGGGATCGCCTTGCTTCCCGATGGTCACCAGCGTGTCTTTGATGGGCATCGCAATCAGCGCTTCCGCCGACAAACGAATCAGCTCGGGCACGCTGCTGTCTTTGCCAAGCTGGACCAAGTGATCCATGTAGCTGCGTCCGTAGCTGTCGTCGGGCTGATGCCACAGGAGCGCATTGACCGACATGCCTGCTGCTCTGCGTGCGTACACCACGCCTTCGCGCTGGGACTTTTGCGAAAACGCGCGCCGAGACTGAAACAGCTCATATGCGCCAGCACGAAGCCATTCGTCGGAAGTTAAGCGATACAGCCAGTGCGTTGGGTCTTTTTCAGGCATGGAGTTTGCGCGAGCTTGCGTAGTAGAAGTTGGGCCCAGCGGCTCTGCAATATCAGCCATTGGCATGGACACGGTGCCAAATTTCGGGGCCGTGCTAACGTACGTTCGATTCCAGTCACGGAAAGACTCTTCATGCTCCCGGAAAAGAAACTGGTCATGCTCGAGCTGCTCAAGGATGCGTGGGTGTATGTCGTCCTTGATCCGCGTCGAGAAGGAGTGGCACTGCCACCGCACCTGCGAACCGAGCCACGGCTCGTTTTGCAATACGGCTACAACATGCCGATGCCGATTGCTGACCTGCTGATTGACGATGAAGGCATCAAAGCCACGCTGTCGTTCCAGCGAACGCCGCACGCGACGGTGATTCCCTGGTCAGCGGTGTACGCGATGCATGATGGCGACAAGCGCGGCATGGTCTGGGAAGAAGACGTACCCAAGGACATTGATGCGGTGCCCGCCCCGCCTCCTGAGCCGCCACCGCCGCCACCCAAGCCTGGTAAAAAGCCGCGTCCGAGCCACCTCAAGCTCGTTCCCTAGACGCTCGACCGAACCAAGAAAGGATCGAATAGCACCATGTACCCGTGCGCACGCCTCTTTGCGTTCGCCTTGTGCTCGGTGACCGCGCTGTCACCCGCCATCTCCGTTGCCCAGCAGAGTGTTCGCCCGGCGACGAATCCATCGACCACCGATCCAGCGGCGCGCCCGCTGACGCTTGATGATGCACTCAGGCTCGGTGAAACCCAAAACCGCGATCTGGCCGCTGCGCGGGCTCGGCTCAAGGGATCTCACGCCGATGTCGAGCGTGCAATGGCAGCACTGCTCCCGTCGCTCAACGTCCAAGGTCGTCTGATCATCAACGAGCCCGAGGTCAAGGTTCCCTTCGATCAGCGCGCGCAGACGTTTTCCGGTCTGGTGCAAGGTGGAGCCGTCGCTGATGCATCGCTGGCGCTGGCCAAGGAAGGAAAGCTTCAGCAAGGTGGGCTCACCCAAGCTCTGGCCAGCTACTGTCGAACCGCGACGGGAGCAAACCGAGACGCGGTGGACTCGCTGTGTCAGCAGCTCATCAATCCGGCCTCGCAGCTTGGCAAAACGCCGACGACCGAAGAGCTGGACTCGCTGCTGACTTCAGCAAACCCGCAGATCGTGATCCAGCCGCGCCTACAGCTTGACGCCAACATCGTGGCCAACGTCCCGCTGCTGGTTCCGGCGGCGTATCCAGCGCTGCAAGGTGCCAAGCTGGCCTATCGCGCCCAAGAGCGTCAGCTCGAGGTCACGATGGCGCAGGTTCTTCAGTCGGTAGCGACCGCGTTTTTTGCTGCTGCTGGGGCCGAAGAGCTGGTTGCCGCGCGCACCAACACCATCGAGGTTGCACAAAAGACCGTCGATAACGCCAGGGTTCGGCTGCAAGCTGGCGTCGTCAACAAGGTCGAAGTCACCCGCGCTGAGCTGGCCCTCATTCAGGCCAAGCAGCGACTGCTCGAGTCACAAGACAACCGCGCGTCGGCCTATCGGATGCTCGCGACGATGATCAAGCAGCCTGCGGGCAGCTTCAAGGTTGTGCCTCCACCCGAGCCCAGCACCGAGACGGGCGCCGAAGATCAGCTCGTCGATCAAGCGCTCAAGAGCCGACCGGAGCTGCTCAGCCTCGATCTATCGAGCCGGGCCGCATCGTCCCAGGTCACTTCGTCGTGGCTGCGCTATTCACCCAACGTCTCGCTATTTGGCAACATCCGACTGACCAACGCCACCGGCTTTGCGGGCCGCGTCGATAGCTATTCCTTCGGAGCCCAGCTCGACTGGCAGGTCTTCGACGGCTTTGCCCGCGATGCCCAGCGTCATCAGTTTGAAGCCCAGCGTCGCGATCTGGAGCTGCGTATGGAACAGCTCCGCGACAGCATCAGCGATGAAGTCATCAATGCCCGTCGCAACGTCACCACCAAGCGCCAAGGACTGGTCACGGCCCAGCGCGCGCTTCAGATGGCGCAAGAGACACTGAACCTGGTGCGGCTCCAGTACGAAGCAGGCACCGCGACCCAGCTCGATCTGCTGACCTCGCAGGATCAGATGGACTTGGCATCGGTCGGTCTGGCGCAAGCGCGCTTTGACCTGTCGCTATCGCTGATTCAGCTTCGTCGCCTGATCGGTGCGCCGCTTATCAGCTAAGCGCGTCCACGCAGCGTCCAGCGAGCCAACAAAAAACCCACCAAGATGAAGCTCATCTGGTGGGTTTTCGTCCGTTTGCCTTCATTTCACCGAAATCAGCGAAATTCAGCGAAATCAGCGAAGTTCAGGCCCAGCTCGGCAGTCGGTGATCGATCCGATCCACCGAGCGCTGCCTAGAAGTTCTTATAGAACTTGCCCTTCGGCGCAGCATCGCTGCTGACTTCGCCCTGTGCTCCGACCTTCTTGCCGCCCGCTTCCGCCGAGACATCGCCTTCTGCGTGCGTGTGAACGCCGTTTTTATCGACGCTGGCATGCGCGCCAATGTCCTGGTTGAGCGTCACCGGCCCAATCTTTTCCTTGGCCGCCGCGTGGATGTCTCCGTAGGCGCGAGGTCCACCCGGTCCCACCGACGCTCCCGCTGCGGCATCGGCCTTCCAGTCCACCGGCCCGGTCTTGCCTTCGGCGTGCGCCTTGGCATCGACCGACGCAGTCGTGCCCTTTTCGTCGGCGTGAACCTTGGCACCAGCTTCCGTCGTCACCGTCGTGTTGCCGATCTTCTGTTCCGTCTTCGCCGCAACGCCCGCATCCGCAGAGCCATGCACGCCCGTCTTGTCCGCCGTCACGCCAGCCTTCGCATCGCCCGATACCGTCGTGTTGCCGACCTTCGCGTCCGCGTGTCCGCTCACTTCCGCGTGCGCCTTGGCTCCTTCCGGTCCCACCGACGCTCCGGCTCCTGCGTCCGCGTTTAGGTTCACTGGACCGGCTTTGCCTTCCGCGTGTGCTTTCGCTTCGACCGACGCGCTCGCTCCCTTTTCATCGACATGCGCTTTGGCTCCAGCTTCCGCCGTCACCGTCGTGTTGCCGATCTTCTGTTCTGTCTTCGCCGCAACGCTCGCATCCGCAGAGCCATGCACGCCCGTCTTGTCCGCCGTCACCTGCGCCTTGGCATCGCCCGTCACCGACGTGTTGCCAATCTTGGCATCTGCGTGCGCTTCCGCCTTGGCTGACGCCTTGACGCCTTCTTTGCTGTCCGCCGTCACGCCCGCTTCCGCTGCTGCTTTGACGTTGGCCGGACCGACCTTGCCTTCTGCCGTGGCCTTGACGCCTGCTTCCGCGTGGCTGCCTTTTTCGTCGGCGTGAACCTTGGCTCCGGCTTCTGCCTTCACGTCCATGCCAGCGATCTTGGCCTGCGTCTTGGCCGTGACGTTCGCATCCACCGATCCCGTCGCGCCCTTTTCATCGACCCGACCCTTGGCCGAGGCATCCGCATGAATATCGACGGGGCCTGCCTTGACATCGGCCTTGGCCGACGCTTCGCCCTGCGCGTGCGCCTTGACGCCCTCTTTGCTGACGGAGACTGCGGCATCAGCCTTCGCTTCGGCTTTGACTGGACCGGCTTCCGCCTTCGCATTGGCGCTGGCTTTGGCCTTGATTCCGTCTTTGTTGGCGACCGCATCCGCCGAGACATGACCGCTCACCGGCACGCCCGCGATGTTCTTTTTGAAGTCGCCTTCGACGTGCGCCTTGATGCCATCTTTTCCGACGGTCACTTCCGGCTTGAAGTTTTCGACACCGGCTTTGCTCGCGGCCTTGGCAATGTCCTTGGTCGCTTCGCCCACCGCCTTGTTCAGCGCTTTTTCGGCGCTCTTGGCGGCGTCTTTGGCAGCGTCGGTGGCGGCCTTGGTTGCGTTCTTCGCTGCGTCGGTAGCGCTCTTGGCGGCACCTTTGGCAGCGTCGGCAGCACCCTTGGCAGCGGCTGTTCCACCCTTGGCGGCAGCAGCGGCTTGCTTGGCCGCGCTGGTGGTTGCAGCGGCGGCCTTCGCACCAGCTCCCGACGAGTGCTTCGAGCGTGGCGGCGTCGGACCCGAGCCGTTCAGCGCGAGCCCTTCATGCACGATCTCGATCGTCTCGATCGCGATCTCGTTTTTGTTCGCATCCCAGTCGGGCGCTTCCCACTTGCAGACCCACGCGTTGGTGAAGGTCCACGTCGCGACAGCTTTTCCGCCGGGGCCCATTTGAATGATCGCTCCGTCGAAGCGGCGCAGATCGCCGGTCGTATCGCTGATGTAGCGCTGACGCTTGCGCCACATCTCCGGTCCCGCCGAGCCCTGCTTCAAGACGATGTTCGGGTACTTGGTCCGTCCGACGAGCTTGTGCTCGGCAGCGTTCCAACCACCTTCCGCCATCGGTACCACTTCTGCCTCGGACTTGAGGCCGGTAGCGGAGCGGAAGTGAGCGAATCGTTCGCCCTCGATCTCGACGACGAAATAGTAGACGCCATACGCTCACGTCCGTCGCTGTTGCTCGTGCGTTCTTCCCCGAACGATCAACTGGCAAGCCAAGACGCCGCTTCCGCGACGAGCGCAACGACCGAGCGACTTACGACGAACGCGCAACCGAGGGAAGCTGGCACAGCTCTTCCCCGGAAAAGGCCCGCGAGCGCGTCAAAAACCGTCGCTCAGAGCCATTTTCCAGCGAAAACATCCCGCCCCGACCGGGCACCACGTCGATGATGAGCTGCGTGTGCTGCCAGACGGCAAACTGCGGCGCACTGATGTAGACCGGCGCGCCCCCGATCTCACCGAGCAGCACGTCCGCGTCGCTTACCAAAAACTCACCTTGCGGATAGCACATGGGCGACGAGCCATCGCAGCAGCCGCCCGACTGATGAAACAAGATCGGACCGTGCTTTGCGCGCAGCTCGGCAATCAGTGCGAGCGCAGCAGCCGTCGCGGTCACGCGGTCGAGAGAAGCAGGGCTGTGGTCACTCGGCATCGCAGACTCCATCTACGCAAACGGACCGACCGAGCGCGACCGAAGCCCAAAGAGTCCCAGCACGCGCCAGGTCGAATCCGACGCCGCATCGTCGCTTAGAAGAACCCGAGCTTCTTCGGCGAGTAGCTGACCAGCATGTTCTTGGTCTGCTGATAGTGGTTGAGCATCATGCGGTGGTTTTCTCGACCGATGCCCGACTGCTTGTAGCCGCCGAACGCCGCGTGCGCTGGATAGGCGTGATAGCAGTTGGTCCAGACGCGACCGGCTTGGATGCTGCGACCGAAGCGATACGCACGGTTTACGTCGCGCGTCCACACACCCGCGCCCAGTCCGTACAGCGTGTCGTTGGCAATCGCCAGCGCTTCTGCGTCGTCCTTGAACGTCGTCACCGACACCACCGGGCCGAAGATCTCCTCTTGGAAGATGCGCATCTTGTTGTGGCCCTTAAACACCGTCGGCTTGATGTAGTAGCCACCGGCAAGGTCTCCCGGCAGGTTGTTGCGCTCACCGCCGATCAGCACCTGAGCGCCTTCCTGACGACCGATGTCAAAGTAGCTCAGGATCTTTTCGAGCTGCTCGGACGAAGCCTGCGCACCAATCATCGTCGCTGGATCGAGCGGATCACCTTGCTTGATGGCCGCCACCCGCGCGAGTGCCCGTTCCATGAAGCGCTCGTAGATGCTCTCGTGAATCAGCGCACGGCTCGGGCAGGTACAGACTTCACCCTGGTTGAGCGCAAACATCACAAAGCCTTCGATCGCTTTGTCAAAGAACTCATCGTCGGCAGCCGCTACGTCTGAAAAGAAGATGTTGGGCGACTTGCCACCCAGCTCCAGCGTCACCGGAATCAGGTTGTGGCTGGCGTACTGCATGATCAGACGGCCCGTCGTCGTCTCGCCGGTAAAAGCAATCTTGGCGATGCGACTGCTCGACGCGAGCGGCTTGCCCGCTTCCAGACCAAAGCCGTTGACGATGTTGACCACGCCCGGCGGCAGCAGGTGACCAATCAGCTCGGCCAGCACCAGCACCGACGCGGGAGTCTGCTCCGCAGGCTTTAGGACCACCGCATTTCCAGCCGCCAGCGCCGGCGCCAGCTTCCACGTCGCCATCAGCAGCGGGAAGTTCCACGGGATGATCTGACCGACGACTCCGAGCGGCTCATGGAAGTGATACGCGATGGTGTCGTGATCGATCTCCGAGATGCCACCTTCCTGCGCCCGAATCGCGCCCGCAAAGTAGCGAAAGTGATCGATCGCGAGCGGCAGGTCAGCGGCCATCGTCTCTCGAATCGGCTTGCCGTTGTCCCACGTCTCGGCCTGCGCCAAAAGCGGCAGGTTGTCTTCCATCACCTGCGCGATCTTGTTGAGGATGACCGCGCGCTCCGCAACGCTCGTGCGACCCCAGGCATCCTTGGCGGCGTGTGCAGCGTCGAGCGCCAGCTCAATGTCCTGCGCATTCGATCGCGCCACTTCGCACAGCACCTGACCGTTTACCGGCGAGATGTTCTGGAAATACGCGCCGCTCCTCGGGGCCTCCCACCGACCGTTGATGAAGTTGCCATAGCGGGCTTTGAAGATCTTCGATGCGGGGTTGGCGGACTCGGGTGTGTTCATGACGTTTTCTCCTCCAGAGCGCGAACAGGGCTGCGCGCGAACAGGACTGCGAAGAACTGGACCAGAGGCGATCCTACGCCAAAAGCGCGACAAAAGCGCCAGCCAGCACATCGCCCACGCAGCAGTCAGCCAGCCCCGCGCAAAGCCCACGCAAACGCGAGCCTATTTTTCAATCAAGCATCCGATACGCATGATCAAAATCTGTCTTTTTATACAGAAAATCCACCAGTTATCATCAATTTATGTATCAAAATAATATCCAAATTTATTCTGTATCACACAAGTGAAGCAGAGGTAGGTTTCTACTATCCAGCGAAACGACATGCGCCGCTCAGTCGGCCTTCCCACCCACTTCCCAATGCAGCGATGACCAGGCAATTTCTCGACGGGAATCAAGAACCAGAGAACAGACGCCATACGCTTCCCTGCGCTGACCCGTTTTGGCCATTGCACTTACTCCCAGTTGAATCGATCTGGTTATCGGCGTCCGCCCGCAAAGGTGCTTGTCACCTGCTGGTCCGGCCTGTCGATGAAGCCAAACGCTCCGTGATCTTGATTAAAATACGTGAATTGAATAGCAAAATGTTATCAGCTTATTGTCTGCGATGACTTTCGCACTTGGATGTAGGCTTTGGCTTGCACACCTCGTCGCCTATCGTGTGAAAGTGTAAGAGCGGGTACGCGCCAACGTGATCATCCGGCCCGCAACAAGGAGCAAGCGATGACGCAGCAGCGGCGGAAAGCCTACATCGTGTCGGACCTTCACCTCGGTGGTGCCGCACCGCAAGCGGAAGGGGAGCGCGGGTTTCAGATCTGTACCCAGACCGCTGCGCTTGCGGACTTCATCGATCGCTTGGCCACGCAGCCCGCCCACAGCCCGGTGGAGCTGGTCATCAACGGCGACTTTGTGGACTTTTTGGCAGAGCCAGCGGAAAGCAGCCGATCGGGCGAGCTGGGCTGGGTGCCTCTGCGCGAAGACGAAGCGGTCGCGCAGCGGCTCCTGGAAACGGTGGTCCGTCGCAGCCCGGATGTGTTCGCAGCGCTGCGGCGGCTTTTTGCCCACGGTCACTCGCTGACGGTGCTGCTCGGCAATCACGACATTGAGCTGGCCTATCCAGCGGTGCGCAAGGTGCTCGCGCAGCAGCTCGGCGTTCCCGATCACATGGCGCTGCGCTTTTTGTACGACGGCGAAGCGTATTCGATCGGCAACGCGCTCATCGAGCACGGCAACCGCTACGACGGCTGGAACGCGATCGACTACGACGCACTGCGCCGAGTGTGCTCGCTTTTGTCGCGCGGTCAGCCGATTCCCAGCGATCGCAGGCTGACGCCGCCAGCGGGCAGTCAGCTCGTCGCACAGGTCATGAACCCGCTCAAGCAGCGCTTTCCGTTTGTCGATCTGCTCAAGCCGGAATCGACGGCGGCGGTCCCGCTGCTGCTCGCGCTCGATCCAAGCGCCAAGCACCTGATCGTGCAGCTTGCGAAGCTGGCGCTCTTGGCCAAAGAGCACAAGCTGACCACGCCCGCGCTGCCCACTCGCTCGGGAGACATCAGCGCCGGTCCCGGCAGTCGCGGCGGCGTGGGCGGTGAGCTGGGCTTTCGCAGTGGAACAAGTGACAGCGACGCAGCGCTCCGGGCCGTGCTGGGTGAAGCGCTCGGCAAAGAAGAAGCCAGTCGCTTTCTTCAGCTTTTGTCTGCGCCCGAAGCCGGTGTGCTGCGCAGCGACGGACTCCGAGACGGAACACGCGGTGACATTGCCGCCAGTCCCGTCGTTCGCGGCCCGCAGCGCGAGTCTACGTGGAGCGGAGGCATGTCGTGGGTCAAGCTGCTGCTCGCGTCGGGAAGTGACACCGATGCACGGCTGCCTGCGCTGCGTAGTGCCCTGCGTGCGTTCTGCGATCCGACGCTGTTTCATCTGGACAAGGAGTCTCCCGACGAGCCGCTCTATCGCGCCGCCACCGAGCTTGCCCGCCTGGGACGCTTTCAGTACGTGGTGATGGGCCACACGCACCTCGCACGCGATCTGTCCATCGACGGAAAAGGCCGCTACTTAAACAGTGGAACCTGGGCCGATCTGATGTGCGTTCCCGACGAAGTATTTGCCGAAGATCCGCGCGCTGCGGACGAAGCGCTGCGACGGCTGTGCAGTGACATCGTCGATCGACGCTACGACCGGCTGATCTTGCAAAAGCCAACCTATGTTCGGCTGGAGCTTTCCGACGACAAAGTCTGTGCCGCATCGGTCGAGACCTATCGAGGCGGAGCGGCGCTCTGATGCTGCCGAGCGATGAGCGACGACACTTATTTGCTGCCATTGCGCGGGTCACGGTCGAGACGCCCTATGGGGAGCAGCGCGGCACCGCGTTCTTGGTTGCCGCAGGCTATGCACTGACGGCGCTGCATGTGGTGGCCGATCGCATGGCCGACGAGCCGCACGCGCTCGGTCCGATTCGCCTCTTGTTTCCGTCCGGCAGCGTCGAAGCCACGCTGGCTTTTCACGATCGAAACCAGGACTTTGCGCTGCTTCAGCTTGCGGCCCGTGTCAGCGATGCGTCCGGTCGTCCGCTCTCGCCGCTGCCGCTGTCGTCGCTCAGCGAAGAAGATCTAAGCGCCGGTGCCAGCGCGTTTGTGTCGTTCGGCTTTCCCGAAGCCCGGCCCGACGGACTGTGGGTCAGCGGTCAGGTTCGATCGACGCTGTCACAGGTCGCAGGACATCCCGCGCTTCAGCTCTTTTCCGACGAAGCAGCCGCAGGCCAGGGTGCTCCGCTCGCGGGACTGTCCGGTGCGCCGGTCTTTGTCGATGGAGCCGTCGCGGGACTTTTGCGCTGGGCGACGCTGGATGAGCAAGGCAAGTCGGTCGCGGGCAGCGTGTTTGCCTGTCCGATCGCTGCGCCTCAGGCTGCGCTCCATGCGCTCTCGATCCCGCTGCCGCCGTCGCGCTGTCCCTATCCTGGCATCGTCCCGTTTTCGCCCGAGCAAGGTCCGCTGTTCTTCGGTCGTCGCAGCGAGATCGGCTGGCTGGTCGAAAACATCCGTCGTCACCGTCTGCTGCTGGTGATTGGCGCGTCGGGCTCGGGGAAGACCTCGCTGGTTCAGGCGGGACTTGTACCGACGCTGGATCAGAACATCGCGACGCGGCTGCTGCGTCCTGTCGCGGATGCGCTACCGACGACACAGCAAGTGCAGAGCCAGCTTCGCGAGTCACACGCCGAGAGGCTGGTGCTGATCATCGATCAGCTCGAAGAAGTGCTCAGACTGGACCGTCGGCCCGAGCAGCATGCGCTGATTCGCCAAGTTCAGACGCTGACCGCGCTGTCCCAGGTGACCGTGGTGCTGGTGCTGCGAGCCGACTTTTTCCCCGAGCTTCTGGCGAGTCCGCTGTGGCCGATTGAGCCTGCGCAGCGTCTTGAAGTGGCCCCGCTGCTTGGGGAACGCCTGGTCGAAGCGATCGTCGAGCCCGCACGGCAGCAAGGTGTGCGCGTCGATCCAGACCTGCTTCAGCGGCTCCGCAGCGAAGTGTCCGACGAACCGGGCGCGCTACCGCTTTTGCAAGAGACGCTCGTGCTGCTGTGGCAGCGACGGACAGGGCGACGACTCTCGCTGCGGGCCTACGAAGATCTGGCGACGCTGATCTCGCCGCGTGAGGCCGCTGACGCGCAGTCGATAAGTGGGCTCGGGGTCGCGCTGACGCTGCACGCTGAAGCCTTTCTGGCCGCGCAGGCCGATCGAGAGCAGAAGCTGTGTCGTCGCACGCTGCTGCGGCTGACCCAGTTTGGGGAAGGTCGCCCACATACTCGACGACAGCAAGCGTGGCGCGCGCTGTTTGCTGCCGATGACGACGAGTCCCAGACGGAAGCCTTGCTCCAGAAGCTGGTCCAAGCGCGACTCATCACCACCAGCGTCGGGGCGGAAGTGGGCTCTGACGGTCAACTCGAAGTCCGTCCCGGTGAGCCGCCCGAGGTGCGGGTCGATCTGTCGCATGAAGTGATGCTGCGCGCGTGGCCGAGGCTCCGTCGCTGGCTGTCTGAACACCGTCAAGCAGAGCGGCTGCGCCGACGGCTAGAGCAGCATGCCGAGGAGCGCAGTCGTCTGAAGAGTCAAGGGGGCGGGCTGCTCGATCCGGTCGAGACGCGCGAAGCCGAGCAGTTTTTGCAGAGCGCCGACGCTGCCGAGCTGGGCGTCAGTGAAGCGGTGCGGACGCTCGTCGCGGACAGTCGAACCCAGCTAGAACGCCGGGAAGCCGCGACGCGCGATGCCGCCATTGAAAAGGCCAAGCAAGCGCTGCTTTTGCTAGAAGAACGCGCGACGGCACGCGCAAGGCAGTGGAAGATCGTGGCGACGATGACGCTGCTGCTCTTTGGCTCGGCGACGGTGCTGCTGTTCTGGGCGCTGCGTGAGCGACGGTGGGCCAAGCTCCGGCAGGAACAAGCGACGCACTGGGCCGAGTCCGAAGCGGAAGCGCGCAAGCTGGCGCTGGACAAGCAAAAGCTGGCGACGCAGCGGTTTCTGACGGCACAAGCGCAGGTGTATCGCGACGATGCGCCGGATCTGGCAGCGCTGCTCGGGGTGGCTGCCGAGACGCTGGGACGCAGCGCAGAGTCGGAAGGTCTGCTGCTTCAGCTTCTGTCGCGACGGATGCCGCTGCGACGGATGATTCATCTGAGCGGTCAGCCGGTGCGAGCGCTGGCGCAGTCTCCCGACGGCAAGACGCTGGCGGCTGGCTTTTCTGACGGACAGATCTGGCTCATCGACGAACCCAGCGGCAAGCCCAAGCGCGCAGGCCTTGTCGGACACAGCGGCGAAGTGACCGCGCTCGACTTTTCCAGCGACGGCAAGCGCCTGTTTTCAGCAGGCAGCGACAAGCTGGTTCGGGCCTGGAGCGTCGATGCAGGCGCGTCCCTGGGTCAGCCGATCGGCAGCCCGCTGGCTGGACACACGACCGCGATTCGATCCCTTTCGACGAGCCCCGACGGAAAGCTCTTGGCGACGGGCAGCGACGATGGCGTGATCTTGCTGTGGGATCAACAGACGGGCGAGCTGGCCGGTCCGCCGCTGCGGGAACATCAGCGCGCGGTGATGGCGCTGCGCTTTTCTGCCGATGGTAAGCAGCTTCTCTCGGGTGGGGACGATCAGACGGTGCGGCTGTGGGATGCGAAGGCGGCGCGCAGGATCCAGGTGCTGCTCGGAGCGCCGAACACGGTGCGGGCGGTGGCGCTCACGGGCAAGCAGGCGGCGGCGGGCGACTGGGAAGGAAACCTGCTTTTGTGGGACTTGGCGACGGGAAAACCGATCATCAAGCCGCAGAAAGGCCATCGCTTGTCGGTAAGCGGGCTGGCTGTTTCTCCGTCGGGAACGATGCTGTATTCGGCAAGCTGGGATGGAGAGCTGCGCAGGTGGCGACCCGAGACGGGGCTTGCGTTTGGACCGGCGCTGCGGGCTCGGCAAGGCGCACTTCAGACGCTGCTGCTGCGTCCCGACGGACAGTCGCTGTGGAGCGCGACGGACGAAGGACGCCTGCTGGAGCTACAAATCGACGAGCGCTCACCGCTGGAGCTGGAAGCACACGTTCTCGATAGTGAGCTGTCGAGCAGCTCGCACAGCGCCGACGGAAAGCTGCTGGCGATAGGTGGCTGGGGCAAGCAGGTGGAGCTGTGGCGCGCGACGGGCGACGGGCTTGTGCGACAGGGTGTGCTGCGCGGGCACGACGGAAGCGTCAGCGCGGTGGCGATCTCTCCCGATGGGAAACGGCTGGCCTCGGCGGACTTTCAGAAGGTGGTGAAGCTGTGGGATGTGGCGGCAGGCTCGTCGCAGCAGATCATCCAAAGTGGCGAGCTGGTGAATGCGCTGGCGTTTTCTCCCGACGGGAACATCCTGGCGATTGCGGGCTTTGATGCGACGGTGCGACTGTGGGATGTACGCGCAGGTACCGAGCGGCAGACGCTGCGCGGTCACGGAGCGGCGGTGTGGAGCGTGGCGTTTTCTCGGGATGGCAAGCGGCTGTGCTCGGCCAGCCACGATCAGACGCTTCGCGTGTGGGATGCTCAGACGGGCCAAGCCATCGGCCAGCCGCTCGCTGGACATCGCTATCCGGTGACGAGCTGTCAGTTTTTACCCGACGGAGAGCGCCTGCTCAGCGGAAGTGAAGACAAGACCCTGCGCTTGTGGGACGTGACGACGGGACAGACCATCGGGCAGCCGTTGCGCGGTCACAGCGGTCGCGTAAACCAAGTTGCGCTCAGTCCCGACGGACGCTTGGCGGTGTCGGTCAGTGAAGACGAGACGCTGCGACTGTGGGATGTGTCGTCGCAGCAAGCGCTCGGACCGGGACTGCTCGGGCATGTTCGCTCAGCGACGGCGGTCTTACAGAGTCCAGACGGGACGAAGGCCTATACGGTCAGTCTCGATGGCTCGCTGCGGGTGTGGGATCTGTCGGTGTCATCGTGGCTGCGCCGAGCCTGTCGCTTGGCGGGACGCGATCTCAGTCGAGAAGAGCGCGCACGCTTTGTCGGAGATGTCGCCCTGCCACCGCTGTGCGAAGTCTCACCCTAGTCCGCCCCCGATCACAGCGGACCCTGCGTAAGAAGGCCAAAAGAGTCCGTTAGGAATCGTTTGGGAGTCCGTTAGGAATCGTTTGGGAGTCCGTTAGGAATCGTTTGGGAGTCCATTAGGAATCGTTTGGGAGTCCATTAGGAATCGTGCTCTGCGTTGCGAGCGATGCTTACGACTCTGCGCTAGAGACGCCTTCTTTTCCTTCCGCAGCCAGGAACAGCTCTTTGTCGCCGCCTTTTCCACCAATCTGAACGTGTAGATCGATGATGGCGTTGCGAACCTTGCGGATCAGCGTGTCGCGATCTTGATAGCCGAGTCCTTCCGTTGCAATCGGCTCTCCCATCACGATGTCTACTTTGCCCGGACGAACAAACGGACTACCGGGAAGGAGAATGTTGATGCTGCCGTTGATCGCAACCGGAACGATGGGAACGCCCGCTTGCAGCGCGAACATAAACGGTCCTTTTTTGAAAGGAAGGATGGTTCCGTCTTTGGATCGCGTTCCTTCGGGATAAACCAAGATCGGAATGCCGCTGCGGATCTTGTCACAGGCTTCCTGAAGACTCTGGAGCGCCTGCTCGCGGTTGCGCCGATCGACGAAGATCATGCCGGTCACGGTCATGTACCAGCCGAGAAACGGAATCGACTGAAGGATCTTCTTGGCAATGAAGCGTAGGTTGACCGGAACGTGGATGAACGCACAGACAATGTCGAACATCGACTGATGGTTCATCATGAAGATGTAGGGCTTGCCTGGCTCGGGTACAAAGCCCGGATGCTGCGTCAGCTCACAGCCCGAGATCACGGCGGCACCGGGACTCCAGAAGCGACGAGCCCACGACAGCGGCGTATGTGGATCTCTGCGAAAGACCAGCCCGTACGCGATGGCCGACGACATCCAGAACAGGGACCAGGGCGCAAAGCCGACCCACTTGAGCACATCAATAATGTCGCGGTCTATCCGACGCATGAACGCACATGATACGAGACTCAAAATTTGCGGATCAAGACCTACCTGCTCTGCACAAATCAGTATCTCTTACGCCTCTTATTGAGCGCGCTAGCAAGATTATCGGTATTTCATACGACTCTTATTGGATTCAGAAGCTTGTCATGAAGCGGTCAGAGAAGGACGCAGCGCAGCGACGATCTCTTGTGCGGTAGGACGCAGCAGTGGGTTCACATCCAGACAGCGCGCGACCAAGATCGCCAGCGACTCCGGTACATCCGGGTTGCGATCTCGCAGTGGCATAAACCAGCTCTTTCCAGGCTTAAAGCGCAAAAGCATCGGTGGATTTTCCGACGGACGACGACCAGCGAGCAGCTCGTAGGCAATCACCCCGAAACAGAAGATATCGGACGAAGGCTTGGCCAGCTTGGCCCCTTTGGCCAGCTCAGGAGCCATGTACAGCGGAGTCCCCATGATCACGCCCGTCTGGGTCAGCGCGTAGGTTCTACTCGGTGATCGCTCTGCGTCATCCGGACTGCTCGTCTTCGAGAGCGGCTCGGCTTGTCCGTGTCCTTGTCCTTCCTGGCTCTGCTCGTCCAGCGTCTCTAGGTAGGCCGATGCAGGCAAGCGCCGGACGGGCTCCTCACTGTGCGCGGATTCCGGTTTCTGTTCCGGTTTCTGTTCTGGTTTCTGTTCTGGTTTCTGTTCCGGTTCTGGTTCTGCTTGGGCAGACAGCAGCGCAGACACTCCAAAGTCCACCAGCTTCACCTGCGGAGATCCATCCGCCAGCGTAGCGACCAAGATGTTGGCTGGTTTGATGTGCAGGTTGCGAGCGATCGTCGCACAGAAGACAGTCTGCGCAGCCAAACGGAAGTCAGTGGGAATGAGTCAAGTCGTCGCCGCTCCGACAGACTCTATTCTCCGTCGTAGTAGTCAATGCGACCACTTTCCTTGAAGAAGCCCCCAAACGGAGCATCGAGAACCCGCATGCCGGGCGCGCGATTGGCTGCGACACCGAACTTTCCAGAGTCAGGATACTGGAACACATCCGTCTCGATCATCGTACTCACCGCCAGATAGCGAAGCTCCTGGGTTCCGGTGTTGATGATCTGATGCGCCAGCTCGGGCCCGCCGGATGGACAGGCGATGATGTCTCCCTGCTGAATGGGAAACTCCTCTGTGCCAAGGCGCAGCGTTCCTGTTCCTTGCAGCACCAAGAACATCTCTTCGTTGACATGGTGATTGTGAAACGGAAACGCGCGCTTTCCCGGCGGAATCGCTGTGATGTTGTAGCCCAGCTTGCGGGCTCCCAAGCCCAGTCCGATCGGTGCCAGCTTCGCTTCAAACTTGTCACCTTGACGGATCTCTCGGGAAAAGGCGACCTCTTGTACGTTCACAATTGGCTTTTGCATCGCAGTTCCTGACCGCGCACAGTCCGCGCGCGGAAGTGGCTCTCCATGCAGCAGGGAGCCGTTTTCTTGTTCGTTACACGTTCCCACAGAAGAGCGAACATACTACCGCAGTTTCGACGGACGATCTGACCAATCAGGACAGCACGCGTTCTCTCCTACGGCTTTGACTACAGCCTGACTACAACCTGACTACAACCTGACTACGCCTACGCCACCGGAGCATCCGCAGCACTAACGAAGGAAGCACACGCAGTAGGACTTCCTTCCTAAGTCCGATCGTGCGACACTGCACTCGTGCCACCAGCGACGAGAGCGCGCTTCGCACAGAGCATTCAAGAGGAAGTCTGTAAGCTTCCTGCGCTCCAGTGCGCAGCGATTCAGAAAAGCTGTGGTTCCGCGTGGCAAGACATTGCGACTTCCCAGCCTGTGACCTGGCTGGATGAAGCGACCTACAACGCGCTCACCAACTCGATTCGCAAGCACCTGGGAGACCCGGCGACCATCCGGCTGTTTCGCGGTCTGGGACGACGGATCATCCAAAATCCCAACTTACAGAGCTTTGTCGAAGGCGTGTTTCGGATGTTCGGACTGTCTCCGCATACGCTGCTCAAGGCGTCACCACGCGGCAGAGAGACACTGGTCCGCGACAGTGGAACGCTGGAATACGAGTATGTTGGACCCAACGCAGCCAACCTGCATCTGCGTCACTTTCCTGTCTCGACGTTTAAGTCAGGAACCACGGTCGTCCTTCTGTCGGGCACATTCCTGGGACTGCTGGATGCGTCGGGCTGCGAAAAGACCGCCAAGCTGACCACCAGTCGCGTCGAACTACACGCCGGTCACGCGATCTTTCATCTGTCTTGGTAGATCCGCCGCAGGACGAAGCGCGAAACGCACTGTCGCTCTGCTGCGCATTTTGTGATTAGACTGCGGCATGCCTCTCCTCGACGTAAACGGTGCTTCTCTGTTTTATCAGGATACGCAGCAGCAAGACCCGCAGCGGACGCGTCCGCCGATTCTGTTTTCCCACGGTCTGCTCTGGAGCGGAGAGATGTTTTCCGAACAGATCGCCGCGCTACGCAGTCAGCATCGCTGTGTTTCCTACGATCATCGCGGACAAGGAAAGAGCCCGCAGAGTCCGACTCCCTTTGATATGGAGACGCTGTATGAAGACGCGGCGCAGCTTATCGAAAAGCTACAGCTGGGTCCCGTTCACTTTGTCGGTCTGTCGATGGGAGGCTTTGTCGGAATGCGGCTCGCGGCCCGTCGGCCAGAGCTGATTCGCTCGCTGACCCTGATGGAGACTGCCGCCGATCCAGAGCCCTGGCTGAACATTCCGAAGTACAAAGCGCTGTCGTTTCTGGCAGGCGTGCTCAGCTTCCGCATGCTGGTTCCGCCGATCATGAAGATCATGTTTGGATCTGCGTTTTTGCAAGATCCCAGACGCACCACGCTGCGCAACAAGATGGAAGAACACCTGGCCTCGCTGCGACATGAGCCGACGGAAGAAGCGCTCGCTGCGGTGATAGGACGCAGACCGATCCTTCCAGAGCTTGCGCGCATTCGTGTCCCAACGCTGGTGCTACACGGAGAAGATGATCGCGCGATTCGCGTTCCGCGCGCCCAGCAGATGGCCCATGCCATTTCCGGTGCGCGCTTTGTCCTGATTCCTCGCGCCGGACATACCTCTTCGGTCGAAGAGCCAGCGCTTGTCAATGAAGCGCTGCGCGCATTTTACGCAGAGCAAGCCCACGCGTCGTAAGCGAAGCCAGCGAGCCGATTCCCAATCGATTCCTAATCGATTCCCAAGCGACTCCTAATCGATTCCTAATCGATTCCTAACCGACTCCTAATCGATTCCTAACCGATTCTGGATCGAGCAGGAATCGACTCCTAACCGATTCCTAACCGATCACTGGCAGCTTGCGGCTCTGCGGCTTTTGCAGCGCGGGCTGAAGGACTGACTCGACTTCTGCGACGAGATCGTAGTCCGCACCGCGCGTCACTTTCGCGCTGATCAGATCGCCCGGACGAAGCTGCACATCGGGATTGCTCTCTCCCAGCGTCAGATAGACGTGACCGTCGATCTCTGGCGCTTGTCCGGCATGTCGTCCTTTGAGCAGGAACTCGCTCTCTTCCGACTGTCCTTCGACCAGCACTTCAATCGAGCGACCGAGCAGCTCTTTGCGCTTCTTTTTGGCCACCTTGCGCTGAATCCGCAGCAGCTCTCGGCGTCGCTTTTCCGCTTCTTTGGCGGGCACCAGCTCGGGCAGCTCTGCCGACGGCGTTCCTTCTTCCTGCGAGTACGTAAAGACGCCGACGTGATCGAGCTCTGCTTCGTTCACAAAGTCGCACAGCTTCTGAAACGCTTCCTCTGTCTCACCGGGATGCCCGACGATAAAGGCCGTTCGCAGGAACACACCTGGCAGGTGCTTGCGCGCACGCTCGATCATCGCGTAGACGCTCTTTCCGGTATAGCCGCGTCGCATCAGCTTGAGCAGCTTGTCATCAATGTGCTGAAGCGGACAGTCGATGTAACGGACCACGCGCGGCGAGGCAGCCATCACCTGTAACAGCTCATCGGTGGTCGCGGTCGGATAGGTGTAGTGCAGGCGAATCCAGCGCAGAAAGTCCGCACCAGATCCCCCTTTGGGCGCCTTGCCAATCCGCCGCAGCAAGTTCGCCAGCGATGGACGATCGGAAGGACGATCCACATCGAACGGGAGATCGGTTCCGTAGGTCGTCAGATCCTGCGCAACCAGGTTTACTTCGACGACACCTTGTCGCGACAGCGCGTCCACTTCCGCCGCAATCGATTCAATCGGGCGGCTGCGCTGCGGACCCCTTAGCTTCGGAATGATGCAGAAGCCACACGGACGATCGCAGCCTTCAGCAATCTTGACGTAGCGAAAGAAGCTGGCTTGCGATGCGGGACGCGGCGTCGTGTGGTCGTACAGATAGTCCGGCGTCTTCGCGACATCGACGGTGTGCTCGCTGCCTCGGATCGCCGCTGCCACCTTGGCCACTTCCCCGGACCCCAGGATGTGATCGATCTCGGGAATCTCACGCGCGATCTCTTCGGGATAGCGCTGGGTCAGACAGCCGGTGACGACCAAGCGACGACAGCGCCCGGACTTTTTAAACGCTGCCATCTCGAGGATGGTATCGACCGACTCCTCTTTGGCGGCACCGATGAAGCCACAGGTGTTGACGACGATAACGTCCGCGCTCTCGGGGCTGTCCGTGATGCGATGACCGGACTCGTCGGCCATGCCCAGCATGACCTCTGTATCGACGCGATTTTTGGGACAGCCGAGGCTGACAAAGTAAACGGAAGGAGCAGGCACGGCGGGAGAATGCGCAGCTTCCCGCCCCCTGTCAAGGTCCGTCCCACCCGCACGGGCAGCGGCTACTTTCCTGCCAGCTGACGCAGCGCCAGCGCCCAGTCTTCGACGTGATGCGCCGTCAAGAGCTTGCCATCGCGCACGGTGTGAATGTCGATCGTCATGATCCGAAAGCTGCGTCCCGTATGCGGAGCGCCCATAAAGTCCCCCGCTGGCGTGCCCGTCGCTTCGCTGCGGACGACGATGCGATCGCCGCAGAGCAGGACTTCTTTGATGTTCCAGCGCAGGTCGGGAATGGCGCGCCCAAAGCCTTGCGCTTGCTGGATGAACTCTGCCCGGCCTTTGCTGGACGACTCACCCGCGTAGGAACGCCAATCGGGACTGGCCACACCTTCGATGAGCGCGGCGATGTTCTTCTGTTCAGGCAGGTTGAGCGCATCGTAAAACGGCGCAATCAGTGCCTGAGCGGACTCGGTATCAAGCTGGTTGTTCATGTGAGCCTCCCCGTTAGATCCCTAGATCCCTGCGACACGATCCGCAGGTTGCAACCCAGACAGCGTGCCCAAAGATCGGGCGCTGAACAATCCGGGCATCTTGGGATGGACTGTTTGCTAGGATCGAACAATCGTGCAGGCCAAAGACCTTCCGCTGCTTGCGGTGTTTGCTGCTGTGGTGCGCCATGGCTCGTTTACGGCTGCGGCGCGCGCGCTCGGTCAGTCGAAGAGCCTGGTCAGTGAAAGCGTCCGGCAGCTCGAAGAGCGCTGCGGCGTGCGACTGCTTGAGCGGACCACGCGCAAGCTGCGGCTGACCCAAGTGGGCGAGCAGGTTCTCATGACCGCGACGACGATTGCCGATGCAGCGCGTACGCTCGACAGCATCTTGGATGAACACCGCAACGCGCCAGTGGGAACGCTGCGGATTGCAACCACCCACGATCTGGGCTCGCTGCTGGTGGCTCCGGTGGCGGCGCGCCTGGCACTGCAACACCCGCAGATGAGCATCGACATCGTCAGCGATGATCAGTCCCAAGATCTGATCGCCAGTCGCGTCGATCTCGCGGTGCGGCTCGGGGCCCCCAAAGAGTCAGGCAGCATCGTCCGCAAGCTGGCGCGGATCGCCGAGCCGCTCCTCGCAGCGCCGTCTCTGTTGTCCTTGCTACCGACCGTCAGTCGCCCGCGTGAGCTGCACGGAGCCCCGTGGGTACGACATTCGCTGCTTCCCTATCACGGCTCGCTTACGTTTTCCGGTCCCAAAGGAGAGACGGACACCGTAACGCTCACGCAGCGTGCCCAGAGCAACACCGGAGAAGGCGTCCGTGCGTTGCTGCTCTCGGGAATCGGCATCGGGGTCTTGCCCGAGTACCTGGTGGTCGATGAGCTACGACGCGGAGCGCTCGTGCGGCTGTGCCCCGGCTGGATCTGGAAACAGGTCACGCTCTATGCCGAGCTGCCGTCGGGAAAGCGCAAGCCGCGTCGGGTTCAGCTCTTTTTGCAAGCGCTGCAAGAGACGTTTGCCACCCCCGATGGGCTGGGCGGGCTGTGGCATCGCTTCCATCACAGCAGCGACTACTGATACTGCGGCGAGTCGTTGCGAATCAGCGAGCGCCACTCTGCCGAGCGATAGAAGCCGACTTGGGTATTGAAGGAAGACTTGTCGGCGTCGCAGCGGCTGCCGCGATTTACGCTCAGTCGATCGGGACACACGCGCTGCACGTACGCTAGGTCGGTTTCCGTTTGCGCGGCGTTGGCCCGCAGCCAGCGGGTGTGGTTTATGCACTGCGCACCGTCGGGACGCCACTCGGATTCGATGGCCCAGCCCGCGCTGGCCGGAAGCTGAATGCCAAGCTGGTCATAGACGTTGATGCGCGTTCCCGATCTCGTGTGGGACACGCCATCGCCGCAGTAGTCGGCCCGCACCAGACGAACACAGGCGCGGTGCCAATCGGACAGCGCCCGACTGCTGCACTGCGCGCTGCTGCGGCACTCCGAGGCAGAAGCCCAGGGCTTGTAACCCCACAGCGCGCACTTGCCGATGGCCGCGCTCACACAGCCGAACGTAAAGTAGCTGCTGTCTTCGACATAGGAAGCCGAGCGATCCCAGTAGCCGAGCACCGCGATGGCAGGCACCGGGTTGCCACCTGACAGACCACACAGCGGGACCGGGCCCGTGTCTGCAAGGATCGACACCGAGTACAGCGACACTCCATCGGCGGACTGAACGTCTTCGATGCGCAGCGGCAGCGTGGTTCCATCGATCAACCTGCCTTCCAGCGTGGCCCCGACAAGCTGAGCGCCGCTATAGCTTGTGCCTCGGCGACTGGCTTCGAGCGTGGACTGATTCAGCCAGCTACGCGACAGCGACACGCCGCCCAGGGTCAGGGAAGAAAAACGAACGCCCGCGAGATCGTTCGGACGGGTGGTTGCGCTCGGTGCCGCAGCCCCAGAGCCCGCGACCGCAGAGCCGTTGACCGTCAGCCCGTTGACCGTCAGCCCGTTGACCGTCAGCCCGTTGACCGTCAGCCCGTTTAGCTGCGAGTCGTTGGGTTCGATCGAATCAAGCCGCGTCAGATCGAGCGCCAGCTCGGGCACAGGCACATCCCCGCACGCACCAAGTAGCAGCAAGCTAGTAAAGAGACGAATCGACACCACACGCATGACCTTACACCTTTGAATTTGCCGGGAAGAAAGCAAGCGACGTGCCGATGTCTTCGTCGCAGAGCAGCCAGCCGACACGCGCGCTCCAACACCAAGGTGCGCTGTTTCATGCTTGTAACAGTTTTCGCTAGTTGTCTCGGGAGTCGCTCAGAGCGTCTCTCGGTAGCGAGTGCGCATGGTCCGACAGCTCCGCAGTGGCGCGTCAGAACCAGACCGTCCTCTGGGGTCAGCAGTGCCCGCAGCACTGACCCCAGTGTGTCGTTCTGCTGCATCGAAACCCCACGTCCCGCAACGCCGGACGCAGCCACCAACCACTTAGGTAAGTGGCGTCTGCGGAACCTGGACGACAAAAAACGAGATGCCGCCCAGCAGCAAGAACCCGACGAGCAAGATGAACGGATAGGCGCGGTCCATACGCTGCTGCATCAGGCCGCCGAAGACCTCTTGGTAGGCTGACTGAATGCTGTACAGATCCGGACGCGGTGTGACGAGCGGCAGGTCTCCGATGATGTTGTCCGCCCCGCAGTGATCACAGCTACAGTCGAGCGACGCTGCCACCTCGGGCGTGTGAGCGGGAATCGACAGCGGCGACGAACAGACCCGACACTGCGGCGGATGGCCCGGCTCACTGGTGGGCTGCGCCAGCATCAGCTGACGAACATGCAGCGGCTTGCGCTGAACGAGCAGCCACGATGACAATAGGTGGATCGCACCAATCACCCACAGCCACAGCAGCGCGGCCAGCGGATAGTTGCCAAACCGATACGCAAACACGTAGCCGACCATGATGCCGACAAACGGCGCAAAGTAGCTCAGCGACGCGAGCAGCTTCGGGTTGAGATAAAAGTGCGGACGCGCGCGCAGAGCCAGCGCCCACAGCGGATCTTTGTGGCGACGCTCCGCTTCCAGCTTGCGAAAGTTGTCGCGACGCTCGGCCACCGATGCAGAAATCGCGACCTGCTCGTGACACTTTTGGCACGCCGTCTGGTTGGTAAAGCCGAGTGCGACCGGCGAACGACAGCGCGGACAGGTCAGCACATAGGTTCGACTTGGGGCCGAGCGCTCGTCGCTGCGCTCCATCGCGATCTCTTGCGGAATCACGGCTTGAGGCTACCAGAGTTTGACCCCACCCACGCGATCGCCGTTTGCTCAACCACCAAGAACTGAGCACAATTGCGACGCGCCTTGGCCAGCGACCGCCAAGCTTTCGCCCAAAAGCCCAACCGATGAAGACGCTGCTGATTGTCGATGACGAGACCTCGAACCTAGATTCCCTGGAGCGGACGTTTGCGCGCTTTGTGCCTCCGCAGACCGACGCAGACCAGAGCGGCAGCGAGCTACAAGTGCTGACCTGTAGCGACGGCAAAGAAGCACTGGAGATCCTGCGCAAGCAGCGCATCGACGTGGTGCTGACCGACCTGCTCATGCCGGGCCTATCGGGGCTCGATCTGCTCAAGGCCGGACGCAAGCTGTCGCCCGAGACGGAAATCATCCTGATGACCGCCTACGGCACGATTGAAACCGCCGTCGAAGCGATGAAAGACGGGGCCTACGACTTCATCACCAAGCCGCTCAAGCGGGCGCATGTGCTGCGGGTCGTGGGCAAAGCGCTGGAGCGCCAGACCCTGGTGCTGGAAAATCGCTCGCTGCGTCAGAAGCTGGCGGCGGCGGAGCGACGACCGATCGTCGGCGGATCCCTGGCCATGCGTCGCACGCTCGACATCGTGGCCCAAGCTGCGCCCTCGCAAGCCACGGTGCTGCTGCTCGGGGAATCGGGCACCGGCAAAGAGCTGCTGGCCCGGCACCTTCATGATCTGTCGCCGCGCGCGGGCAGACCGCTGGTGCCCGTCAACTGCGCCGCCCTGCCCGAGACGATCCTAGAAGCCGAGCTGTTTGGCTACGAAAAGGGCTCGTTTACCGGCGCGGTGGCCCGACGTGATGGTCGCTTTGCGCAGGCCGATGGCGGCACCCTGTTTCTCGATGAAGTCGGCGAGATTCCGCTACACCTTCAGGTCAAGCTGCTGCGCGTGCTGCAAGAAGGCGAGATCGAGCCCCTCGGCGGCAAGCTCCGGCGGGTGGACATCCGGCTCATCTTTGCGACCAACCGCGACCTGCGCAAGATGGTCAGCGAGGGACGCTTTCGCGAAGACCTGTTCTATCGGCTCAACGTCATCGCGGTCACGGTTCCGCCCCTGCGTGAGCGACTCGACGACGTGCCGCTGCTCGTCGATCACTTCCTGAACCGCTTTCGCAACAAGAACCACAAGAACGTCACCGGCATCAGTCGTCCCGCGCTGGAGCTGCTCTGTCGCTACAGCTATCCGGGCAACGTCCGCGAGCTGGAAAACGCGCTAGAGCGGGCCGTGGTCCTGTCGCGACAGCCGGTGATTGATGTCGATGATCTACCGCAAGAGATTCGCTGCGGCGGACTGCACCTTTCCACCAACCAAAGCCACGGCAGCTTGCCCAGCCTGACCTTCCCGCTCGGCACACCACTCGATGAGATCGAGCGCACCGTCATTCGGGAAACACTGCACTACACCAAAGGCGACAAGAAGCTGGCGGCCCAGCTGCTCGGGATCGCAACGCGGACCATCTATCGCAAGCTCGATCGCGAAGTCAGCGATGGCAGCGAGCCCGAAGACGACGACGATCCGTCCCGCTCCGCCTAAGAACGCAGCCTTTGCCTTGCTCGTCCCAGCGGCTGCGGCGGACCGCAAGACTCTGCTACCCTGCGGCGGTGAACTTCTACGACAACATGCTGCCAGAAGGCTTTTCCGCTGAAGCCAAGCTGGCTCTGCCGATTGTGATCGAAGCCGGACGGCTGGCGCACCGCTACTTCCAAGCCTGGCACGAACCGCACGAGCAGTCCGAACAGGCCCTGCCGGTGGAATGGAAAGACGCCGAAGAGCCCGTGACCGAAGCCGACCGTGCGGTGAGCGAGCTGTGCATTGCCCGCCTCGGTGAGCGCTTTGCCGCTGATGTCGTCCTGTCGGAAGAGCGTCCCGATGATGGCGCTCGGCTGCTGGCGGATCGCTACTGGCTGGTCGATCCGATTGACGGCACCAAGGACTTCATCGCCGGACGAGCAGGCTACGCGGTGATGCTGGGGCTCGTGGCGCACGGACAGCCGGTGCTCGGCCTGGTCTATCAGCCTGCCGCCGAGCGACTGTGGATCGCGCAGCAAGGGCTGGGCGCGTTTGAGCTGCTCGATCACGAACCGCCGCGCCGCATCACGGTGTCCGCCACATCGACCATGAGCGAGGCACGCCTGGTGTCTTCGGCATCCACCCGAGAAGAGCTGGTGCGAAGGGTGCGCGATCGGGCCGGGATTCGCGACGAGCTGCAAGTCGGCTCGGTCGGGGTCAAGCTGTGCCTCATCGCCGCTGGTGCGCGCGACCTGTACATGAACCCGGCGGGCCGCTGCAAGCTCTGGGACACCGCTGCACCAGAGATCATCTTGCGCGAAGCGGGCGGACAGCTCACCGATCTGCGGGGCGGCGCGCTGCGCTATTCCGATCGCGAGCTGGGCCATCACCACGGACTGGTGGCCAGCAACGGTCACTTGCACAGCGAAGCGCTGCGCCTGCTGGAGCCGTTTCTCGTCGGTCGCTAGCAGCCGCTGCGGCCTGTTTCACTCTTTTTCCAAAAAAAGTTGAAACCAGATCGCTGTGACCTGCACTCACGGATGTGATGACCAAACGCGCGCTGACCCTGCTTCACACCTCGCATCCGCTGGCGGGTCCAGCGGAAGAGCCTGAGGCCAGCACCGCGATCACCAAAGCCGGTGGGGAGCACGCTGCACCAGCCATCGTCAGCATCGATGCACCGCTCGTTTTAGCGGCGCAGCGGGGCGAGCGCGATGCCTTCCGCAGCCTGTTTGTGCGTCACAGTCCGGGCGTGCGACGCTACTTGGGCGATCTGCTGCGCGATGATGCGGCGGCAGACGATGCCACCCAAGAGACGTTTGTCCGTGCCTACGATGCGCTGTCGTCTCTGCGTGAACCGGCCCGCCTGTCGTCGTGGCTGTTTGGCATCGCGCGTCGGGTCTTTTTAGAGCACTGCCGATCCAAGAAGGAAGCGCAGCGACTGCTCGAAGAGCCAAACGAGGAGTGCGAGCCGGTCGATGGCGCGCCCACGCCCGATGCGGTCCTGCTTCTCGCTGAGGCAGATCGCAAGCTGGTCGAAGCGCTGTCGCATGTCGGAGAGCCACGCAAGAGCGCGCTGCTACTGCGGCTCGATCACGGCCTGTCTTACGAAGACATCGCCGAGATCATGGGCTGGTCCGTCTCGAAAGTGAAAAACGAAGTCCACCGCGCCCGGATTCAGCTCCGTGCGCAGCTCTGGCACTACCTGGGAGGAGCCAAGTGAACACCCATCCGTCCGTTCAAGATCTCGAAGCCCTGCTGTCCGGCACGCTGTCTGAAGACCAGTCGATCGTGATTTCGGCCCACACCGATGAGTGCGGGCAGTGCGGTCGCGAGCTGGCATGGCTGCATGCCGAAAAAGAGCTGTTTGCGCAGCGAGCCCGTGGCGTTCCCCCCTCGCAGGTGTGGGCCCAGATCGAGCAGCAGATCGCCGCCCGTGTGGCACGCAAAGAAGCGACACCCAAGGGCCTGCGCCGCCTGCTTCAGCAGACCTTCCACGATCAGAAAGCGCAGTGGTTTGCGGTGGGCGCTGCTGCCGTGGCGATCTTTGGCATCGTGGCCGCCAGCCCGCTGTCGCCGCTGCACAAAGGTCAGTGGTTTTCGGCCAAAAAGACCCAGCCGGACATCGTCGCGATGCCGCCCGCAGGCAGCGATCACGATGCCGATGACGCCGACGATGCAAGCGATGCAGACAGCGCAGCACACGACGATGCGGTCACCGCAAGCACCAAGCTAACTGATCCCATCTCGCTGGAGATCGTCACCACCGCCGCCGAAGTCGAGCTCAGTGAATCGTCAGGAAACGAAGCCAAGCTGACCCTGACCGAAGGCGTCGTACGGACCGCGCAGTTTGTCGCGCCGAGCGCCGGTCAGAGCCTGTGGCAGCTTCAGTTTGACGGTCGGTCCGTGCTACAGGACGGCCACCTGCTGCTACAGCTTCCGGTCGGCAGCAAGGTCAAGGTCAAGACCACGTCCGGCGATATCCACGCAAGTGGGCTGCTCGCGGACATCGACATCACGACCTCCTCGGGAGACATCAGCATCAAGGGCAGCCAAGCCGTGACCGTGCAATCGACCAGCGGCGATGTTCGACTCGAAGCCGTCCGTGGCGAAGTCAACGTCAACACCGTATCCGGCGAGCTGCTGCTGCAAAACGAAGTGCTGCGCCCGGTGCGCTTCCACTCCACCTCGGGCGATTTGACGATTGCCGATGGCTGCAAGGTCGCCGACTGTAAGATCAGCGCCGAGACGATCTCGGGCAACGTGCTGGTCAAGTCGCTCGCCAGCAGTTCTTTTGTGGCCAAGCTCACGTCGCAGAGCGGAGAGATCACCGGCAGCGACCGTCTGCCCGTCGAGATGAAGCGCCATCCCGGTCAGCGCACCGAGTGGACCGCCAAGGTCGGCAGCGGCACCGGTATGGTCTCGCTGGAGTCGATGAGCGGCGACATCCTGTTGGAATAGCGGCCCACCCAAGACCAGTCCGACAGCCGCTGCGCGACTACGCCCGCGTATCGTGAAAGTCAAACTGTGGCGGCGCACGCAGCCCATATGCCTGTGCCGACAGCTCGTCCATGGCCGCAAAGTCTCGCTGTCCAAACGCCCGCGCCAGATCCGCAGCCAGCGAACCAGACAGATCGCGCGGCTGCGGCAGCCGAATCCGCCGTAGATACTGCGCCTGAAAGCGAAGGTATCCGCCGCGCAGCGTCACCGCGTAGCTCCACACAAAGAACAGCGCCACCTGAGAACTGAGCAGCCCACCGAGCGTCGCCAAGTCCCAGCCCTGCGCGGTCACGTAGTACAGGTTGTGATGCGGATGGTAGTGACCCACATCCAGCGTGAACGCGTTGGCACTGGCGATGTCAGGAATCACCAGCTTGGGCCTAGCCACGAGCGCCGGATGAACGCGATCGATGGTCCGAAACCAGGCCTGCGGGTTCCGCCGTGCCACAAACCGTGCCGACAGTCGCTCGCGATGCGGTGCCAGGTAGTGCGCAAGCTGCGGATGCTGCGTCAGATCGAGCGGTCTGCCATCGGGCGCAGCGGTCTGAAGGACATAGCGACGACCCCACACAATCTGTCCCGCGCGCAGATCCTGACGCACAAGGAGCGGCAGTCGGGTTGCGGGCTCCAGCCTCTGCGCCTGCGCTTCATCGACGATCAGCACGTCATCGCAGCCGGTGGCGACGCCAATCCCAAGCTGCACCTGTCCACTGTCTTCCAGTGCGGCAAAGCGCTGCTCTAGCTGCGCAAGGAGCTGCCGCTTATCGGGATCGACGATCACCCACGGTGCATCGCCGGAAAACCACTCGCGATGAAGCTGAAGCGAAGGCGCGCCCTGCCCTTCTATCGTCGGCTGTCCCTGTGCAAGTAGCGCCAGTGCCCGCGCACACTCGGCCCGATCTGCTTGCTGCATCGTCACGACCGGCACCGCGTCCGGCGGCTGCACATTCGACTTGGGACCGAGCACAAAGATCGATGGATAGGCCTGCACGCTCGCATCAAACGGCGACGCCCGCGACAGATCGATGTAGCAGCGCACCTGACAGCGCGCACTCACCAGCTTGCGCAGCGGTCCGCCATAGCGATTGCGCGTCCAGCGATCGGCACAGACCAGCGACAGCAGACCGTGCGGACGCAGCAGCGACAGCGAGCGCTCGATAAACGCCACATACAGATCGGCGCGATCAAACAGGCAGGCATGCTGCTGGCGATACGCATTGCGCTGCGCGGGGGGAAGCTGCTCCAGCCGCACGTAGGGCGGATTGCCCACCACCACATCCACCAAAGGAAGCGAACGGGTCAAAAGAAAGTCCGCGTGCCGAACCCAAGTCGTCACAAGCGACTGCGAAAGGGATGGGGCCGCGCCCGCCTGCGCAAGCAGGGACGCAAGCCGCTGCCGCGTCTTTACCACCGCCGCGTGATCGATCTCAAACGCCAACAGCGCAGGTGCCAGCGACTCAAGCGGCCTGCCCGATTGCCGCGCCGACCAAAGCAGCCGCTGAAGCGCAAGCTCCACAAACGCGCCTTGGCCGCAGGCGGGCTCCAGCAGCGTCCGCGCCCCCAGATCCTGCTCGGCGCGATAGTCGAGCAAATCCAGCATCAGCTCGACCAGGTGCGGAGCGGTCAGCACCACGCCCGGTGCGCGCGTCCCAGGGTCCGTTCCCGCTGACTGCGCGCGCCGTCGCTTCCCTGGTGTCAAGGTTGGCATCGTGGTCGGCATCGTACTCGCAGAAAGGGGGCCGAGCCGAGCGGCTCGACCGATGGAAGAAAAGGAAAGCGGGGAAGGAAGGACTGACAGCGAGGGAAGGGAAGGCGCAGCGCGAGCGGCTATTCCTTGGTGTCGCCGTCCGAGCGCTTGAGGATCACGAACTCGACGCGGCGGTTACGCGACCAGCAGTCTTCGTTGTGCTCGGGGCAGACCGGCTTGGTCTCGCCGTAGCCGTGCGACTGAAGTCGGTTGCCGTCGATGCCCTTGTCGATGAGGTAGACCTTCACCGCCTTGGCGCGTCGCTCGGTCAGATCCATGTTGTGGGCGTCGTCGCCGCGCTCGTCAGCATGGCCTTGGACTTCGATCTCGAGGATCTGCGGGTTGCCCTTCAGCGTCGCGGCAATCGCATCGAGGATCGGGAAGGAGATCTCCTTGATGATGTCCTTGTCCGTCTCGAAGTAGATCTTGTCGAGGATCTCCAGCTTGCCCTTGCGAACGATGACGCGACCCTTATCCGGGCAGCCGTCCTGGTCCTGATAGCCGTTGTAGGTCTCCGGCTCGTTCGGGCACTGGTCGTCCTTGTCGAGGATGCTGTCCTTGTCGTTGTCTGGATCCGGGCAGCCGTCCTGATCTTCAAAGCCGTCCTTGTCCTCTGGATCGTTCGGGCACAGGTCGTCTTTGTCGAGGATGCCGTCCTTGTCGTTGTCCGGATCCGGGCAGCCGTCTTCATCCTCGAAGCCGTCTTTGTCTTCGGGATCGTCTGGGCACTTGTCGAGGTTGTCAGGAATGCCGTCGCCGTCGCGGTCAAGCACCACGCTGTCGGGGCAGCCGTCGTCGTCCTCGAAGCCATTCTTCGTCTCTGGCTCGTTCGGACACTTGTCGTCCACATCCAGGATGCCGTCGCGATCGTTGTCCGGATCCGGGCAGCCATCTTCATCCTCGAAGTCATCGAAGTCTTCGGGATCGTCTGGACACTTGTCCACGTCGTCCTTGATGCCGTCACCGTCGCGGTCGCCAATGTTCGGCTCGAAGATGAAGCCGATGAAGGCGCGCCACAGCGGACCACCGGTCATCTTGCCCGAGTCCGACAGGCCAATCAGACCACCGCCCGCGCCAGCGACCAAGAACGACTTCTTCGCCAGGTACAGCTTGATGGCACCCAGGCCTTCGAGCGGATACGCCTTCTGGTTGCCTGCCACGTCGGCGTAACCGAAGAACTCACCGAGCACCTCGAAGCGCTGCTTCACGATCGCAAGCGAAGCACCGATGCCGTAGGTCAGCTGCGTGCCGACGCCCCGACGCAGTCCGGTGCCGCACAGTCCCGACTCAAACTGCGTCGAGGTGTTGTCTGCCGGATAGCAGAACGTGTTCATCGCTTCGTCGGTAACACGCGGACGGCCTCGGTCCACAAACTCGGTCGAGCCAAAGCGAATCAGCGCACCGGCATTGATGGCGGTCCGGAAGCGACGCGACCGGCCCCACTCCTTGTCGAGCAGGATCTGCGGATGCAGCGTCACGTTGCTTTCCGCGATGAACTGCTTGTAGGCGTCCCCACCGGCCCACTTGTCCACCGGCAGATAGATCGACAGCAGCGCGCCCAGTCCCACTGGGTGACGCGAGGTGTTGAGGAAGCGGCCCTTGAAGTGAACCGCCAGGTCCGAAAAGCCCACCTTCGAGAAGGTCAGGTCGGTTCGCGCCGAGCCGTCACCAGCGTAGCCTTGGCAAGCCCCGCCCGGCGGACAGATCTGCCGACCACCGTTCATGATCGAAAGCGGAATGCCAAACGCGATCTCGAAGTGCTTAAACAGACCAACGGCAAACTGAAGCTGCGCGGTGACCAAGTTGTTCACCGCGAACGTACGACCGCTGGAGACCGGACCAAACGAAGCCGTCGAGCCCGCAGGCGTCTCTAGAAACAGCGGCTGACCCGCCCAGGTGCCCACCAGGCCCAGCGAGAAGTCTTTGTGACCGAGCACCTGCGAGGCGTTCAGCGTCACGTAGCCCTTCGAGTCGATCGCCGGACGGAACAACTGCATGTTGTACGTCGGCTCAGTGAATCCATTTTCTTGGACGAGCTGAGCACTTGCCGTCTGATGACAGGCCAAGAGCGCGCCCAGGGACCCGATCAGTGTCCCCAGACGCTTGAGCGTCGGTGCCCTATGTTGCGATTGCATCGGCAGCTTCCTATCGTGTGTGTCGAGTCCTTGGGTAGAGCCCGGATCACGGCCATTTCCCTACACAGGACGGCATAGGTGTAAATTGACTCGTCATGCAAAGTCAAACCCCATCCCACGGGATCGGGCCCCGCAGCGCGCTCGGTCTTTCGGTGTTGCCCAGTGAACGGTCTCCGACGCCGATTACGGCGGACTCTGTATTGTTAGCGCTCACTTCCCAAGGTGCCACCACCCTGCACCTGCCTGCCGTGGGTTTGCCCGGTCTTGTCGAGGGCTTAGCACACCTCACCGCAGCCGCACGTCCACCGATCCAAGTGGTCGCGGTCGATGCAGAGCTGGGTGCGATCGCCGATGCCCGACCCCAAGCAGCCAAGGCGCAGCTGGCCTCGCTCGACAAGGAAGAGAGCCGGACAGCGGTGTCGGTGGCTCAGTCGGCGCTGCGTGTGGCCAAGACGCTGGGCGCGCGCCATGTCCGGCTGCGACTGGGCGAAGTAGACGGGCTTGAGCGCCTGTGGAAAGAGGCTCGCAGCCACTTTTTGCGAGGTGCGATCTTAGACGAAGACGACACCGAGCCCGGCGAAGCGCTGCTGCGGGCAAGAAGCGCGCTTATGCCTCGGCACCTGGACGCGGTCAGGCGCGCCATCGAGCAGCTGGCCAACCATGCAGTCCGCAGCGAGCAGACCCTGCTGCTGGGCTATCCTCGTCGCGCCACCGAGCTGCCCTTGCCGATCGAAGTTCGACTGCTCTGTGAAGAGTTTGCGGGCGCACCGATCGCCCCAAGCCTGGATCTCCCCGCTGCGCACCTGGCGTCGATGATGCGCCTGGTGTCGATGGCTGACTCGGTCCGATCCTTTGCCAAGGGCCCGCTGCACTGCATCGGGGATGCCTGCGGCCCGGTGGGTGCCCTGCCGCCCGGAAGCGGCGAAGTCGATGTCGCAGCCGTCTGCAAAGCCCTGCCAAAAGACGCAGTCTTGTCGTTTATGCCGTGGCCGGGCCTGTCTTTCCGCGAGGTGCTAAGTGGCCTGGCCGCGCTGACGCAGCTACATCCCGACAGCCAGCGCGAGCCCGACACCTGGCCATCGTCCCCGGTTCCCGCGACCCATCCCTCACGGCAGCGCTGAAGGGCCCACGGCGACAGGCTCCAGTTGCACACTGGCGGGCAGCTGCCTCACCGCACCCAGCACCGACTGCGCCACCGCAGCGGCCTGCTGACGCAGCTCCGGCACGGCGGTGGACTCTAGCAGCGCGCCGGTGCGCAAAAACCCGATCGCAAACAGACAGGACGAAGCCACGCCTTGCACCGCACCATCTGGCGTCTGCGCAGTCCCCATCCCAAGCGGACAGGGCACAATCAAGCCGCGCTGGAGCAGGCGATGAAGCAGCATGCTCGACCCCCGCTCGATGCAGTAGTCCGGCCCCGTACAGTTGAGCAGCAGTGAGGCCTCCAGCGTCGCACTGTCCCGACTGCCGCGCAGCCGATAGCGCACCAGCAGGCCGTCAGGCAGTGCGTCCACCTGCTGAAGGTGCCCTGCGACAATCCGCAGCCTGCCCTGCTCCCGAAGCGCTTGGACCACCTGGCTGGCCTGCGGCGCGATGCGGTGACGATGCACGCTCCAAAACGGGGACAGCCGCCGAAAAAAGCGACGCTGCTCTGGATGCGGTAGCCGCTGCCACAGCACCGGAGTCAGCCCGCGCAGCGAGTCCACCACGTTCTGCCAGGCAAAGCCGCGCGCAGTCGCTCGCTTCACCTCTTGGCGCAGCACCGACAAAAGCCCTCGCACGGTGAGCGGCGCAGCGTCAGGATCGCACGTCAGCGCCCAGCCGGGATAGCAGCGATCCGGCGCATGATCTTGCGGCAGCAGCCCATGTCGCGAGATCGCCGTCACGCGCCCGCGATGGCCATGACTCTGAAGCGTCAGGACCGCATCGACCATCGTCAGCCCGGTCCCCACGATCACCACGTCGCGATCGATTGGCAGCGAATCCACCTGGTGAGGAAACAAGCTCTGCATCGGTGGATTCCACAGATCGGCCACCACACGCGACGCCGAATCCCCAAGCGCCAAGACCCCAGGCAGCCGATGCGGTGGCAAGTTCCCCGTCGCCAAGACCAGCGCATCGATCGCAAGCTCTATCGGGCCGTGCTCCCCATCCAAGGTCAGAAGCAGCCCGTCTACGCCCCGCCGCTGGGCATCTACCGCCGTCGCTCGCAGCGTCTGCACCCCGATGCTTTTTTGCGCAGCCAAGCCAAGCGTCGCCCGGTGGCGCGCCTGCAAGTAGACGCCATAGACGGCACGCGGCAAAAACGCTTCGGGCGTCACCTCCAGCGACGGACAGAAGCGAGCCACCGCGCAGCGTCCCTGCTCGGTCAACAGCCAAGTGTAGAAGCCGCCGATGTCGTGGGCAAACGCCCCCATCTTCGCGGCCCGTACGTTGAGCAGGTGCGCACCATCGGTGGTGGAATACGCTACGCCAAGCCCCAGCTCACGCCGCGACTCAATGAGGTACACCCGCAGCGGTCCCTGCGCCTGCCGGACCAGCTCGGCCAGGGTCTGCGTGCCTCCGTAGCCACCACCGACAATCGCAACCACTTTCACGCGCATCGCTGACCCCTGTGCGCTGCCTTCTTGCTGACCCGACAAAGCGATCATCAGCAGCCTGGCTTTTCGGTGCAGATGCCGGTACGCGGCGTAGCCGAGCCTGCCCCGATGCCGCACCACGCAGGCATGGTCGAGGGAAGTCCGCTCATCTTATAGGGAGACTCACCCGTCCCCAGCCAGTAGGGATGCGCAAACACAAACTCCCAGAAGGCCGCGTACTTGGTCAGCATCATCGCGGCTTCCAGCGGTGGCTCGGCGTGTCCGCAGTTGTGAACGCACTCGACGAAGAAGTGACCGTCTTTGACCAGCTGCGTCTCCAGCGCCTTGGACGCCGTCTGGAAGTTGACCAGGCCCGCGCAGATGTCCTTGGCTCCGCCCCACAGCACCAGCATTGGCAGCTTGCGCGGCGGGTTGCCCCACTTCTTGGCTACGCCTTCGACGCCGCCCGACAGGGAAATCGCCGACGCCAAGTACTTGTTCCTGCCCGTCGCGAGCTGATCGGTAAACAGCGCGCCAGCACTGACCCCAACCGATGAGACGCAGTTGGTGTTGACCGTAAACTGCGCCGCTGCACAGGCCAGCATGTCGTCGAAGAAGCGATACTCTTCTTCTTGCCGCGCCGCCGTCACGAACACGTCGAAGGGCCACTTCCAGGTGATGTCGCCTTTGGCCTCCGGCAAGATCGCCATAAAGCGCTGCGAATCGACCGCCGCTTGCACCTCGCCTTTGCGGAAGAACGAATCCGCGCTGCCGCCCAGCCAGTGCCACATAAACACGAGCGGGAGCTTTTCACCGCTACGAATCGCTGTCGGGACCGCCAGGAGAAAGGTCCTGGCTTTGCCCGACGACACGATGGTGTTTTTGCCCGGCATCAACCGAGGACAGGTTCCCGCATAGACCGGAGGTGACGGGGCCAGGGTCGCGCCCATGGGTGGCGTCTGGTCACACAGCCGCACCTTGGGCAGTCCGCCATCGCTCGCCATCGACAGATCGGGGCTGCCCAGATCCGACGTGGACATGGACATGTCGCGGCCAGCGCTCGGCTCGCACTTGCCGCCCAGGCAGCTTGCCGCCGGGCCGCAGTCGTTACCGCAAGCGCCGCAGTTGCGCGAGTCGCTGCTTAGGTCGGTACACGCACCGCCGCACATCGAACAGGACGCATCGTCTGGACCGGCGATGCTACCGTCTGCCGCATCCGGCATGGATGCGGGCGCATCACAGGACAGTGGACCCAAGACCGCCAACGAACACAGCAGAGACACGCTCAGGAACCGAGCTTGCATACGACCCATCGCAGTCACCTCGCTTTGGGAAGCGACGTTCCCAAAAGCGTCGGAGGGTCGTCAAGCGCCAAAAGCAAGCGCTCCGGCCCAAGCGCCCAGGAGCTTGTCTTTGTCGATCGCGTCCTCTCCGCACGGGGTCGGGCTTAGAAGATGCGGCGTCGGGCTTAGAAGATGCGGCGTCGGGCTTAGAAGATGATGAGCGCGGTCAGGATCGCCGACAGCACAGCCAGGCCAAATGCGATCCCGATCAAGATCGGCAGCGGCAGATCGGCCAGCTTCTGAAGGGGCGAAGTCGGCGGTGCCAGTGCAGGCGCTTGACCTTGACCGCTGGTGCTCGACGTGGGAGTGGTCGCAGACGGTGCCAGCCCTTGGCCACTTGGCGTCTGTCCACCCGATGCCACCGCAGGAGCCGCAGACATCACCTGTCCAGACGCTGAAGCCGATGCATCCGGCGTTGGAGCCGACACGTTGGCTGCCTTCGCCAGCCCTTGCAGCTGATCACCCAGCATGTTCGGCGCTTTCCCCGACAGCATGTCTTGCAGCGCCTTCTTGGGATCGATCGTCGGCAGGACCATCGACACCGGCTTCTGGGCGATCTGCGCGGACTTACCTTCCAGCGAAGGAACCGGCGGCGGTGGCTTCGACTCAGGAGCCTTCAGATCGTTGCTCGTCGGATCGGCCAGCTCCTCGATGTCTTCTTCGATGTCCAGGTCTTCGACGTGCGCGTAGTTGTCGGCGAGCTTGCTTGACTCAGCAGCGTGCTGGTTTTCGGGCTGCGTCAGCTCTCCCGAAGCGATCCGCCGGATGAGATCCTCTTGCTCCAGGATCTCGGCCTTGAAGTTGTTTTCCAAAAAGCGCGACAGATCGAGCGGTCGCCCTTTGAGTCCCGAGCGCCGCATCGCCAGCTCGAGCGCCTCTTGCATCGCTTCTGCCGTGGCGTAGCGCTCGTCCTTGTTCCGCGCGAGCGCCTTCAAGATCACATCGGCGACCTGACGCGGCACCGCTGGCGACACCGAGCACGGGTCCGGGATGTCACCCTTTTGGATCGCCTCGTAGGTCTCGATGGGCGTGGCGCGCTTAAACAGTCGCCGCGACGTACACAGCTCAAACAAGATGACGCCGAGCGCAAAGATATCGGTGCGCCGATCGACCTTCTGGCCGGTACACTGCTCGGGGCTCATGTAGGAAAACTTGCCCTTGACCATGCCCGCTTGCGTCCGCGTCTCGCGGCCTTCGGCCTTGGCGATGCCGAAGTCCACGACCTTGACGAAGCCTTCGTAGGTCAGCAGCAAGTTCTGCGGCGATACGTCGCGATGGATGATGCCCAGCTCGTCGCTATCGGACAGCTTGGTTTCATGCGCGTGGTGAAGGCCCGCACAGGCCTGAAGCAAGATGCCGCAGGCGATGTTTTGCGGAACTTCTCCGAGCCGCTGGGTCGCCAGCTTGCCAATCTGGGCGATCGACAGACCGGATACGTACTCCATCGCGATGAAGTACTGGCCATCGACCTCGCCTAGCTCTAGGACCTGCACGATGTTCGAGTGGTTGAGGCGGGCATTGATCCGCGCCTCATCCAAGAACATCTGGATGTATTCCTTGTCCTTTGCCAAGTCAGCGAGGAGCCGCTTGACCACCACCAGCTTTGAAAAGCCGTCCGAGCCAGCCATTCGAGCCAGGTAGATCTCGGCCATGCCGCCGGTCGCAAGGTGGGCCAGCAGCTCGTACTTACCGAACTTGGGATTAAAGGACAGCTGGTCCAGGAGCTAGACCTCCATGATCTCGGCCTGCTTCTTGTCGGCAATGACGTCGATCTTTTCGATCGCCTTGTCGATGACGGCCTGGATCTTCTTGAGCCCTTGATCAACGTCGTCTTCGGTGATCTCGCGATCTTTGCCAGCTTGTTCCAGCAGCTCGCGAGCGTCTCGGCGGCAGTTGCGCACAGCGACACGGGCGTCCTCGCCAATGCGCTTGACGACCTTGGTCAGCTCCTTGCGTCGCTCTTGGGTGAGCGGAGGAATGGGCAGCCGCACGATCTCGCCGTCAGAGCTGGGATTGACTCCCAGGCCTGCGTCACGAATCGCTTTCTCAATGTCTGGAATGATGCGCTTTTCCCACGGCTTGACGACGATCAGCCGGGGATCGGCAACGCTCACCGACGCCACTTGGTTCAGCGGGGTCGGGGTGCCGTAGTAGTCGAGCCGAATGCCATCCAGCATGTTGCTGTTGGCTCGTCCGGTCCGAACTTTGGCAAGCTCGCGCCCAAACGCATCCATTGCCTTGGCAATGTCGTCATCCAGGCTCTTCAGGACATCGCTTACCATGCTCATGAATCCTCTCTTTTTGGCTATTTTCCGTCAAGAGGCCTACGGCTTGCGGCAGTCTGAGCGGCGCGCGGCAGTCTGCACGAGCACCGCGCAGAGGCATCAATCGACGCGCGTGCCAATGGACAGGTCGCCACAGACCACCCGCCCGATGTTGCCGCTGTTCTGTAGGTTAAAGACGATGACCGGCAGCTTGTTGTCGCGACAGAGCGCGATGGCCGTCGAGTCCATGACTTGCAGGTTTTGCTGCAAGACCTCGAGGTAGGTGACCCGCTCGAAGCGGACGGCATCTGGGTGCTTGACCGGATCGCGGTCATAGATGCCATCCACCTTGGTGGCCTTCAGCAGAACTTCCGCGTGGATTTCCATGGCCCGCAGGGCCGCTGCCGTATCGGTGGTGAAGTAGGGATTGCCGGTGCCCGCCGCAAAGATCACGACGCGACGCTTTTCCAGATGACGGATGGCGCGCCGTCGAATGTACGGCTCGCACAGCTCTTTCATCTCGATCGCGGACAGCACGCGGGTCGGCAGGCCCATCTGCTCGATCGCATCTTGCATCGCGAGCGCGTTCATCACCGTCGCCATCATGCCCATATAGTCGGCTGATGCGCGATCCATGCCGTGCTGCGTCGATGCAGAGACGCCTCTGAAGATGTTGCCGCCACCAATGACCAGCGCGACCTCGACGCCCATGTCGTGGACGCGCTTCACCTCCGCAGCCAAGCGATGAAGGGTGGCGGGGTCGATGCCGTACTGGCTCTTCCCCATCAGCGCCTCGCCCGACAGCTTGAGGAGAATACGCTTGTAAGCGGGTTTGGAAGCGCTTGGCTCGGTCATTGGATGGGCCCTTACTTGGCGGTCGAAGCAACTTGAGCAGCGACTTCTTGTGCGAAGTCTTGCTCTTTCTTCTGTAGACCATCGCCGAGCGCGTAGCGCGTAAAGCGGCGGATGGTGATCTTTTCGCCCGTCTTGGCGCTCAGCTCAAGCTGAAGGGTTCTGATGTCCTTGCTCGGGTCCTTGACGAACTCCTGATCGAGCAGGCAGATGTCCTTCTTCCACTTGGCGACGGCACCATCAACGATCTTGGCGATGATGTTTTCCGGCTTGCCCTTGCCCGCTTCCTTGGCCTTTTCGACCTGGAACGTGCGCTCGCGCTCAATGAGCGCAGCCGGGATCTCTTCGTCCGTCACATACTGCGGGAACGGATCGCGGCCCGCGATGTGCATCGCGATGTCTTTGCAGAAGTTCTTGAAGTCATCGGTGCGCGCCACAAAGTCGGTCTGGCAGTTCACTTCGAGCAGAACGCCAATCTTGCCACCCATGTGGATGTACGAGGTCACCGCACCTTCGGTTGCTACGCGGCCCTGAGCCGACGAGCTGGCAGCCTTGGTGATGCCCTTCTTGCGCAGCCACTCAGCGGCCTTTTCCATGTCGCCGCCAGCCTCTTCCAGCGCTTTCTTGCAGTCCGCCATACCAGCGAGGGTACGGTCACGCAGTTCTTTCACCAGTGCCGCAGTAATCTGGGCCATCTGAACTCTCCTTAAATGGGGCAGTCAGCCCCGCAGACGGAAAGGCTTGGCCTTTCAGCGGGGCAGAAATAGAGGTTGTGTTACGAAGCGACTACTCTTCTTCGCTCGACAGCATGACCGAGGTCGGGGTGGCCGCAGCAGCTGGCGTGCCACGGAGTCCGCCACGGTTCTTGCGCATCTCAACGCGCGGAGCTGGAGCGCCAGGGGCAGCTGAAGGCTTGCGCTCGCCACCATTGCCCGACTCTTCACGCGAGTGCGATGCAGCGCGCTCACGACCCACACGGGAACCGACCACGCAGGCATCGGCAATCTTGCTGGTGAACAGCTTGATGGCGCGGATGGCATCGTCGTTGCCAGGGATCACGTAGTCGATGACATCGGGATCGGCGTTGGTGTCGGCGATCGCAATGACTGGGATTTCCAGCTTGCGCGCTTCCGAGATCGCGATGTGCTCTTTTTTGGCATCAATGACGTAGATGGCCGACGGAAGGCCGGTCATGTTCTTGATACCGCCGAGCGCCGTTTCCAGCTTGTCGCGCTCGCGCATCTTCATCAGGACTTCCTTCTTCGCGAGGCGCTCGAAGGTGCCGTCTTCAGCCATTTTTTCCAGGGTCTTCAGACGATCGATCGAGCCCTTCACGGTGCGGAAGTTGGTCAGGGTGCCACCGAGCCAGCGGTTGGTGACGTGGAACTGACCGCCACGCAGGGCTTCCTGCTGCATCACTTCCTGGGCCTGCTTCTTCGTACCAACGAAGAGGATCGAGCCACCCGAGGCCACCGTGTTCACGATGAAGTTGAACGCGCGGTTGAACAGCCGCACGGTGTGCTGCAGGTCAATGATGTGAATGCCGTTGCGGGCCCCGAAGATGTAGGGCTTCATCTTGGGGTTCCAGCGCTTCGTCTGATGACCGAAGTGAACACCGGCCTCCAGAAGCTGCCGCATGGTGATCGGGGCTTCGGGGTTGTCCGGGGAAAGATCCTGGTTCTCGACTTCGGTCTGGTTCTCGCTCATCGTTGCTCCTTCGTTTGGTCCTCCGCCGAGTCCGATGGCACTTGCCACCGACGCGCAGTCACCGAAATGTTCGGAACGAAGGCGCGTATAAAAGATCTCTCGGCGTGTGTGATGTCAATCAACCAAAAGCCTTGAGTGCTTATCACGACGACGCAGCAAAAGGCAAGCAGCTACAAGGGCTTGCGACCACGCCGCCGTGAGGACGCTCCCCGCGCGCGCCACCGATGTCGCACAGCCTGTGACCAGACCTGCGCACAGCGCTTACTTGGCCAACGCACGGCTTTCACTTGGATGGAGCGCGGCTCTTACTTTTGGTAGCTTCGCTCTTACTTGACAGCAGCGCGGCTCTCAATTTTCAGAGCGCGGCTCCTACTTTTGGCAGCTTCGCTCTTACTTGACAGCAGCTCGGCTCTCAATTTTCAGAGCGCGGCTCCTACTTTTGGCAGCAGGATGCATCGCGCTGCCAAGCGCTGCGCTGGCTACGACAGCGACAGCATCTTGTCGATTGGCGCTTTGGCCGCCAGGCGCAGATCCTCAGGCAGGATCAAGGCCGGGGTCAGATCCCGCAGCGCCAGGTAGATCTTTTCCGGCGTGTTCTTGCGCATGTGCGGGCACTCATTGCACGCGCAGCCGCCTTCCGCAGGGGCCGGAATGAAGGTCTTGTGCGGGGCGCGCTTCTGCATCTCGTGGATGACGCCCGGCTCGGTCACGATGATCAGCTCGCTGGCTGGGCAGTCGATCGCGTACTTGATCAGCGCCGAGGTCGAGCCAACAAAGTGGGCGTGGCCAAGGATTCGCTCCTCGCACTCGGGATGGGCCAGGATGTGCGCGCTGGGATGATCAAGCTTTAATCGGACCAGTTCTCGCTCGCTGAAGATCTCATGCACCTGACAAGACCCCGGATAGACGACCATGCCTGTGCGCCCGGTCTTCTTCATTAGGTAGCGCCCCAGGTGCTGGTCAGGCGCAAACAAGATCGGCTGCTCGGGTGGATAGGAGCGCAGGATCTTTTCGGCATTGGACGAGGTCACGATGCAGTCGGACATCGCCTTCACCGCCGCCGAGCAGTTGATGTAGCTGACGGTGACATGGTCAGGATACTTGCGCTGCCAAGCGGCCAGCTGCTCGGGACGACAGCCATCGGCCAGCGAGCACGATGCGGTCATGTCCGGCACCAGCACCGTGCGGCTGGGATTGAGAATCTTGGCCACTTCCGCCATGAAGTGAACGCCCGCAAAGACGATCACATCGGCCTGCGTCTTTTGGGCAGCCTGGGCAAGCTGAAGCGAGTCGCCCACAAAGTCCGCCAGGTCTTGAATCTCGGAGTCCTGGTAGTAGTGGGCGAGCAAGACAGCGTTGCGCTCTTTCTTCAGGCGCAGGATGGCTCCGCCGAGGTCCGAGGGAATGGGGTCAGCGGGCTTGGGCCTAGGGGAAAGCGGGACGAGCGGTTCCATGGTTTTGCGGCTCTTTAGTGCGGCGCGGATGTTAGCATCCGTGCATGGCCAACGTCCTGATTATCGACGACAACGAGACCATGCGAGAAGGCGTCGCGCAGGTCGTCCGGCGGATGGGCCACAAAGTATGTGCCTCTGCGTCGGGCAGTGAGGCGCTGGCCATCTTCAAAAAGACGCCAGCGGACTTTGTGATCACCGACCTCAAGATGAACGGCATGGACGGTCTGGAAGTGCTGCGTCGCATTCGCGAGCTGGACCCAGACTGTCCGACGCTGCTGATGACGGCGTATGGCTCAGTCGAAGCGGCGGTCGAAGCGATGAAGCTGGGCGCGATGGACTTTCTGACCAAGCCTTTTGCGCCGGAAGTGGTGCGACTGAAGGTAGAGCGAGCGCTAGAGCTACGGGCCGCGCGTCGCATGAACGAGAAGCTGCGGGCGGAAAACGATCAGCTTCGCGATGGCGATGGCGATGGCGAACAGCATCAGTCGCTGGTCGGTGCGACGGAGGCCATGCGCAGGCTGCACGAGCAGATCGCAAAAGTGGCCAAGACCGATGCCTCGGTGGCGATCTATGGAGAGTCCGGGACCGGCAAAGAGCTGGTGGCGCGGGCCATTCACCTGCTGAGCCGTCGCAGCCAAGGGCCGTTTATCAAGGTGAACTGCGGGGCGATCGCGGAGACGCTGCTAGAGAGCGAGCTGTTTGGACACGAGCGCGGCGCGTTTACGGGCGCAATCAAGCGCAGGCTGGGACGGCTGGAGCTGGCCGATGGCGGGACGCTGCTGCTCGATGAGATCGGCGAGATCTCAGCGGCGATGCAGGTGAAGCTGCTGCGGGTGCTGCAAGAAGGCACGTTCGAGCGCGTCGGTGGAGAGCAGACCATCAAGGTGGATCTGCGCATCTTGTCGGCCACGCACCGCGACCTGCCCAAGCTCATCAGCGAGGGCAAGTTCCGCGAAGACCTGTTCTATCGCTTGCAGGTGGTGCCGCTGTCGGTGCCGCCCCTGCGAGAGCGACGCGCGGACATCCCAGAGCTGTGCCGACACTTTATCGCCAAGCACGGGCCGCGCTGCAATCCGTCGGTCACGGCCATTGCGGAAGACGCGCTGACCCGGCTGTACGCCTATCACTTCCCCGGCAACGTCCGCGAGCTGGAAAACGTGGTGTCGCAGGCGATGGTGTTCTGCGAGGGCAACACCATCACGGCGGCCTCGCTGCCCGCGCACATTCGGGGAGAAGAAGCGCCGCAGCGCGGGAGCACCGATCTCGCCAGCCTGGAGCTACCGAGCGGAAGCATGACGCTGCCCGAGATCCTCGACGATCTGGAACGCCAGCTCATCCTCAAAGCGTATCGCGAGGCCAAGGGCGTAAAGACCGAGACCGCGCGACTGCTCGGGATCAAGCCAAGCGCGCTGTACTACAAGCTGGACAAGTATCGGATTGAGTAAGCTCAGCCGATGAGCAGGCCGCCGTTGACACGGAGAACCTGGCCGGTGATGTAGCTGGCGCGCGGAGAAGCCAAAAACGCAACGGCTTCAGCGACATCTTCGGGCGCACCAATTCGACCGAGCGGAATCTGCGCAGTCAGCTTCTGGCGCGCTTCGCCCTGGACGTGCTGCTGGGTCATGTCGGTCTCGATAAAGCCAGGAGACACCGCGTTGACGGTAATCCCGCGAGAGGCCAGCTCACGCGCCAAGGTGCGGGTCATGCCGATAAGTCCCGCCTTTGCAGCGACGTAGCTGACCTGGCCGGTGTTGCCCATCTCACCGACCACGGAGGTCAGGTTGATGATGCGTCCCGACTCTTTGGCCTTGAGCAGCAGCCGTGAAGCCGCTCGGCTAAGATAGAACGCCGACGACAAGTTGGTTTCGATGACCTTGTGCCAGTCTGCGGTCTTGACGCGCATGAGCAGTCCATCGACGGCCACCGCTGCGTTATTGACCACCACGTCCAGGCGTCCGTACCGCTCTCCGATGGCTTTGATGGCTGCATCGACGGCGGACTCATTGGCCACATCGAACGGAGACAGCGCGGCGTTGCCTTCGCCCAGCTCTGCCAGGGTCTGCTGCGCCGCCGCTTCATTAGAGACATAGTTGACGACGACAAAGAGGCCATCGCGCACCAGGGCCTTGGCAATGGCGCGACCGATGCCACGGGAAGCGCCTGTCACCAGCGCTACGCGACGTTCAGAGGGAGTAGTTGTCATGAAGTGCTCGCTTCGCTTGTGAGGGTTTTGAAGCCACGGTTTACGCGGTCTTGGGTGCGACCAGCTCCGTCACGACGCCCAGTCCGCTTGGGTCCGCAAAACCAGCCAGGGCGACGCTCGGTGCGATCCGCTTGACCAGACCTTGCAGCACCTTGCCCGGACCGACTTCGATGACAGCGGTAGCGCCCAGGCTGACCAGTCGGACGACGCAGCCTTCCCAGCGCACGGTGCCCGCAACCTGCCGGACGAGCCGATCGCGCACCGCATCGGCATCGCCTTGTGGATACAGCTCGGCGTCGATGTTGGCGACGACTGGAACCTGGGGTGACGACACAGCGACCTTGGCCAGCTCTGCCGCCAGCTGATGCGCAGCGGGCTCCATCAGGGTCGAGTGAAACGGCGCGGACACCGGCAGCGCTTTGACGAGCTTGCAGCCCTTCTGCTTGGCCAGCGCCATCGCACGCTCGACCGCTGGCTTGTGCCCAGAGATCACGACCTGGCCCGCTCCGTTTTCGTTGGCAGCTTGGACCTTTTCGCTCTCGGTGCAAGACGCGACACACAGCGCAGTTACGTCCGTGCTGGACAGACCGACCAGCGCCGCCATCGCGCCGAGTCCTTCCGGGACAGCCTGCTGCATAAAGCGGCCTCGCAGGTGAACCAGACGCACGGCGTCGGCAAAGCCCAGGCTCTGGGCAGCGACCAGCGCGGAATACTCACCAAGCGAGTGACCGGCGCACAGCGCAGGGGTAAGCCCCAGCTCTTGGCGCAGCACTTCCGCCGCAGCCACGGCGCAGGTCAGCAGCGCAGGCTGGGTGTTTTCGGTCCGTACCAAGTCGGTGTCCGGCCCCTCAAAGCACAGCGACGAGATCGAATAGCCAAGCGCGTCATCCGCACGCTGAAACAGCTCGCGAACGTACGGGAAGCTGTCGGCAAGCAGCTTGCCCATGCCGACGTGCTGCGAGCCCTGACCGGGGAATACGAAGGCAACCTTGTGCATCGGATCCTCTTAGAGACGGACGACGGTAGCGCCCCAGGCAAGTCCTGCCCCAAGCGCGGTAAACAGCAGGCGATCCCCAGGCTTTGCCTTGCCCATGCGAACGGCCTCATCGAGCGCGATCGGCACCGACGCACTGGAGGTGTTGCCGTAGCGATCGATGTTGATGAAGAACTTGTCCATCGGCAAATCGAGCCGCTGCGCAACCGCTTCGACGATGCGAAGGTTTGCTTGGTGCGCGATCACCAGATCCACATCTTTGGGGGTCAAGCCATGCTGCGACAGCGCGGTCAGACACGACGACGCCAGGTTGCGCACGGCGTTGGTAAAGATGACCTTGCCGTTCATGTGGATGAAGTGCTTGCCGTCTGCCAGGGTCTGCTCCGAGGTCGGATACAGCGAGCCGCCACCCGGTATCATCAGCGCTTCCGCTTGGGTTCCGTCTGCAAACAGGTGAACCGACTGAACGCCGAGTCCCGCTTCCTGCTCTTCATCGGTACACAGCCGCAGAATCGCCGCGCCCGCGCCGTCTCCAAACAGCACGCAGGTGTTGCGATCTTGCCAGTTGACGTAGCCCGACAGCACCTCGACGCCGCACAGCAAGATGTGGCGATACAGCCCACTGCGCAGCAGCCCTTCGGCGACCGCCAGACCATAGATGAAGCCACCGCAAGCCGCCGACAGGTCAAAGGCTGCGCTGTTTGGCGCTGCTCCGACCTTGCGCTGGACGTAGACCGCGCACGATGGCAGCGGCATATCCGCGCTGATGGTGGAGCAGATGACAGCGTCGATTTCCTTGGGCGAAATCCCAGCGGCTTCACACGCTGCGGTGCCTGCGCGGGCAGCCAGATCCGAAGCTGCCTCTTCGCCGCGCTTGACGGTGTGCCTGGTGCGAATCCCGGTGCGCTCACGAATCCACGCATCCGAGGTATCGACCATTTTGCTGAGATCGTCGTTGGTGAGGACTTTTTCGGGAACACCTCGGCCCGTGCCAACGATGCGGATGCGTCGCAGGCTGGGCCGTGGTTGGGTTACAGGACGTTCATTACCTTGAGTATGAGGGTCGTCACTCATTCAGCCTCCGGTTGGCTGGCTTTCGGGTCGGTGCTTGCCGAGCCATCGGCAAAGCGGTGTGCGAGTACGGCAGCCTGGGTGGCTTCGATCAGCCCGGACTGGACGTGATCTTCGGCCACCTGCACTGCGCGTGCGATCGCCCGGGCGCTGGCGCGTCCGTGGCAGATGATCGCTACACCATTTACACCAAGCAAGGGGGCTCCACCGCGCGCATCCACATCGACCACGCTGCGCAGCGACTTGAGCGCGGGCATCATCATGAGTGCGCCCAGCTTGGCCAAAGGTGACCGCTCTACCCCGCTGCGGAGCAGATCGGCCAAAAAGCGGCCCGCACCTTCAGCGGTCTTGAGGACCACATTGCCGGTAAATCCATCCGTCACCGCGACATCGAGCCCGCCTTCGCGCAGCTCATGTCCTTTGGGACGACGGTATTGAAACAGGTCACGGCCTTCGACGTAGCCGACGTACTCAAAGGCTGCGCTTGGATGAGCCGAGAGCAGTGCGTGTGCTTCCCGCAGCAGCGCGGTGCCTTTGCTGGCTTCTTCGCCGTTTGACAAAAGGCCCACGCGCGGACGCGGGCGCGGCGACGTGGCTCGCAGCTTGGCAAACTGGGCACCCAGCACGGCAAACTGCGCCAAGGTCTGCGGCTTTACATCGACGTTGGCGCCAGTATCCAGCAGCACACTCTGACCGATCGTCGGTCCAGCGCCAAACAGGCCAGGCTCTAACGTCGGCATGGTGACGGCGATCCCTGGACGATCCAGACCACGCATGCGTCCAAGGACAAACAGACCGCACGCCAGCATCGCCCCGGAGTTTCCAGCCGAGACAATGGCTTGCGCCTCGCCGCTGCGAACCAGCTCAAAGCCGACTCGCATGGAAGACTGACGCTTCTTTCGCACCGCCTGACCGGGGTGATCATCCATGGTGATCACCTCGGAGCAGTGACGAATGGGAATGCCCAAGCTTGACGCACCGAGCTTGTCTAGCTCTGCGCGCAAACGTGGCTCGTCGCCTAGCAGGATGACACGCGAGCCATGCTCGCGTACTGCCGCCACGGCCCCCATCACCTCAGGGCCCGGCGCGTTGTCGCCCCCCATGGCGTCGATCGCGATGACAGATGTCACCGGAGGCGCCATCTAGAGGCTAGGCCTTCTCGGCGGGGGCCTCGTTTTCAGTCGGCTTCGGGATCACGACCCGGCCTTCCTTGGCGGGACCGTACCAGCCGCATGCGTCACAAATGCGGTGTGGCATCTTCGCAGCACCGCAGTTGGGGCAGGTCGAGGCTGCCGGGGTCGCCATCTTCATCCACTGCGCGCGACGCGAGTCACGTCGAGCACTCGATTGTCTTCTTTTCTGAACGGCCATGTTGCTGTGATCTCCAGGCTGATGTGAGAGTGAGTAGTGAGGTTAGAGCTTTACGTCGCGAAGCGCCGACAAGGGCGACAGCTTGCCGACAGGCTGGCAGGAGCAATCGCCCTGGTTTCTGTCAGCACCGCAGAGAGGACAAAGTCCGCGACAGTCCTCGTTACAGTACACGGTGATGGGCACCGCGAGGATGATGTACTCGCGCACGATCGGTAAGAGATCGATGGTCTCGCCGTCGTGGTGGGCATAGTCCACATCATCCACATCGTCGTCTTGTTCTTGGCCCGAGTCTTCCCCATCCGAAGAGGACAGCGACGATGACGGCGGAACAAAGACGGTGTGGATGCGCTGGTCTACGTCCACCCGCGCCGGACCCAGACAGCGCTGGCACGGCACACTCAGCTTGCCGGTCAGCGTGCCGTTGCACAGCACGGTCACATTGTGTTTGCTCAGCTCGGCGGTCAGGTGCAAAGAAGAGTGATCGACGTCTGCATCCAAATCGGACAGCGCGTCGGAAATCATATCGGCAGCAAGCACGCAGTCGATGTGCTTGTCCTTGTTTTCAAGGTCTTTCAGCCGAAAGCTAAGTTCTGTCATACCCGTTACGCCTTGCTCGAAGTCGCATCATAGAAAGACGAGTCTTTCTGTCAAGATGGCCGTTCGGTAGCGCTTGAGATTGGGCGTTGGGCGGCTAAGATGCCCGCCATGTCCAGCTTTGTGGTCTCAGCAGCCGATGATGACAAGACGCTCGCGGCGTTTTTGCGCCAGCAGCTCGATATTCCGTGGACCGCTGCGCGCGCGATGTGTGAGCGCCACAAAGTCTCTATCGATGGCAAACTGGCCGCCGATCCGGCGCGGCGGGTTCGGATCGGACAGACGATCGCGATCGATCAAAATGCGAAGCGGCCCCTGCCCCCAGCCATTCAACAAGCGCAAGAGCGGATCGTGTACGAAGACTCGCAGCTCTTGGTGGTGAACAAGCCAGCGGGGATCTCCAGCGTGCCGTACGAGCGCGATGAAAAGAGCACAGCGATGGATCTGGTCCGCGATGCCTGGCGCGCGCAGGGACGCAGAGCCACCGATCAGCCGCTGTTTGTCGTCCATCGCATCGACAAAGACACGTCGGGACTGCTGATGTTTGCCAAGACGCGCCCGGCAGAGCGAGAGCTTCAGCAGCTGTTCCGTCATCACGACATCCGACGGCGCTACCTGTGCGTGGCGCACGGCTACTGCATCAACCGCACGATCGAGAGCTATCTCATCAAAGATCGCGGGGACGGGCTGCGCGGCTCGCTGGCGCAATGGAAGGTAGAGCTGGGTCACGGCGGTCGGCTGGCGCTCACGCACCTGGAAGTGGTGGAGCACATCGGCAACGTAGCGACGGTTTGCGCGGTGCAGATCGAGACGGGCAAGACCCATCAGATTCGCATTCACCTGGCCGAAGCAGGTCATCCGATCATCGGCGAGCGCGTCTACATTCGCGACTTTACGCGGCGCGGCCAGACGCCCCTGCCCTGCTCGCGACTGCTCTTGCATGCCGAGACGCTGGGCTTTGTGCATCCGCTCACCGGCGAGGATCTGATGTTCCAAGAGCCTCCGCCGATCGAGTTTGCCGAAGCGATCAATCGTCTGCGCTCGCAAGCACGCAAAGAGCAAGCGGCGGTCCAAGCCGCGCAGCCACACCCGGCGCGCTAGCGGTGGCTACTGCGGCATCGGTTCCGCTGGTTGGCTTGGCTTTGTGGTTCGTTCGTCAGCCCAGTTCATCATCTAAGTGCGCGAAGGCCGGACGCAGCTTGTCGTAGGTGGCTTGCAGGTGCTCGCTGATGACGCGCACGTCGCCGGTGACGGGCATGAAGTTGGTGTCGCCATTCCAGCGCGGCACGATGTGAAAGTGGCAGTGCTGATCGATGCCCGCTCCAGCGACGCGCCCCAGGTTCATGCCGATGTTGCAGCCGTGCGCCGATAGCTCGCGGCAGAGGATCTGCTGGGCCTTTCGCAGTAGCTCGCAGGTGGCCTGATACTCCGCGACGGGCAGCGCGGACAAGTCAGCGCCGTGTCGGCGCGGGATGACCATGATGTGGCCGCTGTTGTAGGGAAAGCGGTTCATGATGACAAAGGCAGACTGGTTGCAGCTCAAGATCAGGTTGTCTGCGTAGCGCGCTGTTCCTTCGGCGGGAAAGCGACAGAAGATGCACTCTTGGCTGCCCTGCTCGCCCGTCGCTTGCAGGATGTACGCCATGCGCCACGGGGCCCACAATCGGTCCATGCTGTTTCCTTTTCCGTTTCTGTGATGGTCAGCGAAGCAGCATCGCCGCAGTCACGCCGCCCAAGATAACAGCGCAGAGCACGGCGACAAGCAACCACGATGGCAGGGTCGCAGCAGACTGGGTCTTGGCGGTTGCAGCCGCAGGAAGCGAAGCCGAGGGCGAGCGCTCTTGCTCACGGAACATCTGCGTCTCGTTGGTGCTCATCTCGGTGGTCGGCATGGACTGCGCGACCTCGGCGGGTCTTCGGACAATCTGGGTGGGCGAGATCGTCACGCTCAGGGGCGCGAGGCTGCGCAGCGCATGCAGCTTTTCAGCGACCTCCGTCATGGAGGGCCGATCCGCTGGCTTTTTGCTCAGCATCTCGGTCACCAGCTGCGTCACCGGCTGCGCCACGTCTGGCGCGCGCACCGACAGCGGCGGCAGCGGCTCTAGGATGTGCATCGCAATGACATCGCCCGGTGACGTGCTGACAAACGGTGGCGCTCCAGACAGAAGCTGATAGAGCACCACACCGAGCGAGTAGACATCGGCACGCTCGGTCACTTCGACGCCGCCGCGACACTGCTCTGGTGCCATGTAGGTCGGGGTGCCCACCAGCAGTCCCGTCGCCGTCTGGACACCCGGTAACGTCTCTCCCGCCGAGGCAGCAACCGCTTTGGCAATCCCGAAGTCGAGGATCTTGACCCGCTCGCCCCCCGCCACCGAGTCATCCGCCACCAGCAGCACGTTGTCAGGCTTCAAATCTCGGTGAACGATTCCAGACTGATGCGCAGCACCGAGCGCTCTGGCGAGCGATTCCCCGATGGTCACCGCTTCTTTCTGCGACAGGCGACCGCGCTGCTGTAGGCGATTTTGCAGCGAGTCCCCGACGAGAAATTCCATCACAAAGTACGGTCGTCCGCCCGGAAGCTGGCCCGATTCGAGCACCTTGGTAAGTCCCGGATGATCGACACGCGCCATCAGCTGAGCTTCGGCCACAAAGCGCTGAATCGCCGTCAGGTTCGATAGCAGCTTTTCATGAATCGCCTTGACCGCAACCTTCTCACCGCTATCGACGTGAACAGCCTCGAAGACCACGCCCATTCCACCGCGTCCAATCTCTCGCAACACGCGATAGCTGCCGATCCGTTGACCAAGCAGCTGCGTGTTGCTGTCGGGACTGCGTAATGGCTCAATCATCGACGAAGGTCAGTTGCGCACTATATCACGATATGCGCGTAGCTTGGGGTGCGATACCAGCTTGCCGTCGGCTGGCTGGGCGGTATTGCTTGCGATAAGCTTCTGCGGATGAAGAGGGGGAAGACGTTGACGATTGCGCTCTCCGTGCTCCTGTTTGGGTTGCTGACGACGGCAGTCACCGTCTGGCTTGTAACGGAACCGTTTGTGGGCAAGCGCGGAACGCCAACGACGGAAGATCCACAGCGTCCGGCGCGACTGGAAGCAGCGGTGCGCACGCTGTCGGAGCGCTTCTTTCCTCGCGATCACGAGCACACGGACAACCTGGACGCGGTGGCTCGTTATCTGAGCGACGAGCTGCGCGCGATCGGCGTAGCGGTCAGCGAACAGACCTGGCAAGCCGACGGACGAACCTATCGCAATGTGATCGCGCGCATAGGCGGAGACGCCAAGGAACGGATCGTCGTCGGAGCGCACTACGATGCGTGCGGTGCGCACAACCCCGGAGCCGACGACAATGCCTCGGGCGTCGCCGGTCTGTTGGAGCTAGCACGACTCTTTGCGAAGCATCCGCCATCGCTGCCTGTCGAGCTGGTTTTCTGGTCGCTGGAAGAGCCACCGTACTTTCGCACCGCCGAGATGGGCTCAGCGCAGCATGCACGCTCGCTCGCTGCGTCGGGAATCCGTGTGAGGGCGATGTTTTCGCTGGAGATGATTGGCTACTTTTCCGACGAAAAAGACAGCCAAGACTTCCCGATCTCGCTGCTCAAGCTGCTGTATCCGTCGCAAGGAAACTACATCTCGATCGTCGGAAAGCTGGGTCAAGGCGCGCTGGTCCGTCGGATCAAGTCCGCGATGAAAGGCGCGTCCGCGCTGCCGGTGTACTCGGTCTGTGCGCCGCGTCAGGTTCCGGGTATCGACTTTTCGGATCACCAAAACTATTGGGATGAAGGCTGGCCCGCTGTGATGATTACGGATACTGCGTTTTACCGAAACAGTCGTTATCACACACGGCATGACACAGCGGATACGCTCAGTTATCGGCACATGGCGCAAGTCATCGATGGAGTGGAAGCAGCCATCCGTGACATTGCCAAATAGCGTCGGATTATCACGTCGGATTATCGCGCTGGCGCTGGCAGGCTCGCTCAATCAAAAAACGAGCGACCGCTGGGCGTTTCTCGTCGGGTCGCATGCTCTTGCTCGACGGGATCGTAGATCGTACGAATGAGAAACGTCCCGGATGTCTCCCACTGTCCGTTCCAGCTTCCGTCGGGTTCTAGTCGCTTGGCGATCTGCTGCGACTGGATGAGCGCGTGCCCCCAGCACAGCCACTTTCCGTCGATGTTCTGGACCAAGAACACCCGCACTGGATCGAGGTGAAAGATCCGCGCGCCTTCTTTGCGAAAAGAAAAGAGGCGTCCACGCAGCGACTCGATCGTGATCGGCTGTTCGAGGTGTTTCTGCCGAGAGAGCAGCTCAAAAGGAAAGCCTTGCTCGGCGGTCAGCTGGAGGGTGTCGTTCACTTCGATGCCGGTGCCCATCGCTGCGTTATAGCGCAGACCGGCACCAAATCAGTACGCGGGCGACAGCAGACGGTCGCCAAACGGCAGCAGCACGCTTGCGAAGGTATGCAGCGCGCGCTCGATCTTGCGATGCGCACTGAGCCGACAGCGCGAACCCGGAACCAGGACATCGTCGCCGCGACGCTCGACTTCTTCGAGGAGCCGAAAGTAGATGCTGCCCATGATCTCGGCGGGAAGCAGCGCGCGACGGTCACAGCGAGGCAGGACCGCTTTCGCCAGCGCATACTCTTTCCGGGCCCGCGCTGCCAGGTGACGAACCAGCCACAGCGACGCGGTGCCGCGCTTGCCTGCCAAGATATCCGCTTCGGTCAGGCCAAACTCCGAGAGCAGATCTTGCGGCAGATAGATGCGATCGCGCGCGGCATCCTCGGCGATGTCTCGCAGGATGTTGGTAAGCTGAAGGGCCTGGCCCAGATGCACGGCATAGCGTCGAGAGTCCGGGTGAGTACAGCCAAACAGCTCGATGCACATCAAGCCGACCGCCGACGCGACGTGATAGCAGTAGTCGTATAGCTCGGACCAGGTCTTATACCGACGCTTGTGCAGATCCGTCTGACAGCCGCGCAGCACCAGCAGCGCGTCTTCATAGCGAATCCCGAAGCGACGATGGGCATCGGACAGCGCGATCGCGACGGGATGCTGCGGCGTGCCACCACAGAACGCAGCGTGTAGCTCGTCTTCCCACTGCGCGAGTGCGGCTTGCTTGACCTCGACGGGATCATCGGAATCGACAATATCGTCGATGACGCGACAGTACGCATAGACGGCATGGATCGCTTGCCGCCTATGCTTGGGCATAAACAGAAAGGCAAACGAGAAGTTCGAGCCACTTTGGGCCGTCACAGCCGCAGCGACTTTGCGACCATCTAGCGAGTGTTCTGCGACGAGGGACTGCGCAGGCACTGGCCGACTGGAGATAGAACGATCCGAGGTCGCGCTCTGCATCAGTCCACCAGATCTTCGCTGCGACGAAGATAAAGCTGTGGCACTTGCTTGGCAGCCGCTCGCGCCAGCACCCGTGCCCGATCGGTTCGCGACAGCAGCGGACGCTCACGCAGGACTTCGTCGCCCAGCGACTCGATCCGATCGAGCAGAAGCTGTCCCGAGTAGTAGGTCAAAAGCAGCTCGAAGCGAAGCTCGCCCCCGACGAGATCAAGCAGCGGTCGGCCACGCTCGAGCAGCGTGCGCGCGCGGGCCACTTGGAAGCGCAGCAGATCGCGCCAGGCTCGCGACGAAGCACCGAGGAGATGCGCTGATGCAGGCGCCGTGCGCGTCCCTTCGGGCAGCACACCAAAGTGACGCAGATCTTCCAGCGGAATGTACAGGCGTCCCAGCGGGAGATCGCGTCCCAGGTTTTGCAAAAACGACACCAGCTGCCAGCCCGCGCTCAAGTCGCGCGCGAAAGCCAGCGTCGATGGCTCAGCGTGACCGAACACACGCACGATCAGCTCGCCCAGCGGCTCACTGACGTAGCGAATGTAGGTGCGCAGCTCTTCAAACGTGGTGAAGGTGCGCGGTGCCAAATCCATCCGAAATCCCGACAGCAAGTCCTGAAACAGCGTGATCGGAAGATCGCACTGCTCGATCGTGCGGAGGAGCGCAGAAAAGATCGGATGGTCTGACTCTCCGTGGAACGTGCGAATTAGCGCATCTTCCCAGTCGCTTAGTGCGGTTTGGCGCTGACCTTGAAACTCCGGCTCATCGGCGAAGTCGTCGGCGGCACGGGCAAACGCATAGACCGCAAAGACGTGTGGACGCTTGCTTTGTGGCAGATAGCGCGAGGCCACCGGCAAGCTGTCGTGACGGGTCTGCACCATTTTTTCGCAGTAGCCGTAGGCTTCGCTGAGCGAATACGCGCGCCGGGGCACTGCGAGTACGCTGGGAACCGGCGACACTGGGAGCCGACGCGCAACCAAACTGTCCGACGAAGCAGGGCTGCTAAAGAGCTGACGGTTGTGAATCACGGCAAGCCATCCTGTGAAGCGTTTTTGCGGAGTGCTCTGGCAAGAGCCGTGCCCAGCCATGAGCCTGCGATCGTTGTCTCTGCGTAGCGATGGCGCTATCGTGCCGCCCCATGGCCGAGGCATTTATCTTAGGAGCCGTTCGTAGTCCCATTGGTCGCTTTCGTGGCGGACTGCGGGACATAAGACCCGATGATCTGCTCGGGCAGGTCATCGCCAAGCTGATCCAAAAGACCGCGATTCCCGGCGACAGCATTGATGATGTGATCTGCGGCTGCGCAAACCAAGCGGGAGAGGACAATCGCAACGTCGCCCGCATGGCGCTGCTGCTCGCGGGCCTGCCGCAGTCGGTGCCGGGCGTCACGGTGAACCGTCTGTGCGGATCGGGGCTGGAAGCGGTGCTGCAAGCGGCGCGCTGCATCCAGTCCGATCAAGCGGATCTGATGATCGCAGGTGGCGTGGAATCGATGACCCGCGCCCCGCTTGTGATGCCCAAACCAGACGGCGCGTTTCCGTCGGGAAATGTCACGATGTATGACTCGTCGCTGGGCTGGCGGTTTCCAAACCCGAAGCTGGCCGCGCAGTTTCCACTCGAAGCGATGGGAGAAACGGCGGAAAACCTGGCGACGCGCTACGGACTGACGCGCAGCGAACAAGATCAGTTTGCGCTACGCAGCCATCACCATGCGCTCGCCGCGCAGCAAGCGGGCAGGTTCGATGAAGAGCTGGTCGCGATCGATCTTCCGCCTGCGGGAAAAGGTCAGCCGCCGGGTCAGCTTCGCGCGGATGAAGGTCCACGCGCCGATACCAGCGTCGAAAAGCTTGGCAAGCTGGCAGCGGCTTTTCGATCGGGCGGGACGGTGACGGCGGGAAACTCCTCGACGCTCAACGATGGCGCAGCAGCGGTCTTGATCGGGACAGAAGCCAAAGCCAAGGCGCTGGGTCTTGTGCCGCTCGTTCGCGTGGTCAGCGGAGCGGTCGCAGGTGTGGACCCTCGCTACATGGGCATCGGTCCGGTACCCGCGATTCGGAAGCTGCTCACCAAAACGGCGGTGGATCCAGCGAACATCGGACGCATCGAGCTAAACGAAGCCTTTGCAGCGCAGGTTCTGTCGGTGCTGCGCGAGCTGCCAGAGCTGCCCGTAGAGCGAGTCAATGTCCTGGGTGGTGCGATTGCGCTCGGTCATCCGCTGGGCTGTTCCGGCGTGCGAATTACAACGACGCTGACCCACGAGCTGCTGCGCTCTCGATCGCGCTACGGGCTGGCGGCGATGTGCATCGGCGTCGGTCAAGGCATTGCAGCGCTGTTTGAAAACGTGCGAACGCCCGGCTAAACACGACAGATCGCGATCCTTCGGCTGCTGGTGCGGTCTTTGGGCTCGCAATTGGCGCACTTGCCGTGAGTAGCAACATGTTAAGATGTCAGGCTGTATGATGCAGCCTCTCTTTTCGGGACAAAACTCCGTCGCAAAGGACGCCATGCCGACCTCCCGTGGTTCATCCCTTTTCGCGGCCCGCAGGCGTAGTCGCAGCCTTGGCCTTGTCTTTTCTACCGTCTCAGCGCTGCTTGCGCTGGGCGTCTCGTCTTCGGCGCTGGCAGCCGAAAAGCTGGTGGCGATCTTCGAGCCCAAGGTCGAAGGCGGCAGCATCGGTGAAGTCGAACGGCAGGCGCTCGACAAAGCGCTGGCCGAAGCGGTCAAAGAGATGGGCTATTCGCCGATCTCCAAGCGCGATCTCGACGATGTGCTTCAGGGCGAAAAGGCTGGCAAGTGCGAAAGCGCCGAGTGCCAAGTTCGGGTCGCACGACTGCTCGATGCGGGCTACGTGCTGCGCTACAAGATCTCGCTGTCTTCCGACGTGATCGAAGCGCCCGCGAAGGCGAGCCCGGCGAAAAAAGAGAAAGAAAAAGAGCCCGAAAAAGAGAAGGAAAAGGACAAAGACAAGGGCAAAGCCAAGGGCAAGGGCAAAGACGCCAAAGAGAGCAAAGACGCCAAAGAAGCGATCGAGGCGCAGGCTCAAGTCCAGGCCCAAGCGCAGGTGCAAGCGCCGCCCGTTCCGACGGGACCAGTTGCCAACTGGAAGTTCCAAGCCAGCCTGTTTAACGTGACGTTGGCAGCGACGGCGGAAAGCGCGCAAAACCAGCCGAGTGAGTGTCCGCAGTGTAGCTCGGGGCAAGCGGCGCAAAACGTCGCAGAGCTGGCCAAAAAGCTGCTCATCGCCGACAAGAGCCAGGCGCGCGGAACGATCGAGCTGACGACCACTCCGGGTGAAGTGTCGGTCATCCTCGACGGAGTAGAGCTGGTTCAAAAGACGCCGGAAGGTCAGCCGCTCGTCATCAAGACGTTCACGGGCAAGCACACGCTGAAGCTGCGCAAGACCGACTACTGGCTGGAAGATCAAAAGGTGACGGTTTCTGACGGGGGTCCGACGGCACTGAAGCTTCAGCTCAAGCCCGGCGAGCCGCCCAAAGAAGTGGTCTACGTTCCGACGGAAGTGGTGCAGCGTCCGGCGTGGCGAATTGGCCTCGGAATCGGTGCCGTCGCGATTGGTGCGGCCCTGATTGGGTACGGAGGCATCGTCGCCTCGGTCGATGGCCAAGCCGTGCTGACGGATGGCAAGGAAGACTTTACGCGGGTCTACGACACCAAGACCAAAGGCATCGCGTTCATCGTGCCCGGCGCAGCGTTTCTGATCGGTGGTGTGGTGCTGATGGCGCTGCCAGGCGACAAGAAAAAGACGAGCGAAGGCAAGAGCCTCGCGAGCGTCCTTTCAAGCGTCTCGGTGGGCGCGGTCGGCAGCGGAACCGGTCTGGTCGTCCAAGGACGCTATTAACGTAGATTTTCTTACTCTCTGAGGTTGACGATGCAACGTGCTTGGCTGGTCATTGGAGTTTCACTTCTGCTGTCGGGATGCGACGCGCGCAAGCTGGTCCCCACCGATTGGAGTCAGTCGAAGAGCTGCGAAAACAGCCTGGACTGCGTGTTTAAGTCCGCTGCGACCACGACGCAAAAGATCTGTGAGCAGTCCTCTGGCCAATGTCGTCCGTGCGGTCCGATCCCGGGCATGGCGGCTTCGTTTGATGTCGTCACGGGCAGCAAGGAATGTCGCAGCGGCTACGCCATGCAGTCCGACGGAATCAGCTCTGGCAACATCGTCTGCGATGCCAACACCGGGGCTTGCCGAAGCTGCCAGTCGGTCAACCAAGAGTGCGCCAAGGCCGATCCGGCGTTTCCCGTCTGTAACGCCTCCGGTGTCTGTGCTGCCTGTACCCAAAATGATGAGTGCGTCAAGGAAGGCTACATCACCTGCGCGCTCGGTCGCTGTCGCGGCTGTAGCACCAACAGCGAGTGCAAAGACGAGACAAAGCCCTCCTGCGACCCGGTGTCCACGGCCTGCCGTGAGTGCAAAGACGACAAAGAGTGCGACAGCCAGCTGTGCGACACCGGCAAAAATCCTGCTGTCGTCGAAGGCGTCGGCAAGTGCGCCAAGCCCAGCTCCATCGTCTGGGTCCAAAACGGCGGCTGCACTGGCGGCCAGGGCACCGTCTCAAGTCCCTACTGCTCGATCGCCGAGGCCTTGGCCAACCCGAGTGCCAAGTACTTGCAGCTCAAGAACTCCGCTGGGATTTATCCGGTTCCCAGCCCGCTCAACCGCAGCTTGGTCCTGCTTGGACAGGGCGCGATCCCTGCCGACGTAGTCATCGCGCCGTTCACCTTCAGCGGCGCTGGGCAGTCGCTGGTCCTGCGCAACCTGACCGTGCGCGACCAAGCCAAGACCCAGAACTTGATCAAGTGCAGCGCGGGAAGCGTCACCGTCCTCAAGTCCATCCTCGATACCGGCAAGCGCGGTGTCGATGCGGACGCGGCCTGCACCAAGGTCACCATCGAGCAGACCCGCATCGAAGGAGCCTCGGGGGCTGGCATCTATATCGCCGGACAGACCGACTATCGCATCGTCAACTCGATCGTCCTGTCTACCGCGAGCAGCAGCGACTTCACCGGCGTCATCCTGTCCACCAGCAAGGCGGGCAAGTTTGCGTTCAACACCGTGGTTGCCAATGGAAGCATCGGCAACTCATCGGGCGGACTCGACTGCGGCTCCACTGCAAAACAGCTAGAAAATTCCATTGTGTACTTGAACTCGACCCCAACCATTCCGGGCACACAGTTCATCGGGACGGCCTGCCAAGGAAAAGGTTTGGTGGTCGGCGCGAGTGAAACTGCCGCACCGCAAAATGCGACAAAACAAGATCCCTCTCTAAACATGGATCGCACGCTAAAGGCGACCGATACCGCGTGTGCGGATCAGGCGGATGCGGATCCTGAGATCACCGTCGATTTCTTTGGAACGGCTCGTCCCAAGGTCATGGGTGGCAAAGCGGACATCGGCTTCCACGAGGTCAAGTAGTCTCCGCCCGCTGCTGCGCTCTCTTCGCTGCTGCCGCTGTTCCCGTCGCCCCAGTCTGTAGGGCGCTTGCTCCGTTCCCGATCAAATCCAGCCTAAGGGATGTCCACCTTTGGACATCTGTCGCCGCTGCGGCTGTGCTCAACTGCTGAGCATGAACACCACACGGCCCCCTTCTTCCAAGCGTTTTTTTATCGGCAAAGCGCTGTGCGTTGTATCGGCGATCACGTACGGACTGCTGACCGCAGCGATTGATGCTGTCGATCCACATCACCTACAAAATCCGAGCTGGCCGGGACACGCCAAGCTGCACCTGCTGTGGCTCATCTGTGGTGGTGCGATCGGAGCCCTGTGCTCGATCTATCTGTTTCTGACCGCGACGCCGCAGACCATGGCCAAAGTCCGTACCGGCGCACTGATCGGTGCGATTCACATGAGCGGATTTTTTGTCGCGGCACTGCTCAAGCCAGTCGCCGGTGCAGAGTTCGATGCGGATGGACGAGTCCTCTTTGGCTTTCTGCCACCCGCCGTGCTGCACCTGAGCGTCTCTGCATCGCTGCTTTTTGCCGGGTTTTCGCTGTGCAAACAACAGGAGGTGATGTCGTGAACGAACAAGCCACAACCGCTTCTGTCCTGGTGATTGGCGCGGGTCCGTCTGGAATGGTGAGCGCCCTGTGTCTCAGCGCGCGTGGCATTCCGTGCCTGCTCATCGAACGGCGTCCGCAGCCCGAGACGCATCCCAAAGCGCACGAGCTGTCGGCGCGCTCGATCGAAATCCTGCACGAGCTGGGCTTTGGCTACGACGAGCTGGCGCAAGAGGCATCTCCCGCTGAAGACGCCGCCAAGATCTTGTTCTGCGGAACGATTGGCGAAGAGTTTGGCTGCATCGATCTGCGAGCCGGAGGCAGCGGACGCAAATACCGAGAGCACCTTGAGTCGCCGATGCCGTATCTAAACGTCTCGCAGGTCGAGCTGGAAAAGCTGCTGCGAGCGCGGGTGGAACAGAGCCCGCTGATTCGCTCGCTGCACAACCATCAGTGGGAGTCGTTTACGCAAGACTCCGACGGTGTCACCAGCGTCATCCGCGATCGCGCAGCCGAACAGACCTTCACCGTACGCAGCCAGTACGTCATCTGTGCCGATGGCGCAGGCAGTCGCACGCGCAAAGCGCTCGGCATCACGATGCACGGACCGGACAAGCTGCTCGACGTGGTGAACGCGTACTTTCAGGCCGATCTCAGCCACGTAGTGAACACGCGCGGCAAGCTGTACTTCATCTTTTCGCCCAAAGCGCCAGGCAGTGTGCTGATCGCGCATCACGTCGAAAAGCGCTGGGTGTTTCACCTGCCGATCGCGACGCCGCACGAGCAAGTGGAAGACTACACACCCGAGGTGATGATCAAAAAGATCAAGGCGGTGCTCGGACGCGAAGACATCGACATTCAGATCTCGTCGATGAGTCACTGGCGCATGACCGCGCAGGTGGCCGATCGCTTCCGAGACGGTCGCGTCTTTTTGGTCGGAGACGCAGCGCATCGCTTTCCACCGACGGGCGGACTCGGGATGAACTCGGGCATCGGGGATGCGCACAACCTGGTGTGGAAGCTGGCGATGGTGTTGCAAAAACAAGCGTCTTCGTCGCTGCTCGATACCTATGAACAGGAACGGCGTCCGGTGGTTCAGAAAAACTGTGACGAAAGCCGCCGCAACTTCGAGCGCATGAACGAGGTCGCACAAGCGTTCGGCATCGAGGTGGAAGACGCGCGCTGGGTCAATGAACAGCTCCTTCGTCCGACGATGCGCTCGCTGCCCGAAAAGCTCCGCACCTGGACCGAGCGCCAAGTGCAGCACCTGGGGGAAAGCATCCTGTCGCGCTATCACAAAGATGCAGCCGTGCGCGATCGGGTGCTGGCGGCGATTGAACATCAGCGCTCGCACTTCGATCGGATCGGGCTGGACCTGGGCTATAGCTACGAAGAAGGAGCGATCCTTTCCGACGGAACGCCCTCGCCGAACGATCATCAGGTCTCTTCCTACGTTCCTTCGACGCGGCCCGGTGCGCGCTTTCCGCACTTTTGGCTCGACGGAAATCGCCGAACACAGAGCGTGCGCTCGGTCATCGACTACAAGTCTTCGACGATCATCTTGGGAGAGTCGTTTGGACAAAACACAGGCGAGCTAGCGGCCACTTCTGCGCTCGCAGCGACCCTCAATGTGCGGCTGTTTCTGCTGTCGCAAGCGGACATTCCGCTGTGTCATCGCGCCGCCGTGCATACCTTCCTTCAGATCGCTCCCGATGGCGCGCTGCTGATTCGCCCCGATGGTCACGTTGCCTATCGCCAACAGCGCGGCGTTATTCCGTCGGAACACTGGCTCCGTTCGCTTCACGAACAGGTCTACCTACGCGCGCAAGACGATCCGCACATGGTGTAGCGTACGGGCCATGAGCCACGATGTCTCGCTTCGCTGTCGCTGTGGGAAAGTCACCGGACGTGTCCAGCGCGCAGCCCCTCAACATGTCAACCGCGTGATCTGTTACTGCGACGACTGCCAAGCGTTTGTCCACAAGCTCGGACGCAGCGAGCTGCTCGATTCCCAGGGCGGCAGCGACATCATCCAGATGGCTCCGTCGGCCCTGCGGTTTGATCAAGGTCTCGATCAGATCGTCGGGCTTCGGCTATCGGAACGAGGTCTTTATCGCTTCTACGCAAGCTGCTGTCACACGCCGCTTGGCAATACGGTTGGACCCAAGCTTCCGTTTGTCGGAGTCATCGCCGCGTGCTTCACAGATGGAGCGCGCAGCCTCGACGACACCTTCGGTCCGCCGATTGGCAAGATCCTGGGACAGTATGCGCTGGGAAGTCCGCCCGCAGGATCGACTGGGATGAATGTCCGCTTGCTGGCGCGCGTTGCGTGGCTGATGCTCGGCTGGAAGCTGCGCGGTCAGGGCTCGCCAAGTCCTTTTTTTGACAAAGACAGCCAGGCCCCAAGATATCCTGTGACTACGCTTTCCCCGACGGAACGAGCCGCGCTACGACCGCTCTGTGGACCCAGTCAGCCCGCGAAGAAATAGACATTCAGACCCAGTGACGCAGCAATAAGAGTCGTTTCATCTGCCTCTTATTGAAAGGCTCCGTTTCACGCGCTGCGATTCCGTCTATATGAAGCATTTGATCTGCTTCTTATTACTGGATCGTGGGCTTTTGGCGCGGTCTACTCTGCTGCTGAAGTGCGTACGCCGCTTGAATCAGCTTCGCTTCTTGATAAGGCCGCGCCAGCAAGATCAGACCGACCGGAGCACCGTTCTTTTGCGTGATTCCCATCGGCATCGACAGAGAAGGCAGTCCCGTCGAAGAAGACAGCATCTGGAAGCCAAACCAGCCGCTCGGCGGTGTCCCAATCGGAAACACCGGCTGATTGGCGGCAGGATAGACCAGCAGATCGAGTCCTTCTTTGTCCAGCAGCGCGACAACTGCACGCTGCGCGGCGTCTCTTGCGGCCAGATAGGTCTTGCACGCTGCGCTGGTCGCCACCGTATCGGTCTGTGCCTGCGCGCCGTTCAAAAAAGACTTTGCGCCATCGGCGAACTTTCCAGTCGCAATCACATCGGACAGACGACGAACAGACAGGTCTGGACGCGAGCTTGCTAGGTAGGAATCAAAGCTCTGCTTAAAGTCCACCGGCATGCACTGAAACGAAGCATCCAGCGACGCTTGCAGAGACGGAAATAGAGCACCAAACGCAGACACCTGTCGAGTCGTTGCGCCCGCTTGATTGATCTCTGACAGGGACTTGTAAAACAGATCCGACACCTCGACGCTCGGCGTCAAAAGCGGAGTCGCCAGCGGCTGAAGCAGCGCCGGATCAAAGCCAATCTTCAGACCGGACAGACCACTTGATTTCAGCACGCTGGTGTAGTTCTGACTGCCCTTGCCTTCTTGCGCTTTGTCCACGATCAGCTCGAGCACAGCCGCTGCATCTTCGACCGTTCGCGTCATCGGTCCCAACACATCTTGCTGCGAAAACAGCGGCAGCACTCCGGAAGAAGGAACCAGTCCTTGCGTCGCACGAATCGCCACAAGTCCCGTCGCACTCGCGGGCTGAACCAGCGATCCCAAGGTGTCCGTTCCCAGACCGACAATGCCCAGGCTTGCGCTGATCGCAGAGGCCGTTCCGCCACTTGATCCGTAGACCGAAAGCGTTGCGCGATAGGGATTCAGGGTCTGTCCCGTGATCGAGCTCTTGGTGTTCGTTCCGTCGAGCGCAAAGTCAGGCATGTTGCTCTTTCCCACGATCAGCGCGCCCGCCGTAAGCAGTCTCTGGACCGATTCCGCATGGGCCGGAGTGTTTCCTCCCGCAAGCGCCAGCACACCCGCAGTGGTTGGGAATCCCGCCACGTTGATGTTGTCCTTCACCATCACGGGAACACAGTGAAAGGAGCCGCGCTGCGACAGCGGAACCTTGTCCAGCTTGTCGGCATCAGCCAGCAGGTGATCATTCCAGGTCACCGTCGCATTCAGCTTCACATCCAGCTCATCGTGAAGGAGCTGATAGCGCTCCGCCAGCTCGCGACATGACACAAAGCCGGTCTTTACCGCGCCGCGTACGTTTGCAATCGTCGCTTCCTCTGGCTCAAACGGCAAGATCGGAGCCCCGACGCCACCGCAGCCAGAAACAGCCACGCTGAGCGCACACACAGTCAGCAAGGAACGCGAAGCGGAAACAGGTGCCAAGGACGCGGAAAACAGACGACGAGCAGACAGAGTAAGCTGGGTCATTGCGGACTCCTAAGGTGTCTTTTGGGAAGAAGTTCCGGCCTATGCTGCGGACCGGATGCCTTCTTCAACACCGCAGGAATCGGTTTCTGTTACCGTGATGTTCCGTCGAGAAAGTCGCTTTTCTGCTTACTTGTTCGGTTCCGTAGTGCGATCCGGCTGCGGAGGATGAAGCAGCAGCCAGCCCGCCAGCAGGCGCAGCGCAGGCTCTGCCGGAGATCGCACAAAGTCCGCCATATACCGTCGCAGACCTCGCGGCTGACGATCTTCGGTGACTGGCTGAAGCTTCACCTTGCCCAGCTTGCCGCGCGTCTGCGCCAGCTTGATCTTGGCCACCTGCAAAGGAGCGCTCGGCAGCAAATGCAGCGTCACCACCCGACCGTCCTCATCGCCAATCGCTGGTCGCGCCCGCACGGGAATCGACGACTCCAAGCGATCAAAGTCCAGGCTCTGGAGCGCGGACACAAGCTGCGTCTGTTCTTCCATCGTCAAGATCCGCGTCATCGACTTGGGCCGAGGCTGCCGCGCCAAGCTTCCTTCTTCCGGCGTGATCGACAGCGTGCCGTGATCGATGCGCAGAAGTCCGCCCGGATGCTTGCTGGTCGAAACGGTGAGCTGAACGGTTACTTTCGCCAGATCCTCGATGCTGCGCGGCACGTCCACAAGCGGTCGCGCGCTGCTCTTTTGGACAATCTGTCGCATCAGATCATCGAGCACGCTGGCCACCCCGCTGCCATCCGCAGACACCGGCCAGTCACTGCGCGACAGCGAGATCGCCAGCGGTACACGACCCGGAATCGAAAGCCACAGCGCGCGATCAGCGGTCAGTTCAGCATCGGGACCCGAGCGCAGGCTCGTCAAGCGGGCCGATCGCAGCCCCGATAAGAGCTGCTCTTTTTGTCCCGAGGTCAGCGTCAGCGCGGAGCCAAGCGGCTGACACGCGGCATCACAGCGCTCGACCTTGGCCACGCCCGCGTCCAGCGACAGCACCAAGCGATCCCCTTCGGCCTGACCTTTGCGCCAAGACAGCTTCAGCGTGTCCATCGTTCCCGGATCCAGCGCTTGCAGCGCATCGCTCTGCGCCTGCACAGAGCCCGACAGCCAAAGCAGCGCCCACGCAAAAACGGCGACCTTCTTTTGTACGTTCATCGCGCCTGTATAACAAAGGCGCTGCGGACAAGGAACCGGCCACAGGTGACGGAACCGGCCACAGGTGATGGATCAAAGCATCATCACGCGCACAAATTGGGGGGGATTCCCCCGCGCAGGGATGCCACACGGCGCACCAAGCTGGCGCAGAACGGCTTGCGATCAGTCCGAAAACGGCGGCGCGACTTCTTGGCTGCGCGAGCTGCGTGACTCGGGCGCCGAGTGCGTCGTCTTGGGCTTGCCTCTCCACATCACCCAGACCGGATAGGCCGTCAGCCACAGGCACGACGCAAACAGGCCAAAGCCGCTCGCAGGAAACAGGAGCGACAGCTTCGTCGAGCCAAAGCGAATCAGCCATGGAGCCGCGATGTGCAGCAGCGCCGACAGCCACGCCAGGCTGATCCACACCATGTGGCTAAGCAGCGACGACTCGGTCATCAGAAACAGGTGCGTCAGGATCAGCACGAACACCGGGATCGTAAAGAGGTGAAAGTGCGTGACCTCGAGCAGCTTTCGATACGGCATCGCCATCGTCAAAGACGGAGCCGCTTCATCGTCGGGCAGTGCGATCTGAGGACCAATACTTGGCTCGCCCGCGCTCGGCACAACCGCCGCCGGACCGGGATCTTTGCCGTAATAGCGATCGACGCGCTGGACATGACCGCTGCGCAGCGACGGACCGACCAGATCTTCATAAAGAAGCACCGACGACAAGATCGCCAGCAGCGACAGCCCGCAGAAGAACGTATAGATGACCTTGGCCGGATAAGGCAGGTTCCACAGACGGAACCGAGACGAGGCAAACTGACGCATGACTCTCCGCGCGGCAGCGCTTAACTCGCCGGTGTGCCCTTGGCGGTCCCGCCGACTGGCTGCTTGGACGCAGGCTTTAGCATGAGTTCGTCGAGCAGAACAAGCGCACGCCGCACACCGACCACCATCGCGCGCGAAGACACGGTTGCGCCCGACACCGCGATGACTTCTTCCCCTTCACGCAGCGGACTTTTGATGTTCTTGCCGACGAACTGACCGCGAAAGCGAGCGTCGCGAATCTCGTCGCCGTAGCGCTCGCGATAGACCATCACTTCCTGTCGCACCACCGCGCCCTGCGGAGAAAACTGCACCGCGAACGTAATCGGCAGGTGCTGGCCTTTTTCCTCGTCGATGATCGCGTAGCCATCGATCTGCTCGCCGGTCTTGGCGATATAGATCGTGTAGTTCGGCTTGCGCAGCGCATAGCCAAGCTGCGACGCCAGCCGCGTAAGCTGTTCCGGTGTCAGATCGAAGCGCTGAAACGTCACGGCCTGACTGCGCGGAAAGAACTCGGCCAGCAGGGTGCGCGGCGTAAAGTACGACGCTTGCGCCAGCGCATTGTGCGACGAGCACAGCCCCAAAAGCAGCAGCACTGCGGCGATCGGCACGGGCCGCAGGCTTCGCAGCAAATTGAAAACGACTTTCATTCCACGGTATGTCTACTACCGCGCTCGACGGTCGTCAACCGAGCTGATGAAGCACGCACGAACACTGAACTCGCGGCGCACGCTGTCCAGCACGGGACTTGTGGGGAAGCAGGTGACAGGGTGGTACGCGATGTGCTAGCCCTCCGCTCGCCAGGCAGCTTCGCCTGGATAGATCTGCGAGGAGAAAATGACCAGACGACCGCTTCTGACCGCTCGCCGCCTGCTTGTCGCCGCTTCTCTTTCCCTAAGCGTGCTTACCGCTGCCTGTGGACCCGAGCTTGCCAGCGACGAGCTGGCTGGCGAAGAGTTCGCTGGCGAGAGCGAAATTCCCGCTCACGTCACACCGCAGAGCATCCCGAGCGGCTACTACAGCGCTGCCACTGGCAAGACCGGCAACGATCTACTGGTTGCGCTGTCCAGCATCGTGAGCGCTGGCACTCGCAGCTATTCCTACAGCGCCGCGCGCGACAAGATGTTTGCCGACCTGGAAGACATCGACAACGACAACGAAGTGGACTGCGTCTACACCGGACGGATCGCCAAAGGCATCAGCAGCACGTCAAACGCCAACACGGTTCGCATGAACACCGAGCACACCTGGCCGCAGAGCCTGGGCGCTCGTGGCGTCGCACAGTCGGACATGCATCACCTGTGGGCATCGGACAATGACGCCAACAGCCGACGTGGCAACTTCCCGTTCGGTGTCGTCAAGACCGTGACCTGGACGGCTCCAAACCCTGATGGCGCACCGCCGAGCAAGCTGGGCAAAGACGCTTCGGGTCGCACCGTGTTCGAGCCGCACGATCGCACCAAGGGCGACATCGCACGCGCGATCTTCTACTTCTATACGCGCTACTACCGCAGCCGTCCGAGCGACTTCACGCTGAGCAACTTCAACGTCGAAGAAGCCACGCTGCGAAGCTGGCACGAAGCCGATCCGCCCGACGCTGACGAAGTAAGCCGCAACGATCTGATCTTTGCGCTTCAGGGCAACCGCAACCCGTTCGTCGATCATCCCGAATTCCTCAAAGAAATCCCTGACTTTCCTGATCGCTAGTAATCCAGCTTGCGATAAAATGACGGCGTGACGCCACTTGAACCACGCCTCGTTCCCCTGGTTGAACAACTCCGCAACACCCTCATCGAGATGGAGCGGCTTCACACCCAAGCCCGCACCATCTTGGCGCAGATCGACGGCAGCGAGCCCGGTCGCGATGAAGTTCTCGCCGAGCGAGCCCGCCGCGCCGTGATGGAGCTACGCGCCAAAGTCTCTGCTGCCAAGCGATCGAACAAAGGCTAACGCGCTGCGCGTACAAGCTCTGCGTGTCTTGTGCGGACGTTCCGACGCTCACGCTGCACGCAGATCGAAATCGACAAGATTTTCGGCAGCAGCACGCAATCAAACGCGCGCGATCGCCCTCCAATGTGAGCTTTTTCAGATGCTCACAGATCCTTTGGCGCCTGCTCATCAGAACTTCCCGAGGCTGAGCCTGTTTCGATGGAGCAGCGCTGCGCAGACCGTGCGTCCACGGTTCCAACCCATGCAAAGGCCACGACAGCGTGGAAACGAAACGATGCGGCTAGCGACTGGGTCTGTCTCACAGTCTGTCTCACGGTCGGTCTCGATCTCGCTCGCGATGATTGGGCTGTGCGCGCTTGGGCAGCCAGCCTGGGCCGATCAGTACTCCGATGCACAGCAGCTTGCGACCGAGCGCGAGAGCCAAGGCAAGCTGGATGACGCAGCAGAGATCTTGGAAGAGATCGCACCACAGTATGCGCAAGATCTCGATCTGACGCTGCGAATGGCGTGGCTGCGCTTTCGATCCACCAGCTATCGACGCGCGCTGTCGCACTACCGACAAGCAGAGCGGATTTCCCCCGAAAGCAGTGATGCGCGACTGGGCATCGGCTGGACGCTTCAGCGGCTGGGACGTTGTGACGATGCCAGACCGTACTTTGAAGCGATCATCGCCCAGAATCCCGATCACAGCGTGGCCAAAGACGGACTGGCTGCGTGTCCGAATCCCAAGACCGTGAGCGTCAGCACTGGCGCGCTGCTCACCGGGATGGCGTATTCCGGTCACTACATGCGCACGGCCGGTGTCGCGGTGTCGCCTCGGTTCGAGCTGTCGATCCTGGGAAAGTGGAAAATCGGTGCTGCGTATCGTTACAGCGAGTTTTTCCTGAAGGTGGCTCCGCTGCTTTCAAACGGAAGCTATGCGTGGAACGTCTCAAGCATCAACCAGCACGAAGCGTATGCGCACGCTGGCTACTCCAGCAGCACGTTCGGACTGATCGGTCGCTACGCATTTACGCAAGATTCCCGAGGCAGCAGCTCCGCAGGACATCACATCGGCGCGAGCCTCCGCGTAAGCTACATTGGAGACGCTCAGCTTCATGTCACAAACAGCATCTATTCCGATCTGTTGCTGGTGCGCGCGGCTCCTTCTTGGCGTCTTCCGATCGGAAAGGGGTTCTCTGTTCAGCTCGGCGGAGTCGGTCAGTGGGCGTCGGGAAGTCTGCTCGGAAGCGGCGTCCTAGAGCTGTCCTTTGTACGCGGTCGCATAAACCTGTATGCCGGTGGTTCCTACGGTGAACAGCTTCGACCTGCGCAGCTTGAGATCCAAGTCATCACCAACATGCAGGAACGGATCGCAGCGTCGGCGTGGGGCGGTCTGTCGGTTCAGCTTCCGCATGACTTCAACCTGCTTGTCGATTACCGCTACGACCGGCTGCGACGGCTGACGGACGTTCGGCTCAGCTCAGAAAGCAACGCGCACTACTTCACACTCGGGCTTAGCAAGGCCTTTTAGGAGTCCTCATGAGCAGCGCAACACACCTCAAAGATCTGGCTCTTAGCGACACGGGATTCGTGTTCGATCCCTACACCGGAGCGACGTTTACAACGAACGCAACCGGACTCGCGATCCTGCAAGCACTGCGCGAAGGACTGGGACGCAGCGCGATCATCGATCGACTGCGCGAGCGCTTCGATGTTCACGGTGATCTGGAAAGTGACATCACCGAGTTTTATCAGCTTCTGCGTCAGCACGGCGTGGTGCCCCCCAACTTCACTGGAACAGAGAAGTAGGAGTCGTCATGAGTGAAAGACCTCTTCATGTTGCAGTGACAGGTCTGAACGCGACCGACAATCCAGCGCCCGGTGTGGCTGTGATTCGTGCGCTGCGCGATGCAGATCCTTCGATTCGGATCATCGGCTTGGGATACGACGCGCTCGATCCAGGGATCTATGCAACCGACTTGGTACGCGATGTGTTTTTGCTGCCGTATCCGTCGCAGGGACTGACTGCGTTTTGGTCGAGACTGGAATACGTTCACAGCAAGCTCGGAATCGATGTGATCATTCCTACGCTGGATGCAGAGCTGCCTGCATTTTTGGATCTAGAGCCCAAGCTTCGCGCACTGGGAATCAAGACCCTTCTTCCTACGCGAGAGCAGTTTACGCTACGCGAAAAAGGCCGCCTTGCGCAGCTTGGTGCGAAGTCAGGAATCCGAGTTCCAGCGACGGCAGTTGTCAACACAATCGAAGAGCTGTCGCGCGTTCACTTCTCTGTTCCGTATCCGATGTACGTCAAAGGTCTGTACTACGGAGCCACGCTGGCAATGAACCTGGAAGATGCGACGCACGCATTTTACAAAGTGGTCGCGCAGTGGGGCATTCCGGTTGTGGTGCAGACCCAGATTCTCGGTGAAGAGTTCAACATCGTTGCGCTCGGTGACGGAGAAGGAGGTCTCGTCGGTGCAGTCGGTATGAAGAAGCTGATGCTGACCGACAAAGGAAAGGGCTGGGCCGGAATCACGGTTCGCGATCCAGCGCTGTTGGAAGTGGCGCAGCAGTTTATGTCAGCCACCAAGTGGCGCGGTCCCTGCGAGATCGAGCTGATGCGCGACAAGCTGGGACACTATCACTTGATCGAGATCAATCCGCGCTTCCCCGCGTGGGTGTACCTAAGCGCAGGTGCGGGTCTGAACCTTCCCTATGCTGCCGTCGAGCTGGCGCAAGGAAAGCAGCCAAACATCGGAACCGACTACAAGGTCGGAACGCTGTTTGTCCGCATCTCGATTGATCAGATCGCAAGCATCACAGACTTCCAAAACATGGTGACCACCGGAGAGGTATCGCGATGAGCAAGCTTCCTTACGAGCGCCCCACACTGGTGCGCCATCAGATGGGACAGATGAACAAGTTTGGTCGCTTGCAGGGAATGCGACCACTTACTCACATCGACGGCGTTGCGGTGTCCGATCTGGTCGCCAAGTACGGATCGCCGCTGTTTGTGTTTTCGCAAAAGACGCTGATCAATCGCTATCGCGAGCTTCAGCAAGCATTCAGCCGTCGCTACGCCAAAGTGCGGATCGCCTGGTCGTATAAGACAAACTATCTGGAAGCGATCTGTCGCACCTTTCATCGGGAAGGATCATGGGCGGAAGTGGTGTCTCCGTTCGAGTACGAAAAAGCGATCCGCACCGGCGTCGTTCCCGATCACATTCACTGGAACGGTCCGTACAAGCCCGATGCGACGATCGAGCGCGCACTGGCTGGCGGCGCGATGATTCACATCGACAACTTCGATGAGCTGGCGCGCATTGAACGGATCGCAGAGCGGATGGGAATCCGTCCCAAGGTCGCGCTGCGACTGAACCTGGCGATTGACGGACTGCCCGCGTGGAGCCGCTTTGGTGTGAACCTGGAATCAGGACAAGCACGCGAAGCCGTCGCACGCATGGTCGCAGGAGATCGTCTGGAACTGACCGGACTGCACTCTCACATCGGTACGTTCATCCTGGCTCCTGAAGCGTACGGACAAGCGGCAGCCAAGCTTGCGCGCTTCGCCAATGAGATCCGTCAGGAATACGGAATCAAGCTGTCGTTTATCGATCTGGGCGGAGGCTTTGCGTCTCCGAACACATTGGCTGCGCAGTACCTTCCGGGCGAACAGACCAGTCCTTCCTTTGAGCGCTATGCCGATGCAATCTGCGACGGACTGAGCCTGCTTGAGTATCCTCCCAAAGAGCTTCCTACGTTGGTGCTGGAAACCGGACGCGCGCTGGTGGATGACTCGGGATTTTTGATCTCAACGGTGGAAGCAACCAAGCGACTTCCCGATGGACGACGCGGACTGGTGCTGGATGCGGGCGTGAACATTCTGTTTACCGCGTTTTGGTACAAGCACGATGTCGTTCCCGCGCAGGAGTTTGGCGGACTGCTCGAACCAACGGTGCTGTACGGACCGCTGTGCATGAACATCGATGTGCTGCGCGATACCGTGCAGTTTCCTGCGATGACTCCGGGTCAGCGTCTGGTGTTCCGCAACGTCGGAGCCTACAACGTCACGCAGTGGATGCAGTTTATCGCGATGCGTCCCGCCGTGGTGATGATCGGAACCGATGGTCAGATCGGACTGATTCGCAAAGCAGAGCAGCTCGATGATCTGCAAGCGCTGGAAGAAGTGCCGAGCTGGCTGAAGTAGCCCACAGAAGTAGCTCACAAAGGAGTCTTCCGGTGCCGCTCGTGACAGCATTCCGTTCGCTGCTTCTGTGTTACGCACAGATTCTGTTTTCCGGCTCTGTTTGGGTTGGACTGACGCTCTTTTGTGCGACGCTGGTGATGCCGATTCCGGCTGCGATGGGAATGCTCTGTGCGGGCGCTGCACTGCTCACTTCTTTTCTGCTGGGACTGGAACCGGAAGAACGGAAAAGTGGCGGTTACGGATACAACGCGCTGCTGTGTGGACTGGGAATCGGACACACCTTTTCGCTGGGAATCGGACCCATTTTGCTGGCCCTTCTGTGTGGCGGACTGTGCGCGATCTTGACCGCTGCACTGCGCGCATCGATCGGACGGATTCATCTGCCGCTGCTGTCGATTCCGTTCATCGTCGTCTATCAGATGGTCCTTGCGGTTTCGCCGAGCTTCGCACTCTCTGCCCCCACAGCAGACGGATCGATCGCACACGGTCCAGCGCTGCTGCGCGGTCTGGGAGCGCTGTTCTTTTTGCCAAGAGCGGAAGTCGGAGCCCTGGTTCTGCTGGCTCTGCTCCTGCACTCACGCATCTCTGCGATGCTGGCAGTCTCTGGCTTTGCGGTCGCGTATCTGCTCGGGGTGTTTGGGCTGTCGCTCAGTCCTGAAACCGTGGTCTTGGTGGTCAGCTACAACGCAGCCTTTGCTGCCGTCGCCATCGGTGGAGTGTGGTTTGTTCCGTCCGCATCCTCTTGGCTGATGGGGATGACGGCTTCAGCGCTGGCGACGTTTCTGTGCGCAGGACTTTTGCCGATTCATCAGCGACTTGGTGTTCCGCTGCTGGTGGTTCCGTTTAACGTCACGATCCTGCTGATCCTGCTTGCGCTGCGACAGAGAGTCCGGGACGCACATCCCAAAGCCGTCGATCTGATGCTGGCGACTCCTGAAGACAACCTGGACTATCTGCGCGCGCGGCTCCTGCGCTTTGGCTGGTCCCAGCCGGTCAAGATGCAGCTTCCGATGCGCGGTGCATGGATCTGTACCCAAGGTGTGGACGGCGCACACACGCACAAAGAGCGCTGGCGTCATGCCTGGGACTTTGAAGTGCTCGGGTCCGACGGAAAGACCTTTCGAGAAGACGGAACCAAGCCAGAGCACTATCACTGCTTCCGTTTGCCAGTGCTCGCTGCGGCGGCAGGAACCGTGGTCAAGGTCGAACACGACATTCCCGATAACCTCGTCGGAGCAATGAACCTACAGCAGAACTGGGGCAACCTGGTGCTGCTTCATCACGCACCCGGAATCTATTCTCTGGTCGCGCACCTGGCTCGCGGATCGGTCAAGGTTCGCGTCGGACAAGTGGTGCAAGCGGGAGACGTACTTGGGCTGTGTGGAAGCTCTGGACGATCGCCGCAGCCGCACCTGCACTTTCACCTGCAATCGAGCGCTGATGTGGGAACCTCGACGCTGCCGTGTACGTTCAGCGATGCCGTGGTCATCCGCGAGGATCGTCAGCTTGTCTCGACCGCGCTCACGCCCAAAGAAAAGCAGAGCGTGCGCAACCTGGAACCCGATGAAGAGCGCGGATCGTTTGTGGCCAGCCTCGCACCGGGACACGGCGGAGAGTGGCGCTTCCAAGTCGGCGATCGCGAAGAGCGCGTAATCTGTGAAGTCGATGTCTACGGTCAGCCCCTGCTGCGATCGCTCACGTATGGATCGGTGCTGCGTTACGTGCTGAGCGACGAGATGTACACCGCGTACGATGTCAGCGGCTCTCGACGATCGGTGCTGTATCTTTTGCGCACCGCGCTGCCACGCATGCCGCTCGAAAGTACAGAGTCGCTGTGCTGGCGCGATCTGCTTCCGGGTCGCTTGGTCCGTCCGCTGTGGCTTCAGCTTCTGCACGACTTTGTTGCTCCGATTCGTGCCAAAGACGGCTTCACGGTAGAGCTATCGGCCCGACGAGACGGAGCGCTCCTTCAGATCGATTCGCAGTCTCTGTCCACGCGCCAAAGCAAAGAAGACGAAGCGCCCGATCCCGCAAAAGAGCCCGCACTGCGTACCCGAGTCCTGTTGGCACGCGGTCTGGGTGTTGTCCGAATCGAAGTCACCCTGCACGGACGAACGGTGAGAGCCGAGCGCATCACCGCCCCGAACCCCAAAGAGCCTACGCAAAAGGATTCGTCATGAAAAAGTCGCTGCTTCTGTTGGCCTCTGCCTTTTCCCTGTGGACCAGTGTGGCCCGCGCCGATGCAAACGCAGAGCTGATCCAGCGCTCCTACGACAGCGAAGCGGTGGGAAAGCTGGCCGATTCTCTGTCGGTGCTCGATCAGCTTGTCGCGCCCCGCAGGGATTCCTATGTCGTGACGCTGCGTCGCGCTTGGCTGCTGTATCGCTTGGGACGCTTTGCAGAGTCCGTCGATGTCTACGTTCGCGCGATCTCACAAGCCCCGGGAGCCGTCGAGCCGCGACTCGGAATCCTGCTGCCACAGCTTGCGCTGCGTCGCTGGAGCGATGTGGAAACCCAAGCTCGTGCGGTCCTGCGACTGGAGCCAGGCAACTATCTGGCGACGCTGCGCCTCGCCTACGCTTGCTATAACCTACAGCGCTACGCCGAAGCGACCGCGCTGTACCGTCGGCTCAAGGATCTGTATCCAAGCGATGTGGAAGTTCAGTCGGGACTTGGCTGGGCGCTGCTCAAGCAAGGCAAGCTGCCCGAAGCGAGCGCCGAGTTTCATCACATCCTCGACGTGTCCCCGCGCAACGAGCTGGCCAAAGAAGGCCTAAAAGCCACCGGCGGTTAGTCGATGCACGGCGCGCACAGAAGCCCGTTACCGACCAGTCAAGACGCGATCCAGCGCAGTGATAGATGCCAGCGGCTCACGCAGTCGCCACTGCCTCTGCGCAAACCACGCATCGATCTTCTTGGCCAGCTCTGTCGATATCTGCTTCTTGCGTAGGTTTTTCAAAAAATCCACAAACTGCGCGCCCACTCCATTTCCCACAAAGCCAATCTCTTGTGAGTCCGCCCAAAAGTCGCCAGACACCAGCAGCTTCGGCGTGAGCAGGCTTTGCAGCAGTTCCAGCGAATCGGGACGCGCGTCGTAAGCCAGGCCCAGCTCCACCCGGAGCCGCTGCGCAGGACTTGCGGATTGTCGCCAGGCCACCAGCCACTGCACGTCACGCTGCGTCTGCTGCGCGTAGCTCTGCGCGGCCAGGGCTCGCACCTCTGGGCTCGGATCGTGCTCCATCAGCGTGCGCAGGAGCCTTTCGCTGTCGGGACCGGGGAAGGCATGCAAAGCGGCAGCAGCCCGCGCCCGCAGCGTCGGCAGCATCGCAGTCGTCAGCGCCCGAACACGCGCCGCGTGCTGCGGACGAGGCACCCGACTGAGCAGCTCCAGTCCCACAAGCTGTAGCGACGGCTCTGTCCGATCGAGCAGCGGCAGCGCCAGCTCAGCCACCGCAGGATGTCGCAGCGTCGCCAGTGCCCGCAGCGCCGGAAGCTGACAGCGATTGCGACCGTGCTGCGCAACCCACACCAGCCGAGCTTGTATCGACACAGGAACAGGCGATGCATCAAGCGCTGACAACCCAGCAAGCTGTTGATAGGCAAAATCACACATCAACACAGTACGCGGCTTGCAGTTTATTAACGTAATAATCTCGCTGTCATCATCTAGTAATGATGAAATGGATTCTCGGGCTTCATCACGGACTGTCAGCCAATAACGAAGGGCATAGCCACGAACTACGGCGCTCTTGTGACGAAGCAGCGTCGCTCGCTGTGCTGGAGTGCTGGCCGCTTCCAGCTGGGAAAGCAGTCGCTTTAGCTTTCCACCATCGTCATCGGAACCGGCGCGCGTCAGGCTGACACGGCGATGCTGCGCCAGGGCATCCACCAGCTGGGCCAGCTTCGGATCGCTCACCAGCTGGGCCGTTTCAGACAGCACATCCGTCGAGTGATCCGGAGACTGCGCCCACCCGCGCCCGCAGCCAAGCAGCCAGCAGACAAGACCGATCTGCACATACGCTCGCATCCAGAAGTCCCTTTGCGAAAGCCCCAGACCTCACAGGCTAGCGCAAACCGTTCCCACAATCAGCCTGTCGTACGCAGGGCGGCGTCGGCAGGGTCCGCTGATCTTGCTGCCGACAAAGCCTTCACAATCGTGCCTTGCGCTGCCGCACAGTGGAAGCGAGTTCCCTCGACGGATTCGACGAAGACATCGCAGCGCACGACAGCTTGCGACTTGCTTTGGCCAATCACATCCGCGACGGCAACGAGCCGACCTTGACCGCGCGCGGGCCGCAGGTAGTTGATCTTGAACTCGACCGTCAGTGCGTCACCGAGCACCGATCCGCCCGCAAACGTCAGCGCATTGTCCGAAAGATACGACAAGACACCGCCGTGGACAAAGCCGTGCTGCTGCCTCAGATCATCGACGATCGGCAGCGACAGCTCGGCGTGACCGGACGAAAACGCATCCAGCCGGGTGCCCAGCTTCACCGCAAACGGCTGCTGTCTCAGGATCGCGTGGGCAAACGCCGAAAGCTGCTCTGTCGAGGGTTGTTCCATGGGACCGCGATTCTACCCGTCGCCCGCTCGCGATGCCGCACGGATTTGTACACGGCGCAGCCCACGCCGCTACGCCCGTCCCCGCAGCATTCCGTTCCAGTACAAGATCGGCAGCCCAAACCGCTTGAGCCAGTACATCGACAGCCGCTCTTTGCGCTGATCGAACGGGAACGACTCCATCGGCTTTCCGTCGTAGCCAAACTCGGCCAAGACCAGCTTGCCGTAGCCCGTCACGAGCGGACAGGACGTATAGCCATCGTAGCGACCCGGCAGCGCCTGACCGGCGATGGCTGCCAGCAGGTTTTCGACGACGATGGGCGCTTGCTTGCGAATCGCAGCCCCGGTCTTCGACGTTGGAAGGCCACTCGCATCCCCGAGCGCAAAGATGTTGGCGAAGCGGCTGTGACGCAGCGTCTCTTTGTCCACATCGACAAAACCGGATGCATTGGCCAGCGGGCTCTTACGCACAAAGTCCGGCGCGCTCATCGGTGGTGTGACGTGAATCATCGAATAGCGAAGAACCACTTCTTCCTTGGTATCCAGCCGCAGAAACACCGCTTCTTTCGACGCAGGCCGCACTTCGATCAAGTTGTGCTGATACGCAACCTCGATGTCTTTTTTCGCAATCACTTGCCGCAGCGATTCCGCATAGTACTGCGACGTAAAGATCGTCGCTGGCGCCATCAAAAGCTTGACCTTGACCTTGTCACGCACGCCACGCCGTCGGAAGTCATCGTCGCTCAGGTACATGATCTTCTGCGGCGCACCACCGCACTTGATGGGCGTCGCAGGATGCGTAAACAGCGCGTTTCCTTCCGTCACCGACTGAATCGTCGGGAACGTGCGATCGACAAACTCATAAGCGTAGTTGCTACAGATTCCGTCTTTGCCGACGTGACCGGACAGGCCCTTGATCTCACCCCAGTTGAGCTGAATTCCCGGCGCGCACACCAAGTAGTCGTAGCCAAGTCGCTCGCCGCTCTGGAGCGTCACTTGGTTTGCGTCGGGCACAAACTCGCTGACAGCCTGCTGAACCCAGGTTACTCCGTCGGGAATCACCGATGACTCGGGCCGCGCTGTCTCTTCCTTTTCGACGACACCGCCCCCGACCAGCGTCCACAGCGGCTGATAGTAGTGCGTCTGCGACGGATCAATGACCGTGATGTGAAGCGCAGGAGCGCGACGACGAAGCCTGGCAGCGACGGAGATGCCAGCGGTTCCGCCTCCCACAATGACGACTCGTTGCGATGGATGTGACATAAGCGCAGAGCAGAGCATCTTTCGTGCCGGACTTGCTAAACAAACGTCGCTTCGCTGGGCGACGACAGCGTGGTGACAGCGCGTTTCTTGGCCCTGTGTTCGATGAAACCGGCGCGCAACCATCATCCAACATCACAAGATCTGACCATTCACTGGGTCACAGCGCCATCTTCACCGCGCGAGTCCCCTTTCCCTGCAATGCTTTTTCTATTGGAACACAAGATCTCGCCGGAAAAAATCTCTGGTCAGCCCACGCCGCGTTTTGCGTCTCAGCTGGCACTTGTGACAAGCTGAAAGGATTTGACGGAGCACTGTGCGATAGTCACACACTGTGGCAATGAAGCATCCGCTCTGCTGGCTCTTTGTTGTGCCCACAGTGACATATCCGGCTGTGTTTCAAGCACTGCGCTGGCTGTATCCAGCAACAACTCAGCGATAAAATGTTTCATCATCAAATGAAACATCGTGAAACAAAAGCCGCGCTCATCAGCCGATGAGACGGGCTGTCAGCAAGAGAAGCGGTTGGCGTGGGGAAGGCGACGAGAAGAAGGGAAGCTCTCGTCGCACAGACGGGCGGGCTACGGATTGGTTGTGGACAGATCGGTGAAGCGCAGCGAGCTGAGCGCGTCCGCCGAGCGGTCATACACCACGTCGGACACCCACCACTTGCCGCTGAGCTGGAACAGCTGCGGGTAATAGCCTCGGTTCAGGCCCGGCTCTGCGCCGATGGTCTTGCGGCTCCACGACGCCACTTTGCGCGCCAGCTCCAGCGTGCCTGCCGTCGAGTCCTGATACGCGATCACCGGACCGACCTCATCGACGATGAGCGCCGCACCCGCACCGACATGATGATAGTCCGTCACCATCGCGGTGCCTCGGTTGCCATCGTCAACCAGCTCGGCCTTGCTGACGGTGGTTCCTTTGACGTTGCGGTAGTACAGCTTGCCGTCGCTGCTTGAGTAAGCAATGTGCAGCGTTCCGTCTGCTGAAACCGCCGCGCCAATGTGACGGCCCGTATCAACCTTGCCATCGCCACCGTCGATCGTCGTGACCGTCCAGTCGCTCAGGTTCGCCATCTTCAGCGCGCCCGTCGCTCGGTTGTAGAACACCACGAACTTGCCGCTTGTGCCTTGGACAAGGCGCGCAAACAGGCCCGTGCCTTGCGGCAAGTCCAGCGCCGGAGTCCCGAGCGCATCGACACACTTGCCAGCGACGCAAGCCTGCGCGTTCTTGCAGCTTGGCGTGCAGCTTGACTCGTTCTTTTTGCAGACGGTCTTCAGACGATCTTTGACCGCTGGATCGACGTAGACGCACGCTTCGCCCGTGCCGCACAGACCGGCGCACGACACCTGAACCTCTTCGACGACTTTCTTGGTGAAGTCCGATCCGCTCTGCGGCGCTGCACCGGAAGCCTGAGCGACGACAAGCTGCGCGAACACCTTGCCATCGGGCTTCTTCGCACCGGCGACCATGTACGCGACCGTCGCTTGATCATTTCCGTCGAGAAGAAGCTGCGCAAACGAGCCCACGCCCTGCCCTTCGCTCTGATCGGAAACGACCAGTTTGCTCCACTTGTCCCCGCTGCGCGTCGCCAGCTTCAGTGCGCTGTTGGTCACGTCTTGATAGGCGATCACCGGGCTGCCACTTTGCTGAAGCTGTAGCGACGTAAAGCGGCCCACATCATCCGCCGCGTCGGCGTAGCCACTGCGATAGGCTGCCGGATCGGTGCTGTCGGGATCTCCCGTCGGAAGACCATCGACCGGATTCCAGGTTGACTGGCTGCTCGGCATCGACATCTCGGTGAACGCCAAGTCGCCAAACGTCGCGTTGTAGGCGCTTATCATCAGCTTGTCCGACGACACCGCGACGCTCTGGTAGCGACCCAGCTCATCGTTTGGAGCAAACTCCGTCTTGGGCTTTTTCACTTCTCCCGGTGTCATGTCCGCGTCGGCACCGCTGCCATTGCTGTTCTTGTTGCAGCCGCTTGTGCCGAGCAGACCGACGAGCAGCAGCGTTCCTGCCTGCACCAGCCGTCGTCGCGAGAGCAGACCGACAAGCAGCATCAGCACCACGACGAGCGTTCCCCGTCCCGCCGACGAACGACTTACCGAGCAGCCCGTCGCAGCGTCCGTCACCGACTGAGCCTCAGGTGCCGCAGCCAGCGACTTGGCCTCAACCTTCGACGAAACCGGCGCTCGCTGAGAGACAGGCTCGACGACAAATTCCAGCTTGGCTGGGCTCGGATCGAGCGTTCCAGGCTGACCCGCGACGCGCGCACGCACTTCGATGTTGTGCTTGCCCACAAGACGCAGCTCCGGCTCCTCGATGAGGATCTGACGCTGACTATCAAACGGTCGCCAGAATCCACCGTCGATGCGGTACTGCCACTCGCGATCGCCGCGTAGATGGCTGCTCGCATCGACACGAATCACGACGCGCGTGGACTGCTGCACCGGCGCGGTCACAGCCAGCTCTTCCGCCGTCGGTACCGTCACGGACTCGAGCTGGGCAAACGTCTCGGTCGGCTCGTCCGTTCCTTGCGCAAGAAGCGTCATGTCTTCTCCTGCCAGCGGCATCGTGGACAGCTTGATCGACAAGAACAGTCCCAGCATCGACAGCTTACCGGTCGTATCTGTGGTGCTGGTGATTTGAGTCGGTGAAAGCTGTAGACCCATGATGTCGGGCAGCTTGATCGGATCGATCGACGACAGCGAACCGGCCAGAACTGGCAACAGGCTCGGGAACAGACGGGCAAGCTGCGTCGGCGATTCCTTGAGCAGCGAGCTGTCCGTCACTCGCACATTGCCAACCGCCTGACCGATGTCACCGAGGACCGGCACGATCTGGTTCATCGCATCCACGTCGAGCCCGATCGGCAGATCCAGATCCACCGTCTGACGCATAAAGCGCACATAACGCTCGTCGAGGAACACGTAGAAATCGAGCGCCATGTCCTTCACGACCAAGTGGAGCAGCGGATCGTCGATGATCTTTTTGCCCATCGCGTCGGTCTTGTAGGTTCCTTTGCCCAGCACAAACGTCGGTGGCTGCTGCGGACGACCGACGATCTTGATCGCCGAGTTCGCGCCGCGCGTCAGATCGTTGATCGACGGAATCAGCGCCGACAGAAGTCCCGACGACAGCAGCTCGACTTGTTCCGAGCCGACATCCAGACACAGGCCGCCGGTGTCGTACAGCGTGTAACCGAGCGAGTTTAGCTCCAGCGTCGAGATGCCCGCACCGACGTGATACGGCTTGCCATTTGGCGCGGTGTTGCCCGCAAACGCGGTGCTCTTGCCGGGGGCCGGTCCGGTCGGGGCTGGACGACGCGGCACACACGCGCTGCTCGCCGAAGAGCTGGTTCCACCGAGCATTCCCATCGACAGACCCGCCGTCGGAAGCGCTTCGACCGTCGCGTAGTTACCGGCTGCGACGATCATGTCAATGCCCGCAGTCTTGGCCGCCGGGGAAAATGCACCGAGCGCGCTGCCCAAATCGATGCGTCCTTCCAGGCCCAAAAGCTGCAAGCACGTTCCGTCGCGCATACAGAAGTTGTTGACGCAGCCTTGGTTGGCCAGCGTCGAGCAGTCCGCCTTCGCAGCACACTTTTGACACAGCACCGAGTCGAGCGGCCCGGCCAGCTGCTTCTTGAGCTGATCCTTGAGCTGACCGATGAACAGGCCCTTCAGCAGGTTCACGGTTCCGCACAGGATGTTGCCCTTGATGTCGATGTCGTCGCTGTCCAGGTCCAAGATATCGACGCTCTTGTCGTCGAAGTCGATGCTGGTCAGCTTGGTCGCTGCACTGACGTTGGCGACGGCAGCCATCGTGATGCCTACGTCTTGCTTGCCTCGTCGCGCAGTGTCGAGCGACAGCTTGCAGTCGATGGTGACAAAGCCAGCCTTCGTCTTGATCTTGAAGTCCTCCATCGTCTTGATCTTGGCCCGCAGCGTCGCTTTGGTCGTCGTCGGCGGGGTCGGCTCAAACTTCAGAGAGGAATACTCCAGCTTGACCTTGCACATCTGGCCGCAGCAGATCTCGGTGTCACCGCCGCAGCTCGACGGAACCGCGATCTCGCCGCCCGATGGAAGGAACTTATCGACGAGCGCTTTGCCGTTGGCTTCCAAGAAGTCGAAAAAGCCCTTGGTGATGCGCAGCTGCACCGCGTTGTCGATGCGCTTATCGACGGGATATCCACCAGACAGCTTGGTGAGTCCGCCGCAGCCGCCACCGCCGCCACCGCTGCTACAGGCGACGATGAAGCTTACGCCGAGGATCGCTGCAACCCGTCGCCAAGCAAGCTTCGGGACACGAAAGAGCGCCAAACGAGCACTACCGGGTGTCGAACCGGACATGGCTACCTCCGAGAGTTTTTCGAGGGAAAGAACCACAAAAACGGTCGGAACGTAGCGTGGACGGTCTGCGCTCTCAAGCGCTTTGTTTTCGCGATTCACGGTCGAGATCGCTGCGAAATCTCAAGTGATTTTGGGAACAGAGAAGGCCTAATTTGTGACAAGGAGCGCCAGCGTCGATTGCACGCCCTGATTGGGAAGCAGAATCGGCCAAAGACGCGGTTTTCGGAGTAAGGACGCGATTTTTGGCAAAAAGACGCGGTTTTTGAAACCGGCGCTCAGCCGTCGAGAGAAACAAGCTGACAGAAGCCGGTCAGCGAGTAGACCAGCTTGCCGTCTTTTTCGATCTTGCGCGACGAGGAGTTCGGCAAAAGGTACACGCCCGGCGTCGCATCTTTCTTCGGCTTGGTGTTGCCTTCCAGCGTGAAGTACGTTCCGTCGGTCGTCAGATCCACGAGCAGACCGGTGTGACCTTGCCACAGCACGATGTCGCCGGGACTCGGCAGCTTGGCATCGGGACGAATCTTGCCTTCGCCGTCGAACAGCTCGTCGCGATGGATGAAGCGTCCCAGCTTGATGAACTGCTCGCGCAGCGCCGAAGTGGAAGCGCTCAGCACTTTGGGAACCTTGTCCGACAGACCCGCTTCGGCATAGCCCTTGCGCACGCAGTAGCAAGCGAACGCCGCGCACCACTCGGGCCGAGGCACCGGACTCTGCGGATGATTCTTCACCCAGTCGTCCCAGTAGCTCGCTTTCCACGGAATGCCTTCCAAAAAGAACGATCGAATCAGCCCGTCTTTGTCAGCATTGGTGCCCGCATCTTCGCGCACCGGCTTTCCGAGCAGCTTTTTGCCCACCGCGACCACTTTGTTGCCAAGCTCCGTCTGCTTCAGCGCCGATGGCGGAGGCTCCTCAAACGACAGCGGACCTTCGGGCTCTGCGCCTTCGGACAGATCGTAGTTCGATAGCAGCTCCAGGAACGCTTGCGCGGACAGCCCGGTGATGTCTTCTGCTTCTTGCTCATCGCCTCGGTGGTGCATCGTGCTTCCTCTTTTGCCAATGACCGATGAATGAAACTTTTTCACACATCACAGCCCGACTTCCTGTTCAAAGAAGCGAAATCTGTAATTCAACATACATACTAACAGGCGATTCGCACGCTCGGATATACTGTCTCCGCAGCGGTTTTTTGATGACGGCCCGTGAGGGGCGCGCGGACTTACAGCCAGCGGAGGCTCGCATGTCTGGTTCAACCAAGACGTTAATTGTCAGCGATTTACATTTGGGCAATGGCGGCATGTACGACATCTTCGCGGGTGGTGAGACCCTGCCGAGCCTGCTCCGACGCTTTGCCGCGCCCGGACACACGGTGATCTGCAACGGCGACGGCGTGGACTTTCTGATGAACGAAGATCCGCTGGAGCTAGACGAAGCGCGTGCGGTCGCTCAAGCGGAGCAGATCTGCCAAAACCCGGTGACCCTGCGCGTGCTCCATGCCATCGGCGACGTGCTGCACGCAGGCGGCGAGGTGGTGATTCGGCTCGGTAACCACGACATCGAGCTGGCCTTGCCCGGCGTCCAAGCCACGCTGCGCGCTCACCTGGGACAGCCCGAAACCGTCAGTCAGCGACTCCAGTTTCAGCGCGGTAGCGAGCCAGCCCTTCTCGACGCGGGCGGCGCACGAATCTTGATCACGCACGGCGAACAAAACGACGAGTGGAACAAGGTGGACTATCCACACCTGCCCGGTCCCGGCGCGCCACGCTCGGCCAGCGCAGAGAGCTTTCGCTATGCCGCAGGCTCGAAGCTGGTCAAGACGATCATGAACCCGCTCAAGCGCGCGTACGGACTCAAGCTGATCGATCTGATCAAGCCGGACTTTCAAGGTGGTGTGCTGACGGCGCTGGCGGTCAGTCCCAAAGCGGTCAAGGAAGTCTTCAAGGGCTCGACGGTGGATCTGCTGCTTCAGCTACGTCAGTCCAAGCAAGGTCCAGCGACGTTTGGTCCCGATGACGAAGACGAGCTGGGCATGGCCAAAGCGCTGGCATCGGTGCAGCTCACTTCTGACGAACAAGAGACGCTCGCTTCGCTGCTTTCCGACGGGGAAGATCAGCCTGAGTCGTTTGCCTTTGACGCCGAGACGCTCTCGTCGCTCCAGCTCAAGCTCGCGCGGGCGGGACTTTTGGCGTATGCCAAAGCGCAGCGCAAGCTCACCGGGGCAGAAGGTCAGCAGTTTTTTGCGTTTGCGCCCGATGAGGCCGATTGGAACGAAGCCAAGCGCCTGGCCCAAAAGTATTCTGCGTCCGCCGTGGTGTTCGGTCACACGCATGCCGCGCGCTTTCAGCAGCAAGACGGACTGGCCTATCTGAACACCGGAACCTGGATTCGCTTGATCAGCCTGCCCGCGCCCGATGCCAGCGACGAAGAATGGACAAACTTCCTAAGCTTGGCGCGCAAAAATCCCCAGCTTGATCCGAGCAAAGGCCCGATGGTTCCGATCCTGACGCGCTTTACCGCTGCGGTGATCGAGTCGCTGCCGAGCGGCGGTGCAAACCTCCAACTGGTCGAGCAGCTTCCGTCGGGCGAGCTGCACGTTCACGCCCAAGGTCACATTCCGTCGCAGGGAGCCAAGCCATGACCCGCGCCGCACCGAGTGATCTGGGACTGAACCTGCTCTTGTGTGATGCGGATCAGCGGACTCCGACGCTAAGCGAAGACTTACAAGCCGATGCAGCGACGGAAACCAAGCGTCCAACGCGCGGGCCCCAGCCGGATCACCTGCGCGATCGCTCGGGCGATCAAAACTCGCTCGAAGCGCAGGGCTGGTCGGTGATCATTCCCGAAGGCGATGCCGGAAAGCGCCTGCTCGATCTGGCTGCGCCGCTGATTCAGCGAAGGACAGAACAGCAAGGAGCGCCGGTCAAAGTCTACGTTGCACCCGCGAAGGCCGATCAAGCCGATGCGATGTCGTGGCGCAAGCGCAACTATGCCGACGGAAGCACGACGGAAGATGAGCAGCCGTTTTATCAGCTCATCTTGGGCAACTTGGATCAGGTCGCGCTCAGCATTCAGCAGGTTCAGAGCGCCAGTGAGCTGGTCGGACGGCTCGCATTCGATCGAGAAGACGACTATCGCGCCTACATCGACAAGCTGCTGCGCGCCGAGGACGCCAGCCCACCGCAGCAGGCCGGACGCAGCCTGTTTTATACCGTTCACGACGGAACACGCGCGACGCGAGCAGGCTATGACTCGCTGATTACGCCGGGTGTGTCGCTGGCTCGTCGCAAGGTCATGGAACGAAAGCTGCCCGCGCGCGCGATCATCGATTCGGGCGATCAAACGATTCCGACGAGAGACGAGCTGCTTCAGCAGATTACCCAAGAGGATCCGACGGTGCTGTTTACGCTCAGCCACGGGGCCGGAACGCCGCGCATCGGCTGGAAGCCCAAAGAAAGACAGCGACGAGAACAAGGCGCGATGAGCTTTGGCACCGACGGACTGCTGCTCGGATCAGACATTCGTGAGACGGCGTTTTTGCCCGGTGGCATCTGGTTCATGCTCGCCTGTTATGGTGCGGGAACTCCGTCGCAGAGCGCGTATCGTCACTGGCTGGAAGCGCTGGCGAAAGCTGGACAGTATGCCGGTGCGGCCAGTAAAGTGCTCGACGGACTGCCGAAGGATGGCGATCCGCCCTTTGTCGCCGCCCTGCCACAAGCTGCGCTCGCCAATCCGAGCGGTCCGCTCGCGTTCTTCGGTCACATCGACCTCGCGTGGACGTACAGCTTCCTCGATCTCGACACGGGCAGCGCGGTGCAGCGTCCTGGCAAGTTTGTGCAGATCGTCGCGGAGCTGCTCAAAGGAAGTCGCTGCGGGCTCGCGCTTCAGGCCATCAGTCGCGCCTTCGACGAAGTCAACACCGAGCTGACCGCGCTCTACGATCGCGAAGCAAGCGGCGACGTTTCCCCCGAGGCACAGCGCGCGCGTCTGGGTCACTTGTGGATGCTGCGTCAGGACTTGGCGGGCTACGTCCTGCTCGGCGATCCGGCAGCTCGTCTGTCCGTCGCTCCCCGACGCGCGTATCAGGCAAGTCCCAGCGGTTCCACCAGCGGTTCCGCCAGCAATTCGGCCAGCAGCGACGGAGCCAACCTGGCCAGCGTCCTGGGCTTTGTGCCCAAGTCGTAAGCCAGGCTGCGTCGTCGCAGTTACGCGTTGGCCAGCAAGTAGCGCATCGCGCCTTGCACCGCACGGCTCGTGATGAGCGACGAAGCCATCCCAAACGCCGGTGTGTTTACGAAGTTCATAAAGCCCACCGCCGTCTTGAGCGGCAGCGCAAAGTGCTTCGTCGTCGCCTGCTGATATTCCATCAGCAGCGTCGAGTCCGCCCGGTCATGCCGAGAGATCACATCCGCCGCCACACACGCCGAGCGCATCGCATACGAGATGCCTTCGCCCGTCGCTGCATTGGTCAGTCGCGCCGACTCGCCGATCCAGATCGCACCCGGTGACGTAATCGGGCCCACACCCTCGGTGTAGACAATCGGATGACCTTTGTACTTGCCGACCTGCTGCGCGTTCTTGAGCCGGTCTCCGACGTGGGTTGCAATCACATCGTCGAGCAGTCGCTTCGGATCCGCCGGATCCTCGGGGTCGTAGCAGATGCCGACGTTGACGCGCGTGTCCGTCTCGGGGAACAGCCAGCCGTACCACGGCTTCACGCGCTTATCGAAGTACATTTCCAAGATGCCGGGCTGATACGGGACGCCTTCGTACCAAGCCATGATCGCAGCGATCTGACGACGGGGACGCTTGTCGATCGAAAAGCGAGAGTGCGCACCGTCGGCAAAGATCATCAGATCCGCTTCGACTTCGGTCTTTCCGTCAGAGATTCCGACGATACGCCCCGACGGATTGCGCAGCAGACGCTTGGCATTGAAGCCTTGGACAAACTTGGCTCCAGCACGCTCGGCGGCAAACGCGATCTCGGCGTCGAACTGTGAGCGCGCGATGATCCACGCTTCCACCTTGTTCGAGCTGAGCACCGCCTCATTTCCGCCGGGACCGACGAAGCGCAGGCCGTGAATCTTCTGCGCCATCGGCTCTAGCTTGTCGGCCAGGTCAATTTCTTGAAACAGCTGTAGACAGCGCGGACCCAGGCCACTGCCGCAGGTCTTGGGACGAGGAAACTCGTCTCGATCGAGCAGCGTCACTTCATGACCGTGTTGGCGAGCCAGTTGCAGAGCACAGGTCGAGCCGCCTGGGCCCGCACCGACGATTGCGATCTTCATGGGATAAGTTCTCCGGCTAAGTCGGGGCGGCACTCTAGCACAACCCAGCTTGCCGTTTGGGAAGGCGATGTCCGCACATTGGGTACACCGGACTACCCAGCGCTTGAGCCATCAGCCCACAACAAAGTCCCGACGAAGTCCCGACGAAGTCCCGATGAAGTCGCGCGCCGCTACTTGTTCGGACGCTCGCTGTCACGCGGCTGCGGACCGAATGAGCGAGGCCGACGCTCGATCCGAAGCCGCTCACTATAGCGATGGACCGACGCCAGCTGCTGTCCGGCCCGACACTCGCTGCGCTCTGCCTCGCTGAGCAGCGCCAGCGCATCCTTCATCAGCGCAGCTCGAGCATCGTCCAAGTGCGAGTCCAAATAGAGCTGCACGCTGTCGATTGCTTCTTTGTATTTCTTCTGCTTATTTTGAATTCGTCCAATATAAACATAAATACGTGGATCGAGCGATTTCTCGTAGGCCAATTCATAAAACCATAGCGCTTTCTCATTCTGCTTCTTCTTTTCAAATCGCTGCGCTTCTTGCAGCAAGCTTTGGCAAGCTGTCTGTTTGTCACATGGAATCAACAAAGAAGAAGGATTTTCTGTTTCTGCGCCAACCAGTCCGATGGGAAGAAAGCAACAGAAACCAACGATCCAGACAATGAATGTTCGCAGTGCGCTCATGATGATCTGTCCAAAGCCGGTGTCCCGGTGTCCCGGTGTCCCGATGTCCATGTTGTCCAATCGGCCACAGCCTGTTGCCCTGACCAATCGCCACTGTCCAACGACCCCACAGCAAAGCAAGTGACATACCAAGTCGCGATGAAGGACAGCGTGCTCGCGTCTGCGACGGAAACACATCAGGCAAGCACTGGAGCAACCACGCAGCGCGGATCGAGTGCCAGCCCAGACGCAACTGCGCTTGTCAGTGCGACTTTGCGATCACGAGCACTCAGATCGGACCAAGTTGGACTGGATTGGTCACGATTGGACGAAATCTGGGCCATTTTGGTCCAAATTGACGGAATCTGACCAATCTTGGGGTCAGCTTGGGCCAGCTTGGTCCAAGTTGGACTGGATTGGTCACAATTGGACAGAATCTGGGCCAGCTTGGTCCAAATTGGACAGCGATTGAACGAAGCTGGGCAAGGCTGGGCAGTGCTGGGCAGCGAGCGGGTCGCGTCTCAAGCGAACGATGTGGCTGACTGGCTTCTACTCGGAAAACAAACGCGCTATGCTGCCGCGCGCATGCAGCCTGCACCTGGAATCTCAGACGGAACAGCCGGTCGCAGCGACTCGGCAAGCGGAAGCCACGCCCACAGCGGACCGAGCGACGGGAGCCTGTATCCGCACCTCATCTATCTGGTGAGCGACGACGATCCCCAGGAAGTGACACGGCTGAGCCAGACGCTCGGCGAAAACCCGACGTATCTGGTCAAGAGCTTTCGCAGTCCGAGCCTGGCGCTGTCGGCGCTGCGTAGTGAGCCCGTTGCACCGCCGCTGATTGTGTGTGAGCAAGCGCTGCGTGAGACGGACGGGATCTCGTTTTTGGCCAAGGTTCGCAGTCAGTCGCCCGATACGGTGCGCGTGCTGCTGACGAGCCACGCCGACAAACAGACGATGCTGCGCGCGATCAACGAAGGCGGCATTTTTCAGTGCATTGAAAAGCCGTGGGATCCCGAAAGCCTGCTGCTCACGATTCGCAACGCGATCGAGCGCGGTGACATGGTGGCGCAGCTAAAACGAACGCTGTCGGCGATGCAGCACAACAACAGCGCGCTGTCACAGGCGCTGCGGCAGATTCACTCGGCGCAAGAGCGACTGCTTGAGAGCGAGCGCATGGCAGCGGTCGGTCGCGTCGCGTCGGGCATTGCGCACGAGATCGGCAACCAGCTATCGGTGCTGAGCTACGCCGAGATGATCCGCGATCGCTATCCCGACGATCCCGAGGTCAAGCTGTTTACCTCTGCGATCCTGACGGCGCGCGCGCGGCTCGGTGGTCTGGTCGGTGAAATTCGTGACTTTTCGCGGGTTCACGGAACGCTGCCGCCGCAGGAAGAGCCGCTCGCGATTCATCCTCGGCTGTCGCTGTCGCCCGAGCCGGTGGTGCTGTCGATCCAAGAAGCGCTGTCGATTCTGCGCTTCGATCCCGAGTTTCGTCAGCGCGCGATCGCCAAAGATCTGTCGGATCACGCGGTCGCAAGCCTCAACCGCGACAAGCTGGTGCAGGTGTTTTTGAACCTGCTGCGCAATGCGCTCGATGCGACCAAGCCCGGCAGCAGCATCAGCGTCCGTGTGCTGTCCGATCCGCTGCCACAGTCCAACGAACACCACAGGCCCGCCATGGTTCGCGTGCAGATCGACGACTACGGCGACGGCATTCCCAGCGAGATCATGCCTCGTATCTTTGAACCGTTTTTCACCACCAAAGGCGATCGCGGCACCGGGCTTGGCCTGGGCATCTGTCGAAGCATCGTCGGTCAGCACGGCGGTCAGCTGCTACTAGAGTCGCCGCTTCCCGCCGACGCAGCACGTCCCGCATCCGTTCAGTCGGCAGGTACGCGCGTCACCGTTGTTCTACCGAGGGTGGCCTGATGCAGATCGAGCCGCTGATTGCGTGGCTTTCGGAACACCTGCTACAGAGCTGCTCGTTGGCGCAGCTAGGGATCGTCTGTGCGGGGCTGGATCTGACGCTGTGGCAGATTGCTCCGGCGCAGCTGGATCCGCATGAGCGCGTCGAGCTGCTGCTGGAGCATCTGATCGAGCACAAGCTGATGACCGAGCTGGCAAAAGGCATCTTGCGCGACGAGACAGTGTCGGAAAAAGCGCAAAAGCTGGGACTGGAAGCGCTGATTCCGCCGCACAGTCAGCCCGCGCTGTCGAGCCCGCAGCCGGACCGCAGTGCGACGCAGGCCAAGCTGCCCAGCGATGAGCCGACGATTTCCGCCCTGCTTGCTGCGTTCGATCAGCGCATCGCGGCAGACGATCCGCTGCTGGCGTATGAAATCGTAAGCGAGCAACTCGGAGGCTTTGCGCACCTGGGCTGTCGGCTGGGACGCTCTCGGCTGCTGCTGGAGCTGATTCGGCGACTGTATCCGCTGGCTGCACCGCTGTCGGCGGCCGATCCGGCCTGGCAAGCGCGCTACGCACAGCTGCTGTGGTGGGAAACGGAGGCGCTGCGGATGACGGGACAGCTCGATGCTGCGCTCGTCACGACGGAGCGAAAGTGGCCGTTTCATCAAGAGATGCTTCCGGGGCTGTGGCTGCGACAAGCGCAGATTCATCGACTGGCCGGTCGTCTCAAGCAGGCTTCGTCGCTGGCTCACAAAGCGCAAGCGCTGTCACCGGATCTGTCGCAGCAAGCGGCGGCAGCGACGGAACAAGCGATGCTCTCGCTGCTACAAGGGGATGCGTCGCTGTGTCTTCTGCATCTCCAGCGATCGCGGACGCTGCTGCGTGAAGCCGGTCAGACGGTGGATCCCTGGCCGCTGCGTCTGAGCCTGCTGCTGGCGACCCGTGCGCTGCGCATGCAAGATGTGACCGAGGCTCGCAAGTGGCTGGCAAGCTGTGCAGCCCGCGCCGAGCAGCTTCACGATACGCTCGCCGAAGCCGAGACGGCAGTGCTGCTGGCGGATGCGCTGCGTCGCGATGGAGAACACGAAGCCGCTGCGCAAGCGATTGCCAAAGCGATGCAGTTTGCCAATCACAGCGGAGCCGCTGAAGTCCTGGTCGCAGCCGGTCGCGAACAAGCCCGACTGCACATGGATCTCACAAACTATGAAGCGGCGGCGGCGGCGCTCGGAACGGCGCTGGCACTGTCGGAAGAACTGTCGCTCGCCTGTTATCGAATCGATCTGCTCAACCTGCGTGGTCAGCTTCAGCTGCGACGAAGCAATCCCCAAGCCGCAGAGCGAGATGCGCGCGATGCGCTGGCCTACGCAATGGCCAAAGAGTGCGGATATCAGTGGGGCGAAGCCGACAGCCTGCATCTGTTGGCGGTGACGCTTCTGTCGAATCGACCGCGCGTACAGAGCCTGCGTCACAATGAAGCCATCACGCACCTGAGCGACGAGCTAGAGCTACGCGATCGAATGCAAGATCCGACGGCTCCCGAGGTGCGCTGGCTGATTCGCCGACTGCGAACGGTTGCGTAAGATCATCGCTGTTGCACTGCGCCGGACGCGAATCCGGCCTTCTTCGAGGAATCTGATGACCAAGCATGCGCTGCTTTTTGTGGGCCTGTCGCTTCTGGCGGGCTGTAACAAGACCACGACGGAAGCTCACTCTGCACCGGCCACGCTGCCGGCCCAGGAAGAAAACCTGAGCACAGACAAAGCCAAAGCGCTGCTTTCACCCGACGCGAGCGGTCAGCTTCAGGTCCAGCTCATCGACGTACGAACCCAGTCCGAGCGTGAGCGCGGCTTTATCGCGGGCTCGAAGCACATTCCGATCGGTGAAATCGAAGCGCGGATGGGCGAAATCGACAAGAGCAAGACCGTGGTGCTGTACTGCGCAGCGGGCGGACGCAGCCATCAAGCGCTGGAGATCCTAAAAGCCGCTGGCTATCGCGATGTTCGTCACATTGCCGATGGAATTTCAGGCTGGAAAGCCGCCGGGCTGCCGATCGCAACCGCGCAGTAGCAGATAGTCTCCGTCGCTGGACAGCAGGTGACGACGCGGCCTGCGCTGGTTTACGATAAAAAGTCATGGGCCGTACGTTCGCGATCGGAGACATCCACGGTGAGCTTGCTCATCTTGAGCGCCTTCTGACACGGCTACCAACGCTGCACAGCGACGATACGCTCGTCTTTTTGGGCGACTATTTGGATCGCGGTCCCGATTCCAAGCGCGTCATCGAGCGAGTCTCGACGCTGCATCAGCATGTGCCAGCCAAAGTGGTGACGCTGTCGGGAAATCATGAAGAAGCGTGGCTGCGATCGCTCAAGCATCCCGAGCCGGGCTTTTTGCTGCGTCCCGAAAATGGCTGCTTTCAAGCGCTGCACTCGCTGACGGACTGCACGGGCGTTGACGATCTGGAACAAGCCGCGATGCTGCTTCAGCCCACCAAGTGGTTTCCGACGTGGATTCATGACTGGATGGAAGCGCTGCCGCTCTATTACGAAGACGAGCACGCGATCTATGTTCACGCTGGGCTCGACGGAGAAGGCGAAGTCTGGCTGCATCCGAGAGACGGACGAAAGCGCAACCTGTTGTGGTGTCGCGAGCCTGACTTTTACCGAGGCTACAAAGGCAAGCGCTTGTGCTTCGGTCACACGCTCACCAAAGAGCTTCCCATCGATCACTTGAGCTGGTTTGGCAAAATCCTCGACGATCCGAGCGATGTCTGGCTGCGCGGCGATCTGATCGGACTCGACACCGCGTGCGGCAAAGGCGGCTATCTGTCGGCGATCGAGCTTCCTTCCGGCAAGATCTACGACAGTCGCTAGCGCTTTCTAATCATCGCTGTCCAGACTGCTCGTCGCTGCGTGCGATGGCGTGCTTAGTCGCTGCTCTTTGGACCGGAATCCGTCGGTGGCTTGCTGCTGGCTTTCAGTGTACCGAGCGGAAAGGCTCCCGAAGTGCGCGCTTCTGCGTTCAGCGAGATCGGACGATTGTTCGGTGAGGAGTTCGATCCGATCGGCTTGATGCTCGGGGACGATCCCGAAATCGATGCACGCGGACTGTGGGTGCTGCTCGGCTGGGTCATCTTGCGCTCGCCGCTCGTCGAAGCGGTTGGACCCGACATCTTGGACGACGGAAGTGGACCCGTAGCCACAGGTCGCAGCGCCAGGCTGGAAGTGCCCGTCAAAGAACGACTTCCCGACGGTGGAGCATTCGACATCGACGATCGCGCACCACGATCTCCTGTCGCTCGACTGCGCGAGCCAATGCCCCACGTTCCGCTGGATGTCGCCAGATCTTCAGAGCCTCGGCTCTGGATCGCTTGAATCAGCAGCGACAGCTTTTCACTGTCTTTGCGCAGGTGCTCAACCGTCGCTTTGAGGGCATCTGCGTCGGAATTCTGCTGTCGCGCCAGCCGTGAAATGTCGGTCATCGATCGACCGATGCTCGCGCCACTGATGTCATCGGAACCGACGCTGTCCATTGCTCCATCGACGGTGGCACGCAAGACCGTTAGCTGCTCGCGGATGCGATTCAAGGCATCTCGCTCTTCGGTCAGCGTCTGCGTGATGAGCTGCACTTGCTGGGTCACCGTCGCGGTTCGATAGCTGCGCGCGTCCGCCGATTCCGGGTTGTGCAGCAGCGAGTCCGCCCGTCGCGCCGCCGCCAGAACCTGCGACTGCGCTTGATCCGCGTTCGACCAAGCCAGCGAGATCTGCACGACCGCGTTTCGCACTTCGACCATCTGACGAGTCAGTCGCTCGAGCGCACGATGAATCGGAATCACCGCCGCTGCGACTTCTTTGCTGCGATCATCTTGCGTCTGCGCCGTTCCGGTCAGGCTGGTTCCGACGCGCTCGATCGTGGTCACCGTCGTATCGATGTCTTCGAGGAGTCGCTGGCTGGTGGTCAGCATCGACTGAAGACGCTGAACGGCCATCTCCAGCGCGCGACCCACCGTCGCAAACTCGTCGTTTCGTTCCAAGAACTGCTTGAGCATGCCGCGTCCCCGCGCAAACGCTCCGCCTGAGACACGGATCGCAGCGTCGGACAAGCGCTGCATCGGCGAGATCACCCACAGCTGCACCGCGAGCGCCAAAAGCAGCACCGCACCCAGCATCAGCCCGACGAGAAGCAGCGCGCTTTGGAACTGCTCACCCGACCATTTTTGCACGCCAACAAGTGGCACCGCGACGAGCAGCCGACCCTGCGAAAGCTGCATCGCGCGCAGGTGATAGCGCACCGTCAGGTTGTGCAGCGTCTCTCGCGGATCATCGCCCCAGCGACCACTGCTGAGCGCATCGGCAGGCAGGTTCGTCACAAACGTCCCGTCGAGCGCGATCGCCACCCCAATCCCGAGCGGCTCGGCATCTTGGCGCAGGGACTCGGGCAGGATTCGGCAGCCCGCGATGAGAAAGCCGGGCCGACCATCGACCGCGATCGGAATGCGAAACGCTTCGACGAGCTGACCACCGACGGCAAGCAGCGCACCACTTGGAACCACCGATCCACGCACGGTCGCGCCAGCCAAGGCCACCGCACCAACGCCATCTTGAGCCAGCAGCGCACCACCTTCATCGATGACGGCAGCCAGATCGGCTCCGGCGGCTCTCGCATCTTGCGCAAGCTGCGTCCAGACTGGACGACCCGCATCCTGCGTACGCGGCTTGGCGGCCACCCAAGAAAAGGCTGCGGCTCGGCTTTCCCGTCGCAGCGCAAAGTGATGAGCGATCGCTTCACTGCCCAGCTTGGCCTGGCTTTCGACCAGCACTTGCGCCGCCTGACGAGCCTGCTGCTGCTGAAGCCACAGCGCGGGCAGACCGCAGACAAGCGCCGCAACAAACGCGATCAGCCACATTCGCAGCGCCAGTCGCCGGGGAGGCGTTTCCGCTCGCTGCCCTCCAGAGTTGGAAGCGACCCCCGACGATGATTGGCGTTCTGAGCTGGTGGTCTCGCCCATCCAGTCCAGCGTACAAAAGTTTCCCCTTCGAATACAGACGTTAGTAATTTGAATTACAAAATCGACACAAACCCATGAGCGATCATCCGCAAGCAGCCGACGCCCAGACCGCAGCCGCAACCTATCAAGCCCAAGCACGCGGTGGAGACGATGCCTACGCCTCGTATTACGAGGGAATGGACAAGTCGATGCAGCAAAAGGTTGCGCTCACTACAGCGTTTTTTCCGCCGAGCGGCACGCTGGTTGACATGGGCTGTGGCTCGGGCTCGGGCTCGTTTGACCTGGCAAGTCTGTTTGATGGCTTACAGGTGATCGGTGTTGATATCGCGAATCCAGCCGTCGAGCACGCGCAGGCTCATTATCGTCGCCCCAACCTGCGCTATCAGCAGGGCGACATCGCGGATCCGCTGTTTCCGCCGGGAAGCCTCGATGCGATCCTGAACTCTTCGGTCTGGCATCACCTGACCAGCTTCAACGGCTTTTCGCTGCGTGAAGTCGAGCGTGCGCTGCAAAACCAAGCCGTCGCGCTGCGCCAAGGCGGTGTGCTGATCGTTCGAGACTTTGTGGTCCCGCGCTATCCCGAGCAGATCTGGCTCGACTTGCCAAGTGACGATGGTGAATCCGACGGTCCGATTCCGTCGCTGTCTACCGCTGCGCTGTTTCCGCGCTTCTGCGCACAGTTTCGCAGCAGCTGCAATCCCGACTCACCGCTTCCATGTGCCGAGCTGCCGTCGCCAAGGCCCGGCTGGAAGCGCTTTTTGGTCAGCGGTCGCGCCGCTGCGGAGTTTCTGCTTCACAAAGACTATCGCAGCGACTGGGACGCCGAGTGTCGCGAAGAGTATCTGTTCTATCGTCAAGCCGACTTCGAGTCCGCGTTCCGTCGTCACGATCTGCGCATCGTCTTGTCCGTCGAGCTGCACAATCCGTGGATCATCGAAAATCGCCTGCGTGGTCGCTGTGCGCTCCGTACGCTCGATGGAAATCCGCTGCCGCTGCCGCCCACCAACTATCTGATCGTGGGTGAAAAAGTAGCGCCGCGACATGGCGTTCGCCTGCACGTTCGGACCGAGCCGCTCGAGACGCCGACGTTTCTTCAGCTTCACACGCTGCGTCACCAAAAAACGGGACAGCTCTTTCAGCTCGCCGAGCGACCCAATCCGGTGATCGATGTGATTCCGTGGTTTCGTCACAAAGGTCGCGTGCTGGTGCTGGCCAAGCATGGCTTTCCTCGGCCATTGGCGACGACACAGCTAGACAGTCCCAGCTTGGATGGTGCGCAGGTTGCGGGCTATCTTACCGAGACGCTGACCGCGCAAGTTCCCCGTCACAGCGACGATTCGCAGTCCCCCGACCTGACCAAGCTGCTCAGCGAACGCGCCAGCCTGCCGGACCACGCGATCCAGTCGGTGCGTCGTGCGCTGCGCTACTACACCTCACCGGGCGGACTGAGCGAGCGCGTGACTTCCTTTCTGTGTGAGCTGTCGCTTCCTGCGTCATCCGACGGACTGCCGCAGCTTCCCGACGAAGTGAACAACTACACGCCGTTTACCACGTCGGGGCGCGTCCAGCCGTTTGTGGCCACGCAGCTCTTGCGCGCCGCCCAAGTCGGAGGCCTGCAAGACGCGCGGCTCGAGCTGAACCTGTATCACCTGCTGTGGACGCTTGGAGAGTCGCTCGGTCCGTGGATCGGCATCGAGCTGTCGCTCAAGACGCAGCAGCTTCCCGCGTTTTCGCCGCGCCCGGCTGCGCAGGTGCTGACGCTGCCCGATGTCGCGGTGTTCGATCCGGTGACGCAGCCCGACGCGCGTCCAGGTTTTTTGGCGCTGTATTCCGCGCACGTCGAAGAGCTGGATCGCAGCGAGCAGCGCGCACGAACAGCCACGCTGGAGCTGTGTGCGCCGCGAACCTACAGCCTCAGCACGGTGTCGCTGTTGCCCGTGGCCAAGCTGGGTGAAGACATCGTGGTCGGCGTCGAGCGTCGCGATCTTCCCGCCGTGCAGCTTCAGACCGAAGCCAAGCGATCGGGACTGATCACCTGTCCGGCGTGGCGTCTACCCAAGACGATCACAACGCGCAGTGCCGCCGAAGAAGAAGTGTCGCGCAACCTGCTCGGGCACTTTGGCGTGCGAGCGCTGCGGATTCTGCCGCTCGGTGGAACCTACTATCCGTCGATCGGAGCAACACCCGAAGTGGTCTATCCGATGCTCGCGGAAGTGGACGCGGCCAGCATTTCCGACGGTGCGCTCGCGTTTGTCCGGCTGTCCCAGCTTCTTCACGCACGCGAGCACATCGAAGACGCACACCTGATGATCGCGCTCTGTCGCTTGGCCCACGCACTCGGTGAATCGCCCGCGTAACCCGCTACACCCAGCGACTTGGCCATGCGCTGACTGCGCTGTGAACAAATCGCCCGCTTCGCACGTACTCTGTGATGAGCAAGGAGCCCAAGACATGAAGTGGACGCAACGCGCTGCAGTTTCCCGGCTGATCGCTGCGCTGGGTTTGCTGTGGACACTGTTGGCCTTGGACGCGCATGCACTGGAACCCAGAGATCCCGCGATCGTGTGCAGCAGAATTCCCACGGTGAGCGGCGAAGCAGAGTGTCTGCGCATCATCGAAGGTCGCTACGTGGACTGGCTGGCTGCCGCTGCGTGCGATCGCATTCCCAGCACGGAACCGACGCTGGCTTGTATGCGCGCCATCGCTGGACGACGCATTCCGCAGCGACTGTCTCTGCTGTGTGATGCCGAGACCAGCTCGTGGGCCACGGTGCGCTGCTTTGGCGGCTCGCAGGCCGATCCTGGCTACGAATCAAACGGCGGCTGGCAAGTGCCTCCTCCGCGACAGCGTCCCCTTCCCGATGGCTACGGTCCGCGTCCCGGCGGCTGCAATCAGTGGGGCTGCTGGAAAAACGGCGGCGGCTGCAATCAGTGGGGCTGCTGGAACTCTCCGGCGGGAAGCTGCAACCAGTGGGGCTGTCGCAACGTCGGAGGCTGCAATCAGTGGGGCTGCTGGAATGCTCCGTCGGGAAACTGTAGCCAGTGGGGCTGTAGCGATCACGGCGGCTGTAACCAGTGGGGCTGCTGGCAGTCACCGAGCGGAAGCTGCAACCAGTGGGGCTGTAGCAACAGCGGCACTTGCACACAGTGGGGCTGCCCAAAACCGTAGTCGCGCTCGCCCGCGAGCGATCCATTCCGGCGCGCTGAGTTCTGACGCTGACGCTGACGCTGACGCTGCGTCGCCTGTGTACTACTTCCGCTTCAGACCTTGCTTGCCCTTGGCCAGATGAAGGCGATCGGTCGTCTCAGAGACATGCGTGCGCCACTTGCGGTTCTGCTCGATCGCGCGCTGGAGAGACGAAAGCACCTGCTTGTAGCCTTCGCGATCGCTCAGCTTGGGATCATCGATCACGCGAATCGTAGTCCGGCATACATTGATTAGCTCTTCAACACTCTGCCGGTATTCTTCCGCGAGCTGCTTGACCGCAGGCGTCTTCGCCGCATCCACCGGACCATCGGCCACTTTGCGCAGACGCACCAGCGCGGGCATCAGCTCGTCGGCCAGCTTTTTGCGCGCGTCCGAAGGTTGCAGGGTCTTGTCGCGCAGCAACAGCTCAAGCTGCGACAGGATCGGCGTCTCGTGATACTCGAGCGCCGGAATGTTCACTTCGACGTAGCGAATCAGCTCTTGCTGCTCGTCGGACGGCTTGTCGCGAATCGACATGTAGACGCCGGTGGCAATGATCATCGCGACGATGCCAAGCCGCATGCTCCACAAAAGCAGAGCGTTCACCCAGTGAACACGCGGCGTCAGCGAACCTTCGGGAGCGACGGGCACATTGGGATCTTTCACGGCGCAAACACCCGACGTTCTAAAAAGCGCTGCACCACTTGCGTCACTTCGGCGGGTCGCTCGATCGGTGCAGTGTGCGTGCCCGCTTCGACGATGTGCAGCTCGGAACCGGCGATCTTTTCCTGCATCTCCAAAGACAGCGCCATCGGAGTAAAGGTGTCATGCCGCGCGGTAATCAGCAGCGTTGGAACTGAAATCTCGACGAGAACATCTTGGGCATCGTGCTGCGCCGCCGCCGCCATCGTTGCCACAAACATCCGAGGATCCATCCGTGACAGCGCTTCCAGATACGGCACAAAGTCTTCGCGATGAACCAGCTCGCCGTTTAGCTCAAAGTGCTTGGCGATCTGAAACGACAGATCGAGCGGCAGCAGACGCTTCCAGAACGCACCGACGAGCCGAGGCACCTTGCTCACCGCCGTTTGGATGAGCGGCAGCAGGTCTCCGAGCGTTTCTTTGCCTTTGAACGTGCGCAGCGGATTGCGGTAGCTGCCACAGATCAAGACCAGGCCCAGACAGCGCTCACGCGCTTGCCGATAGGTCTCCAGCGCAACCTGCACGCCCAGCGAGTGACCGACGATAACGGCGCGCTCCGTCTCGCTTGCGTCCATCACGCTCAGGATATCGGCTGCAAAGTCCGCGATCTGAACCTGACCAAAGTCTTGCGGCAGCGGAGTCTGACCGTGACCTCGGTAGTTCAAGTGGACCAGGCGATACCTGTCGGACAGCGCCCACTGAAGGTACTTCCAGACGTAGCCATCACAACCAAGCCCGTCGCACAAAATCAGCGTCGGAGCCGGATGAGGCTGACCGAGTACCTCAAAAAAAATAGCGGCGCCATCACGGCTTACTGCAAAGCCGCTGCGCCGCTTTCCACGACCAGCGCGGGACTTATCATCCCGCTGGGGCTCGTCGTTATTCCTTGCTGCCCCGCTCGTCGTCTTCTCCTCCCTCGATTTCATTCACCGAGGGATACCTGCGAATCTCATTGCGAGCAATTTTCCACGCCTTCTGGACAATCCACGACAGGGAGCGATCCTGGCGGGTCGCCTCCTCCTGGATTTCCTTCAGCATGTCCTCGGGAAAGTACAGACTCTGTTTCCTCTTGTCAGAACCAGCCATAGCGGCCTCCATGTAGGGGGTTTACGATCCCACTGCTTGTTCAGGTTGCCAATCTTGCGTTCGCTTCGGCTTGCCCTTGTTCCCAGGGCTCCACCCTATCCGATGTGCGGGCAGGTTGTTTAGCTACTGCGGAACAAGTTAGCCACTTCACAGGAAATATCATCTTCCATGCGCCGCCAGATTGTCAAGCGGTATCGCTAGGTTATTCGATTACCTTGTGGCGCGCTTCGTTCCCAATGCGACCCAGCGCGAATATGCGCGACAAGGCCCACGACAAGGGACAAAGTGCTGCTACCATGCCGCGCGTGCCTAAGCCTGAGCATGCTTCGCCAGAACCCGCTGTGGTTCTTTCTGAAGAACGTAGCGGTCCCACGGCCGGTGCAGAGCCGGTGGATGGTCGCGTCGCGCGTGCGCTGCGGCTTCGGCAGGAACGATCGGCCCAGCTTCTGACGGTGGCTCGACGGCTGTTTGCGGGGCGACGCTATCACCAGACATCCATTCAAGACATCTTGGATGCAGCCGGGGTCGCGCGCGGTACGCTGTACCTTCACTTCGACGGAAAACGCGCGATGTTCGACGCGCTCGTGGACAGCTTTCTCGCGAGCATTCGCAGCGCGGTGACGCTGGTCGATGTAAGTCCAAGCGCGACGCCACCGCTTCAGCAGATCGAAGACAACTTGCTCCGTGTGATGACGGTTCTATCGGAAAATCGCGACATGACACGGATCGTGCTGCTCATGGCAGAAGGTCTGGATGGCGAAGCCGATGCCAAAATGAACGAGTTTTACGAGCGCTTGCGGACGCTGCTCCAAGGCGCGCTCGTCAAAGGCTGTGCGATGGGGCTCTTGGGTCCGATCGAGCCCGAGATCGTGTCGCAAGCAGCGCTCGGTGGCTTAAAAGAAGTCGCGCTTCAGTGGATCGTCCGTCGCGAATCCGACGCCGAGACGCTGCGCCGCGTGTGTCGCGAGATCTTGACGTACAGCCTCAGTGGAATGCTGGCTCGCAGCTAACTCACTTGCGCGCGCTGCCCGGTTCGCAGCGTACGCCGACCCGCTTCAGCAAGGATTATCGAGAGGGAAACATGGCCGCTCAGTACATCTTTACGATGCAAAACCTGCGCAAGGTGGTGCCACCGCAGCGCGAGATCCTCAAAGGCATCTGGCTGTCGTTTTTGCCGGGCGCCAAGATCGGTGTGATTGGCTCGAACGGATCGGGCAAAAGCTCGCTTTTACGGATCATGGCGGGCGTCGATCAAGAGTTCCAAGGCGAAGCGCGTCCCGCCGACGGCATTCGCATTGGCTATCTGGCGCAAGAGCCGGAGCTGGATCCGACGAAGAACGTCTACGAAAACGTCGCGCTGGCGGTCAAAGATCGGCTCGATCTGCTCAAGCAGTTCGAGGAGCTGTCGATGCGGCTCGGTGAAGATCTGCCCGCCGCCGAGATGGACAAAGTCATCGCCGAGCATGGCCGCATCCAAGATGAGATTGAGTCCAAAGGTGCGTGGGACACCGAGCGTCAGCTTGAGATCGCGATGGATGCGCTGCGACTGCCTCCGCCGGAGCAAGATGTGAAGGTGCTGTCGGGTGGTGAGCGTCGTCGCGTGGCGCTGTGTCGCGTGCTGCTCGAAAAACCGGACATGCTGCTGCTCGACGAACCGACCAACCACCTCGACTCGGACTCGGTGGCGTGGCTGGAGCGCTTTTTGGCAGAGTTTCCCGGCACCGTCGTGGCGATCACCCACGATCGCTACTTTCTCGACAACGTCGCGGGCTGGATTCTGGAGCTGGATCGCGGACACGGCATCCCGTGGCAAGGCAACTACTCGTCGTGGCTTGATCAGAAACAGAAGCGCCTGGCAGTCGAAGAAAAGCAGGAATCGGCCCGCCAAAAGACGCTGGCTCGCGAGCTGGAGTGGGTTCGTCAGTCGCCCAAAGCGCGTCAAGCCAAGAGCAAAGCACGTTTGGCAGCTTACGAAGAACTGCTCAAACAATCGCAAGAAGCGCGCATCGAAGTGGCCGAGATCTCGATTCCGCCCGCGCCGCGCCTGGGTGACAACGTCGTCATCGCCGAAGGCATTCAGAAAGCATATGGCGATCGGATCTTGTTTGAAGACCTGTCGTTCCGTCTGCCGCGCGGTGGCATCGTCGGTGTCATCGGAGCCAACGGTGCCGGTAAGAGCACGCTGTTTCGCATGATCGTCGGTCAAGAAAAGCCGGACAAAGGCAAGCTGATCGTCGGTGAAACCGTCAAGCTCGCCTATGTCGATCAGAGCCGCGACTCGCTCAAGGGTGATGCGACGGTGTGGGAAGAGATCTCGGGCGGCGTCGAAAACTTCGAGATGGGCAAGCGCAAGCTTCAGTCGCGCGCTTACGTCGGACAGTTCGGCTTCAGAGGCTCGGATCAGCAAAAGCTCGTCAAGCAGCTCTCGGGCGGAGAGCGCAACCGCGTTCACCTGGCCAAGATGCTACGCAGCGGCGGAAACCTGCTCCTGCTCGACGAACCGACCAACGATCTCGACGTGGATACGCTGCGTGCGCTCGAAGAAGCGCTGCTTGGCTTTGCGGGCTGCGCGGTGGTGATCAGCCACGATCGCTGGTTTCTCGACCGAATCGCGACGCACATGCTGGCCTTTGAAGGCGACAGCAAGGCCGTGTGGTTTGAAGGAAACTGCCGCGATTACGAGCAAGATCGCCGTCGCCGACTGGGCAAAGATGCCGATCAGCCGCACCGTCTGAAGTATCGCAAGCTAACTCGGTAACGACGACGAACGCGCTGGATGCTGCTTGGCCAGCGTCTGAAGCTCTCGGATCAGCCTGCCGACCTCGGCGCGATCGAGCGGCAGGTCTCCGAAGCGATGCGCGTAGTAGTGCTCGACGAGCTTGGCAAACGGCGGCGCACACGGATCGCTCGCGTCCACAAGTCGCTGCGACAGCATCTGAAGCGTTTCGCCCTGCCCTCGCACATAGCCGCGCTTTTTCAGCGTCAGCAGCGCCTGTCGAAGGAGCCCTTTTCCCTCGATCACATCGCGCGACACCGGCAGCTCGACACGACGCAGCCGTCGCCACAGCAGCCACCCCACAGCCGCCAGCATCAGCAGGAACAGCGCCACCGCAGTGACGGCTCGCCAGTCGGATGGCTGCGCGCTTACACGCTGACCCGGCAGACTTCCACGCGACGCTCTGCGCGGAAACAGCGACGACATCCGATCGCTCAGACGCTGCTGCGCGAGGACATCGTATTCCAGCACATACTTGCCAAAGCCCATGTCCAGCCCGTCGAGAAACTGCCGGAGCTTAAACAAAACGGGCAGACGCGGCGGACTGCTCTGCGGCGGCGTCGGATCGAAGATCACCCAGCCTTGTCCCGGGAGCAGCGCTTCGACCCACGAGTGCGCGTGCTGCTGACGAACGACGAAGAACTGACCAAAGCTGTTCCACTCGGCGGTCAGGTAGCCATTGACGGTGCGACTCGGGATATCGAGGCTGCGCAGAAGCACCGCCAGTGCCGTCGCAAAGTATTCGCAGTGTCCGCGCTTTTCCGTCAGCAAAAAGTCAAAAATGGGCTCTTCCTGCGACGGCTTCCACAGTCGCGTGGTGTAGCCAAAGTTCTGCTGAAGATAACGGCTCAGTCGCTCGGCGCGATCGACGCTGGAAACCGCGTCTCCGACGATTTGCAGAGCCAGCGTGCGCAGCTTCAGACGCAGCTCCGGCGACAGCTCACGATACAGCGCCACATCGTCGGGCGAAGTGTCTGGCTGAACATCGGGCAGCGACAGCACCGAGTAATGCAGCGGTGAGCGTCGTCCATGCGCCAAGATCTGTCCGTCGGGCGTCGAGCCAAGCTGTAGCCCCGGAAGACCCGCGAATGACTCGGGCAGCAGCAGCGACAGCGTCCTCCCCGGTGAGGGTGTAAACAGCGCATCAGCATCGAGCGGTTCCAGATACACCTCGGTACGCTGCGCCTTGGCACGCTGCGCATCGGATGCCCCAAGATCCATCGTCACCACACCGTGCTGCACGGAAAGAGGCTGCTCTCCCTGACGCTGCTGGGTCCAGCGTCCGTGGTGATAGCGCGCAAATGCGACGCCACGCAGACGAAGCTGCTTGGGCGGACGCTGACCGGGCAGCTCGACGCGCATCACGACGCGCGGATTGTCGCGAAGCAGACCGTGGCTGCCCAGCTCCAGACGGTCGGAAAAGCCCGTCGAGGGCAGCATGCGCCGATGAAACGGCAGATCGACGGTGACATGAAAGCGCGGCAGCAGCACAAACACGATCAGCGCCAGCACAAACGTCGAAAGCCCAGCCCCGGCGGTCGTCAGCAAAAAGGGCGGACCGACGACGCGACGCGAGTTCAAGATGCGCTCGACCTCGACGCGCTCGCTCTCTGCCGCTTGACCATGACGGCCCGGCAAGTGCTTGAGCAGATAGTTTTCTTCCATCTCGCGACGAAGATGAAACAGCGTCAGCGTCCAGATGACCGCGACGACATACACAAACAAAAGCAGCGCGTAGACCATGCTGCTTTCGACAAACGTCGCGCCGAGCAGCATCACGAAGCTGATGACGTAGGCTTGCAAATAGTCGCCGTTGTGTCGTCGCTGCCACAGCTTACAGACGAGTAGCAGACACAAAAGCCGCAGGCCGCCGTCCCAAAACGCATCGGTGCTCGCCGCGCTGCCGAAGAGAAGCAGCGACAGCACCGTCAGCAGCGCATACAGCGAATAGTTGTAGGCTCGGCCCATCATCAGCGGATGCTGCTGCGGATCGAAAAAGTACGATCCCGCGATCAACATCAGCGTCCCCAGGCTGAGCCACAGCGGCAGCTCGCCGGTCAGCATCAGCATCACAAACGCGGTCGTCACCATCAGGTACGAAACCGCTTTGTGCGTCGCTGCGAACCTCATGAAGCCTCCACGACGTGACCGAGCTGTTTTTCACGCGGAACCGGCGCGCCGGATCGAATCACCACCAAAGAATCGCCGTGCGTCGCAATCGGCATCCCGGCGGTACGCGGCAGCGGAGGCGGCTGCTGAAACGGAACCTCGGGACTTACCGTCGGAAGCAAGGCCAGCGTCGTCAGCAGCTTTTGCAGGCTCGCTGGGCTCCACAAAAGCGGCAGCGCTGGCTCGACGCTGCGCACACACAACCGCACCGCATAACCATGGTCCAGATAAAACGCCCCGAGCGACGCGCCCCACGAGATCACCTTTTCTAGCTTAGCCAGCTCCTCGGGATCGCGCAGCTTTTCGACGGGAAGTGAGTTATCGATGTACAGCGTCACCTGCTGGACGGCTTCGATCTCGTGCTCGCGCACCATCAAGCGCTGACGACGAGCCGAGCTGCGCCAGTGAATCTCACGCGGATCGTCGCCTTGGCGATACTCGCGCAGCGCGTGAAAGCTACCGCGTCGTCCCAGCCGCATGATCGACTGATCTCCGACGGCCTGCGTCAGCGCTTTGGGCCAATGCTCAAGCTGAATCAGCGCCGGATAGACCAGCAGCTCCGAGCGATGCTCGACGTAGCGTGACGAGCGAAACAGCGCGAACGGAAACTTGGTCGAGATCCGAAACGCCGAAAAGACATAGCGTCCCCGTCGCTGGAGCGTGTGTCGATATGCCGTTTGCTGCGTTCGTCCCGACGGAATTTTTAGAAAATAGCAGCGCTTATCCACCACTTTGTCGTCGCACAGATCTTCTACTTCGATCGAAAACGACGGCAGCTTCTGCTTTTCGTTGCGCAGCGCGATGCCCATCAAAAACGGCGATCCAGCATGCAGTCGCGGCGGTGGCTGACGCTTGGGAATGACACCTCGCAGCGAGGCTTCCGCCAAGACCAGCGACGCGATCATCAGCGCAATCAGCATCGACAAGAGCAGATACAGCAGGTTGTTGCCACTGTTGAGCGCGACGAAGAACAGACAGATGCCAGCGGTACAGAACCACCACCCATCGCGGGTCAGGCGTACGCCGCGCAGACGGGTGAGGAAGCGCAGGCTCATGGCACTGAGATGCGCTCGACAATTCCGGACAGGATTCGCTCGGCTTCAGCGCGTCCATTGCTGAGCGCGTCGCTGTAGCCGCCTTGACTGCCACCGGGAAGCACCAAGCGATGGGCCAGCGCGGGAACCGCCAGCTCGCGAAAGTCATCGGGCACGCAGTAATCGCGATGTTCCGACAGCGCACGCGCTTGCGCCGCGCGAAACCACGACTGAAAGCCACGCGGCGACACCCCAAGCTGAAGCAGCGGCGAGCGACGGGTTTCCGCGATCACCCGCTCGGCATATTCCAGCAGCGACTCTTCGACGCGAACCAGACAGACGGTGTCCTGCATCTGCACGACTTCCGCCGGAGACACCGCAGGCTGAAGATCCTCGACTGGATCGAACTGACTGCCGCGCATGATGACGCGCCGCTCATCGTAGCGCGACGGATACCCGAGCCGCAGCCGCAGCAGAAAGCGATCCATCTGCGACTCTGGCAGCGGATACGTTCCAAAGTGTTCCAGCGGATTTTGCGTCGCCATCACCAAGAACGGCTGCTCGATGGTGTGCGTAAAGTGATCGACCGAGACGCGACCTTCGCTCATCGCTTCGAGCAAGCTGCTCTGCGTGCGCGGCGCGGCACGGTTGATTTCGTCCGCGAGCACCACGTTTGCAAACAGCGGTCCCGGCTTGAACTCAAACTGACGCGCTTCTTCATTCCAGACCGAGACACCGATCACATCGGACGGCAACAGATCCGACGTAAACTGAATCCGCCGAAACTTGCTGCCCGTCGCTCGCGCCAGTGCTCGTGCCAGCGTCGTCTTTCCCACCCCAGGAATGTCTTCGAGCAGGATGTGACCACGCGCACCGAGCGCCACCACCGCCAGCCGAATCACCTCGCTCTTGCCGTGAACCACTTGGCCGATGCTCTGGACGAGCCGCACCATCGTAGAGTACGCAGCCTTGACCGCCGCTGCGCGTTGAGTGGCTCCTGGAAGGGAGCCTACGGTGTTCATCGTCGAGCCCAAGGTGACCTTACGGGTTAAGTCATTATAGCCTGCCGACTTTTGCCGCTGGTTAAGAAAACCGCGCGCTTCCTAAGGTTTTTGGCCCGCGCAGCAGAACGGGAATCCTAATCGGGATGAGACGGCAGCGGAACCCCATGCAGATAAAAGGCTGCTCGACGACACATTGGCAGCTTGAGCCGTCTTCCACACTGCCAAGCCAGCGCAGTCCGCGCCGCCGTAAACAGCTCTGGATCGGGCGGAGGAAAGCGCAAATACGCGATCAGTCCGTCGGTAAGCTGCGGATCGGGATGGTCTAACAGAATCGTTAGATCGTGCGCACAAGGGGAATCCAGAAGCTCTGCCACTTCGATCACTGCCGGAGTAGGAGTCATCCCCCGATACGACCACACAAGCTGACAGCGGACACCTTTGCGGACCCGATCCGGAATGCGAACAGAGACACTGGTTCCTACCGAAGTGCTGACACCGATTCCGCTGCCAGGATTCCCCCCGCTTTCCTTCCACAGTGCAGACAGTGCGGCACGCGCTTCTGGATGCTTCGCCTCGCTGAGTCGTCGCAGATATCGTCCTGCTTCAGCAAGCAGCGCAGTGTGCATAAAGGTCTGCTGTGCCAGCGCATCGCGGATTGTCTCTACCGCGAGCGGAATCCCAAGCGGAGACTGCCACGTAGCAAGGAGTCCCAGCGCCGACGTACGCACTGCATCACTTCCGTCAAACAGCGCAATGTCCAAGACCGCTTTCGCATGCACAGGCGCTGCGAGCTGCCCGACAAGATGGAGCCAGCGAATCATCAGCACAGCGCGACCAGCAAGCGTCACCCGGCCCAGTCGCAGATGGTTTAGGAGGATCTCTGCAAGCGCTTGTGCCGTCGCTGAAAATGCTGCGGAGTGCAGTCTGTGTGTCTTCAGAAACGGAGTATCTGCGACCCCAACTGCGTAGGCCACCTGCTGATCCTGCGGAAGCTTTACGTAGTAGTGCGGATCCAGCTGAAACATCGCGATCGCAGCGCTGTGACTTGCGAAGTCATCACCCACCACAAAGCGTGAAAGCAGTGGCAACGCAGCAGTGATTCCTTTCGCAGCCACTACAGAAGCCAGCGCAGAGACTGTGTTTTCCTTCAGATCGGACTGCGCCAACGTAGTCAGAAGGATCTGCCTTGCCTCGTCGCTGTCATGCATTCCCAAAGCCCGTACGCAGCGCGCTCCTACTTCATCATCGGATGGTCTCTGTACGCAGGTTTGTAGCGTTGATCGGGCAGCGGATCCTAGCGCCCCCAGCACTGCGATCGCTGGATCATGCTTTTGCCACAGTGGCTGCTGAAGATCCTGCATACAGTGCGCAGTCAGCGCTGCCACCATGTCCACCGGAGCCCCGGAAGGAGGCATCACACAGCCCACCACCACTTGCAAAGGAAGCGCAATCGTCAGCATTCCAAGCAGTCAGCGTAGCACGATCTAACGGACTCCGCGTCAGCGCGTAGGATTCGATTACAGCGACGGAAGAAGTGCTGCAAGCTGCGACGCTTCATGCACCAGCTTATAGCTCTGCGCGATTCGATCGTAGACATACAGCGGTCCGGTACGCAGCAGATCGATTCCGTCCGCCAAAAGCGGCTGCTTCTGAATCTTCAGCGTCTCTGTCGTGTGCAGCTCGCTCACCAAGCGCACAAAGCGCGGTCGCGCCGCATCAATCAGGTGCTTTTCGATACAGACAAACAGCGCACGCGGATCAAAGTCGGATCCTGCGCGCAGCTTGATCGCAGCCATTCCTGCGCGTCCTTCTTGACCTGTCACGCGTACTCCGTAGACCGCACAGATCTCGACAAACGGAAGCTCGGAAAGCACTGCGGCCACCTGCTCTGTCGAGACATTTTCCCCTTTCCAACGAAAGGTATCGCCCACGCGATCGACAAACCAGAAGTCTCCGTCTTGATCTTCGCGCATCAGATCACCGCTACAGAACCAAGCGTCCCCCTTCTGCAATACACTTCGCAGGATCTTGGCTTCGGTGGCCGCAGGATCGGTGTAGCCATCAAAGCGGGACAGCGGATTCTGCTTCTGAATCTCGACGAGCAGCATCCCCGGCTGGTTCGTTTCTGCTGGGATCAGGAATCCGTCTTCCGTACGCGGATAGGACTCTGTCTCTGGATCGTACTTCACGACCAAAGTACGAACCAGACCAAGCGGAACACGGCCCACAGAGCCAATCTTTTCGCCGGTCAGGTTGGTCATCACCGCGTTTCCTTCCGTCGCTGCGTAGAACTCTAAGACGCTGACGCGACCGAAGCGACGGAGCAGCTCGCGCCAGACATCTGCGCGCATTCCGTTGCCAACAAACAGCCGAACTGCGTGACTCCTTTCCAGTGGGGAAGGCGGAGCAGACACCAGATAGCGACACAGCTCTCCGACGTAAAAGACCACAGTGACACCGCTTCTGCGGATGTCTTCCCAAAAGCTACGAACCGAAAAGCGGGGCGCAATCGCCAAGCGACAACCACCAAGCAGAGCGCCCCCCGCAGCGAGCAGGAGTCCGGTTCCGTGATGCAGCGGAAGACAGCAGTACACCGTATCATTCGGGGTCAAATCACAGCCCGAAGTCGCAGCAATGGCCGCCATCAGCCAGCGCCGATTGGAGATCTTGACCGCCTTCGGTTTTCCAGTCGTTCCCGACGTAAACATCAGGCATGCGATGTCGCTGGCGCGCCCCGGATTGGGCTGCACAGAAGCTGGAAAGTCGGCGCGAATCGACTCCAGATCCACCGATTCCTTGGCAAGCGATTCCTTGGCAAGCGATTCCTTGGCAAGCGATTCCTTGGCAAGCGGACTTGCAGCGCCCCCAATCAGGAGCCGACGAACTCCGAATGTCTCCACCAAATCAGGACTGCTGGAAAGTGCGATCAGATCGCGAACTTGTGTCACTTGCAAGGCATGGGAAAGCGCCGCGCCGCGTGTGGACGGATTCAGCAGCGCCGGAACTGCACCCAAGCGACTGAGCGCAGACAGCGCGGTCAGACAGTCAGGATGATTGTCCATCAGCAGTCCCACAGTCTGTCCGTGACGGACTCCACACGCATACAGCGCTGCGGCAATCTGGGTCACTCGGCGATCGGCCTCTTGATAGGAATACGCGCGCCCTTCCCACAAGAAAAAGGTGCGATCAGGAATCGCTCTGGCTTGGTCTGCCAGCGTCGCAGCCATCGACATCTGTGCGCTGTCCCAAAAGCGCAGCAAGTCCACCACACGCGGCAGCTGCCAGCGGATCCAGCGCGCCCCACTTGTGACATCCAGCGCAAGGTCGCCAGCCTTTCGCCACAGCGCACGCGGCGCAGCAGACAGCGTCCGCAAGCTCACCGGCGCGGCGTCCGATTCCTGATCCAATTCCTGGCCCGATTCCTGATCCAATTCCTGGCCCGATCCCACTGGCGACAAGGGATCTCTGTACTTCCCTGAGAGTGGACGCGGACGACTGGAAAGGAGCCTTCCGATCGATGACGGTCTGGCTCCGTTTCGATCCCGATGATCCAGCCATTTATCGACGGTAGACCAGACTTCATCGCGCGCTTTTGAGCCCACCACCAGGCCCAAGTGTCCAGCATCCACCGTCATCCCAAACACGTCATCGTGTGGCACCACCCGCTCGATCGCGGACACACTACGAGGTCTGGCAAAGTCATCGCGACTGCCGCGAAAGTACAGGATCGGAACCGACAGATCCGAAAGAGACACCGTCTGTCCTGCGATCACAAAGCCACCGGACATCATCCGGTTGTGAACCACAAAGTCATCCACAAACGCGTGCAGCGCGGGTCCCGGCCAGGCAATAAAGCCCTCTCCACCAAGAAAGCGCCGCGTCGGCTCCAGCTTTTTAAGTGCTTCTTCATCATCCAAAAAGCGCAGCATCAACAGAAAGTGACGCAGCTCCTTTTGCGGACTCAGGAGCTTAAATCCCAAGCTCGTTAGCCAGCCCGGAAGGAACGGCAAGCGCTCCAGCGGACCCCGAACCCACTCCTCTGCGGCATGCAGCAGATTGGCAAGCAGCCCGCTGTGAACCGGAATGGGAAAGTTGCGCAGAATGTCCACCGGACTGCCCATCGTCACCAGCGATGCAATGTCTTTGCAGCGACGGAACGCAGCCGCTTGGTAGATGAACATTCCGCCTTGGGAATAGCCGATCAAATGAACCGTACCCGGACGCCGCTTCACCAGTTCATCGACCGCAGAGCTGACTGCCACAACGTGATCGGTCAGCGTCTTTTCGAGGCCTTGCGGAGTCGCATGCGGACTCCCAAAGTCCACCAACCAGACATCATGACCTTGCGCAAGCAGCCACAGCACCGCGCTTAGATCTGGGGACATGTCGTAGATCTCTGCGGTCACCATCAGCGGCGGAACCAACAGGACGCACGACCCCGCGCTGTGATGAGGAGTGTCGCCACGGTGACTGGTATAGCGGCGCAGAGAGTACGTCTCTGTCTCGACCACCACTTGATAGTCACTGTGATACGGCGCAGTGAAGCGATTCCCACTCATCAGCTTGGCGGTATTCCACAAGCTGGTTTGGGTGTGACGGATGCGGCTACGGAGTCTCTGCGCGATTCCCATGTCGATGTTGTCCTACCAAAGCATGCAGCGGGTCGTGATGATATCGCAAGTAGCTCGCAACAAGACAACTTCTTCGGGTGCAGCGGAACGTCCGCTCTATGCGCAGGTTACGAGGATCAGCGATGGACTCACTGCGACGAGACAGAAGCTCTGACAGACGCTCTTTAAGGAAAGGAATCACGACCACAGGCGAACAGACCAGGTCTGCACAAGATGCAAACCCTTTGCATTCACTATTTACACTGCTCGGTGGCCAGCAGCACAGACAGCGTTGAAGAACCGGAGTCCGCAACGATGAGATCTCGGTTTCCGTCTCCGTTCAGATCTGCACTGGTCATTCCGAACGGAGTGGTTCCAACCCCAAATACCGTCGCTCCCTGCGCCCCTGCAAAGCCACCTTGTCCGTTACCCAGAAAGATGCTGATGTTGTTGCTGCTGCTGTTGGTAAACGACAGATCAATCAGTCCATCGCGATTCAGATCAGACACCCAGACCTGGCGCGGACCGCTTCCTAGGTTGAGCGTACTTGGATTCCCAAACACTCCTGTTCCGTCGCCCAGGTACAGCGTGGCGTTTCCCGCAGTCTGATTGACCACCACCAGATCCAGGTTCTTGTCTGCGTTCAAATCTGTGATCGCTACGCCGATCGGACCCGCGTTGGTGTTCAACGTATTGGTGTTGCTAAACGTTCCGTTTCCGTTGCCAAGGCGAATGCTGATCGTCTTGTCGTTGAAGTTGGTGCTGACAACGTCCAGCTTGCCGTCGTTGTTCAGGTCTCCGAGCGCCAGATCATACGGAACCGCACCCACCGGAATCGTAGCCGGATTCGCCGCAGTCAGTCCGCCCGCGCCATCACCCAGCAGGACGTTGACTGCGCTCACCGTATTGGAGACAAGCACATCAGGCTTGGCATCACCGTTTACATCGCCCACCGACAGTCCGTGCGGAGTCGCAACCGCTGCCATCTTGGCTGCCTGAAACGTTCCATTCCCATTGCCAAGCAGGATGCCGACTCCGCCTCCGTTCAGGTTCGCAACCGCGACATCTAGCTTGTTGTCGCCGTTGAAGTCTGCCAGCGCCAGCTCCGTCGGAGTCGTTCCACCCGATGCATACGTAGTCACGTTGGGAAAGGTTCCATCCCCCACACCAAGACGCACAGCAATGGTACTGGGCCCACGCTGCGTATAGATCAAATCCTGCTTTCCATCACCATCTAGGTCCGTGTCAAGTCGTTATTCCACTTCGCATGAACACACAGCGGAGCACAAACGCAGCCAAGGTGGCGGTGGGCTATGTTCGCGTAAGTACGCAGGAGCAAGTGAGCGAGGGTGTCAGCCTCGACGCACAACGCGATAAGCTGCGAGCATACTGCAAATTCAACGGTATAAAGCTCATCGACATAAAAGCGGATGAGGGGATCTCTGGGGGGACTCTGGAACGCCCCGGACTGCAATCGGCCCTCGCGATGCTTCGACGAGGGACTGTGAATACGTTGATCGTGGTGAAACTGGACAGGTTGTCGCGGTCGCTGCGTGATGTCTGCACGCTCGTCGAAGACTACTTTGGGAATGAGCGTTTTCACCTCCTGTCTCTGTGTGGCATGGCGAACACCCACTCGGCAGCGGGACGGATGGTGCTGATGAACCTCGCGAACTATGCGCAGTTTGAGAGGGAAATGATTTCGGAACGCACGAGGGATGCACTGCGGCATATGAAGTCACAAGGAGTGCGGCTTGGTCCCGCTCCTTATGGATACGCGCTCAGCGACGAAGTGGATGCAAACGGACGCAGACTCTTGGTTCCGATTCCTGAAGAACAGGAAGTCATCCAGAAGATCAAGAGTCTGCGCGCAGAAGGACTCTCCTTCGCCAAGATTGCGCAGCGGCTGAATGCACTACAGACTCCTGCGCGACGAAACGGAACGTGGAGAGTGAATCGGATCTGCATCATCCTTCATCGCGAAGGAATGCACACGATGCGAAAGAACAGACCGCACATTCCGTCTCGTTTTGATCCTGAAGCTGCGACCGCGCTGGCGGTCGAACTGCGGAAGGAAGGGCTCAGTCTGTCGCAGATTGGGGCGCGGCTGCGGAAGGCGAAGTTGACTCCGCAGCGTGGCGGAAAGTGGCATCCTGCGCAGGTGGCGAAGTTGCTGGAATCTCCCGCAGATCGGATGTCAGCGGCTCGACGAGCTTGCGAGCTTCGTGAGCAGGGAATGACGCTGAAGGAGATCGGTGTCCGATTGGCGATGGAGGGCTTTCAGCGCGACGGTGGCGGCGCTTGGTATCCATCGCTGGTGGTGAGCCTGCTTGGTTCGTTGGCTCGCGATGGAGAGAGGGCAAGCGAGCCCAACCAGTAACCGAAAGACGCTATCAACGCCCGTCGCACCGTGCTAGGTTCCGCGACATCACACCGCCATGAAGACCACGATCGACCACCTTCCCGACGACCAGCAGCAGAAGCTTCAGGCCATTACTGCTGTGTTCACAAGCCCTGATGTGTTGATTCCTATCGACATGCTCATCCTGTTTGGTTCGCGTGCGCGCGGCGATTGGGTAGACGATCAGGAAACCGGCTACAAGAGTGACTACGATTTGCTGGTTGTCGTTGAGAACGAGCGACAAGTGAACGACCTGATGGTGTGGGGGGAGCTTGAACGGAAGGTGCGAGAGATCATCGGTGACACACCGCTCACGTTCATCGTTCACGACATCAAATTCGTCAACAAAGAGATCCGGGTAGGGCAGTACTTCTTCGGCGATATTGCGAACGAAGGAGTGATGCTGTTCGACAGACGGCGGTTTTCCCTCGCGAAACCAAAGGCGCTAAACGCTCAGGAACGGCTCGCGCTAGCGGAACGGAATTTTGAAAACTGGTATGAGAGTGCGACAGAGTTCTGGCGTGGATGCAGATATTATGCGTCGCGAAATCTCCTGAAACATGCAGCATTCCTACTCCACCAGGCGACGGAGCGCTACTATCACGCGGCAATTTTGGTTTTCACAGGATACAAACAACGATCCCACGATATCGAGCTATTGGGAGTCCAAGCCGGGGAGCAGCACACGCTGATGGTAGACCTCCTTCCCAAGACAACTCCCGACGACAAACACCTTTTTGATCTGCTCAAAAAAGCCTACATCGATTCGCGCTATTCGATGTCATATCGCATCACGGCGGACGAGCTTGCAGAGCTGCAAAAGCGAGTCCTCCTGCTCGCAGACAGAGTTCGAGTGGCGTGTCTGGAAAAGATCGCGACGTTCTGCGGAGCGGACGCGATGCGCAAAGACTTGCCGGAACCTCCGAGGCTGAGCGAGCCAGTGCTCCAGAACCTCCCACCTCCTCCCACCGATCCACAGGAGTTTGGAAAGTGGGCGCAGAGCTTGTCGGAACTCGCGGAACAGAGGGCGGAGCTGCGATGGCAGCAGGGGAAGTATGAAGGTCGAGCGGAGGGAATCCAGGTTGGCGAGGCACGAGCTTTGTTGCTCGTCCTTCGCTCTCGCGGGTTCGACATTCCCAAGGAAATCGAACAGCGGATCTCGGAGTGTACCGATCCGATTGTACTCGCTGCGTGGCTCAATCGGGCGGCGACGGTTTTCGACGTTGCGGAACTGCTGGCTGGTTGAGTGATGCTCGACTCTCCCCATCGGTATCTCGACCAGGGGAACGCCCTGGGGTCTGAGCTTTCAAGGAGCGAGCTTGGCTTCAAAACGGCGGCGTAGCCTGGGCGCAATCAGCCTGCTTGCCAGCAAGGCAGCCTTGGTCCGCGTGGGTGTTGCTTGCTGCGACCGTGAGTCGGTCAATCCATACTGACTCCTCATCCTCCGATTGCAGCAGCAACCGCGCAGGGCTCGCAGAACTGGCCCCAGGGCTGTTCGCCATGGGTTTACGACGACACGTTCCGCAGCACGCTCACGTTGTTGCTTCCAGAGTTGGCGACGGCGAGGTCGGGCTTGTTGTCCCCGTTGAAATCGCCCACCGCCACCGAAGAGGGATTCGTTCCGGCGGCGAAGTTGGTGACCGCGCCGAATCCCCCCATGCCGTTGCCCGGCAGCACGCTCACGTTGTTGCTTCCAGAGTTGGCGACGGCGAGGTCGGGCTTGTTGTCCCCGTTGAAATCGCCCACTGCCACCGATCTGGGACCCATTCCGGCGGAGAAGTTGGTGGCCGCGCCGAATCCCCCCATGCCGTTGCCCAGCAGCACGCT
>JAEUKB010000083.1 GCA_016794365.1 Myxococcales bacterium
GCTCGTCGAGTTTGAGGCGGCGTACCGTCTGAGCGCTGAGCCGGACCTGCTCCACAACTTGAGCTGGACGCACGAGAAGGCCGGGCACATCAAAGAGGCGCTGGAATACGCGGCGCGGTATGCCTCGGCGGTGGCGGGCACGGATGATGAGGAGCGCGCCCGCAAGCGTGTCGAGTTTCTGAAGCAGCGGTATTCAGGGAGTGCGACGGCGACCGAACCGACTGCGCCCAGCTCGGCGGTTACAAGTCCAGCGCCAGCGCCACAGCCCAGCGAGCCCCAGACCGCAGCCAGCGCGACTGTAGAGCCGCAGAAGGGGGAAGCTCGGCGTGCAGTGCCGCCGCTTGCGCTGGGGCTTGTGGTGGGCGGTGGCGCTGTGACCGCTGCGGGCATTGGCCTTTTGGCTGGAGCGTGGGCGACGGGACAGCAGGTGGGGAATGCGGACTTGGCTTACGGCGATGCGACTGCGCTACTCGACCGAGGCCGAGCGCTGAACACCACCGGAATTGCACTGACGATCGTGGGTGGCGCTGCGGTGGTAGGCGGCGCGGTGACGTGGGCGATGCTGGGGCGGCGGGGACTCAGATGACGGCATACATTCTTCCGTTCTATGGCCTTGCGGACGTGCAGCTCGTCGGGAAACGCAAAGCGATTGGCTACGTTTCCTTCGCTTTGCGGCGGAGAGCGTTCTTCGTGGTTCCGATACAGGAGCAGGAACTGGCGGGAATTGCCGACGAGCTGACTGCGCGGGGAATGGAAGTGTACTGGGATCTATCGAAGGAGGACCGTGGGCACCAAGCCGAGATCGCCGCACTGTGCAAACAGCTCCCTCCGCAGCGCTATTGCGGCAAGCTGCGACCGTCCAGTCACCGAACACCGTGGGACATGCGACGATTGTTCGTAGTGGACCCGCTGGCCATCGAGAGCTTCCTACATAGCAATCGCGAGTGCTTGCACGGTTATCCACCAACTGCCGAAGCGTTTGTGGACCTTGTGCGAAGTGTCTGGGTCGAGGAAACGAATCCACTCGGGAAAATGATCACGATGGCGTTCTCTCAGCGAGGTCTGTACGGTCCTCGCCGCCAGTCCCAAACAGAGGGAAATGGCTGAATGCCCCCAAGAACAAAGGCGGAAAGTCACTGCTCCGGCTTCATGCGCACGACGACACGAACAGGGTTCGTCGAGGTCCAGCGCTTCGATTGATAACCTTTGATGCAAATCCAGCGGAACTGGCCGAGTCCCTTGCCGAATCGTTGCCGCCGTTGGTGCTCGTGAACCATTACATCTTGCAGGGATTTCCCATCAATTGACCGCGATGACTCGGAAACCACTGAGTTGGCGCTCAAGGCGAGTTTCTCGGGCTCTTTCAACGGGGCCGGATGCTCGAGGGTCTTTTGGTCGAGATATACGTGCCGAGTAGTCCAACCGAGGTGCTTGGTTTCAGGCCGACGATTCTTCGACGGCGCGGGACCGTGCCGTTCATCGCGAGTATGCAGGCCTGAATGCGCCGCTTCCATCAGCACAGCAAAGACCGTCGCAAACTGTACTGCCTGATTGAACCATGAACCCACAGGATACTTGGGCACATAGGAATCGCTTCAAACTGCTGTTCAGTCGTCCTGGAAGACCGACGGACAACGGCCACATAGAGAGCAGGAGTGGGAAACTACAGGATGAGTGTCTGAACCAGCATCTGTTCACAACGATCAAGGACGCGAAGCTGCAGTTACAGCGAGGCTCCAGCGGTCATGATCAGTCGCTGGTGAATGGCTGCTTCAACGCCGCCGCAAGGTCGCTGAGGCGTGTCACGAGCGCCCGCGCAACGGGGCGCTGGCTCGGCTCCTCGGTCAAGCAGCCGTCTACCAAGTCGGCAAGCTCGCGTGGAACGTCGGGGCGTAGCTGCCGGACCTTGGCGATGGTGACGGACTCGCCTTGCCAGCGAGCGAGCACGGGGGCGCTCTTGAACGGTAGAGCGCCGGTGAGGAGCTCACAGGCGATGACGCCGAAGCTGAAGATGTCGGAAGCCGGACCGGCTTGCTGGGAACCGAGGTTCCACAGTTCGGGGGCCATATACATGGGCGTGCCGACCAGCATGCCATCGACCGTCAGCCGCCCGCTCTCAGCCAGACCGACATCTTCAGCGCTCGCCGAACGCAGTGCCGCCGTGTGTGCGGGAGACGCAGCTGCACCGGGATGGACGGTTTCGTCATCGGCTGCCGCAGAGCGGATGACCGCTGGCAACGCGCCAGCGACAGGGGGCGGGGATGGATACACTGCGGCGGGGCTCGGCGCTTCGGGAGACAGTGAGACGGTCGCAGCGGGCACATCGGCATCGTCCTCGATCGGCGTCGCCTGACCTTCATCGTGAGACGGCAGCCACACCGCCACCGCATCCCCCGAGTCTTCTCCTTCCCGTGCTGCCATCGCGCTCGGTTCCGGCAGACGGGCTACGAATCTGCCACTGTGCGCGCTCAGCGGGTTGTTGCTATCGGACAGCAGCAGCGAGACACCGAAGTCAGCGAGCTTGACGAGCGGCGCGCCGGACACATCATCTTGGGCGATGAGGACGTTGGCGGGCTGATTGTTGGATCACATAAATTCCGTCGAGAAATAGTTGAATCTGATCGCAATCGGGAAGTGCGCGGGAAACTGCTATGTGGCTCCATTCTCCTCGATATGTCCTCCAGACTGACATCCAGACCGAAGGCTCAGCAGCAGGCGATCCAGTTCATCACTAGGTATATTTTTTAGTAAGTTTAATAGCTCTTTTTCTTTCGGTACTCCAGCAAGTGCTGCGGCGACACGTCCCGACTCATTGTTGGCGACGCTCGATGCGCTGGCGTAGTGGGTCTTGGTCATCTCGAAGCTGCCGTGACCGAGCGCCTTGGCGACGGCATCACCAGTTGCGCCGCCTTCGAGCGCGAGCGTCGCATGCATACCGCGCAGACTATGAGGACAGACAACCGGCACGCCCGCCAAGCGACAGAGCCGCCGCAGCTGCTCCACATAGTAGTTGTTGTGGTGACGGCAGTGATGCTGCGGATAGAAGATCTGGGCGTCCGGAGCCGCCCCCTCGATCCGTGTCAGTACAAGCGGGCGAATCTGCTCGGGAATCTTCAGCCGTCGCCGCGCATTCTTTGTCTTTCCCGACGGAACCCATAGCACCCGTCCATCGTCGTCGATATCACGAGCAACACGCGCTGCGACCTCGCCCTGCCGCAGTCCCAAGTACAGCATCAGGAGGACTCCCAACGCAGCAGAGTCACCCTCTTGCGCTCTCTGTATCGCCACCGCTTCGAGCTTGCGTGCTTCATCGATCCGAAGCTGCGGCTTCCCGACATTCGCTCTGCCCACCTTGCGGACTTTCATCCACGGATTCATCTTCGCATATCCCTTGTCGATGGCCCAGTCCCAAAACCGGCGGACCACCCACAGGAACAGATGCTGTGTTGCCGTCGAGATCTTCCTCCCCGTACGAGGTGAGACTCGTTCAATCTGCTGCTGGTACAGCCTGCTCGCCTGTTCCACTGTGAGCTGGTCTATCACCAGTGTGTGAGGGAGTTGGGCGACCATCTTCCTGTAGTTGTCGATCGTGTTCGGCTTAACGATCGCTTCGGACGCAGTGACCCACTCCAGGAGCGCTTCCCCAACTTGCTTTCGAGCCGTCGCCGCAGCCTTGGTGCATAGCTCTTGCTTGACGCGCTCTGCTTCTTCTTGTGTCCGAAACTTGATGCTCCGTTCCACTCCGTTTTCAGCAACTTTCAAGCGGAAGCTGGATGGTCCTTCCTTATACGGACCCCACACTCGGAGCGTGTCCTGCTTCTCTCTCCCACAGACAGTTGCCAACGTCGGAGCATCGGCAAGTGTTCGTTTTGTGGTCCGCGTTCGAGCCTTCCTCGCGAGGTTTACAACACTGTCAATTCTTGGGGCCATGGTGCTTTTCCTTTCGGAAGATGCGACGGGAATGCCGTCGCTTGTGGATTCGGTGAAACGTGAGCGCAGCGATGAACGAAGCCACCAATGCGCCAACGGGAGAATCGAGTCCAAGCTCGTCAGGACGAAGCGCCAAGATGCGCACCTCCAGCAGTCTGCGGCGCGTGGCTTCGCTCGGTCGCGTGCGTCCAGTCTCGATGAACTTGATCGTTGCTTCGGAGAGCCCCGCAATGCGAGCAAGCCGAGCCCTCGACAGGCATGCCTTCTTCCGACGTTCCCTGAGTAGTTCTGCTATCGACATGTACCGTTCCCTTCGTTTCGTTCCGCTTGTGCTTGGATATCCCGCTCGAGATCGTCCCCTCCCGGCACGCGATCCAGACGGTGTAAGGGAGAAGCCGAGCGGAGAGACGCACAGCGCTGCTGGTCGGAAGACGCAGAGCTAGGCGAGGTCGTGGGGGGACTTACGACAAGAAGCCGATTGATCGTCGCGGGGGCGTGGCCGGGAAGCGCGCTCGACGCCGGGGCTGTTGGCCTGTGTCGGCGGTCCGGGCCTGCTTGGTGGAGAGTCGCCCACTCCCTATCAGGCAGCGCCCAGAAGCGCGCTAGCTCAGCCAGTCTCTTCGCCGGGTCTTGGCACAGCGTGGCGAGGTGACTGACCAGCTCGGGACTTGGATTCCCAGTACCTGCGCGGATTCGCGACAGGTAGCCTTGCGATAGCCCCAAGAGCTGTTCTAGCCGTCGCTGGGTCATGTGCTTCGACAACAGATCGATCGCGATCCTCGCCCGTGTGCGCAGCGAATCCAGATACGCTTGATGAAGCCTCGGCGCGATGGCTTCGCTCGTCTGCTCGTCGATGAACTCGCTCTTGCAGAGGCCACACATCGGAATCGCTACATCGTCGGGAATCGCCATCGCGGGCATGTTGCGATACTGAGTGGTCCGTCCTCGTCCAGTGCGCGGCTTCACGGACCTGGCCCCGCACCGCACGCAGCGACGCAGCGATTGGGACATGAGCTTGTCCAACCGCTTACCGCTGCCTTCCGTTGGTGTTCTTCGGTTGACGTGGCTTCGGACTCTGTCCCTTCCGATGGCCGCGCTTCCCAATTCCGCCCCGTCGCCCGATTTCAGCCATGTGCTCGCGATTGGCGGAAGTCGTCCGCCCGCCCTTTTTGCCAGCCTCGCGCGCCTGCTCCGACGAAAACTTATGAGCCATTCCCGCCGCGTGCGCCGCGACTCCGCCCGACCGCGCCAGCTCGCGATGCGCATCCTTGTCCATCGCCGCAAAGCCCCGTCGCTGCTTCACGCGCGGTTTCACTGCGCCTGCTTCCGCTGTCGCCGCTGGCGTTTGCGTCGGCTCCGTATGATTGGGACGAATCAGGCAGCACCAGTCACACTGCGAGAGTCCGCGCCGAAACGGACAGTCGATGGCCTCGGGGTCCGCAAGGTCGCCGTCCTTCAGCTCGACGCCAACCTGCTTGGCAAAGTCCGCGATCACGTCGGACAGCGGGCGCTTGTCGAAGGCCGTGACAAAATGCAGCGCGTCACCCGTGGAATCGCACTTCGTGCAGTAAAAGAACGGGGACGGCGACTCGCAGACAACCAACTGGCTCGACGAGTCGCAGAATGGACATGTTCCCCACCATTGGTCAGGCTCTTCGGCTGCGACAAGCGGAGTGCGCGCTTGGACCACGTCGAAGATCGATATCCTTCCCACAATTCGCCTGTATCGCTGCCGCTCTTTCGGCTCGCAAGATCCCTGCGGTGTCATGGTCGGCCCCCGCTTCCCGAAGATCCGCAGCTCACACAGCGGCGCAAGGATTCAGTCATGACTCCTTCCGGGTACGCGAATGCGCAGACGATCAGCAGCGCAAAGCGCGGATCAGGAATGGCGGACGGAATCGGAACAGAGTCCGGTTGGGAATCGGAATCTTCGACGGTGGACAGAATACAGCTCATAGGACGCTCCTTGGGCGACCGCGCAAACAGAGAGCGCGAGGCAGACCACGCGGTCGCCTCTGTACGTGACAGCCTCGCGTCTGATTACGCGGCGCTACTTCTTGGCACGCGACGGCGTCGTTTACCGGGAGAGCACCAGGATGCCCGGCGAGCTGTATTCCAGCGCACACAGCCGCGACCGTCGCGCTTGGCCCGCTGCATCTGCTGCTCGGCGGCAAGCTCCAGCTCCGAAGCGCTGACGATGGACTGACCATCCCACTCGGTCACTCCGAAGGACGCCGACAGACCGACGGCTCGCAGCGCGTTCAAGAGCTGCTCGGCAAGCTGTATCCCGATGGTGATTCGCGCTCGTTCGACGATCAGGAAGAACTCATCCGCAGCGCTGCCTCGCCGGAACAGGTTATCGAGGTCCGCTCGACGACGCACCGCCGAACGAATCGCGCGCACCGCCAGACGAATCATCTCATCGCCAGCGGCATGTCCTCGCGAGTCATTGACTGACTTCAGCCCGTCGAGGTCGATGTAGATCAGCGCGAGCGGTTCCTTCCCTCGCAGCAGCGTTGAGAGCTTGGCTTGAAACATTTGCGGATTGCGCAGCCCCGTCAGTGCGTCGAAGCCCGTCTGCTGCTGAATCGTCCCGAGTCGATTTTCCAGCTCTCGCTGGGCCGTCTGCGCTTCGTGCTGCATCCGAGAGAGCGTCACATGATGCCGCAGCGCAAAACCGCTCAGGAACAGCACAGAGCCCGTCAGCAGCGCATCCAGCGCCCATAGCAGATCAACCCGCATGATGACCTCCCGACGGAAAAGGAGCCATCACATTGCCGACGGAGCGTAGGTAGATCCATCCGTCAGCACTTGCCAAGGAACAAATTTCCGGCATGCTTGCCTCGCTTGTGGTCGGGTCTTGTGTCTGTGGAAGGATCTAGACCCAGCCCATTGCAGGGTCGTCGGGAAACCGACGGCCCTATTTTTTTATCTCATTGTGATGTTGGCTTCATAAATTATCATATGAGTTTGATGCAATTAAAAATTGAATTTCCGTCGGAAATATAAACCGCAGACACATCAGATTGCAGACGTTGTGTTGCCGTGTTATCGAGCGATAGTGCCTTCAAAATCTCCACAGCACCGTGGCATCCGTGATCGACTGAGGGCGGTGCGCCTTGGTAGAGACATGACGTGCAATGAACTGGCCCATCGGGCGGGATTGACCCATACGACAATCGCCCAAATAGAGTCCGGTCGAACAATCCCAGGAGTGGACACCGTGGAAAAGCTGGCTGATGCACTTGGGGTCGATCCGCGCTGGTTTACTTTTGGACGCCCTGCCCCTGACCACTATCCGTTCCAAGCACTCATCGCCCCAGACTTTCATCCCATCCAATTGGTCACGGAGTTACGGAACCTGTTGGGTGGGCGCTCAGGACACATCGACGATACCTTCAAGTATCTCGATCCAATCGGCGCATCCCAGTTCCAAGCATTGCATCAACAGCAGGACTTCGCAGATGAGATTTTCTCGCTACCCATTCGAGACATTGCTGCGGTGGTGTCCTCGCACTTGGGTGATGGGCCGGTCGATTTGCTTGGGCTTGGCGTAGGAACGGGGGACCACGAGATTAGACTGGCGACGAAGCTGGCAAGACACCACGCTGACCTACGGCTGCTCTTGCTTGACGTGAGCCTTCCCTTGCTTGCTGAAGCGGCCCAGAACGCCATCAAGCACATCCCGCGAGGACGCAACATCCCAGTCGTTGGCATCCTTGGGAACTTTCACCAACTACCGTCATATTCATTCTTGGATGCGGAGGGTCCGCGCAAGCACTTGGTGACGATGTTTGGATACACGTTTGGGAACCTCGACAATGAGGTTCGATTCGTCAGCAATAGCCTTTCATGGCTCTCCCCCGGCGATCTGCTGCTACTCGACATCGACTGCATCACGGCTTCCTCATCGGAGCCTGCCATGATCCAGAAGAGCGATCGGGCTCTTGGCAATCCGCCAAGCTGGCTCAGTCAAGTAGAAGAGTTCCTGACCGGCCCCATCTGGCGATACGGCAGTGGCATCCGCAACATCTCCGTAACCAGAACGCTCGATCTTCTGTCTTCGCCAGTTCCGGGCAGCTACGCGATAGACATACGAGCCCTGGTGGACTCCACGACCGGACACAAGGAGTTTTCGGTTGGATACACCAAACGCTACGAACTACGAGGGCTAACGGACTGCATGGACAAGCAGCATTGGCGCTTCCTTCAGCACTGGCCATACGCAGACGGTAGAAGCATGGTGTGTTTGTTTGAGCGACGGGCTCCTTCGGTAAAGCGAGCTGGGCAGAAAGCGGGGAGTTAGTCGATGCTCCGACCATTCACGTTTTTTGTCGTGCTGTGCGCAGCCATTCCCGCGCTCGCGCAGCAGGACAGCTCGCCACTCCAGCGCCCATCGCGTCCGATGCGGGAGGCGGCGCAGACGCATTATCGGTCGGGGTCACAGTTCTTTGAGTCGAAGCAGTTTGACGCTGCGCTCGTCGAGTTTGAGGCGGCGTACCGTCTGAGCGCTGAGCCGGACCTGCTCCACAACTTGAGCTGG
>JAEUKB010000065.1 GCA_016794365.1 Myxococcales bacterium
CCAAGGAAAGTGCCAGCTAAGCTGCCAGGGACTGTACCTGGACTGTGACGGAGACGCAGCAAACGGGTGCGAGGTAAACGGAGCGAGCGACCTAGCGAACTGCGGAAACTGCGGAAACGTATGCAGCAAGATAGGAGCGACGACGCCCGCGTGCTCAGCAGGAAGCTGCGGATCGACGGTATGTACGGGAAGCTATCGGACGTGCAAAGCGGGTCCAGTGAACGGCTGCGAGACAGACACAGCGACGAACGCAGGGAACTGCGGAACGTGCGGGAAGGCGTGTCCAGCGGTGGCCAACGGAGTGGCCGGGTGCGCCGCGAGCAACTGCGGAATCGCGAGCTGCAACGCCAACTTCGACAACTGCGATGGGGCAGTCGCCAACGGCTGCGAGATCAACACGTCTACCAACATCGCCCACTGCGGTGGCTGCGGCAAAGCCTGTCCAACGTATGCCAACGCGTCCGCGCAGTGCAAAGCCAGTGCGTGCAGCCTGGGAACGTGCAACGCCGGGTTTGCCAACTGCGATATGAACGACGCGAACGGCTGCGAGATCAACACGAACACGGACAAGAACAACTGCGGCCAGTGCGGCAAGGTCTGCGCCGCCACAGAGAGCTGTTACAACGGAACCTGCTTGGCTGGTTGTCCGGGAAATCCGCAGTGGATGCCTGTCAACTGCACAACCACACAGTGGGTTTGGTCTAGCGATCGCGCCAATGCTACGACAGTGGCTGCCGCCAACACCAAGCGCGTGCTCTATACTGGTTGTTCCCATGGTGGTGTGGCCAATACATGTAGCTTGACGGGGACTGGCTGGGTGTCTACTGCGGTCTACACGATGAGCGGTTGTAATACGAACTGGTATCACCTGGGCGGGTCTTATACGGGTAACTGTGGCGGTCATGATGGTGATCAGGTGCGCCGTCTCGCGCTCAATCCCACAGATTGCTACCCGTACTAAGCGGGTCAGGCATTTCATCGCTCGATGTCGCTTCGCTGTGTCGCTATCTGCGGAAAACCGCAGGACATAGCGCCACAAAGACAGCAATTGCTCAGGCAATCGGAATCACCTTACAATCAAACTGGACATGCTACCGACTACGGCGAACGCCCCAGGGGATGAGCTTCTCCCTGGTGCGCTGCTTGGCAAGTATCGGCTTTCGGCTCGCCTGGGCGAAGGCGCGATGGGCGTCGTGTATTCGGCGGTTCATGAAAAGCTCGGTCGGCCCGTGGCCATCAAGGTGCTCAAGCCAGAACTGAGCAGCAAAGAAGACCTGTCGAGCCGCTTTCAGATGGAAGCGGAGCTGGTCACACGCATCGGCCACCCCAACATCGTCGCCGTCTACGACTTCGGGCGCTTGCAGAGCGGCAGCCTGTACTACGTGATGGAGATGATTCGCGGGCAGAGCCTGCGCTCTCGGCTCGACAAAAAGCAGCTCAGTCCACAGGACATCGTGCAGGTCTTCGGTCCGCTGCTGTCCGCCGTGCGCGCCGCCCACGAGATTGGCGTGGTTCATCGTGACCTCAAACCAGATTAGCGAGGCTTCGACGCTGCTTATTTGGCTTTGTCCCAGGCTGCGACGGCACGGGTTGGGGAAGTAATCCCGGTTCACCAGGGTCTTTCCCCTGGGCAAAGTGGGGGCAGAGCCGCTTGGCCAGGGTCTTTCTCCTGCGGCAAGTGGGCAGCGTGGAGACTGGGAAGGGTGCGCGCCCTGCTGAAATGGGGTGTGGAGCCGTTTGGCAAGGGTCTAGACCCTGCGGCCAGTGCGCGGCGGGGGGAAGGGGAAGGGTCTTGGCCCTGGCAAAGTGGGTCGGCACGCAGTGTGACAAGGGTCTGGACCCTGTGGTGAGTGCCTAGCGTGGCGAAGGGGAAGGGTCTTGGCCCTTTTGGCCCGCTTCCCGCCGACATCCCAGCCGGTCTGGGCGCTCTGCGACCTGCGTCGGCAGCAGGGGCGGGCGGGGTTTAACCAGACAATGTCATGCTGCTGAGTGGGGCGGAAGGCAGCGTGGGGACGGTGAAGCTGCTCGACTTCGGCATTGCCAAGATTCGGGCGGAGCAGCCGGTTGGAGAGTCCTCGGTGACGGGGTTTGAAACGACCGAGCTGGACGAAAAGAAGGTGCTTCAGCTTTCGGAATCGGGCAGCCGTCCGGTGATGCCGATGGGGAGCGCGCTGCTGACCTCGGTGGGGTCGGTGATGGGTACGCCCGCGTATATGGCCCCCGAGCAGGTCCAGAACTCGTCTTCGGTTGATAAGCGTGCGGACATCTACGCCATCGGCATCATGCTGTACGAAGCGCTGGCGGGGCGGCGACCGTTCGAGGCGGAAAGCTCGGCGGAGCTGATGGGCGCGCACATGTATATGAAGGCCGACCCTCCGTCGAAGATGGTGCAGAAGCATCAGGTGCCGGACCGGCAGCTCGACTGGGCCAAGCTGGACCCGGTGGTGATGCGGGCGCTCGCCAAGAAGCCAGAGGAGCGTTACCAAGACTGTGCGGCGCTCCAGGCGGATCTGGAAGCGGCTTGGGGACAGAGCTTTGCGGTGGCCCGGGGCGCTGCGGTGGGCGTGGGCTCATCGGTGACGATTGCGGCGCTGCCTGCATCGGTGATAAAGCCCAAACCCAAGGCCAAGGGGCCGCTTGTGGCGGGGCTTGTGGCGGGGCTGGCCCTGCTTGCGGGCGGTTCGGCGGTGCTGCTGCGCGGGGGCTCGCAGAGTGTGGCGCAGGCCCAGCAGGCGGAAGCCAGTGCGCAGGTGACGCGTGCAGCAACCGGCAGCCCGGTGGATCGGCGCACGCTGCAAGAGATCATCAGGGCGGTCGGGGGACGGACCCACCTGGCGGTGGTGGCCAAGGCGCTGACCGATGAAGATCCATCGGTGTCACGCGCTGCGCTGCAAGCCGTGATGGTGCTGGCCCAGGCTGGGGATGCAGCGCTGTCGGAGCCGCTTGGGCAGCTTGCGGGTCAGGCGGTGGGCGCGATGTCTGTCGAGGTGGCGGCGGCCCAGCTACGGATTGGCGAGAGCGAAGCGCAAGGGGTGCTGACCTCTACGCTGCACAGCCCGATCCCCACACCGGAGGTGCGTCTCCTTGCGGCGGTGCTGCTGGCAGAGGCTGGACAGCTTCAGGCGGGGGCGCTCAAGCAAGCGCTTCAGGCTGCGCTGCGGGCCCAGCTGTCGCAAAACAGCCTGCGGCGCGATGCGCTGGTGCGGCTGGCCAAGCTGGGGGATGCCGATGCGCTGCGTCAGCTTACGGAAGCGACCCAGCAGCCTGCGACCGGAGCGACCAAAGATGCGCACCTAGAAGCGCTACAGGTCTTGACGCTGGCCAAGCAGCCGGGGGCTCCTGACAAGCTGCTGAAGATGGCGCAGTCGGTGGTCCCGGCAGAGCGGGTCGAGCTGGGAGCGGTGCTGGCAGAAGTGCAAGACGAGCGAGTGATTGCGCTGCTTCTGCCGCTGTTGACCGACGCATCACCGAAGGTCCGGCAAAGAGCGCTGTCTGTCCTGGGGCGGATGGCCAGCCTGGGGCGCTTTCCGGGCCATTCCGAGACATTGATTCCGTTACTCAAGGACACAGACGCGCAGGTTGCGCTGACGGCGGCGGTGTCGCTGCTATCGGCGCGAGCTGCGGAGTCAGGGGCTGCGCAAGCGCCAGGTTCGTAAAAAACCGCTGCTGCGGGGGAAGTGCGCTCAGACATGGCTGACACTCCACAACTGGTTGATCCAAAACCCGATTCGCTGATTGGTACCACCGTTGGTGATTACAAGATCATCGACATCATCGGCCAGGGTGGCATGGGCACGGTCTATACCGCCGAGCACCAGCAGCTCCACCACAAGACCGCCTGCAAGGTCTTGCGGGCCGAGGTGGCCAACCATCCCGAGACGGTCGAGCGCTTCTTACAAGAAGCACGCTTTATCAGCCGCATCCGTCACGTAAACCTCATCGACATCTTCGACATCGGAGAGCTGCCGGACAAGCGGCTCTACTACGTGATGGAGAAGCTCAATGGGCGGACGCTGACGCAGGCGATTCGGGGCGGCAAGCTGCCCTTTGCGACCATCGTCTCGATTACAAACCAAATCTGCGCAGGCATGTCCGCCGCCCACGAGGCCGGGCTGATCCATCGCGACCTCAAGCCGGACAACCTGTTCTTGGTCGAGCGTCCGGGGGAAGAGTCGCTGGTCAAGATCATGGACTTCGGCGTCGCCAAGGTGATGGACCTGACCGGGGCGGATGGCAAGATCACGCGGACGGGCTATCTGATTGGTACGCCGCAGTACATGTCGCCCGAGCAGATCAACGGCGTGGCGATTGACAAGCGCAGCGACATCTACGCGCTGGGGGTCATCCTGCATGAGATGTGTACCGGGACGGCTCCGTTCCGAGGCGACACGCTTGGGCAGATGCTGATTGCGCACCTCCAGCAGGTGCTGCCGACGATTGATCCGAAGCTGCGCAATGAAGACGTTCCGGCGGGGATTGAGTGGATCATCCGCAAGGCGCTGGCCAAAGATCCTGCCGAGCGCTACGCATCCGTGGAAGACCTGAGCGCGGACCTACAGCGACTGGCGAGCGGAGAGCAGCCGCTTGCCGCCGCTTGGTATAAGGAATACCAGCCTCGGGAGATGCAGTCGATCCAGACGCTGTCAGGGAACACGCTGAACCTGCCGTTTGGACAGCCGCAGTCGCGTAAGAAGCGGGCCTTGCTGCTGGCCGCAACGCTGCTTCCTGGGCTGCTGTTGTCGGCGGTCGGTGGCTACCTGTGGTTTACCCATCGCAAGGCGCAGATGGTGCAGCCGGTGCTGCTACAGACCAAGGTGAAGCCCAAGCGTGAAGAGATCGACATGCTGGCGCTGCGCTCTTATGCGCTCGGGGTGCTGCAAGAAGGGCTCAAAGATGGCGATGTGCAGCCTCGATTGCTATCGGTCAGCGCGATCGGAGCCAGTCGTGACACGCGGCATCAGGCGCTGCTAGAGCCGAAGCTGTCGGATGCCGAGCCAGCGGTGCAGATCCAAGCGGCAGGTGCGCTGGCGCAGATTGGGTCGCGGGGAGCGATTCCTGCGCTGCAGAAGCTGCATGGGGAGGCCAAAGAGCCGAGGGTGGCGCTGGCGGCGGCGGAAGCGCTGATGAAGCTGGGCGATGACTCGGTGAAAAAGTACCTGGAGCAGAAGGCGAAGAAAGATCCCGACCCGAAGCTCCAGCTGCTGGCCGCGCTGACGCTGGAGGAGTCGGCTCCGGGTCATCCGCCGCATAAGACAGTGGTGCAGCGGTTCAAGAAGAAGCCGACGCTGGATGACCAGCTGACGGTGTGGACACGGCGCGCGAAGTGGGGCGACAAAGATGCGCAGCAGCAGCTCATCGCGCAGCTAGGCAGTGCGGAAGCGCCGGTTGGGCGACAGATCCAGCTGGCGGCGCTGCTGGCGAAGGAACACATCGAGCAAGGCAAGGCGATGCTGGCTGACCTGGCGGGGAAGCCGGGTCCGCAGCAGGTGCTGGCGGCGCAGCTGCTGTGTGTGGCCGATGATCCAACGGGTCTTCCGCTGCTGCGGTCGGTGTTTGCGGATGCGGCAAGGCCGAAGGTGGAGCGGCTGCTGGCGGCGGAAGGTCTGGGAAGCTGCGGCAACCGCAAAGACGCAGGGATGCTGGCCAAGTCGCTGCGCGAAGAAGAAAAGAGCCCTCTTTTGCGACAGGCGGAAGCGGGGGCGATTCTGAAGCTGGCGAGCGGCGATCCGGCGGTTCTGAACGAGCAGAGCCTGACGTGGGCGCAAGCGGCCCTGGGCAGTGATGACTGGACGGTGCGTGAGTCGGCGGTGGCGATGCTGGGGGACACCGATCCGCAGCGCGCGATTCCGCTGCTCGGGCAGGCGATGAAAGATCAGCGGGTCGAGGTTCGGAAGTCGGCTGCGGTGACGCTGGGACGGACCAAGAACAAAGGGGCGATTGCGGTGCTTGGCTCGGCGCTGGCGGACGGCAATCGGGATGTGCGGATCGATGTCTTGCGCTCGATTGGCAAGGTCACGACGCACCTTACGCAAAAGGGCGAGCCCGCGATGGATCAGGCGACCCAGGCCGAGATCCAAAAGGCGCTGGTGGCGCGAGCCGATACGGGTGACGCAGGCGAGCAGGTCATGGCGGCGGCCACGCTGCTGCGAATGGGCGATGACAGTCGGCGTGACAAGCTGAAGCAAGGTCTGGCGGCTGATGATCCCGAGGTCAAGCAGCTGGCGATTGCGGAAGTGTCGGCGGATCCAGAGCTAAGCAAGAACGCGCTGACGACGCTGTTGTCTGATCCTTCGCAAGCGGTGCGCTTCAAGGCGGCGACGGAGCTGGCGGAGCAGGGCAGGGCGGAAGGCAAGCCGGTGCTGCTGGCGGTGCTCAAGGGCGGTGGGGCCGATGGGTTCAAAGCGTACAGCTTGCTCAAGAAGCTGGGGGAAGCGGTGGAGCCGCCCAAGGACATGGGCTCGCTGCTTTCGGGGGGCGACCCGGCGGTGCGGGCGAGCGTGATCCAAGCGGCGCGGTCGCTGCCGGTGGCGGATGCGGTGCCGCTGCTGCAAAAGGCGACCAAGGATGCGGCGCCAGCGGTGCGCAAAGAAGTGCTGGACGTGGTGGCAAGCTGGCCGGTGGCGGACGGAACGGCGTCGGGGGTTCCGCTGCTGAAGGTGCTGTCGGAAGACTCGGATGTGGGCATTCGCTCGCGGGCGAGCCTGCTTTTGACGCAGCTTGCGCCGAAGGTGGCACCGGAACCGGAAGAGGTCGAAGCGAGCGAGCCATCAGCGCCGGAGGCTGCGAACAAGCCACAAGCTGCGGCTGCGGACCTGGCGACGGCTCCGCTGGTGGACATGTCGGCTGCGGCTGCGGACTTGGCAGCGCCCGCGCCGGTTCAGGACCTGAGCACCCCGGACTTGTCGCTGTCGGCTCCGGTGAAAGTGCTGGCACCTGACATGGCGGCTCCGGCGGCGGCCCCGGCGGCGGCTCCGGTCGCAGCAGCAGAGCCAGAGCTGGACAAGGCAGGCAAGAAGGCGCGACTCAAGCAAATCCTGTCGAACGCTGAAAAGTATCTGAGCCGTGGAGAGTACGAAAAGGCGATCCAGGTGCTAGAAGCCGGTCGCGCGGTGGATACCAGCAAGGATATCGTGATGCAGCTTGGGCAAGCCTATGAGCTGTGGTCCGAGCAAGAGAGCGGCGGCAAGCAAAAGACGCTGCTGCGCAAGTCGATCGAGGCCTACAAGCAGGTCAAAAACGCCGAAGCCAAGGCGCACATCCAAGAGCTACAAGAGCGACTGAAGTAGCAGGCAGCAAGTCCCCGGCTGGACGGACAGCAGGGACGGCGCAATCCTTGCGAAGCCGGTGGACAAGGTGCGATACACTGGCGGTTGTCGAGAGGACACACCGATGAGTGAAGGCGTCAGCAGCTCTGTCCGTATCCTCATGCAGCACTGGGCGTACAACATGACGCTCTGGCACAACTTCGGGGTGAGCTACCCAGGCTTCGGCTACAGCGAGGAAGAAAAGCAGCAGCTTGGGGCGCTGGCCAAAGGGGTCTCGCTGTCGGGCTTTTTGGGGTTTGGCTCGCTGAACACGCTGTACTTTCTGGGACTTGCGGGGTTTGTGATGGGCTACGGGGCGATGCCGCTCGCGTTCTTGCTCGATCCAAGCCATCAGTCAGCGGGCGTGTTCTTCGGCTGTCTGGGTCTGGGCCTGGCGGTGGGGATTGGGCTGGGGATTCCGACCGCGATGACGCTGACTGCGCTGACGCTGCGGCTGATCGGTGACCCACCGAAGCAGACAGAGGTCAGCGATGAGGTGGTGGCCAAGCTGGCGCAGAAGATGGGCAAGCAGCTTGTGCGGGCCGGAGTCGTTGCGGGTGTGCTGGTGGGGCCGTGGGTGCTGTTTGGGATGACCCAGGTCGGTGCGCAGGTGATGGAGCTTTTGCGTCGGGTGGTGGTGACGCTGTCTCCGTTTGTGCTGGTGATCTTGGTGCTGTCGGCACTTTTGCGCGGGACGAAGAAGTACTAAGCGCGGACTTGTGGGCGGGGGAACATCATGAGCGGACTGGCTCGGCTCGTTGAAGCGGCTTCCATCATCATGGTGGGGTCGGGCCTATGTGGTGGTACCGCTGCCCTAGGTCGATTCGGAACGACAGTTAGCTGGTGGGTGGCTTGGGCAAGCGCGCTTCTAGCTCTTCGACGCGCTTTTGCAGGCGGGAGACTTCTTTTTCCAGCGTAGCAAACGGAGACAGGCTCTCGACGATGGTGTGGATGCGATCATCGACCTTGCGCTGCCAGTCTTCGATGGCGAGCTGCCAGCGCTCGGCAAACTCTCGGACTGCGCCTGGGTTTTCGCTGGCGATGCTGCGGCGAAGCGACTCACTGGCTTCAGCGACTTCGCTGATTCGACCGTCGCCTTCCCCTTTGCGGAAGACGCTGCGGACGCGCGCTTGGGCCTGCTGGGCCAGCTCTTGCAGCGACGCGCCGCCTGACTGGATGAGCTGACGCATCGCACCCAGGGAGATGAAGTTCTTTTGACGCTTCTCTTCCTCGAAGATGATCTGCGCGAGCGTGACCGAGGTCAGGTCTTCTTTGCTGCCGTTGTCGAGCACCTGGACTTCTTCGCCCTGACGAATCATCAGCGCGATCTGCTCCAAGGTGACGTACTGGCTGCTCTGCGTGTCGTAGAGCTTGCGGTTACTGTAGCGCTTGATGATGCGCGGCTCTGGCATAACGGGTGCGCCCTCTATGCCTTGGCCTTGTCAGCGACTTTTTCAGGCGAGGAGCCCTTGTCGGGATCTCCCAGCTCTTTCTTCGGCGTGACATCGAGTTCGCTGCCCGTGTCCGCCGCCTTCTTGAAGTTCTTGATGCTGCGACCGAGTGCATCGCCAATCTGGGGCAGCTTGCCCGCACCAAAGATGATGAGGACGATCACCAAGATGATGATGAGTTCCGTCGCTCCGAGACCAAACATATGAGTGCTCCTTCGCGGGCCTTTATACCCGGTCGTAGTCAAGCGGGCCAGTAGCAAAGCTTGGGCTACCGGGTCGCTTCCAGGGCTCCGATTGACAGCTTGGTCGTCCCTCGGGGGCTACCACTTATGTCTACGGTTGGAATGATGTTCTTGCCGCCGTCGAGCAGCTGGGTCAGACCGCCATCGCGGATGCGCGCGTCGGCACCGCTCTTGAGCCGAAAGTCATTGGTCGATGGCGACACAAACACGTCGGACTGAATCAGGTCGGTGACGTTGCCAGTTCCGCTCAGCGTGCTGTCGTTGCTGCCGATGTACTTCTGGTTGGTGCTGGTGCAGTCGGCGTGGATGTAGGTGGTGCCACCCGCAGGCGGCGACGGGTCCAGGAACAGGCTGTTGAGGATGCTGATGTTGCCGGTTGCGGGCTGACAGTCGAGCGCCATGGCCTTGCGCGTGGTCGAAGACTTGTTTTCGACGAAGGTCGAGTTGATGATGCGACCCGGTGTCGTCGCGGTGGCGCTCTTGACCAAGATGCCGCTGAACGCGGTTGGGGCCATGCCTTGGTTCTTGCTCAGCACCGAGTTGATGAGGTCGAACTTGGTGCTGGTGAGATCCATGGCGAGCAGGTTGCCCGCATTGACGACGCCACCCAGTCGGCCTTGTGGTTCGTTGCCAATCCAGGACTGCTCAATCGATAGCTCGCAACCGGAGGTGCCCTGAATGCCGGTGTTGTTTTCGCCAATCAGCATGCGCAGCAGGCGAACCTTGGTCGGATTGCCAGCGCCCATGCAGGACAGGCCGGTCTTCGACGAGGTGATGGTCAAGCCTTCGATGGTCACGCTCGCGCCGGTGTCCACCGTGACCGCGACGCCATTGGAGTAGCTGAGCACCGCATTCGGGGCTACGGACTTTGCTGTCGCGTCGGTCAGTGAGTAGTCGCCAGCCGGGCTGACGATGTGGACTTCAGGCAGTCCAGGCACGGGCTTGACCGTCACAGGAGTGCTGGAAACAAACTCACCGATGCGCAGATACGGCTTTTGCGCCGACAGCTCGTTGAGCTTGTCTTGGACCGTACACGATGGACAGCTTGTCTTGTCGATCGAGACGACACGCTCGGTGGGGACGCACATTCCCGCTTGCAGCGCGAGGTTGGATGACAGGCCAGACAAGGTGCTGTCTTTGACGCAGACGCCGTCGTGGGTACCGCTGGAGGTGTCGCACTCCAGGTGCTTTTGACAGGCGCGACAGGTGTGGGCCGCGACATCGCAGTACGGGGTGAGCTTGTCGGTGCAGTCCTTCGAGGTCTTGCACGCGACGCAGCGTCCCGCATCGCAGATGGGCGCACCCGCTTGCTTCGCGCAGTCGCTGCTCGTCGAGCATGCGAAGCATCGTCCTTGCGCGCTACAGTTGGGGCGGTCGCTTGCGCAGTCGTTCGACATGGCGCACTCGCTCGACTCGCACTGACCGACGGTTGCGCCTTGCGTGACCTTACAATATCGACCGTCTTCACACGGCAGGTCAGGAATCCGACACTGGTCCAGGTTCCGGCGCTCACAACCGGACATTGAAATCAGCGCGGCGACCAAGCCAACTAGCGCACGTATGTGCATTTCCGCATCCTCGACTCGAGCAGGGCTCCCGGTCGATTTTTGCGCCCGATGCTGCGGATGGCAAGGGACTTCGCTTGGCTCGTGGGGCAAACCGGCTACGCGGGCGAGGACTTGGCCGTGCGGCGACCCGGATGCAGCAGTCCTGCCCACGCTGGATCTTCTCCGAGCATACCGGCCAGCCGCTGTCGCACCACCGACTCGATCTGCACCGCACTTGGCAGCTTGAGCACTTCTTCGGCCAGCGTCCGCGCTTGTGATGCCGAAAGCTGGCGCAAAAGCCGTCGGACTCGCGGCAGCGATGCTGCGTTCATCGACAGATCATCCAACCCCAGACCGAGCAGCACCACCGTCAGCAGCGGCTCTCCGGCTAGCTCTCCGCACATTCCGACACGGCGACCGGCTGCGTGAGCGGCATCGACGGTGTGTTTGACCATGCGCAGCACCGCCGGATGAAGCGGCTGATACAGGTAGCCGACGTGTTCATTGAGCCGATCAAGTGCCAGCGAGTACTGGATCAGATCGTTTGTGCCGATCGAAAAGAAATCGACCAGCTGTGCGAGGTGATCCGCGACCATCACCGCCGATGGCATCTCGATCATCACGCCGATCGGAATGTTGTCGGCAAACGCGATCCCTTCTTTTTGCAGCTCGCGACGACACTGATCGAGGATGGCGATCGCTTCGCTCAGCTCTTCGACGCCGCTGACCATCGGGAACATGATCCGCATCGTGCCAGCCACCGAGGCCCGCAGCAGTCCACGAAGCTGGGCTTTGAAAAACGACGGCTCTTTGAGACACAGACGCAGCGATCGAAGACCGAGCGCTGGATTGGGCTCTGCTTCGCTGCCCTGCGGATGGGCTCCCGCGATGCGATGAAGAAACGGCGCAACCTTATCGACGCCAAGGTCGAACGTACGAAACGTCGCTTCGTACGGAGCCACTCGACGCAGCACGCCGCGCGCATGCATAAAGTGCTCTTCTTCCTTCGGGAAGTCGTCTCGATCCAGGAACAGGAACTCGGTCCGATACAGGCCAATGCCTTCCGCGCCATATTCCAGCGCGAGCGGTACTTCGTCAGGCAGCTCGATGTTGGCCAGCAGACGAATGCGAACGCCGTCGGTGGTTTCCGCTGGAACATCGCGCTCGGCCAGGAGCTTTGCGATGTCGGCATGCTCGGTGCGGGCCTGCTGCTTGTAGTCGTCGATCGTGCTCTGACTGGGACAGAGCATGACCTCGCCGCGATTGCCATCGACGATCAGCAGATCACCGGCTCCCACCGCTTCGGTGATGTCTTCCAGACCGACCACCGCTGGAATGCCAAACGCTTGCGCAAGGATCGAGGTATGCGAAGTTCGCCCGCCCGCATCGGTGATGATCGCTGCGATCTGATGCCGATGAAGATGCACGGTGTCAGCCGGGGACAGATCGTGAGCCACCACGACGGCACCAAGCGGCGGCTGCCAGACATTGCCACCGCTGGCATCCAGCAGGTTTCGTAGCACCTGCTCACCGACGAACGCGACATCGCTCTTGCGCTCTCGGAAGTAGGGCAGGTCGATCGCATCGAAGCGCTGCTGGATTTCGGCGACGGTCTTGCGCAGCGCCCACTCGACGTTGAGCTTTTCGTCGCGAATCCGCCTGCGCGTCGGTCCGAGCAAGTGCTCGTCGCGCAGGATCAGCTGATGCGCTTCCAGGATGACGCTTGAGTCGCTCTCGTCGCTTTCCTTGAGCTTGCGCTTGAGCCGCTCGAGCTGCATGTCAGCCAGCGCGACTGCTTCGTCGAGACGAACCAGCTCAGCGGTAATCTCTTCGGGCAGTAGATGTCGCCTAGGCGTGGGCTGCCGACGACGATCGATGACAAAGGCTTGGCCGACCGCGATCCCTGCCGAGGCTGCGATTCCTGTGCGAACCTCAGGCGAGAGCGGACGAACGGGTTCCCTTAATGCAGGATAAGGACCGCTTTCGTCTCCAAGCCCCATTGGCATCCTTAGTTTTCACCGAACCCGGAATGTACCAACTCTGTGAGCGTTGCGAGACATTCCTTTGCATCGTCGCCATCGCACGAAACAGTGATCTCGCTACCGATCGCAGCCACGAGCAGGAGCACGCCCATGATGCTCTTGCCGTTGACTTCTTGACCATCTTTCGTGACGGTGACGTTCGATCGGAACTTGTTTGCGGCCTGGACAAACCGAGTCGAGGCACGCGCGTGCAGTCCCGCTTTGTTCACAATCTTGAGCTTCGCTGACAGCATCATCGTGGCTACTCGACGTGGATGGATTTGGTTCCCGTGAGCACAAGCGCAGAGCCGAGCGATGCAGCTCCGATGCTGCGATCGACGGTGGCCAGCTTGAGCAGCATCGGCATGTTTAGACCGGTGACGACGTGACCTTTGTCGCTGCACTTGCCACAGCACAGTCTTGCGGGCGTGCTTCCGACAAGGTCCACTAAAAAGAGCACATCTTCCCAGCTACTGACGCCAAGATCCGAGACAGCTTGATCAATCTTCTGATTGACCATCGCTTGATCGTCTTCGGGGTTAACGCCAATGGCTGTGACCATCGGCAGCTTCATATGCAAAAACGCTTGGGCGGCGTCCAGCATGTCTGCGCCGGCCCGTCCGTGTGTCACAACAACCACAGCAGTAAACGGGGCGCTCATGGTTCTCTCCCTCGACCCAGCTCGCGATGTCTAACAGTAATTTGATAGCGCGTGCCGAGTCGATTGAAAAGATCGATCACGAGCGCCACCGAGCGATGACGGCCTCCGGTACAGCCGATCGCGACCGTGACGTACGACTTGCCTTCCCGCTGCGCGCGCGGAAGGTAGAACTCGATGAGGTCCTGCGCCTTGCCCAAGAACGACTGCGCGTCGGGCTGCGACAGCACATAGCTTGAGACTGGATCGGCCAGGCCGGTCTGGCTCGACAGCTCGGGAATGAAGTACGGATTGGGCAGAAAACGAACGTCGAGGACCAAGTCCGCTTCGACGGGAATTCCGTACTTATAGCCAAACGAAAGCAGCGTCAGCAAAAGCGGCTGACCACTTCGTCCGTAGCGCTCTTGAATGACACCTTTGAGCTGATGCACGTTGAGCGATCCGGTTTCGACAACGGCATGTGCTTCTTCGCGCAGTGGCAAAAGCTCTCGTCGCTCGTGCGCGATCGCGGCGCGCAGATCGTCTCCGTGCAGAGGATGTCGTCTTCGCGTCTCGGAAAAGCGTCGCAGCAGCACATCATCGGGCGCATCCAGAAACAGGATCTCCAGTGCGTGACCGGCACCGCGAAGCTCGTGCATTTCCTGTCGGAAGCCCGACAGAAACTCACCTTCTCGAGCATCGATCACCAGCGCGGCTTTTTGCTGTCCAGTTTTCCCGAGCAGAAGCACAAACTGCGGCAGCAGCGGCAGTGGCAAGTTGTCCACGCAGTAATAGCCGATGTCTTCCAGCGCACGCAGCGCCGTGGACTTGCCGCCGCCTGAAACGCCGGTCACCACCAGGATGTGCATACTTGGTTTGTCCGCTGCCATGGCTGACCTTGAGACGCTTCTACATCGCCGAGCGCGTGGCTACTCGACGTCTTCCGGGGACATCACTCCGCTCTGCGGCCTGCTCTGCTGCATGGCTGTTGTGAGCCGATCTTGAAACTCACGCGCGGAGTGAATGCCTTGTTGCTTGAGAAGCTGATTGCGGGCCGCGACCTCGATGATGGCGGCGATGTTGCGACCGGGACGCACCGGAATCTTGAGCAGCGGCAGCGCGACATCGAGGATCGCGTAGCGCAAGTCATCAATGCCGAGTCGATCGTATTCGTCGTCGGAATTCCAGTCGCTTAGCTCGATCACCAGATCGATCTTCTTTGCGTCGCGCACCGATGCGATACCGAACAAGTCTTTGACGCTCAGGATGCCGAGTCCGCGCACTTCCATGTGGTGCTTGAGGATCTCGCTGCACGAGCCGATCACGATGTCGGGCATGCGCTTGCGGATTTCGATGATGTCGTCGGCAACCAAGCGATGACCGCGCATCACCAGATCGAGCGCTGCTTCACTTTTTCCGACGCCCGACTTGCCCAAAAGCAGCACGCCAACGCCGAGTACATCGACGAGAACTCCATGAATCGTCGTGCCCGGTGCCAAGCGGTTTTCGAGCAGCCGCGACACACGATTGATAAACAGCGACGACATCAGCGGCGTCGAGAGCAGCGGAACGCCGAGTTCTTCACAGCAGGACAGCAGCTCCGTCGGGATTTCCAGTCCGCGCGTCACCACCACGCAGCACGGACGAACGCTGGCCAGCGACAGGGCTCCGCGCTTTCGGGCGTCTTCATCCAGGCTCTTAAAAAACGAAATCTCCGTCAGACCGAGCACTTGAATGCGCTCGGGATGAACGTGCTGGACAAATCCGGTCAGCGCGAGTCCTTGCTTTTGAATGCGCGCGCCACCGATCTTGCGAAACAGTCCCGCTTTGCCACCGACGGCAGTTAACGCAAGACCTGATTCACTGTCGAGCAGGCTATGGATAGCGACGCCAGGCATTAGCTTGGATACTTCTGATCTTCCTCGGCGATGATGCGAAATAGCTCAGCTGCCGACGGAGCCCGCAAGAGCTTGGCCCGAAAATCAGCGTCTTTGAAGACTCGACTGATGCGCGCCAGCGCTTTGAGGTGTAGTCCCGCCGAGCCTTCCGGTGCGATCAGGACAAAGAATAGGTGCGTAGGCTTTCCGTCGAGAGAATCGAATGCAACACCTGGCGTCGAGCGACCGACACAGCCGATCATCCGAGTGGCTCCGTCGATTTTTCCGTGCGGAATGGCGATGTCTTCGCCGATGGCAGTGGTCGCGAGCTGTTCTCGTTCGGTGAGGATGCGATGCAGCAGGTTTGCATCGAGTCCCGGCTGCGTCTTGGCCAAATGGCGCGAAAACTCTGCCAAGACTTGGGCTTTGGTTCGCCCGCTCAGCTCAGGGATCACTAGCTCGGGCCTGATGAGATCAACCAGCTTCATCTGTCGCCTGTCACCTTGCCCATCGCTGCCTGATGACTACTTGTCGTGGTGCGCGGTCTCGATCAGACCGTACGTATCGTCATTCCGACGGTACACGACGTTGATGTCATGGGTGAGGACGTTCTGGAACACCAGGAACTGATCATGCTGCAGGTTCATCCGCATGATAGCTTCTTCGACGGTCATCGGAACAGCGACGAACTTCTCCTCGCGGATGATGCGCGGAGCCGATTGCTGGCTGGGCGCTGGCGCTGGAACAGGCGGATCGACCTTCGCGGGCTCTGAATCGAGCGAAACGACGCGGTGAAAGAACGGTCGGTGTGGACCTTGCTGCGGCTTGTGATCGCGGATGCGATCCTTGAAGCGTCGAAGCTGTCGCTCGATCTTGGCCATGACCAGATCGATCGATGAGTGCATGTCTTCCGTCGCTTCGTTGCCTTTGACGACCAGGCCGTTGTGCAGCGTGATCTGAACGTCTGCCTCGAACAGATAGCCGCGCTGCGACGAGAACACGATGTGCGCTTTGATTGGATCGGGAAAGTACTTGTTGATCCGCTCTAGCTTCTCTCGGGCGTACTCTCTGTGGTTCTCGTTTGAATCGACGTTTCGAAAGGTAAAAGCCACCTGCATGACACTCCCCTCCTCTCGGTTCTGCGACGCGGCCAGGGACAAGATCCACCGGCTATGCCGCTCGCTTCTTACGTCCGTTTCGCGCTGTTCGTCAACCGGCAAAAACGTCGCCGCAGCGCGTGAACCACTCTTAGCGCAATTCTGCGCCCAATTTCAGCCGCGCTGTAGCGCGAAGCGCTCTTAAAACGTCTTCTTGCGCTGGCTCGACGGTAGGATGTGTAGCTGATCGCGATACTTGGCGACGGTGCGACGCGCGATCTCGATGCCGTGCTTTTGCTTGAGCAGCTCGACGATCTTTTGGTCCGAGTACGGGTTTTTGCTGTTTTCGCTACCGACCAGATTCTTGATGAACCCTTTGACTGATTCGGAGGCGATGTCGTCTTGGCCTCCTTCTCGATTGATGCCGGTGTTGAAAAAATGTTTCAGCGGAAACAGACCTTGTGGCGTGTGAACCCACTTGTTGGCGGTCGCTCGGCTGATGGTCGATTCGTGCATGCCGATGTCGCTGGCCACATCGCGCAGGATCAGCGGCTTGAGACAGCCCGAGCCTTTCTCGAAGAAGTCCCGCTGGAACTTGAGGATCGACTCGGTGACTTTGATGATTGTGCGCTGACGCTGCATGATGCTGTCGATCAGCCACTTCGCCGAGCGCAGACGATCTTGCACGTAGTCGCGCGCTGCCTTGTTGTCCTTGTCCTTCATCGTCTCTAGGTAATAGCGACTGATGCGGAGCTTGGGCATTCCATCGTCGTTTACCGTCACAAAGTACGCGTCGCCGACTTTGTTGATGTAGACATCGGGCGTGATGTACTGCGGCACTTCGTTGCTAAACCGACGCGCAGGTCGCGGATCGAGCTGCTGGATGTCTTTGACCGCTTCGTAGACATCCTCGACATCGACTTTGAGCTTCTTGGCGATCTTGTCCCAGTTTTTCTTTTCCAGGTCGCCCAGATGCTCGGTCAGGATCTTGACCAGCACTTCGTCGTTGATGCCTTGCATTTCGGCCTGAACCAGCAGGCGTTCGATCAGCGTGTACGTCGCACAGCCCCACGGATCCAGGCGCTGCACGATTTTTATCGCACGCTCTGCCACCTCGAGGCTGACTTCACACTCTTCGGCGATATCCTCGAGCGGTTCTTCCAAGTACGCGTCGGCGTTGAGGTTACGGATGATGTACATCCCGACCAGCTCTTCTTCGGGCGAAAGACGCGCCATCCGAAGCTGCTCCGCCAGGTTGTCTTCCAGCGTCTGACCACTGCGTAGCGACTGGTTGGCTGACGGAAGCTCTTCGTGATCGGGGCGCTCACTCGGCGGCTGCATCGGTGCCGTCGCGGAGTTTTCCAAAAACGTCGTCCAGTCCACTTCCGTGGGCTGCTGGCCATCGGTCGGCACTTCCTTGCCCGCGTCGGTCTGCTCTTTGGCGGTGGGCTGCGCAAGCGGCTGCTCGGTTTCACCGATGTTCTCGACGTGATCGATCGGCTCATCGCGCAGGTGCTCCATGTCTGCGTCGCCTGCATCTTCGAGGAGCGGGTTTTCTTTCAGCTCCTCTTGAACCTGCTCAACGAGCTCGGTCCGCGCCATCTGCAGCAGCTTGATCGCCATCTGCAGCTGAGGCGTCATGACCATCGACAGCTGCTGTCGAATGCTCTGTTCCATCTTCATGGACATGGCGGCGTTCGTCCTCCGGGCTTCTAGCATCAGGCTACACCGTGACAGCCACTGCGACCAGCCTGATTGTGCATATGCGGTATACATCTTGCATGCAAGCAATGACAAGTGCTTGCACGATGCGCTTGACGCGCGCAATGCTAGGGCGGGCAGCGGTTCGGAGGGCGGGCAGCGAGGCGGGCAGACCTTACTCTGCTTGGAAGCTCGTCTTTTCGACGAAGAAGCGGTTCTGTTTGGTGAAAATCCAGAACAGGTACAGACCGAACGTGAGCGGCACCAGGATCGCTTGGAGCATCAGCATGAGCAGCTCTCCGCCGGTGCCAGTGAAGTCTCCGCGATAGCGACGGCCACCAATGTAGACGCCGGTGTTCTTCATGAAGAACTTTTCCATCGCGACCTGGAACCACGGCAGATACAGGCCACAGGTGATGACCGACAGGAAGCTGCCGAGCAGGAACGTCCCGACCAGACCGCCGCCAGTGCCCACGAAGTCGAGCTTGCCGATCTCTTCGTCGTTTTTCAGGATGCTGGTCTTTTCGTAAAAGCGCTTGCGCATGTCACAGGCGGCCCATGCTCCGTAGATGCCGAACGTGATGCTGGTGAGCAGGCTGTTCACGATCATCGGGACAAACAGCTCGCCGCCTTTGCCGGTGTATTGCAGACGATACCGATTGCCTGCTGCGTCCTTGGCGTGGCTGTTGTTTAGGAAGTAGCGCAGCACGTTGGCGACGTACCACGGACCGTAGATGCCGAACGTCAAGCCGACCAGGATCGCCGACAGAAAGACCTCGACGAAGCAGAGGAAGCCGGTGCCGGTAAACTCGGGCGTGATGACGCCGCTCGGTGTGTGAATGCGAATGCGGGAAAAGTAATAGCGCTGCGCACCAGCGATGATCCACGGATAGGCCAGGCCACAGGTGACCATCAGCAGCAAAATACCGAGCAGTCCGCTGACGATGATCTCCGTCGGAGTTCCCAAGTATTCCATGCGCACTGTTGGCGAAATCGCTCCGGCGGTCGATCCGCTCGGTACCGGCGCAAGCTGCGCTTTGATGTCTTGAGGTAGTTCGCTGCTGGTCTCCATATTGGCCTCCCGATTCAGTTGCTGTCAGAAAGTGTGAATGTCTGGTGATCTGCGAGATTGGTCCAAACGGCGGACCGTTACGCCAATCTCAACCACATCGGGACAGTATCCTGCGTGGGGGCGGGAGAAAACAGCGCTTTTCGTAAGCTATTGCTCTTCTTCGTCGTCCGACGACGCTTCGTCAGTGCCAACGCAAAAGCTCGGGCGTTTTTTGCTGGCTTGCGGGCTGCGCACCGGACCGAGCGGCTGCGCACTCGCTCGTCTCAGCTTGGCCACTTCCATTCGCTTGTCGCTGAGCAGCTTCGGATAGCGACCGCCCGGCAGCTTGCTTAGCTGATCGAGCAATTTTGTCCATGTTTCCGACGGAGCACTCGGCTCTGGCAGCAGCGCCACCAGTCCCATCAGCTCATCCACTTTCGCCAGGTCCGGCTTGGGCTCTGCAAGCTCTGCGATGACCGAGGGAATCAGCACGCTGTCGCGCAAGATCGGTCCGTCGGCTGGATCGTGCTGGCAATACTGAAGTCGCGTCGCAAGCCGCATCATCAGTGGCTCCACCGTCGTCCGTGAGCTTTGTAGCAGCGTGCGCAGCGCGCGATCGAACATGCCTCGGCTCTTGCCCAGGTTCGACACCACGAAGGTGAACACCCGAACGCGACACTCCGGGTCACACGAACGACTTCCCGCCAGATAGCCTTCCACCAGGGTCTGGAGTCGCGCGCGCAGGGCCTTGTCGGCGTCCGTTTCCGCCGCCAGCTCATTGCTTGCCACCGCCAGCGACAGCGTGGCCACCAGCTTCGTGCCTTGGTTTTTCGCCATCACCTTGTCGATGCGATCCCAGATGCGACGCTCGTACAGATCTTGGAGATACGGCGACAGCAGTCCGACCCAGCGAAACAGGTTGGTGTAGACCGATCGCTCGTCGGCGAGCAAGTTCAGCGGCGACGACGGATCATCTAGCACGTTCGGATCTTCCAGGTTGTCCATCATCGTCAGCGCCAAGGCCGCCGAGCGCTCGGACATCTTGTCCGACGCACACTGCGCCACCGCTTGCGACGACACGCCGTAGCGCTGCTCACATGTCACCACGTACGCCGCTTCGAGCCGCCGATAGTACTGCTCATCTTTGCGATCGATGTTGGTGAGCACGCTGCGCATGTACTCGGGATTGTCTCGTCCCAGCTCCAGCGCGTACGACACCGCCACGTCCGGTTCCAAGATGCTTCCGCGCAGCAGCGACAGCAGCACACCGTAGCGCTGCTCGACGGTATCGCCTCCCCGTGCCGTCAGCGTCTTGAGGTTTTCCGACAGAATCTTTGCTCGCTCGATCCGCCAGCTATTGTCCGCTTGCTCGCGCGCGATCTTCATCTGCGCTTCGGCTTGACGCTTTTGTAGCTCTCCCTGATTGCACTGATACGTCGAGGTCACCGCCAAGCCCGCGATGCCGATTACGAAGCTGGATACGACGTTGGTGTTGGCGGAAACAAACTCAGCCAGGCTGCTTCGCTTGGGCGGAGGATTCGTCGCTGGAGTCGCCGCAGGATTCGTCGCCGAAGCTTGAGGATTCGTCGCCGAAGCTTGCGCCGCTGGTGATCCGGCTTGCGCGGCTGTTTTCGTCTCGGAAGCTGCGGACTCTTCGCTGTGAGCCGCTGCGCGCTCCGTTTCGCCGTCTGAAGCGTCTGCTGGACCGTCTGTGCGCTGGGCCGTGACGGCTGGGCTGACAGGCTGGTTGTCGCCGCTTGCTGGAGCGCGGCTTCTGGTCGATTTCCCCATGGAACCCAGTATCTAACCGCGCGCTGCGCCGGTAAAGCGATGGACTACTGCGCGTGGAGATAGGTCAGCAGCTCCGGCGTGACCCTGCGACGAAGCTGCTCGGCTTGATCGATTCGCTCGAGCGCACGCTGAAGGGCTCGCTCGGCTCCGGCTGGCTTGTGCTGTTCAAAAAAGCGCACCACATCGTCGCGACTTGACCCTTTGAGTCGTCCCAGCGCATCCACCACACGCGATACGCCCATGTCTCCAAAGCGATCGCGCAGCGACGGCCAGTGCTGCTTCAAAAACGACCACGCTGCTTCTTGCGCATGTCGCAGCGACAGAAGCTGACCGAGGATCGCCGCCACCGCTTCTTGTGGAATCGTTCCTTGCGCAATCAGGTCGAGCGTTCGCTGCGTCAGCTCGGGCTGTCGGAACTGTGACAGCGTGTGCAGATAGCGAGCGACTTCCTGCGGGCTCTTGTCCGCCGCTTTGCGCGCTTGGAAGGTTTCGACCCAGCGATCGTAGCGCACGGCATCCCCGAACTTGGCGGCAATCGCGACGAAGGTTCCCGCCAGGTTTGGATCGACCGCACGCGGATTGGCTTGTTCCGCTGCGGCAAACTGCTCCGCTGTGCTGATGACCGACGACACCCGCGCCATCTGAGCCAGCGTACTGATGCAGATCGCTCGTCGCTGCGTATCGTTTTGCGGCTCTCCTTGCTGCGGCGCAAAGCCCAGCGACTGAAGCTGCGGCAAAAACCAGCGCTCTGCCAGACTGCGTAGCTTGCGACGGGCCTCGTGATCGCCCGCGTCTTTTACAATCAGATCGAGCGCATCCAGTCGCTCGGCCACCACGCGCAGCACATTGTGCGTCTGACTGGCTGCACACGCTGACAGCACCGCGATAAAGCCGGTGATCGACGCGCTGCCGTTGCGCACCATCGCCCACTGATCTTCCAGCAGCCCGACTTGTTCCACCGCCGACAGCACCGTTGCCACTTCCGCGAGCACCTGCGCGAGCGTCTCAGGCGAAAAGCGCTGTCGATAGAAGCCGATCTCATCTTGGTTACCGTACACCCAGCGCACACGACCCTGCGACGGCAGCTCCACCCGCGTCGAGCGAGTAGAAAAGATGAAGCGATGCGCTTTGACACCTTCGTCGTCGGCATAACGCACCGTCATCGGGATGCTCCACAGCTGATCGCTCGGCTGGCTGGTTGCGTCCGAAAAGAACCGCTCCTGACGCAGATCCAAGTGCGCTTGACCGTTTTCTTGTCGCAGCGCGATGTCCACCACCGGATAGCCCGGCTGCGCGACCCACGTCTTCATCAGCGCAGACACGGGCTGCGAGCTGGTCTGTTCGAGCGCGCGCCACAAGTCGGGACCGCAGGCGTTGCCGTACTGAAACTGACGCATATAGCTACGAAGCCCGTCGCGGAACGCATCTTCCCCGAGGAAGTGTTCGAGCATCCGCATCACCGCGCAGCCTTTTTGATACGTGATCGAGTCGAACATCTCGAGCGCTTCATCCGGCGTTTCCACCGGCGTCCAAATCGAGTGCGTGCTGTGCAGCGCGTCGTCGAACAGAACCCGGCTCTTGTCCTCGATGAAGTCGTTCCACACTTCGTAGCTTGGGTTGATCGCGTGACAGGCTTTGTGCGCCATCCACTCGGCAAACGCTTCGTTGAGCCACAGATCGTCCCACCACTGCATCGTCACGACGTTGCCGAACCACATGTGCGCCATCTCGTGAGCGATCACCAGCGCGATGATCTTCTCCTGACGCCACGACGCTGTGCCTGGCTCCATCAGCAGCAGGTTCTGACGGAACAGCACCAGGCCGATGTTTTCCATCGCGCCCGCGTCGAAGCCCGGCACCGCCACTTGATCGTATTTGCCAAACGGATACGGGAAGTCGAAGTACTGCTCGAACCACGGCAGCGCGCGGCTGGTGAAGTCCTTGGCAAAGTGCGTCTGACGACCTTTTCCACTCGGCGCATAGACTTTCAGCGGCACATCGCGCACATAGTCCGCAGGCTCAGACTCAAAGTCACCGACGACCACTGCGGCCAGATACGACGACACCGGCTTGGTCTCGGCAAACTCGAACACTTGCTCGGCGGGCCCTTGCGTATGCTGCGACAGCACACCGTTGCTGAGCGCAATCACACCCGGTCCGGTTCGCAGCGTCCAGCGCAGCGCAGCTTTGAACGCTGGCTCGTCGAAACACGGGAAAATCGCGCGAGCGTCCGTCGCTTCGCACTGCGAACAGACCGCGCTATGCACACCGTCTGCGCCGAGATACAGGCCGTGCATGCTCGGTGCCAGTCGTCCCGAAAACACCAGCATCGCGCGGGCTCTACCGACGGGCAGTGGCTTATCGAGCAGCAGCGTCAGCGTCTCTTGCTCTGGCTGATACGTCCACTGCGCGCTGCTCGTCTCACTGAACAGTGCGCTTACTTCCGCGCGCGTCACTTCCAAGTGTCGAGCGTGAAGGATGATGGTCTCCGTCGGGGATGACAGCTCCAGTTCGATGGTCACTGTGCCCGAAAACTCCGTACGACTCGGGTCAGTGCTGAGATCGATGTGGTACGACAAAGGACGAACGTGGGTCGGCAGTCGGAAAGCTCGAGCGCTCATAAGATCTTGGACAATAACGCAGCTTCGGTGTTCTCGCCGACTATTTTGTGTAGAGTTTCGCCACATTCGCAGCTTCGGGCGCGGACCCAGGGAGAGCATTCAAGATGGCAACGGTACATCCTTCTGCGACGGTAGAAATGGCCTCGGCAGTGCTTCATAGACGGGTGATGCTCGGAACGTGGCTTGCTGCTGCTGGGCACTCGCTCTTGGTCTTTGCCGGGCGTTCACCGTCGCGGAACTATCCCGACAACGTCTACGAGTTTCGCGCCAGCAGTCACTTTCTGTTCTTGGTCGGATATCCCATCGAAGGTGCCGCGCTGCTTGTATCCGAGGGCCGATCGACGCTGTTTGTTCATCGTACGACCGAAGCCGATGCGCTGTGGCACGGTGAGACGCCGAGTCCCGCGTCCATCCAAGCGGCAACGCGCGTCGATGAAGTGCGCTTTTTGGACGAACTGGATGCGGTGACCGACAAGCTGCCCGCGCTGCTTCGGCTTCCGCTGCAAACGCCGCTTTCGTCGCTGTCTTCCGCTGAACAAGCGCTGATCGATCAGATGATTGCTCAGCGTTTGCAGCACGATGACTTTGCCTTGTCCGAGATCCGTCGCGCTGCCTCTGTGACGGTGCGTGCGCATCGCGCGGGCATGGCCGCAACCCGTCCCGGTGTCCGCGTCAGTGCCATCCGTGCCGCGATGGAGCGCGAGATCCTGGCCGAAGACTTTACAACCGCATACGGCAGCATCGTCACAACCAGCGGCGAAGTCCTTCACACCCGTGAGCGCTGGGGCATCTGCGGCCCGTCGGACTTGCTCTTGGCGGATGTCGGTGCCGAAAGCGATCTCGGCTGGGCCAGCGATGTCACCCGAACCTGGCCCACCGGCGGTCGCTTTTCTCCCAGCCAGCGTGCAGCCTACGACCTGGTGCTGGCCTCGCAGCTGGCCGCCATCGAAAAAGTCGGACCCGGTGTGCGCTATCGCGACATTCACCTTACTGCGTCGCGGGTGCTCGTTTCGGGTCTGCGCGACTTTGGCTTGCTGCACGGCGACATCGACGGACTGCTGGAGCGCGGCGCCCACGCGCTGTTCTTTCCACACGGCATCGGACACCTGCTCGGACTGGATGTCCACGACATGGAAGACTTCGGAGATCGCGCAGGCTACGCACCCGGCAGGCAGCGCAGTGAGCAGTTCGGTCTGTGCTATCTGCGACTCGATCGAGATCTGAAGCCAGGTATGGTCGTGACCATCGAGCCCGGTCTGTACTTTGTGCCCGCGATCTTGCGCTCGGAGCGATTGCTTGCCCCGCTGCGTGGCGACGTTCGGCTCGACAAGCTGGCCCAGTTTGCTGATGTGCGTGGCATTCGCATTGAAGACGACGTGCTGGTGACGGACTCTGGTCGCGAGGTTCTGACCGCCGCGCTGGAAAAACGTGCGGACCGGGTTGAGTCGCTGGTTGAGTCGCTGGCCGAGTCGCTGGTGGACACAGGGTCCGAGCGAAGCTGACAGGTCGGCGAGCCGTGGTGTTAGACTGCGCGTATGTTTGGACTCGGGCCTACCGAACTTATCGTTATTTTGGTGCTCGGGCTGCTCGTCTTGGGACCGGAGCGAATCCCGTCTGTCGCGACCAGCTTGGGCAAGGCCATCCGTAGCTTCCGTCGTGCCACGCGCGACCTTCGCGATCAGATCGACATTGAAGACGATGTGCGTCGTCCGCTCGAAGATCTGCGCGCTGCGCTGCGAGATGAGCCGCCTCCGCACCCGCTGTTTCCGCCGATGACGCTGGAGCCGCCGAGCGAAGCACCTGTGGCGGCTGGGTCTGCTTCCACGCTCGATGGTGTACCCAGCGAAGCGCTCGCACCGGGCAGCGCCGCGATCGAGTCACCGACGGCTTTTACCCCCGCTGTCGCCTCGCTGGTTGCGGCCCCGGCTGAAGCCGATCACGTCGGTCCGCCCCCTGGTGCCGTCTCGCTGGATCCGCCTGCTGCGACGGAACCTTCGGTTACCACCAGCCATGAGTCCGCCGCAGAGGCTGCCAAATGAGTGACGCGCCCGCCGAATCCACGCTGAGCCCGCCGCTGGGCGATGAGCGCCGGATGCCGTTTTTGGAACACCTGGCCGAGCTGCGCGACCGCATTCGCAACGCCGTGATTGCCATCTTCCTCGCGGCAATCGGCTGCTATCTGACGCGCGGAGTCTTGTTTCAGCTCCTGGCCAGGCCGCTTTTGAAGGCCTTTCGGATTGCCAAGGAAAAGGGCGTCGCCGGTCAGCTCATCTTCACCAGCCCCGTCGAAGCCTTCTTGGTGCTGCTCAAGACCGCGATCGTGTCGGCGATCTTTGTCGCGTCGCCGGTCATTTTCTATCAGCTCTGGGCGTTTATCTCGCCGGGACTGTATTCCCACGAAAAGCGCTGGGCCCTGCCGTTTGTGTTCTTCGCAGTCGGTCTATTCGTCGGTGGAGGCCTGTTTTGCTACTACTTCGTCCTGCCGCCCGGCTATGAGTTCTTCTTGACCGCCGCGACCGATGCCAGCGTTCAGCTTATGAAGGACATTGGCACCGACATTCAGATCCAAGACGCGGTGCAGATCCGTCCGCTCATCAGCATGGAAGAGTATTTCGGCCTGACGCTGATGCTGCTGCTCGTCTTCGGCGTCGTCTTCGAGCTACCGCTCATCCTGTCGGTGCTGGCCATGCTCGGCATCGTGTCGGCCAAAGCGCTGTGGAAGTTCAACCGCTACGCCATCCTCATCTTCGCCATTGCCGGAGCCGTCCTCACCCCCGGCGATCTCGTCATCGGCCAGCTCGCCATGGCCGGCTCACTCACCGTCCTTTACAACCTGAGCATCGTCATCGCCTGGCTGGTCGAACGCAAACGCACCACCGCCGAATCCCCCGAATCCCCCAAGTAATCCCGTTCATCCCCAACCAGTCCCGTTCATCCCCAAGTAGTCCCGTTCGTCCCCGATTAGTCCCCAAATCCCCAAGTAGTCCCGTTCATCCCCAACGAATGCGAAGCCAAGCCAAACGAAGGCAAAGGCGAAGCCGAGCCGAAGACTCCCAAGCCAAACCTAGATCAACAGTTGACGAAAAACCGAGTCGAGCAGGCGAGGATGCAAGGCGGGAGGAGGGAGCGGCCTGTGGGCCGTGACCGACGAGCAACGCGGCAGACTCGCCGCGCAGCCGGTTTTTCTAGAACCGGAGGCCGATACCGGCGGAGATGGTATGCTGCGCCCCCGAAACGTCTTTGGGGCAGACCGTGCTGCCGTCGCTCGCATCGGAACGACAGGCCGCCGCCGATCCCGCAGGTGCCGCGCCGATCTTGGTCGGGAAGTCGCCGGGACCGAAGTTGCCATCGCCGTTTTTGTCGAAGCCGTTGTCCACACCGGCACCCGTGAACGCGTACGACACCGTCACCGAGATGATCGAGTAGTGGACGTTGATGCCGCCGAACACGCGCCAGCGGAAGATGTCACCCTGCGTCGGGAAGACCACCTTCTGCGCCAGTGCGTCCGATGCCGAGACCTGCGGCGAGGTGGGGAGCTGGCCTCGGTACAGATCCAGGTTGGGCGCGGTATCGACGACCTGGCTGCGGATGATCGACCAGATGCCGCCGCCGCCGATGTACGGCTCCATCGTGAATGTGCCGCCGATGCCGAACGCCTTCGACATCAGGCCTTCCGCCGTGATGATGGTCATATCGACCTGCGGCGTACCAGCCAGACGCGACACCGTCGCTCGCGCAGCAATCGAGGGAATCGGAATGTCGTGATACCCCTCGTGAAGCGCCAGCTTGAAGTAGCCGTTTAGACCGTAGATCCCCGACTGAATCAGGTTCGAGCCGCCAAAGCCCAGCTCGACACCGATCGGAAACAAGAGCGGCCAGATGCCCTTGCGGATCATGATCGAGGCCACTGGAAGGAAGCTGCCACTGACGTGACGAACGCCGCCCTGGCTCTTGGTGCCGTCGGGCTGCGCAAAGCCTCCCCAGTACGGGGCCTTGTCTTTGATCGATGTAGCCGCCACATCGAACGTGAAGTGGAACCCCGAATAACCAACCGTATCGGCTGGATCGAGTCCCGGCACCGCCATCACCGCCGTCAGCTCGGACAGAAGCGAGCGATACATCGACTGCTCATAGAGCGTCGGATCGTAGCTCTGTCCTGACACCGGCTTGCGTGGCGCGATGAGACACTCAACCGAAAGGTCGTTCGAGACCTCGGTGGCTTGGTTCGCACAGCCTGCCAGTGCATCGCTGCTTTGAACCAACATCCCCAGCGCTACTGCGCCGGCAACTACAGCCTTGGGTGAACGATAGAGGTTACGCATGCTCGCAAATGAGTGTACGACTTTCAAAAATCCGGTGTCAATCCGCGCTCTCGTCGCGACGGACAGCGCACCTAGCTAGGTCCGCAGCGGGTCTTTCAAAGACAAAGTCTCGACGGGAATTCGACGCGCTCTGCTATAGTTCGGCCATGAGCACTGGTTCTGACGAAAACAGAAGTGATTCTTCGTCTGCGGCTGGGCCTGTGGTGCTGGCTCCGGTTTCGTATGGCGAAATCTTGTATGACGTGGCAGGCGGCGTGGCGCAGATCACGCTCAACAGGCCGGAGCGACGCAATCCAATCGGGGCCAGCACAGTCGGAGAGCTGCTGCACGCACTCGATCGAGCCAAGCGCGATCCCGCCGTCAAGGTTGTGGTGCTGACCGGCGCGGGCAAGGTCTTTTCGGCGGGCGGCGATCTCAGCCAGATGGGCGGCGGCGGCAATCCACTGCAAGCGGGCCCAGCGGACAATCGCCTGGCGGGAACCTTTGTCGATCTCAACCTGGCGCTGTGCGGACAAGGCATCGGAAAGCCAACGATTGCCAAGGTCAACGGTCACGCGATGGCGGGCGGCCTGGGACTGCTGGTGGCGTGCGACATCGCGATCGCCGCAGATGATGCGCAGTTTGCGACCCCCGAGATCAACGTCGGACTGTGGCCGATGATGATCATGGCGACGATCTTCCGCAACGTCCCGCGCAAGCGAGCGATGGAGCTCATCCTGACCGGCGATCGCGTCGATGCCGCCACGGCGGAAAAGATCGGGCTTATCACCCGGGCTGTGCCGCGCGACAAGCTCGATGCCGAGGTCGCCGCGCTGTGTGAAAAGATCTGCCAAAAGAGCCCGCTCGTCATGCAGCTGGGGCTCGATGCCTTCCACAAGACACAGGACATGGATCTAGAGCCCGCGCTGCGCCTCTTAGAAGGAGAGCTGATTCGTGTGCTCGGTACCGAAGACGCGGGCGAAGGGCTGCTGGCCTTTTTGCAGAAGCGTCCGCCGGTCTGGAAAGGCAAGTAGCGAAAGGATCGGCTCGTGCCCGCAGCCGCAGGGATTTCGTCGATTTCGGCGCTGATGGCAGCGCTGTGTGCGGTCATTGGTGGCGCCGTGATGCTGTCGGGGCGGCGGCGTCCCTCGCACCAGACCTTTCTGTATTTTTCGACCAGCCTGTTTCTGTGGCACCTGTTTTCGGTGTTTCGCGATCTGCGGGCTCCGCTGGCGCTCGCGGCGCTGCTGTTTGTGCCGGTCACGCTGATCTTGTTTCTGCGGACCTGGCTGCGCGAAAGCGTCACCAGCGTGGACCTGCCTGCGCGCGGTGCGCCTCGGACGATCTGGGCGCTGCTTATCCTGGGCGAGCTGCTGCTGTTTTATTCGTACTCGGTCAGCAGCGATCCCAAGCAGGCGTGGGCGACGCGGATTCCGCCGCTGCTCAAGGCGCTGGTGGTGCCGAGCCTGTACCTTTCGCTGTCGCCGCTGTGGCAGGTCTATCGCCAGACCGTGTCGCGCGTCGATAAGCGGCGGCTGCTCTACCTGATCGGTGTCGGGCTCTTGGCGATCACGGTGACGGTCTGGGAACACCTGCCTGCGCCGATCGGTCGGGGCGGAGCCGCGCTCGGCACGGTGCTGTCGATCGTCTATCTGTACTTTTTGCATCAGACGCTGTTTTTGGAACGCCTGCTCGACATCAACGAGCTGCTCGGGCGTGTCGTCGTGCTGTCGGCGTTCGTGCTGCTTTTGTCCGCCGTTCACATGCTGCTCACGTCGATCTTGCACGTCGAGCCAAACCAAGTCGTGACGGTGGTGGTGTTCGTGATGCTGATCCTCTACGAGCCGCTGCGGCGCTTTTTGGAAGCCCAAGTGCAGCGCCTGACCACCCACGAGCGCATCGAACAGATGCAGCGCATGGCCGAGCTTAAGAGCACCTTGCCCAACGTCATCGAGCCGCGAGAAGCGGTCCGGGTCGCGCTGTCCGTGCTCGAAGAGACGCGACGGCTGACCACCGCGTCGGTCTATCTGCTGGAAGCGGATGGCAACGGCTTTGAGCTGGTCGGTTCGTTTGGTGGCCGTCCGGTCGAGCGCCTGGATGCCGCAGCCCGTCGTCCGCTGTTGCACCGCTTGGTGTCTCGGCATCAGCCCGTGACGCTGGAGCAGCTCGAGCGCGAGCACGATCTCTACACCGGGCGACGCGGCTCGGTCGCCGATCTGGAAACGCTCGATGCCATCGCCCGCACCCTGGTCGAGCTACAAGCCGGAGCCGTCATCGGCATCTATCCCACCCGCAGCAGCGAGTCGGCCCGGCGCGCGTCCACCGTCAGCGGATCGATCTTGCAGGTCAGCGAAGACAGCTCGTTTGTGCCGAGCGAGCAGCTCATCGGCCTTCTGTGCATCAAAGACGAGCGCTCTCGCGATGTGTTTGCGTCCGCAGAGCTGGATCTGCTGTCGGCGATCGCGGCGCAGCTTGGCATCACGGTCCAAAACTCGCAGCTCTACGAGCGAATGAAAGAGCGTGATCGGCTGGCCGCGCTCGGGCAGATGGCGGCAGGTCTGGCCCACGAGATTCGCAACCCGCTCGGCGCGATCAAAGGGGCCGCCGAGTTCATCGCGCCCGGTGCCGATGGTCGCTTGCCCGAAGACGCGGGCGACTTTGTGCGCATCGTGATCGAGGAAACGCGCCGCCTCAACCGTGTGGTGTCGCAGTTTCTCGACTATGCGCGGCCCTGGCGGGGCGACGAAGTGCCGCTTGATGTCAACAGCGTGATTGAAAAGACCGTCGCGGTGCTAAAGCCGATCATGGAAGAGCAGGCGTCGGTCCAGCCGGGCTTTGTCGCGCCATCGATCGTGCTGGAGCTTCTGCCCGAGCTGCCGCAGGTCCGAGGCGATGCCGAGCAGCTTCGTCAGGTCTTTTTGAACCTGGCGCTCAATGCGGTGCAGGCGATGGCCGACAAGAGCGATGGCTCGGCGCAGCTTACGATCGTGACCGGCCTGCGTCCCACCGGGCGGCTCGGCTCCGTGACGCAGAACATCGAGATCCGCTTCCAAGACAAGGGCTCTGGCATCGATCCGCAGGCGATGAAGAACCTGTTCATCCCGTTTTTCACCACCAAAGAGCGCGGCACCGGGCTTGGCCTGCCCATCAGTCAGCGCATCGTCGAAAACCACGGCGGCTTCATCGAAGCGCGAAACCGTCCCGGCGGCGGCGCCACCTTCGTCGTCATCCTCCCCTGCCTGTAGCCCGGCCCAGGACGGGACCGCGCTGGATTTTCGGTGGTCGGAGGATCGGAGTGCGGCTAGTGTGAGGGCATGTCGATGACGCAGACTGCCTTGGGATGGCGCTTTGGGCTGCTGCTGGTGCTGTGGCTTGCGGGCTGTGCGTCGTCCAGCGTGGCGTGGCTCCAGCCGCGCGCCGATGGCTCGGTCGAGCTGGTGCTGTTTGCGCACTCTCGCTCGCCCAACCTTGGGATCAAGTCGGGGGGAGCCTGGACCATCGACGACGTGACCGAGATGGACGAGCGGGTGCTGTGGACGCCGGGCGTGCCCCCGCGCTTTGTCGGCAAGTCGCGGGAAAGCTCGGCGCCGCTGTTTGGGCTTCCGCCGCGCTACTTTGTGCCGCTGTCGCTGTGCAGTCCGCCGAGTGCAACGCCCGCCCGGAGCGCGGTGCAGCGCGAAGGCGAGTCGCTGATCTACTGCCTGTGGAAAGACGACGTGACCGAGTCGGCGCGGATCGAAGCGCGGCTGCCGTTTCAAGACCCGCCGCTGCTGCGCCAGGTGTTTCCCGGGCCAAAGTCGCCGGACTCGCCAAGATCGCCAGGCTCGCCAGATTCGATCGACTCGATCGAGCCACTGCCCGGACAGCGCGCGCTGCTCAGTCGCGGGGGACGGCTGTGGCTGCTCGATGTGCGGGCGGGGACGGTGCAGCTGGTCCTATCGGAACCGGCCTCGCTGCGTGGCGCGACGCCCGAAGGCGATCTGCTGCTGTGGGTCGAGGGGCATCACTACACCCTGCTGCTGCGGTCGCGGAAGGTGGTGGTGCTCGGGGACTCGGTGCGGCAGCTCGCGGTGGCGGCGGGGTCGCTGTGGCTGCAAAACGAAGCCGACAAGCGGCTGCTGCGGGTCGATCCAGACGCGGGGACGCTACTGGACTGGCCGCGACCCAAGGGCTGTCTCGAACTGCTCGGGGCTGATCGGCTGGGGAACCTGTGGTTTTCCTCGGAGCCATCGCCCGTACGACGCGGGACGCCGCTGCCGCTGTGTCGCTGGAATCCCTCGGTCGCCGAACCCGAGATCATCCTGCTGCCGACCTCAGCCCACTAGCGCGCGGATCGGCTTGCTGCGCGGTTAGACCGGGCGCTGGGGGACTGATCGGTTGTTGAAAGCCAGCCGGTGACGATGTATTTGTAACCGTCATGCTGGATTTCGAGCACTGGAAGCACGTATCTCAACGCGTGTGTCTTCCACTTGCTGTATGAGCATTGCTTATATCTTAACCTAGCGAGGAATTTCCATTGAGTACCACATTGGCTACATACCCTGAGTACGTTGTGGATGAAAAGGCCGCAGACCTCATGGAGCAAATGGGGTCAAAACCTAAGTTTTGGTACTCACCCAAGGGAGAACTAGACGGGCGATGGTTGTTCAAGGCTGCGAGACCTGAAACTGGCGATGACTGGTCTGAGAAAATTGCGGCTGAGTTAGCAACACTAATTGGTCTGCCTTGTGCTCAAGTTGAACTTGGAACCTATTTACAAGCCAGAGGCAGCATTTCACGGAAATTTCATACCGAAGAAACATCGCTGGCGCATGGCAATGAAATGCTGTCAACGATGATTCCAAATTACCCTCGTCCAAATGAAACGTCGCACAAGCAATTGAAGGTGAGACTGCATACCGTCGAAGCCGTTTTTCAAGCGCTTGAGCAGTTCCAAGTTGGACTACCAGAAGGTTGGGGAGGAGTCAGCGGAATTGCTTCGGCTGCTGATATGTTCACAGGATACTTGCTGTTCGACGCGTGGATTGGCAATACCGACCGACATCACGAAAACTGGGCCTGTGTTCGCCAGACAGGCGGTGTTCGCGCGCTGGCACCATCCTATGACCATGCCGCCAGCATGGGGGCGCTTCTCCGTAGTGAAGAACGCGCCAACCGTTTGACCACAAAAGACAAGAACTTCGCGGTCGAAGCCTACGCCAGCAAGGCATTGTCAGCCCTGCATGCTACTCCTGAGAATCCAAAGCCTATGCTGACTCTCGATGCATTCAGACGCGCTGCTCAGTATCGCTCGACCGCTGCCAGGGTCTGGCTTGAGCGGCTGGCTGACGTTTCAGAAGATGCAATAGAAACCGTACTCTCTCGGATGCCAGAACGGCGCATGTCTTCCAGTGACACGTTGTTCACGAGGCGACTGCTAGCGTTCAACCGAAGCAAACTGATGAATCTAAGAGAGGATCTCACGTGAAAAATCTATTTCTTGCCTGGCAGGATCCACGAAGTCATGCCTGGTTCCCGATTGGCCGGCTATCGGTCGAACATTCGTCCTATCGGTTTGTTTACATTCAAGGTGCTGAGGATGCTCGGCAGAAAAGCGGTTTCCAACCGTTGGAGGCGTTTCCTTCTTTCGATCAAATCTATGAATCAGAGGAGCTATTTGCTCTGTTTGCCAACCGTTTACCGCCTGCTTCTCGAACAGACTATACCAATTTTGTTGACTACTTAAACCTCTCACCCAGTGAGAAAGATCCTATTGTTCTGCTTGGGCGCAGCTCTGGTGAGCGCATGACAGATACTATGCAGGTATTTCCAGAGCCAGAGAAGTCCGCCGATGGGTTCTATGTGACTCGATTTTTCGCAAATGGGATCAATCATTTGCCGGAGTCGTCCCTGCAACGTATTGAACAGTTGAAAGCAGGAGAGCGTTTGCGGCTCATGAAAGATATCCAGAATACCTATGAGGGAAGTGCCTTGCTCTTGCGTACCAATGCGGAGGTAGATGGGGATCTACATATCGTCGGGTACTGCCCTCGCTACTTGCTCGATGACGCAGTCACAATTATCGACCAGTGTTCGGATGTTGCAACCATGATCCGTATTGAGGTCGAGCGGATTAACCTACCTCCGGCACCGAAGAAGTTTCGCGTGCTCTGCAAGATGAGCGCACGCTGGCCCAATGGCTTTCAGCCGTTCACAAGCTCGAAATACCTTCCAATCAACAGGTAATATTGTTGGCCTGCGCGGTTAGACCGGGCGCTGGGGCTGCCCAGCGTGCTGAGCGCTTGCAGCGGGGTCGCACAACGCGTTGATCGGAGCGTGGCGCAGTGCGGCGCGTGGCTCCAAGGGCTTGCGGCGGCTGTGGGCGCATGCAGTGGGCTGACACAACGTCTCCGCGTCCAAAACGCACGATCCAAGACCCGCGCAAGCCGTTGTGCGGACTTTTTGCAAGCGACTGTTGCCCGCGCAAGCCGTTGTGCGGACTTTTTGCAAGCGACTGGGACCCGCGCAAGCCGTTGTGCGGACTTTCTGCAAGCGACTTGGACCCGCGCAACGCGTTGTGCGGACTTGCTGCAAGCGACTTGGACCTGTGCGTACGTTGTGCGGACTGTTTGCAAGCGACTTGTGGGCGGGCAACGGCTTGGCGGGTTCGGCTGCATGTCACTTGGGCCCGGTCGAGCCGTTGTGCAAGCTGGCTGCAAGCGGCGGCGCACTTTGGGGGGTCGCGGCGGGGCAGCGGCTCGGGCCCTGCTAGACTAAAGAACGCCTAACGAAATCTATTGCGGACCCCGTTTGCTGCATCGTCGGTCCTCACGTACTTGCGTACGCTCCGGTCCTCCTCTTTGCAATCAGGGTTCCTCATGACGGTTTCGTTAGGCGTTCTGACAGGGGGCGCGGAGTCGGGAGGCCCCTGGCGACGCACCCGCATGGCGCGGACAAGGAGCAAGACATGGCTGTGAACCTGGCGCTGAAGATCCTGGTGGTGGATGACTACACCACGATCCGTCGAATCACGCGGAACACCCTGACGCAGCTTGGCTTTTCGGACATCGTGGAGGCCACCGATGGCTCGTCGGCGCTGGGGACGCTCCGAGAGCAGCGGATCGGGCTGGTGCTGTCGGACTGGGTGATGGAGCCGATGACGGGGCTGGCGCTTCTGCGAGCGATGCGCGCGGACGCAAAGCTGGCTGGGATTCCGTTTGTGATGCTGACCTCGGGGTCGCATCAGGAAGATCCGGCGGTTGCAAAGGAAGCGGGCGCGGGGGCGCTGCTGGTCAAGCCGTTTACCACGGTGTCGCTCAAGCAAGCGCTCACGTCGGTCTTGGGGCCGTTCTAGCCCGCTTCGCGGCGGTCTTAGCGGCGGGGGCCGCGCTGTAGGTCGTCGAGATCGGCGTGGGCGTGGGCTAGCTCTAGGCGGGTGGCTTCTAGCTCGCGGGTCAGCTCGGCGATGCGGATGAGCGCGGGCTTGAGGGCGGCTTGCAGCTCCAGCTCGCGCTGATCGCGCTTCTTGAGGATGTCGGTGAGCCGCTCGACCTCTTTGCGCAGCGGCGCTTCGGCGGACACCCGGGTCGCGTCTTTTTGCTCCAGCTCGGCGATGCGGGCCTTGTGCTTGTCGAGCTGCTTGTTTGCTTCGGCGAGCTTTTGCGCCAGCTCTTCGCTGCGTGGATCGGTCTTGTTCGACAGCCGATCGCGCAGCTCTTTGCCCAGCTCATCGAGCTTGGTGGTCAGCGACTCTTTGTCGTGACTGAGCGCTGCGATGACATCGTGGAGCCGCTCGATTTCGTCCTGGGCTTCGTCACGCAGGCGCTTGGCGCGATCCTCGGCTTCTTGGGCGATGCCGACCTCGCGACGGAGCAGGGCTTGCTCTTCGATGAGCCGCTTGATCTGGGCGCGCGACTCTTTGAGCCCCTGGGTGGCCTCGGTGAGCAGCGACACCTCCGGGGCATCGGGCAGCGCGGGGCGCTCGACCAATTGGATCTGAAGGCCGCCGCAGCGGATCCAGTCTTGCGGCTTGAGGGTTTCTTGCTTGACCAGTCGCCCGTTGAGCAGCGTTCCGTAGCTCGACCCAACGTCGGCGACTTCGTATGCGCTGTCTTCGCGCTGGCGAAACACGACGTGATGGCGCGACATGCGACGATCATCACTGCGCAAGGTGTTGTCCTTGGCGCGACCCACGCTGACCGGCTGGCTGCCAAGACGCAGCTCCAGGGTCAGCCCCTCCTCGGTGGCGATCACAAGACTCGCAGGCATAGCACCCATCATATCGCGGGGACCAGCCGCTGCGCATCGGGTCGCGGTCTAGTGGCGCGGGACCAGTCGTCCGCGACGGCGAGGGCGGCTGGCTTGGCTTTGACCCAGGCCGTCGTAGATCACCGCACCATCTACCACCGTCAGCAGGATCTTGCGGCGCGGCAGATCGGTGGGCGGGGGCTCTTTGTCATCGAGCGACAGCTTGCCTTCCAGCACGGTGAGATCGGCGAGCATCCCAACCGCGATCCGTCCCAGCTTGTCTTCGGCAAAGGTCGCGTAGGCGGCGTCGCTGGAATAAAGTCGCACGGCTTCTCCGACTGAGAGCGCATCGGCTGGGGCTTTGGTCGCACCGGCTGGTGCCGTCTTCCACACCGCACTGTGCAGGGCCAGGCGTGGATCGGCTTCTTCGATCGGGAAGTCGGATCCGCCACACAGTCGCGCGCCAGAGTCGAGCAGCGGTCGCCAGGCATAGGCAAAGCGGATGCGCTCACCGAGTCGTTTTTCGGCCCACGGTGCATCGCTGGTGGCGTGCTGCGGCTGCATCGACGCAATCACGCCCAGCTCTTGAAAGCGACGCTGGGACAGGATGTCTTCGCTGACGACCTGGACGTGCTCGATGCGGAAGCGGACGTTTCGCTCGGCGCGCACCCCGGCCCGCTGATAGGCATCGAGCGCAAGGTGAACGGCGCGATCGCCGATGGCGTGGGTGGCGATCTGATAGCCGTGGATGAGCGCCCAGCGGGCCATCATCTCGATGTGCTCGGGCGTGGTGAGCAGCAGGCCGGTGTTCTTGGGATCGTCGCTGTAGGGCTGCTCCAGCGCGGCCCCGCGTGAACCCAGCGCTCCGTCGAGGTAGAGCTTGATGCCGCGCAGGGTAAAGTGGCTGCTGTGCTCGGGTGGGCCGAGTCGCTGCGACAGGCGCTCTAGCTCGCTGCGGTAGGCGGACGACAGCGGAAACTGCTGGAGCTTGGCGGGCATCGGATCGTCGGCATAGCCGTAGATGCGGATCGGAAGGCGGCCTTGCTCGGCGAGCCTGCGATACGCACCGATCGCTTCGGGGGACAGGCCCATGTCGGACACGGCGGTGAGTCCGCGCGCCGCGACGTAGCCACTGGCGGTGATGATCGCGGCTTCTAGCTCGGGACCGCTTGGCTTGGGCAGCGCGCGCTCGATCAGATCCATGGCGTTGTCGATGAAGATGCCGGTGGGCTCGCCGCTGGGATCGCGCAGGATGCGGCCCCCTTCGGGCTCGGCGGTCTTTTTGGACAGTCCGGCGAGCTGCATCGCGGCGTGGTTGGCCCAGCCTGCGTGTCCATCGATGCGACGCAGCCACACGGGATGTCCGGCGGACGCTTCATCCAGGGCGCGCAGCGCGGCGGCATCGGGAAACTCAGGTGGCGAAAAGCGGTTCTGATCCCAGCCGCGACCTACGATCCACGCGCGCGGATCGGGCTGGGCTTGCGCGGCCTTGGCGACGGCTTGACGAACAGCGGCAACGGAATCGAGCCCGCGCAGATCGAGCGCTCGCAGCGACAGTCCCAGGCCAACGAGGTGCGCGTGCGCGTCATGCAGTCCGGGCAGCACGGTGGTGTCGCTCGTGGCGGTGATGACGCGGGTGCGCGGTCCGATGTGCGCGGCACTGCCGGTCTGATCGCCAACATAGACGATGCGGTGATCGCGCACGGCCACGGCGCTGGCGGAAGGCCGGGCCGGATCCATCGTCAGGACGTGGGCATTTTGGATGACCAAGTCGGCGGGCTGGGCCGATGCGGTCGCCGGGCCAAGGAGCGCTCCGAGCGCAGCCGCCCCGACAAGGCGTGAGACAAAGGAAGAAACCCGAGGCTGAAAAGGTACAAGGTCAGTCATGGCAGGCGGGTCTGCCATACCACAGGCTCGGACAAAAAAGGTGCGATCAGCGCTGGCAGTCGGTGCGACCCAGGTTGTCGGGAATGATTAGCTCGTCGCGCTCGACGCAGGTATCGGCGGTGTAATAGGTGACGGCGCGGTAGGCGTGGCAGGCGGTGCTTTGATCTCCGCAGCGGCAAGACAGCTCAAGTCGGGCTTGGGGATAGTCGATGGTGCTGTACATGCGGCGCAGGACGGACACGCCGATGATTCCGTCTACCTGGGCAGACAGGTTGCGGATGTCGGCGTTGGCGGACTGGATCATGGCGGCAGAGTCGGGGACGACCAAGGCTTCCAGCTTGTCGGTGATACCGCTTGGGGACGGTCCGCCTAGCTCGATCCAAGACGCGACGGGGGACAGGCGATCGTTGCAGGCCAGATCGGCATCGAGCCCGGTGTAGCCGCAGCGGCGGTTGAGCAGCGCCGGATCGCGACCGAGGTTGCGGACGCAGAGGTTGCGCAGGCACTGCTCGTGGGGCGCGTCAGAGGCCGTCACGGGACGCAGGGCATAGCGCTGGCGACGGCTGCGGGCTAGCTCATCACAGGGCGATAGCTGACGCTGCTTGGCGACGAGCGCGAGCGCAGCATGAAAGGCATCACCGAGCGGAATGCGGCAGCCATAGTCCGGCTGTTCGGCGAAGTTCCCTTCTTTCGTTCGGATGGAGTTGAGTCCCGGTAGCGCGATGGGAACCAGATCCTTGGTGTCGCAGGTGCAGCTCTTGCCGGTCAGCCTGCGGCACGCGGTGGCGGTCAGCACCAGCTCGGGCAGCGCGGTCGCCAGCAGAAACCGCATGTTGGTTCCGGACACGGTGTAGGCGGACTCTCGCAGGCCCAGCTCGTCGGTCATATCGCCGAGTAGCGCTTCTGAAGCGTCGCCGCACTGGCCGTTATCGGACAGCCCGCGCAAGGTCTGCTGATAGCTGGTCAGACGGCTGATGCGCTCTTCATCGCGAGGACTGGCTTGGGACAGCTTGGTGAGCTGATCGCTGACCTGCATGAGCGCGTCTTTGACCCGGTTCATGGTCACGCAGGCTGTCATCGCATTTTCGCTGAGCGGGTTGGCCAGCGGCTCGACGCAAGCTCCGATGGTGACGCGAGAGGCGGGATAGGTGATGACGGTGTCGCCCAGCTCGACGGAAAGCTCTCCACCGACGGGCTTAAACGGCAGGACGGCGCGATCGATGCGGCACCACGTTGCGATGTCACCGCGCGATAGCAGTAGGGATGCGCTTTCGCCCGTCGCAGGACTGCCCGCAAAGCGCAGCGACAGCGCAAACTGGGACAGCTGATCTCCACCGATGACGCCACCGAGCGGGAGCAGCGGCTGATCGGCCCAGCGCAGGCGAAAGTCTGCGACGGTCTGACTGCTGCGCACCACCGGGATGTCACAGCGCAAAAACTGGGTTCCGGCGGCGCTGCCATCACTGCGTGCGGCGCTCAGGCTGACTTGACCATGGGGAAACTGACGGGCCGAAGCGGCTTGGCTGGGCACCAGCGTGGTCAGCGGCGTCCCGGTATCGATCAGCAGCGAGAGCGAGCCCGAGCCAAACGGCGGACTTTCTTCCGGCGTGGCGGTGCAGCGATTGTCGAGCGTTGGCAAGATGTCGCCGACGGCATAGAGCAGCTTGTCTTTGAACACGAGCGGAATCGGCGCGAGCGGCAGCGTCTCAGTGCTCTCGGTACACGCGGACAGAAGGGCGATTCCCAGACCGACGGTGTGCGATAGGACTCGGCACCACCTTGGCCATGCCTGACAAGCTCGCATGCTCCCCATGTTACGTTACGCGACCGCGAGCAGTGCCTCTCGCAGACGCGGTAGCAGCGCGTTGATGTCGGACAGGCTGACAGCTCCGACGGATAAGCGCATCCAGCCCGTCTCGGGACGCATGCCAAAGGCCTGGAACGGTACGACCGCCATGCCTGCTGCGTGGAGCAGATAGCTGCGCACTTGCTCGTTGGTGGAAACGACGGTTCCGTCGGGCAGCTTGCGACCGCGCAGATCAAACTGGGCCGACAGATAGATCGCACCTTGAGGTGGAATCGCGCGCACCGGCAGCCCGACCGCTTGCAGCGCGGAAATTCCTTCATATAGAAGCGACAGGCGCTGCTCGACCTCGCGGGTCATGGCGACTTGGAACGACGACAGCGTCTCGGCATCTTTGAGGATCGCAGCGGTGGCGATCTGCTCGGGTCGCGGTGCCCAGGCTCCGACGTGACCCAAGATGTCGCGCATGCGACCCATCAGATACGGTGGAGCCACAGCCCAGCCGACGCGGAGGCCGGTGGCGCACAGCGACTTGCTGATGGCATCGACAAAGATGGTGTAGGCGGCCATCTCGGGGCATAGCTCGGGCGGGGTGTAGTGTTTGGCGTCGCCAAAGGTCAGGGCGTAATAGACCTGATCGTACATGACGTAGAGCGCTCGCTCGCCGCTGCGCTGACGACGACGGTTTTCTTCGATGACCACCTCGCAGATGCGGGCAAGCTCGTCTTTTTCGATGACGGTGCCGGTTGGGTTGAGCGGGCTGTTGAGGCACAGCAGACGCGCGCCGGGCAACAGGGGCCGCAGTCGCTCTGCCGTGGGCATAAAGCCTTCGTCGGCAGAGGTATCGCACTCGACCGGAACCGCATCGGCGAGTCGGACGTAGTGATTGTTGTTCCACGACGGGGTGGAATAGATGACACGCTCACCGGGGGCGATGATGGCGCGATAGGTTCCGTAAATGGCGGGACGGGCTCCGCCAAAGATGGCGATGCTCTCGACGGGATAATCGAGTCCGAGCGTGCGGCGATAGAGATCCACCACGGCCTCGCGCAGCGCGGGCATTCCGTCGGACGGAGGATAGTTTGTCTCGCGACGCTCATAGGCGGAAATGACCGCAGCTTGCAGCGCGGTGGGAATCGGAAACTGCTGGGGCAGAAAGTCACCGACGGTCAGGTTACAGACCGCGTGGCCTTGGGCTTGAAGGGCTCGCACCGACGCAGCGATCTTCAAAATTTCCGAACCAACAAGCTGTAGCGCGAGCGGCGACAGACCGCGCTGGGCGGCGTCTTCTCCAGCGGGGCCAAGCGGCATGTGATCGCGACAAGCGAGAAGGGGACGATGTGTGGGCACGAATCACGGCTCCTTAACGTGGGCGCATCATCGTAGATGTCCGCGCAAAACGGAAGGCGGTCAGCCCGCTTGAACGGTCGCGATGCCGAGCCAAGCGAAGTCGCTTGTCCGAACGGGACAGCTGACGCGGGGTGCGAGTTGGGAGTTTGAGTTGACACCACAAGGAAATCGCTTCTATATGGGGAACACCATGGCTCACGTCAGTAACGAACCGATCTTCTGGGATGTTCGCGTGCAAGAACGGCGTCTTCGCCGAGGCGAACTGAACGAGAAGCAGCTTAATGAGTATCTTCAGTCGCTGCCGGATGTGGCAGACAAGGCCACCGCGTCGGTTCCGCTTGAGGAGCCGATTGAGCGTCCGGTGCCTCGTCGTCCACAAGTGCGAATCACGGCAGCGCCGGCGTCCCGTCGCGATATGGATCTCGATGCCGATGATCTCGATAGTGATCTCATCGACGATGAGGATGACGACGACGATCTGGACGACGACGACGACGAGTAGACGGAGCCAATCGACATGTCTACCAGTGCTCCAGAGCACGAGATCGACTTTGTCACCTTCGTCATGTCGCTGGCGGCATCCGCGCTGATTCAAATGGGTGAATCAGAAGATGGTGGCGCGCCAGGGCCGATGGATCTGCCGATGGCGAAGCAGACGATCGACATCATCGGAATGCTGCGTGAAAAGACGCGTGGCAACCTGACGACAGAAGAAGACCGCGTCGTTGAGACGGCACTGTATGATCTTCGTCTGAAGTTCCTTCACGCTTCAAAAAAGAGCTAACGAACGAAGGGGGCGTCTATGTTGCGCAGGCCAAGCGGCTGTTCATGGGTGGCTCGTCGAGCAATCTCGCTGATGCTCGGTGTGGCGCTGTTTGGACAGCAGGTTGGCTTTGCTGCCACCGATGAACCAGTGGTGGTGCTGAGCGTCCTGCGCGACGGACGACCCGATGCGGCACTGTGGCAGCGTCTGACAGAGCACTTGGCTCGCAACGGAGAGCGAGTGGTGCAGACGCCGCGACTGGGGCAAGCCGAGCAGCAGTGTACGGCGCAAGAGTGCCTTGATCGGCTGGCGCAGCGAAGCGCGGCCAAGTATGTGCTGAGCGTGACGGCGCAGCGCTCGGGGCAGGAAAACCTGTACTTGACCGGGCTGCTCTATGACTCGGTGCGACACTGGCCTCGGCAAGCGACGCTCGATTGTGTGGGCTGCAAGGGCGAAGTGCTGACGGGTCGCGTCACGGACTTGGCCGATAAGCTGTTTTTGGAAATTCGTACGCCAGAGCTGACGGTCGCTTCCGCGTCGCCAGTTGCGCCCGCGCCGCTTTTATGGGGGAAAGCGCCGAGCTATTCGGTCTTGTCTCCGCAGGGTGAGTCGTCGAGCTATCTGGATAAGCTGTCTCTGCGACGGAAAGTATCGTCCGGTGTGCTGGGTGCGCTGTCGCTGGCAGTGTTCGCGACGGCTGGAGCGTTTCAGGGACTGGACGGTCGTTCGACGGACCTGAGCTGTGGGGCAAGCGGCTCGCCGCAGTCGTGTGTGTGGTCAACGAAGTGGTTCTACGGAACGGGCTACGGACTGGGAAGCGCGCTGCTGATTGGCGCGGCGCTGACCTTGTTTTGGCCCACCTCGTCGCCCGCTGCTGTTCCGGTTGAGCGTCGTTAGGAGCCGCAGATGAACGCGCTGACCCAACGTTCGATGGCTGTTTGTGCCGCTCTGAGCCTTCTCACATTTCCGATCCTGGAGAGCGGCTGTCTGGTGGAAAACCTGTGCGAGCAGGAGCCGACGCGCGAAGAGTGTGTGCTGGCTCCGATCGAAGGACAGGTGACGCTTCAGAGCCTGCGGCTGCCGCTCCAAGGTGGTGAGCTGCGGGTCAAAGCAGAAGGAAATCCGGCATCGGTCGAGGTGCTCCTATCGCCCAAAGGACTGACGGCGCAGCGAGTGGCCCTTTTGCGTGGCGCAGACGGACTGTGGACCGCCAAGGTGAAGCCGCAAGAGCTGTGGCCGACGCTCGGTCCGGGTCCGCTGCCGCTGGTGATTTCGACTCCGCAGATGAGCCGGGACGCGACGCTGCGACTGTTTGTGCCGCCGCAGTTTGGGCCCGATGTCTCACGGTCGGCGCGGGTGCTGTGGCTGTCGGTGGTGAATCGTCACGTCATCACGCTGGAACAAGGCGCGACCGAGCGATCCTTCGGTGACTGGACGTATCAAGCGCCACTGCTGAACCGGACGGGCTCTATTCCGGCATCGCTTGGGTTTACGATTCCTTCGTCTGCGCTGTTTGCGATGACAGAGACTGCATTTTTGCGGCTGATGCCAAGCGGTGCGGGCTGGCAGCTTCAGCAGTCTCCGGTGGGTGAGCTGCGCTACACCGACATTGAGTCGAGCTTGGACTATGGGTCGCTGCTCGGGCTGGCGGTGGGAAAGCGTGGCGCAGGAAACCTACTGGCGGTGGCGGGCGAGGGCGGATCGGGCAAAGGTCTGCGCGCGTATCGTCTGCCCGACGGTGGTGCTGCCATGGCGCAGAAGCTAACGGTGGATGTTCCGGGGCCGGTGTCGCTGCTCTCGGTCGGCTGGCTGGATGACAATGCGGATGCAGATCTTGTGACGATTGGCAAAGATGGCGCTCCGTCGGTGCTGCTTGGGTCTGCATCAGGCTTGACGCTGGATGTCATGGCGTCGCAGCGACTTTCTGAGCAGCTTGGCAGCGAGCCGGTGCGTGCCTTGGCGATCGCGGATCTGGATCGGGATGGTCTCGCGGATGTGGTGCTGAGCCGCAAGAGCCAGCTTCAGTGGCTGGCGAGCCAGTCCGATCGTTCGTTCACCGCGCCGTCCGTGCTGGTGGACTTGCCGGATACGGCTTCGACGCTGGATGTCGGTCCGATCGATGCCAACGACAGTCCCGATATCGCTGTGTCTATGCCCAATATTCTTACGGCGTACTTAAACCAATCGCCGTAGCTCGGTTGGTGGTGTCATCGCAGCTTGCGTCGCGAGGGGGCGTTAGCGTAGCTCGAACTCTTTGCAGAAGAGGATGTCGGGCGTGGGCTGTTCGTAGTCGCTGCGGCGATGTTCTTGGGTGGGCCACTCGTGGGCGCAGGCGCTGCGCGCCAGGTTGAACATGCCGCAGTCTTCGCAGCAGTGACGAAGGGCAAAGCGCTGTCGCTCATCGTCGAAGGTGCTGTCCCGTGCGACGCGCATGCTAGCGACCTTTCCGCGAGTGAGGCCGTGGCGTCATGCGATCGAGGAAGAAGCGTGCCACCGTCGGAAAGTAGCGTAGGACAGCGTAAAATCGAGGATAGATGACGCGATCGCGTCGCAGGTCCACGGCTTCACGAATGCGACGAGCCAGCTCGCTGGGAATGCCTTCGGGAAGGATCTGGAGCGCGGGATTTTCGGGATAAGCCGCGTACCCAGCGCGCGCCATCGGTGTATCGACGGGACCGGGATAGACGGTGACGACATGAACGCCGGTCTTGCGCAGCTCTCCGCGCAGGCTTTCCGACGCAGCGCCAAAGCCCGCTTTGCTGGCGTTATAGCCCCACATGCCCGGGGTCGGTGCCAGTCCAGCCACCGAGGCAATGTCCACGATGGTTCCTTCGTTTCGCGCCAGCATCTTGGGCAGCACCGCCCGCGTGATGTGAAGCGGCACAAGCAGGTTCAGTCGCAGCATGGCTTGGAGCGCTTCGGGATCGTGCTCTTCGGCGGGCTCGACGAGCTGCACACCCGCGTTGTGAATGAGGACATCGATCGGACCAAAGCGCTCCTCGGCGGGTAGCATCCAATCCAGCGATGTGTCGATTCGACTGAGATCAGAGACAAAGATCTGCGTCTGTCCGCCCGCTGCGTGAGCGATGGCTTGCATCTCTGCTTCTCGGCGAGCGACCAGCGTGACGCGCGCACCGACTCTCACAAACTCTGCGACCAGCGCTGCGCCAATTCCTGACGAAGCGCCCGTGACCACTACGTGTTTCATCGCGTCTGTCTTTCTTTATCGCTCGACGGATGCAGCCACTTGCAAGAGCAGCTTTCCATGGTTTTTCCCGTCGAACAGCATGTTGACGGCGGCGGGTGCGTGGGTCAGTCCCTGGACGATGTGCTGACGGTATTTGAGCGCTCCGCTGCGAACCAGCGGCACCAGCTCGGCCAGGGCTTCGGGAAAGCGACTCGCAAAGTCACTGACGATGAAGCCTTGCAGCGTCGCTCGTCGGTGCAGCAGCATGTCGAAGTTACGCGGACCACTCAGCTCGACATCGTTATAGGACGAGATCAGCCCACACAGCACGACACGCGCGAAAATGCGCAGCCGATGGAGCGCCGCTTCGAGCTGCTCGCCCCCGACGTTTTCAAACAGCACCGAGATGCCTTCCGGACAGATTCGATCGAGCGCCGCAGCTACGTTTTCTTGCGCGTAGTTGATGCAGGCGTCAAAGCCCAGCTCCTCGGTGACGTACTGGCACTTATCGGCGGATCCTGCGATGCCGATGACGCGACTTCCCGCGCGCTTGGCCAGCTGTCCTGCGAGCGATCCGACCGATCCTGCCGCCGCAGAGACGAGCACGGTGTCACCCGGTTTGGGCTGTCCGATCGACATCATGCCAAAGTACGCAGTCAGTCCGCCGGTCAGCCCGAGCGTGCCCAGAAACGCGGTCAGCGGAACATCCAAGTGACGCGGTAGCTTTTGCAAAGGACGCAGCGACGACGCTTCCCACAGCGCAAGCTGCTGCCAGCCGAGCAGTCCCGACACCAAGTCTCCGGGCTGATAGTCGGGATGACGCGACTCGATGACTTGCCCGAGCCCAAGACCGCGCATGACCTCACCGATGGCAACGGGCGGCATGTACTGCGGGCGATCCGACATCCAGATGCGATTGGTGGGATCGATCGAAAGATACAGCGTCTCGATCAGGACTTGTCCGTCGGAAAGTGGCGCGATGGGCTGCTCTCTGACCTCGAAGTGATCGAGCGATACGCGTCCTTCGGGTCGCACCCGTAAGACAAGCTGTAGATTGGTTCGCATGGGTTACTGCTCCAGGGTCGCTGTGCCGGTCTGGGCGTGGCTGGCCAAAAATCGGGTCCAGTCGTGACGAGCCGCCCACAAATCGAAGATCACAAAGTGTCCGTCTTCTTTGGGCGGAGCCACGTACTGCTTGAGCACTCCCGTTGCTATTCCGTTTCCGACGTTTTTGGCAACTGGGCCGCGCGTCCACTTCTGCGCGGTCTGCTGCAAATACGGCAGCTCATACAGCCGAGGCTCGACGGGCTGCACTCCCATCGACAGCGCAAACGCAGCGATGTTGGGAACCGGCGTGAAGCGATCCCACAGCCCGAGCGACTGGAAGATGCTCTTCGGCGGCATTCCTTTGGGCGGCTCCTGAAAATACAGTCGTCCGTAGTTGTTCGGATCAGCGGACTCGAAGAACGCTTGCAGCAAGTTGAGCAGCGGATGATCGACGAGCGGCGTCTCTTGCAGCAGGCTCTCGACCAGCTCTGCGATGTTGTTTGGCTCGGTCTTGTTGAGGAGCGACAGGATTAGCACCGAGCCCGCACCCGACAGAATCGCCGCCGGAATCTTGGGCTCTGCGGCGAGAAACAGCGGTCCGGTCAGCCCTCCTTGCGAGTGACCCATGAAATAGATTCGCTTTTTGTCAAAGCGGAGAGGACGACCTGTCGTCGGTGCGCTCGCAACATTCATGTCTTCCACAAGTCGCAGGAGCTGAAAGTCATCCGTCGCTCCTTGCTTCACGTTGTCGCGCGCTGCATCCAGGTTTTGCAGGTTAAAGAACGTGATCTCTGGGTTTGATCCCGACGGATCGCGCGGTCCGTGCAGCACCTGATCGATGCCAATCATCGCCATCTGTACCGGAGGCTTTCCTTTGCGCTCAATCAGCGACGCGCGCAGATCCAGCATCTCTCGTACAAATGTCTGATAGTCACCGCCGGTTCCATGCGCGTACAGAATCACCGGCCAGCCGTCGGGTGGAATCTGGGCATTCGGTACCGCGAGCGCAAACCGCAGGTTTTCCGTGCGTACAACCTTGGGAATGCCTCGGCTGTCTTGCTCGATCGCGCCACCTTCGGACCAGTACGGAGGCGTTCCCGTTTGAAAGTTCGGCGACGGAAACGTACCCGTATACAGATCGGTCATTCCGTCATGACTGCGCAGATAACCCAGACCTTGCGGCTGCGGAGCCGGACCTTGGTCGTACACAGCTTGCCGCAGCTTGTGCATTACCGACGTGACATCTTGCGTAGTAAACACCGTCGCTGCTGCCACTTCTTGTTGCAGGCTTACGCTGCCCAGCCACGCACGCAGCGGCGCATACCGAAGCCACGCACTACGCTGAGGTTCGCTCGACGGCTGAGTGCTCGCAAGCAGCGCGCTGAGGTCTGCATCGCTGCGAATCGGACCGCCATCCGCAGCCTGGATTCCCGTCGTCAAGATCGCTGCATACGTCGTCTTTTCACGAAGCGGCAGACCCGGAATCGGTCGCAGCGACAGCCAGTTGTCCCCGATGTAGCGATTTCCTTCGCGATGAAACGTCGCAATGACCGGCGTGCGCTGTCCATACGTCGGAGACCCTTTGGTCACATCGACGACAAACGCGGGCGAAGAGGACTCTGCACTGCGATCCGCCGTCGGCAGCGAGGCTTCCCGAAGCGGCGCATCGAAGCGGAAATACATCGCTGCACCCGGACCTGCGCCCTGGATTTTTCCGTTCAAGAACGCGATGTACTTTCCAGGCTGACCCGCCGGTCGAGGCAGCGCAGATAGATCGTAGCCGGAACGAAGCTCAGAGTCTCCGACGGGATCTGCGCTCACTGGCTGCTGTTTGAGCCGCAGATCATTCGGAAACGGCAGCGCAAAGTAGTCCGTCTGCATCGCGTCACTGCGACCTGGCAAGACATGCAGCGCGAGCGCTCCCGGTCCGGTCTGAAGCGCCGGTTCATCGCAGCTTCCCATCGACACAAGCGACGCCACAGCGCAGAGCCAGCGCAGCGTATGACGACGAGCACTTCGACCAGTCGGATTCCCAAGCGACGAGGTGTCCAGCATGTGCGGACAATAGCCACAGGGACCGCGAGTCTCAAGCGACTTGTCCGGTATGTCGGACGAGATCCGTATGGCGGACACGCTCTGCGCTGATTCCGCTTCGTTTCCGTCGGAACTGCGCTGGCATCGTCCGTGCTTTCTGGTGCGCGAAAAGGGAGCAATCGAAAAAGGATGCCGATGTCGATGCAGAGTCGCTGGTTTTCGCTGGGTGTGATCGTGCTGGGTCTACTTCTTTTGGGCTGTCGCCAGACAGAGCCGATGTTCCGACCTTCGATGCTGGATGATTCGCAGCTTGCGCGCGCTCAGGCCGAAGCGGAAGGGGATCTGCGACGCAGCTTCGGGGGTCGTTTTCGCTATCACACAGAGCTTCGTACCGTCGCTGTCGCGGATTCCTTAACGGTCGCGATGCCGTCTTATCTGACACCGGGTGTTGCGCTGGAAAAAGTCTTGCTGCGCTATCCAGCTTTGTTTGGCAGCGAGAGCAGCTCGCAGCTTGAGCTGATCGAAGCAGTCACGGATCGATCGGGCGAAAAGCACATCGCGCTGCGCCAAGTGCAACACGACATCATCGTGTGGGGAACCGTGATCGCTGGACATGTGGATGCGCAAGGGATTCTGCGACGCATTGTGGCGCGTTCCGTTCCGCTGATGAGCTGGCCGACCGATGGCAAGACGCCGAAGTATTCCGCAGAGCAAGCGCGTCAAGAAGCGCTGCGCATTTTGGTTCAGGAACTACCCCAGGTGAGCGCTGCGATCTCGACGCCCAGGCTGTACTATTTGGCCGCAAATCGGCGCTTGTCTTTGGTCTATCGCATGGAGCTGTCCGGCCAAGATGGAGAGCTGCCGATTCGCCAAGCACTGTGTCTGTCCGCGCTGGATTTGTCGCTTCGCTGCCGAGAAGATCTGGTGGTTGCTTCCGATGTTCCCATGGCCGTTATGGGACGCGGCATTGATGCGCTGGGAGAGTCGCGCGAGCTGTCGATTACGCAGCGCGGTGATTCCTATTCGCTGGAAGATCTCCGTCGAGGATCGCAGCGCACCACGCTTGTGAAGCCGAACGAACGGATTCCGGGTCGCACGATTGTGAGCAGCAAACCAGATGCTTGGGAGCCCGCGTACGGAGTCTCCGTGTTCGCGAACCTTTCGCTTCTGTGGGACTACTTTGCGCGCGTCCATCAGCGCTATGGCTGGGACGGAGACGGACATGGACTTGTGGCGGTGATCCATGCAGAGGTGCGAAGTCCTCCGCTTCCTGTCGCGCTGTTTGATGGTCAGCGCGTGCTGTTTGGGGAAGGTGCGCCGCCTGAGTTTCTGCCAGTCGGTGCTGCGCTGGATGTCGTGGCTCACGAATACGGACATGCGCTGATCCGTGCGACCGCAAACCTGGCTGCCGAGGGAGAAAGTGGTGCAATCGATGAAGGACTGGCCAACCTGTGGGCGTGTCTCATCGAGCAGTCTGTACATCCCAAGCGCGCAAACTGGACTGTTGGGGAATCGATCTATCGACCCGCTGAAGGAACGGCTGCGCTGGCTGACTTGGAAGATCCTGCGCGAACCCAGCAGACCCGACTGAGGAGCGAACAGATGGCTGCTTCAGAAGGCAGTGCGGTGCGTGCGCCTCTGTCTCTGCTGGAGCGATCGCTGCGTCGCTATAACGCTGGCTTTGTTGGTCGCGCTGGGTTCCTGCTTGCAGAAAAGATTGGTAGCGACAAGACGGCTGCGATTCTGTATCGCGCGCTGACAACGTACCTCCATCGCTATGCCGATGCTGACGATCTGGCTGATGCGATGATTGCTTCTGCACAAGATCTGTACGGAACCCAAGATCACACTCTGTCAGCGATTCGGACTGCATGGGAAGCGGTGGGAGTGAGTCGATTCCTTCGCTAGGAATTGCGCCGATTTGGCCAAATTTAGTCAAATTCGACCAAATGTAGCCAAATATGGCGGATCGCTGGCGCTCTGTTTTCGTGCTTAGGACAGCTGTAAAGGGAGCGCGCGGCCAATGGTTGGATCGTCGCTGGCAAGGCGTGCAAAGGCCACTGGATCGGATTTTTTCAGCGCACCTTCGGTCTTGTCATCTCCCAAGAGCTGACGGAGTCCACGCTGCGATCCGTAGTAGTTCGACAGATGGTGATCCGCTTCGGTGATGCAGCTACGGACCAGTGATCGCGAGATGCTCGGTAGGTTCAGGAGCCTGAGCGCCATGCTCCACAGACCGTCGATGAAGTTCTGATCCGCTGGGAACTCCAGCAGTCCAGCCAGCGCCAGCAGAACCGCACCGCGCTGACCGAGCAGAGTGGCCAGCGGACCAACGGGAGGAAGGATTCCCAAGTCCAGTGCGCGACGCAGCGCTTCTGCCGCACAGATCAGTCGCTTGAGCTCTGGAGCTGCATGGGAAAGGAAGCCATGGAACATCACATCGACAGACAGACCCGGACCGTCTCCGGCTGGTTCGGACTTTTCGATGTAACGACACACCGAAGGGAGCCTTCCCAGCTCTTCTTTCGGTGCAGATTTTCCTACGGGAACATCTTGAGGAGGCTCCAGATGGGAATAGAAGCCTCCGGAAGAAAAAATGTAGAACAGCTCGCTGTCACCAGGCAGTCCACGCCACAGATCGGAATACTGGGTGACGCGGTTCAGGCTTCCGGCTGCCCAGTTCAGTCCCGTCGCTGCGTCTCCGCCAATTTGCGAAGCAGCAAGCTGGGGATCGCGCGGTGTCGCCGATGCTTGCAGATCGACTTGGATGTTCTGGAGTGTGAAGTCCAAAAAGCCATCATAGAAGTCTGCTTTGCCGTCTTGATTGACATCGGAATAGCGCGACACAACGAGCGGATGTGCGGGACCGACGAACTGTACAAAGCCTTCTCGCTGTCCTTGTTCGTGATGCCACTGCTCTTGTTGGATGCGAGCACTCAGTGCGCTGTGCGGCTCTCCTTTGCTCATTCCTTCCAGCACCGCGATGAAGCAGTCGAGTCCTTCCGATGCAATGACCTTTCCAGACTTGCTGTCTGTCCGAAAGTAGGTCGAGTCCCACGACGAATAGATGTCCGCATCTGGAAACATCTTGGCGATCGCAAAGCGCGTCGTCAGTCCGGCGCACTGAGAGTTCATCATCAGCTTGTAGCCAACCTGACGCACCGACGTGGCGCTCGCTTGCATATCAAAGGAACCGAGCTGCGCGTGACGATTGATCAGGATTCCTACAAACGCGGCACTGCCCATCTCTGCGTTTTCATCTTTGGGAGTCGCAGTGCGCGCAAAGATCTGGATGAGCTCTCCTTTGGGACCAACAAACGGAGCTTGCAGGACGTGATAGCGATCGAGGGAAAACGGCAGGTTGGGAATCGGATCCGCTGGCTTTGTCTCTTTGAAGCCAAAGCGAGACTTGAGCAGATCAACTTCTCCCTCGTGAAAATCCCAAGCGGAGCACATCGCAAAGCGCCAGATGGATGGCAGCTCTGCATAGGGAGGCGCTTGACGAATCAGTCCGCGCAGCAGCTCTTCCGCTCGGTGCCGGTGCGCAGGAGACAGCGCGGGTGCTCGCATTTGCAGAAGCTGAATGGCATGGCTGCGCAGAGCGGGCCTGGCGCTCGGATCGTCTTGTTCTTCATCAATCAGCGCAAAGATCTGTTCAGCCGCTTGGTCAGCGACGGAACGGAAGCTCGGATCTTTGGTCACGGTGGCCAGAAGGTGCGACAAAATCGTGAGCGCAGCAGAGCGAAGCTGAACCGCACGGAGCGGATCATCTGCGGCTCCTTCTCCCGCTACGGATGCGGCATGCAGACCCTCACGGACCTGGGCAAGCAGGCCTTCTGCCTGCGTCGCGGTCAGTCTCTCGGTCCGAGGTGTCACATCGGGATGAAATGCGCTTGGTGGGAACAGACACTCAAACGTCGATTTGCGGCGCGAAGAAATCCAGCGAGCGGCTGCGACAAAGACCTCGCACAGATCGATGCTGGTTGGCGCAGGCTCAACTGTACTTTGGCTCAGTTTCCCGTCGGGAAGAAGATAAAGAGGCTTCGATCCATAGACGCCTTCAAGCAAGTTGATCGGCTGACTCGGATCCGACGATCTGGCAGCGCTTGTACTTGGTTCTTGGTCTGTGTGTGTCTGTGCATCGCGGATCTCTGTCTCAGCGAGCTGAGCAAGCCTGCGACGAACCGCTGGTCGTCCTGGGAATGCGGCAGAGATGCTTTTCCCAATTTGGGTTCGCAGCGTCGCTTGCACGGCTTTATCCACGGGCTGAGTCAGTTCAATGCAGTAGTCACGATCGCCGCTCAGCCACAGATGGATGCCGGGATTCTGTTGCCGCATCAGGAAGACCTGTTTGGCACTTTGTCCGACGGCAACAAGCGTTCCGGGAATGCTCACCGGCGGCCCACCTCCAGCGTCAGAGATACGAACAACAACCGGGGTTGCAAGCTCGGGCATCGGATACTCCTATGGCAAAGAGGGAAGGACGATCAGGAATCTGCGTCACAGGAACATAAAGTAGCGCTCGGGTATGTCATCAAACGTCATCGGAATGCCGCAGCGCACACAGCCAAACGAGGGAGGCCGACGCTCGATCGTGCCCGAGATGCCGTAGAGATCGCGTCGTACATCGATGAGCTGTTCTTCGTCCAGACCGCAGCGCGAGCAGACGTAGGGCGCGTAAAACGAGACGATCTCGGTGTTGTCGAGCAAGTTGCTGATGGCGCTGGCCTGCTGAACAAACTGAATGGGGCACTCCAGCAAGCGAATCTTGGCGACGCCACGCAGCGAGCGAACCAGATCGAGCCACGCTTGAATGCTGTCAGAGCTTATGCGCCGGAACTCTTTGAGGTGAAAGTCGATCTCTCCACGCAGATTCTTGAGCGGCGACAGATCGACATCTGCACTCAGGACACCAGACAGCTTGACGATCTGGCGCTGTCCTTCGCGGATGATCTTCCATCGACAAGTGCGACCGCTGGCAGACTTAAAGAACTCGTGCAGCGCTTGTTTGACTTCTTCGGGCTGCGACTCAAAGACCAGCGCAACCGCTGCATCGGGCGCATGGGTCTTGCTATCGATCCGAACCACTCGGCCTGTGAGGTTGAGCGCTTGCGGACGACTGGGAAGGGTGAAGCGGATGGCGAGCCGATCTCCAACGTGAATGGCTCGATTGGTTCGCAGCAGCATTCCTTCGAGACTGATGTCGATCGACAGCCCGAGGAACGCATCGGGATGATTGGCGGCAACGCTTCCCACGTAGACGTGAAGCTTGAGCGGCAGACGCTCACTTGTGCGGGCCGGGACTCCCAGATAGCGAGCCAAGATCAGCGGAAGCTGAGCTTGCTGCGCAGGCCACTCGATCACCTCATCGAACAAGCTTGCTGGCAGCGAGACAGCATGCGCCGTGCCCGTGTGCAGCAGGATGATGGGAACAGGCTGTCCGCGACGATGGCTGCGCAGCGCTTGGCTCGCAGTGGCGGCTCCACAATCGGCAAGCTGTGGACCCAGCAGACACAGGTCGGCTCCCTTGGCCAAGCGATCGACCAGCTCTGGCAAACTGCTGGCCATCAGCAGGCGCAGATCTTGGCGATGCAAGAGTCCTTGATACAGCTCGCTGGGGGACGAGGGATGGAATGCCGCGACGATGGTCTTCACAGACGCATCTTAGCATTACCAAGACAGGAAAATCTGTGCGTTGAGATACGGAGCGAGAGGGCTTGGCGAGACGAAGGCTTAGGAACGAACGGCTACGTACTCTTTCTTGATGAGATCGACCAAGGCCTGCGCGGCGTCGCAATCGGCCAGTCGGCTCTTGTCGAGCACGCCCTGGGTGGTTGCTCCGTTGAGCACAACCTGGAACACATCAAGCTGGTCTTTGGACAGCTCACCAAGCGGTGGAACCAGCGGCTTCGGAATCATCAGCGCAGCCGAGCGTGCTGGCAGCTCGGGCTCCAGACGCTGCATCTCGTCGATGATGCGCATCGCTTCCATCAACAGACCTTCGGTCGAGTCTTTGATCTCTTCGAGGAAGGTCTTTTCTTCGGTCGAGTCCAGCTCGAACGTGCCTTTTTCCCAGGTCAGGATTCGATATGCCGCCTTATCAGGCTTCATCTCGTACGAATCGTCGATGGTCGCGTAGTAGAGCTGACCCTTGCGCAGATACACCTGACCCGTTGTGCCGTTGGGTCCATTGACGGTCAGTACGCCAGTCCGCTTCGACGTCGAAAAGAGCTGCAACAGATCCGGCAGCGGAATCTCTTCGATGTTGCCAGTCATGGCGCGTGTCGAAGACGAGGTCTTCTGCATCTGCTGCTGACCGCGCTTTTCAAGCTGACTCTTTGCTTCAGCTTCGGTCAGGTTGTTGCTCGGATCGACGGTGACCACCTTCATAATCGAGGTGCCAATCAGGATGCGGTCGCCTTCTTTCAAACGAGCGCGCTTGATCTTTTCCCCGTTGACGAAGGTTCCGTTCGTCGAGCCAACGTCCGCGATCGTCAGCTCCTCACCGTTTACAGTGATGGCTGCATGCCGACGCGAAACCATGTCCTCGATGAGAACCATTTCCAGTTCGCTTGACCGACCGATAACGATCTCGCGGCCTTTGTGTAGCGGGAACTCGCCACCTTGATACTTGCCCGAGATGAACCGGAGCGCATAGCTAACACTTGGCACAGGAATCTTCTCCCCAGGGTCTAGTCACTTTTGCAGCACGACTATATCACAGTCTGACAGTCATTTGACTTGGATAACTAGCTGCGCAGTTGCGACGTTGTCTACTGCATCGCTGGCACGCAGTAACAGGGTGTGGGTACCTGGGAGTAGCTTGGTGACCTTGTGCTGCACTTCTTCGCTTGGACTATCCAGGATGCCGTCTTTGGACGTCATGGGCTGGAAGTCTCCGCCATCGATCGAGATCGCCAAGTCGCTTATCACAGATGCTGAGTCCGAGATTTTCGCACTCACAACCTGGGTCGCTTCGTCGAATCGGACCTCTTGCCAATCGGGCTTGCGGTTATCGATTAGAAACGGAGCAGACAGAAGCTCGTGGGTGAGCGCCAGCTCGGAGGGATTGCTGCGCTCATCGCTGACGACGACTTTTAGCTCATACAAACCATCGCTGAGCGTCTCGGTATTTAGATCCAACTCGGTTCGCGGAATCGCATCCAGTCCGCTCAGCCGTAGCCAGCTTGCGTCGCCGCTTAGTCCAGCCTGCGCGCGCCGAATGAACACGCGATAGCTCAGATCGTCTTCGTCGGGATTTTCCACCTTCCAGCGCAGCTTCACGACGGGCGACTTGGGACGGAGCGTGCTTGGCTTGGTGCCTTTGGCCAACCGCGAGAGCGGATCTTCTCCGACGGTGATGTCCGTAATACGTGGGCGCAGATTGATCGGCTGATAGTAGGTGGTGAAGTCATGCAGCACGCCCTGTTCCGCAAATAGAAAGCGCGCTTGCAGGTATCGTCCGGACGGAGACAGCACCTCGCCGGTCTGTTCTCCCGTCGCAGCAACCTTGGTTGCCTTTCCGATCGGCTGCCAGGCGCTCCACGCAGCATCGGGCTTTTGAACATTGCCGCTGCGCGTCTCGACCTTGATGCCTTCCCCGAGAAATCGGAGCGTGCCAAAGCGCGAAACCGCCTGCGTATCAAACACTTTGCTCTGATACGAGGCACCCGCTGTCGGCTTGGTCCTGACTTGATAGACGCTGGCCGCGCTGCCGGTTCCGACGAGACGCTCTTCACCGCCAATGGACAGCGCCAGCACATCGCTCTCTTTGAACTCCAGCGCGGTCATCACAGTTCGATCGGGCAGCGCGCGGAAGACGCGACCTCGACCACCGGGTGTCGAGGCTGCCGCCAGTACGCTGCCATCGCTGTCTAGCGCAAGATCATTCCAAAATGCGTCGGTGATAGCATGAAGCTGCTCGACGCGGCCTGCTTCATCAATGCGAAACAGCGCTCCCTTGCCTTTCTTTTCAACGGGACTGGTCGATGGAGTTGTCGTGCTGCTCATCGCGGGAGTCGGCTTGACACCGGGAACCGAGCCTGCCGCAGGTACCGCAATTTTGGCACCACGTGCAATCGGCTCTCCGCGCTGCATATCGTTCACAGCGACGAAGATCTTTCCATCTTTTGCAACGATGGCCCGAACTTCATTGCCCGCAAAGTCATGGACGGCCCGCGTCGTTGCTCGACCGTCTTTGTCGATGCTGACGCGATACAAGATCGCTTCGTCGCTGGTTCCGACGTAAAACGCGCCATCGTCTCCGCGAGTCAGCGCAAGAAAGTGGCGCGCCGGACTCTCAAATAGCGTTCGTGAACGAGTCTTTCCACTCGGCGGTGACGCTGGTCCACAGTCGCGATCCGCGATGGCGAGCAGCTTTCCCGGCGCAGTCGCAACCAGCGTCGTCTGTCCGTCTCGTGCCAGTGCCCAAATGTGCTCGGCGTCAACGTGTGCCCACAATTCAACCTTTCCGTCGGGAGCAATATCGAAGATTCGACCGTCCGCAACCGTCGCAGCCAGGACGTGATTTCCCGCCTGCGTGGGCCGAATCGCGAGCGCACTTACCCACGTAGAAGTCGGAAGCTTGGCCAGCTTGCGTAGCTTGCCGTTTTGATAGACGTGAACGCTTGGGGCTTCCCCGCCGGTACCGATGAACACAGAGCGATCCGGCGCCACGACCATGGATCGGACGGCATCGTCGCTCGGCTGAGGCAGATCGAGTCTCGTCGTGGACCAGCCGCTGCGGACATCCCCTTGTGACGTGATGAGCACGCCTTGGTCTTGTCCTTCGGCCAGCTCTGAATACGTGGTGACGCGAATGCTGCGCGTGCCTCCTGCCGACGCTGAAGCCGCTAGCAAGCACAGTCCGAGCAGAGCACCGCCTGACCGTACGATGACTGGATGATTCATGGCTGTCCCGGTGTGTTGACGCCGCGATGGCTGTCGCGAAAGTCTTTGATTTGCACTGTGAGTTCTTGCTTGCCTTGCATGACCCAGCCCACGTCGTGGACCGTGCGATAGATGCGCTTTTGGACTTCGCCTCGGCGGCTGCTCGCTCCGGGCCTCAGTGTTGCGAGCACCGAGCCTGGCAAGCTTGGCACGATTCGCCCGCGTAGATTTGCGCCTTCGTCGCTGGTTGTGATGGTTGCGACGAGCGATTTTCCTGAATAGCCTTTTCGTAAGTTCTCGACGAAGTCACTCAGACTGTCCGGCGCTGCGATCTCGGGCTTCACTTGGGATCCCGCCTGTACGTCCAGCTTGACGGTCTGTCCGGCGAGTGCTTGCGGAATCTCGACGGGAAGCGTCACATATTCCAGCGCTTGACCAAAGGGACGCACTGCGACGCGAATCGGAACCACTGTGCCTGGCTCTAGCTCGTCAGACGGTAGCGCCAGCGACACCACATCCGCAACGTGGCTGCGATACAGAAGCTCCACTTGCATGTCCAAGCTCTCGATGTGAACCGGGCCAAAAGGATTGCTTAGCAGCTCTTGGAGCTGACGAGAGCCCGTCGAGTTCGCAAGCATCTTTCCCGAGTATCCATCGCTTGAAAACAGATAATCCGTCTGACGAAGCGGTGGATAGCCCGTAACCTTCAGCGTCGAGTCAACCTTGACCGTCACATCGGCGACATCAGACGCTGCAACCGAGACCGCTTGAACCGCCACGACGCTGACCAGCACAGGCGTGAGCAGCTTGTGTCGAGCCAGCTCCATCTTCAGCACTTTCGTTGGCTGACCGACGGGCACAATCGAAATGCTGAGCGGCAGCGTCTGTGCCGGCTGTGTCGTATCGGCGATGATCCCAGCGGATCGATCCTGAATCAGCGCGCCCGCAGGCAGCAGCGAGTGTCCAAACTTGAAGCTAGACACCAGCGACGGCATAAACGTCGTAATTTCAGCGGTTGAGACGGGAAAATAAGTCTCTCCTGCATTGAGCATCGGATGTCCGAACGCGAGCACTCGCTGTCCGTCGATGGCTGTGACGGTACCAATCGACTGCATGGTGACATCTCCGCGCACCAAATCGACGGCAATGGCACTTCCGGGCTCAAAAGATCGCGGCGCACCAGGCTGAACAGCACTTCCACCGCCGGACATCACCGCCATTCCGTAGGGCGACAGCGCATCGCGTAGCATCGCCAGCGGTGTATCCGACAGCCCTGACACGAGCAGCGGCATCGCCACTCGCTGAAGCTGTCCCGTCTGAAGCGAACCACCAAGCGGAGACGCGGGCAGTCGCTTGTGTAGCTCTGCCAGCGGCGACTGAAGCGCATCCGACGAGCGTGTGTCCATCGCCAGGTGATTGAAGTCGCGGCCTCGCAGCGGACGTTTCAAGTCGGCAGCCATGTACTCGATTGGCGTGACGCCTCCGAGTGCATCTTTGGAAAACGCCCAGCCGAGCGACAGCGCTCCGACGAGCTTGCCATCGATATAGATCGGCGAACCAGACATGCCGGCGACGATGCCTGAGTGCTTCAGCCTCGGCTCATCGGTATCCACCAAGATGATATCCATCAGCGAGGCATGTTTGGGCAGTACTCCGACGACACGGATCGGAAATCGCTCGGGTTTCTGGCCGGAAAAGACGGTCAGTCCGTAGCCCACCATGCCCGGACGGATGTCTTTGACGGGAAGCGTCGGCCACGGTAGCTCCCCGGTAGGTTTGGGGGCTGCACTTTCGACGGAGCGCGAGCCGATCAGCGTCGCGAGCAGTGCCACGACTGCTCCCAGCGCGCCCAATTTGCCAATGGATCCAAGCGCCTGTCTGCGCACGTACATATGACCTCTGAGAGTAGCAATGCGCTCACTGTTCCGTCAACGCGACTTCCGGTCGCTCTCGAACTTGTCGGCTGAAATCAATCGATCCGCGAATCAGTCTGCTGCGACGTCGGTCGCTGTGTGTGCGTTCTTGACACCCTCGTGCGCGGCGGAATATACGGCCTCATGACTCGCGCTTGGTGGTGTAGCTGGGCCCAACGAAGCTGGTTCTGTCTCGCGCTAGCGACGGCGTGCATGCTTGGCTGTGGCAGCGACGACGGCTATCTGGGCCCAACCGTTCGCTTAAGCGGCAGCTTCAACGGCTGGGTTCAAGGTGAGATCGCTCCCGAGCTGACGTGGGACGGTCACGATTATCGCGGCGTGGTGACGCTACCGGGAGAAACCATCGAGCTTCAGGTGGTGGTTCCACTGCTGTCTACGTCGTATGGCAGCTCGAGCTTGAATCGGGAGACGGCGATTCCTGCGCTACAGACGGTCTCGCGAGAGGATGAACCCAGCTCCGTGGCGCGCGGTCCGCTCAAGTGGGCGCTGCCGATTCCCGCTCGCTATGAAGTTGTGTTTTCGCCACAGCAGCGGACCATTCACATCGACTTTGCCGACGATGCGAAGGATGGCCAGCCTCCCGAAGCGGCGCTCCTCATTGATGCGCTGCGAGGAAGTGAAAAGCTCTCAGCATCGGAACAGCACGCTCGCGGCTTGCAGCTGATTGATGCGCTGCGGCAGCGTGACCTTGAGACGCCTCTTTCCGTGAGCTACGGCGAACAGCGCGGCTTTCTGTTTTTGCACCTGGGTTCGGTGGACTGGCCGTCGCTGTCTCTCGTTGGAAACTTCAATGGATGGCGTGCTGGTGTTGATCCGCTTACGTTTGTTCTCGACGGAACTGTCGCGTATCTGGGCAAGCGCACGACGGGCTCGCGGATCGAGTATCGGTTCGATTTACACGGACAGCGCTATGTCGATCCGCTCAATCCCGAGGTGATGTGGGACGGTGCGTATCTGCCGCCCAATCCGCGCAATCTCCTCGGTGGCAATGTAGGAGAGCTGAACTCGGTGGCGATGGCACCGGGATATCAAGAGCCAGGCTCGCGACTGCGACGGATGCCAGGACCGGATACGCCTGAAGGACAGGCCCGGCCCGAGGTGCTGATGTACCTGCCGCCTGGTTATGCGCAGGCTGCGACGACGCGATATCCAGCGCTGTATGTTTTCGACGGAAAAGATGCTGTGGTCCGAGGCGGATACACCAGGCTGCTCGATCGACTGATGCAAGCTGGGAAGACACCGCCGGTGGTTGGTGTGTTCGTTTCTTCTCCATCTGACCCGTCGGTGAGACTCTCTGCGCTGGCCAGCTATCGGGATCCGACCTTTGCGGAGATTGAGCCCAAAGGGGATGCCTTTTCGCGCTGGCTCGTCGATTCGCTGGTTCCTCAAGTCGAAAAGAACTATCGCGTCTCGACGGCGCGTGCGCTGCTTGGCATAGACATGGCGGGCCCGCTGGTGATGAACCTGGTCTGGAAAGATCCGCGCTTTGTCCGTGCGCTCAGTCAGTCGGGACGATTCGGCTGGGGCGATCCACAGTTTGTGTCGTCGCCGTACATCAAGCTGCTGCAAAGCGACATCAGTGCCCGCGTCGAGCGCATCGCCTTCGACTATTCGGACGCGGACAGTCCGCAAGCGCAAGTTCATGACTCTGCGCTGCGCACGGCGCTGATTGGCCCGGGCTACGTCGGAAAGGTGCAGTTTTATCGCTCGACCATGAGCAGTTCAGATCTCTGGGACTCGCTGCGTCTGAGAGCGGAACAGAGCATCCCGTTTTTGCTGCGCGATCTATCGCCCCTCGTGACCAAGTAACACTCCGTCGAGTAAAAGAGCACGGTTCCAAATCAGCCAGTGCTGATCCGTTGCGCTCAAAAACCCGTCAAAACTTGACGGGCTCACCAATTGAGAAGAAAGCTGCTCAGCGTCGGAGTAGGCTGGAAAATCTCTGCGCCGACAATAACCACTTGAAATGAAAGGTGGTTGTATGCTTTCATAGCCGCAGATCGGGCGCTTCTGTGCTCAATCTTCGCGGCGCTTCCTAGGAAGTGACTGCAATACCGACATTGTGATGGAAGGTACCCAGACCGTGTGGCGGCTCAAGCCAAAGCCACAACGGACTGGTCGCTTAGCACAACTGCACTAGGAGGAACGTATGATCCGCTTCCAAGTCGGCGACAAGGCGGTCTACCCGGCTCAGGGCGTCGCAGAGATCGTCGGCATCGACGAAAAAGAAATCTCTGGGAAGATCCATCGCTTCTACTGCCTGCGTATCCTGGATACGGATATGCGAATCCTGGTTCCCGTCGATAAAGCGGACCAGGTGGGCCTGCGCGAGGTGGTCCAGCAAGACCAGATCCAAGAGGTCTACGATATCCTTCGCGAAAAAGAGGTCCACATCGACAAGCAGACGTGGAACCGTCGCTATCGCGGCTTCATGGAGAAGATCAAGACGGGCTCTCTGTTTGAAGTCGCCGAGGTCTTCCGCGATCTGTACCGTCTGAAGAATCAAAAGACCTTGTCGTTTGGCGAGCGACGCATGCTCGATACAGCACGGACGCTGATCGTCAAAGAGCTCTCGGTGGCCAAAGGCACTACGGAGAGCAAGGTCGAGCGCGAAATCGAAAAGCTGTTCTCGGCGTAATCGCGCGTCGGCTGGATGCTCTGCTACAGAGGCTCCGTTCATAGAGAGCCTTTGTTGTTTTTACGCATACAGTTGCTTTGTACGAAAAAGCTGTGTGCTTTCCGTCGTTTGTGTCGGCGGGAGTACAGTGCGTGCAATAGGAATCAGAGATTTCTGAGCTTTTGTTGATTTAGTAACTATCCTTACTAAATATTATTTGTTAATAAATCCCAACTCCCCAATAATTCGGTGCCGTGACGACCCGAAATCATTTGGCTTTTGGGGGATTGGCGCTGCTTGTATGGGCAAGTGGCTGCGACGGTTCCGATCGAATCTGTCCGACGGAACACTGTCTGTCTGTAGCGGTTTCCGTTCCATCGACTGCGACTGCAAACATCGTCGAAGTGATGATTCGAGACGGAGAGCGTCTCACCAGACATCGCATGGTGGGTCACGCTGCGACGTCCGGTGAGTGGCTGCTTCCTGTCGATTCGGCTGAATCGTCAAGTTCTCGACGCGCAGTGTATGTGCGTGCGTTTGTGGAAGAGACGCGGACTCGCAGCGAGCTTGTGGGCTATGCAGCAGGCTTCGAGCTCGATGGCGCAGTGACCGTTCCGATTTCGCGCTGTGAGCAAGTGCCGTGTTCAAGTCCTGGTCCTCGACGTAGCGCTGCGATGACGTACGTTCCTTCGACGCGACAGATCTTGCTTCATGGCGGTCTGAGCGAAACTGGAGAGCTACTCGACGATCTGTGGGCCTGGAATGGGCTGTGGTGGCAGCGACTGGAGACTTCGCAGGCTCCGTCGGCTCGGGCTCAGCATGGGCTGGCGTTTGATCCGGCGAGTGAAAACGTGCTGCTGTTCGGCGGGCTGGGGACGCAAGGAGAGCTTGGCGATACCTGGCTGCTGGATGTGGCGTCAGTTGCGTGGAAACGGGCTCTGGTGGCTTCTCCGGGCGCGCGACGTGATTTTGGCTTGGCGCAGTCACAGGTGGGCTCTACGCGCGGTCTGATGCTGTTTGGTGGCCAAGACGAAAGCGCGGAAGTGCTGGGCGAGACATGGCTATGGAACGGTCTGCACTGGCTGCCTGGTCCGTCTTCCCCGTGTCCGCTGCGTGCGCTGTTGCCGAGCACAATGCCTCGCTGCCGGACGGGCGCGACGCTGCTTCCGTGGCAACAGGGGCAAGAGACAATCCTGGTCGGCGGATGGCTGGGCCCGCAGCCGTCGATGTCGCTTGAAGCCGATGATTCGCTGTGGCGCTGGGACGGATCGAGCTGGTTACTCGCGCCGCTGTATCGTCCACCGTATGTGCTCAGTCGCTATCGGCATGTGGCTGCACCGCTGCTTTCTTCGACGGGATTTCAAGGCGCATTGGTTGGCTTTGGCGACGACTCGACGGGACTGCGACAAGACAGCTATCTGTTGAGCGCAGCGGACGGAACGTTTCAGCCACTATGGTCGGATGCTCCGTCGCCACGCGCTGAAAGTGCCAGTGCATTTGACGCCGAGCGCGAAGAAGTCGTGATCTTCGGTGGACGTACAGCGACGGGCCTTTCCGCAGAGACGCTGACCTTTTCAACCAGCGTGGGCTATCAGCGTCACGGACAGTAAGCGTCAGTGCTCGATGCAGATCACGGCATCGCCGCTGGTGAGGATGTCACCGTGACGAAGCGGTGCCGGACCCAGCACGGTTGAGCGATCCTGTCTTTGCCACGCCACCGTCGGATGTCCGCTCCACCACAACTCGCGCTGCGATACCCAAACCTGGCCGAGACGCAGTGCGCCACCGAGTCGAGCGATGGCTGATCCGCTCAGATCCAGTCCGCCCCATAGCATCAGCGTCGGTGGAACCCCAACCGCAAAGCGATCGCGACGAAGCAGCAGCGCACCTGTCGAATCACCGTCGTCGCCAACTAGCGGAGTTCCTGGTCGCGAGCCAAACCGAACCAGATGAACTTGAACCAGCAGATGTTCGCCGAGCCGAACCATGGCGCCGTCGGGAAGCTGCGTCAGACGAGGCCCAATCCGCTTGTCATTGACGAAGGTTCCGTTGCTGCTTTGATCGAGCACGCTCAGTCGGTTGTCGAGCCAGATCATCACAGCGTGCTCTCGGCTGATTGCTGCCGTCAGTGAGTCGTGTTCTGGCGACGGAAGCGCTTGGCAGACCATATCGCACTCGGACTGTTTTCCGAGCACTGCACGCGGACCGACGATCACATCCAGTGTCTTATCGGGCTGACCTTGCCGCAGCAATCGATACCAGCGAGGCGAGCGACGACGCTCACTGTCCCGAATTGGACGCCGTGGTCGCTGATAGATCGCTTCGTGGAACTCTTCGATCATAGTCATTGCCGACGGAAATCGCGACTCTGGCTGCTTCGCGAGCGCGCGCACGAAAAACGTATCCAGCGCTTCGGCATTCCGCAGACGAGGCGCGATCGTACGCAGCGGTGGAACCGGTGCCGTCAGATGAAGCTGCATCAGCTTGCCCGGATCGCTGGCCACAAACGGTGGACGACCCGCGATCGCTTCAAACAGGATCGTCGCCAGTCCATAGCGATCGGATGCGGCGGTGGCAGCCTGTCCATCTTTGCACTGCTCGGGACTGCGATACGCGATGCTCCCAGGCGGCATTGGCAGCTCCAGCAGATCGCTCGACTGCACTTTGGCGACCCCAAGATCGACGAGAACGAGCCGTGGAGCCTGATCTTTTTCTTCGACGAGAAGCAGGTTCTGCGGCAATAGCTCACCGTGACTGAGCCCGAGTGCCGCTGCCTGATCGAGCGCATCAGCGAGCGGCATCAGCAGCGACAAGAGCGTCTCCGGGGAAATGCCGTCGCTGAGATAGCTGCGCAGATCCACTCCGTCGATGGGATCGGTCGCAATCCACGGAATGCTCTGTCCGCTCGACGACAGCGTGCGCAGACCCAGCCCGGCTCCTAGACCTTGTGCGGCACCGCGATCGGCATCGCTTCCCGTCTGAAGCACTCCGAACGCATAGACCGAAGCGAGGTTGCGATGACTGAGCAGCATCGCGCGCTCTGCCGTGTGACGGAATCGTTCCAGGTACGAAGGCGTTCGACAGGCTTCGGCATGCAAGATCTTGACGACGACGCTACGACCTTGCGGACGCTGCTCGGCCAAGAAGCTCTCGCCGTAAAGCTCCTCGCCCAGCCACGAAAGTAGCTGCATTTGAGCGTTTAGCCAGCGTCCCGGTCCAAGCCGCATCTTCCCTCGCTGATCGCGCTAAATCAGATCCTTGCGAGCCAGTGCGCGACGGAGCCGATTGAGAGCCTGTTCTTGAATCTGACGGATTCTCTCTCGGGACAGTCGATATTTGTTGGCGATCTCTTGAAACGTCAGCTCCTGGTCGCTATCGAAGCCAAAGCGCAGTCGCAAAATATCAGCCTCGGTGCCGTTCAAGCCGTGCAGCAGATGCTGAACTTCGCGCAGCATGCCCTCGCTGATGAGTCGCTCACTCATGCTCAGCTCGGCGCTTTCGTCTTCCAAAAAGTCAACAAACGATCGGCCATCCTTCGACGAAATCTCTCGATCCAGCGACACCGCGTCTTCGACCAGCGACAGATCCATCTTCGCGATCTTGTCCGCCTTCAGTCCCGTCGCTTGCGCCAGCTCTTCATCCGTTGGTGGACGACCGTTTTCGCGAGTGAGCCGTCGCTTGTGACGAAGCAGCGTGTGCATTTCCGCCATCATGTGAACGGGCAGACGGACCACACGCGACTTGTCGGCGACGCCGCGCGAGATCGCATGACGAATCCACCACGAGGCATAGGTCGAAAAGCGAAATCCTCGACGGTAATCAAAGCGCTCGACGGCTTTGATAAGCCCCATGTTGCCTTCTTGAATCAGATCCGATAGCGGCAGCCGTCCGTAGTTAAAGCGTCGCGCGATCGACACCACCAGACGGAGATTGGCCTTCACAAAGTCGTCTTTGGCGCGCTGAATCAGCTGAGAGATGACACCGATTCCTTGGACATAGATGCGCCAGTTGTCGCTGTTTACGCTGGATGCCACCGACGGAAGACCTTCTTTGATCGAGTGATCAAGCAGCCGAATCTCGTCGAGGATCAAGCCAACATAGACGCGATCGATGTCGAGCTGTCGCAGCTTGGCCGACAGTGGTCCCGCCGCTTGAGAGAGCGGTTTTCCCGACGGCTGGCTGTCCTTTGTCAGCTCGTTTGCGATCTTTTCCATCGTCGCAAACTCCGGCGGCGCTTTGCCCAGCACCTCGGTCAAGATCGCGAGCAGGTGCGGGACGAGCGGTGCCAGCGACAGGATCTGCACCCACAGGACTTCTTCCATGATGCCGATTCGTCGCGCCAGCTCATACTCTGCTGCCGACGACAGCACGGGCAGTCGATTGATGTCCTTGAAGTAGCTCTGCATCAGGTCCGGGCCGGACTTTGCCTGCGCTTCTTTGGCTGCTTCGAGATCACGTTCCGACGGAAGTGTCGCTTCTTTGCCGCTGGCTCGTGGCTTGCGCGGCTTTTTGGGCAGCCTGACCGCTGTGCCGCGCGTCTTGCGTGGCTTGGGCACTGGTGTTGCCGTGCTCTCCGTCGGCTCTGCTTCAAACTCTACGGGTTCTGATTCAGCCAGTCCGTCGAAGGCTTCCGCTGGAAGCTCGCTGCTGGACTCGCTGTTCGTCGAGGACGCTTTACTCTTTGCGCGCTTGGCCATGCTTCACTCGCAAACACCACTCATCGCCACAGATTACGGCAAAGCGAAGCGCGACATCGCTAAAGTCAGCGGCGTCGCCTCAAATCAAGCCTGCCAAGAAGCGGGTTAGATCGCTGGGCAGCTCCGCAGAAAACGTGACCAATTGGCCATGTTGCGGGTGCGGAAAGGAAATTCCAGCGGCGTGTAGCGCGTGTCGAGGCAGCGCGACCTGATCTGCGATCGCTTCGTCTCCCTCTTCTGCCCAGCGAATGAACAGATCTTCGTCGGGATACAGCTTGTCTCCGACGATTGGATAGCCGAGGTGCCACAGATGAACGCGGATCTGATGCTGCCGTCCGGTATGCGGTCGGCACTCGACGAGCGTATGGCCCGCAAAGCGCTGGATCACCCGCACGACGGTCTGTGACGGCAGACCGCCTGCTGACTCGGGAACCACCGCGACGCGAACTCGCACAACCGTCTGCGCCGGTCCAAGCGGCTGATCGATGATCAGCTCTTCTCCGTCGGAAATTTTCAGCTCACCGTGAACGATCGCCAGATAGCGCTTGTGTACAAGCCGTCGCTGAAATGCCGTCTTTAGCTTCGATCCGGCTTCGCGGTTCCGTGCCACCAGCATCAGACCCGAGGTCTCGCGATCGAGCCGATGGGCCACTTGAAGCGGCTCTCCCGGAAAGCGCTCGCGCAGCACCGCAGTCAGCGTCGAGTAGTGATAGCGCGCCGTCGGATGGATCGGCAGACCGGCGGGCTTGCTGATGACGTAAAAGTCGGGATCGCTGTGAAGGACTTCGATGTTGCGCGGAACCTCGGGTTCCGGTGGGGCAGGGCGACGGAAGCTGACGCGCTGACCGGGAAAGACGCGCATGTTGGGACGCGCGGCTCGGCCATCGACATCGCAGTCGCCGTGGATGATGCGCTGGATTCGGGCCCGCGACAGACGGCGAATTTTTTTCTGCAAGAAGCGATCGAGTCGATAGCCGTGACACTCGGGCTCGACGAAAAAGATCTGCTCGATGATGCTGGGTCGCTCGCTGGTGGCAGGCAAGACGACGGTGTGAATGCGCTGTGATCGATCGAGGACAACTTCGCCTTCATCGTCGGAAAACTCTTCGCCGGCTTCGTCCGTTTCTTCGACGGATGCTTCTTCGACGGAACGCATTCTTAGTGAACCGCGCACAAGATGAACTTCAGGTAGCGACCTTCGGAAAAGGCTGGCAGCGTCGGATGATCGGCGGGCTGGCCTCTGATTTCGAGGATCTGAATCGCTCGATTTTTGGCGACGGCAGCGTCTGAAATCGTCGAAAGAAACGCCTTTTCATCAATGTGACTGCTGCACGACGCAGCGGCGAGCAGGCTTCCTTTGGCAACCAGATCGATCGCCATTTCATGTAGCCGTCGATAAGCTGCGAGCGCTCCGACGACAGCTTGCTGTGTAGGCGCAAAGCTGGGTGGATCGACGATGACCAGATCGAACAGCTCACCTTGGCTCTTTGCGCGCTGGAGCGCTTGAAAGGCATCTTCGGCCAAAAATGCGTGCGCTTCGACGGGAAGTCCCGCGAGCTGAAAGTTGCGGCGAGCGGTTTCAATGGCGGCTGGTGCGCGATCAACGGAGACGACGCGCGTCGCTCCACCTAGGGCAGCAGCGACGGAAAATCCGCCTGTGTAGGAAAATCCATTCCAGACCCGAAGACCGGCGGAGATGTCGCGAATCAGACGACGATTTTCGCGCTGATCGAGGAACATGCCGGTCTTTTGGCCGTTTTCGATATCGACGAGCAGCTTCATTCCGTGCTCGCGAATCACCAGCTCCAGCGGATGCTGGCCACGCTCTTCCTCGGGCAGCTTCGGTGTTGTTCCCCACAGCAGTCCGCCGCCGTGACCTTGCCGTCGCTGATGGCGTTCATAAATCGTGGTGATGCGCAGCTCGCTAGCATGGCGCGTGAGCGTGGCGACGACGGAAGGAAGCAGCGATCGGGCCGCTTCGCCATCTGTGACAATGACAGCGACGGGACCATACACATCGATGACGATGCCTGGTAGCCGATCTCCTTCGCCGTGACAGAGCCGAAAGCCGGTGGTGTCGCGTCCGAGTCCGGGCATCGTCCACCTGCGAACCGCCAGCGCGGCCAAGATCCGTCGTTCGACCAAGCGATCATCGACGGGCTCACTGGGATCGAGCGTATACGCTCGGACAGCCAGCGGCGATGTGCGATCATAAAGGCCGCGTGCCACAAAGCCGTCGCGGTCACAGACATCTACGACAGTGCCAGAGGCAAGATCCGGCGGGGCTTTCAGTGCTTGCCGATAGATCCACGGATGTCCGCGCTCAATGGATTCGCGCAGAGGCCGAGCCAGGTGAAGCACGGGATGTACCGCATGGTGCGGCGAGGTGCGGACGGGTGGGCGAGGGTGAGGCAAGCTGCTCATGACAAGGAACCGGGTGATAAGTCCTCGTCGAAAAAAACGCAAGCGCTTGAATTGATCGAGTGCGTGCTTATCAAGAAGTTAGCCAGCCGAATGAGCGCAAGTGCGGCTGAACATCAATAAGGAGCTATGTATCCATGCGCGTCGATAAGTTCACGAACAAGACCCGCGAGGCTCTTCAGTCTGCGCAGCAACTGGCCGCTGAAAAGGGACAGTCGGAGCTGACGCCGGAGCACCTGTTGTGGGCACTGTTGTCCCAAGAGGGCGGCGTGGCACCGGCACTGCTTGGCAAGCTGATGGCTCGCGAGGGGGCTGGGTTCGACGCTGAGCACTTGGTGGCTGAGCTAGAGCGGCACATTGATCTACAGCCTCGGGCTTCGGGGGCGCTGGAAGTGGGTCTGTCGCGACGGACTCGCGATCTGCTGGAGACGGCGGAAAAAGAAGCGGCGAAGATCAAAGACGAGTACACCTCGACGGAGCATCTGCTGCTGGCGCTGGTAAGCAAAGACTTCGGTCATGCCTCGAAGCTGCTGCGTGATGCGGGCGTTACGTCAGACAAGCTGATGGTGGCGCTTTCGGAAGTACGTGGCTCGCAGCGGGTGACGGATCAAGATCCCGAGGGCAAGTATCAAGCCTTGGAGCGCTACACCCGCGATGTGACGGATCTGGCTCGCAAAGGGAAGCTCGATCCGGTGATTGGTCGCGATGAGGAAATTCGTCGCGCGATTCAGGTTCTGTCTCGGCGAACCAAGAACAATCCGGTGCTGATCGGTGAGCCGGGCGTTGGTAAGACCGCAATCGTCGAAGGCATCGCGCAGCGCATCGTCGCGGGCGACGTGCCCGAGAGCCTGCGCAACAAGCGGATTCTGTCGCTGGACTTGGGATCTCTCGTCGCTGGAACCAAGTATCGTGGCGAGTTTGAAGATCGTCTGAAGGCGCTGCTCAAGGAAGTGACGCAAGCGGCGGGTCAGGTGATCTTGTTCATCGACGAGCTACATACGCTGGTCGGTGCGGGCGCTGCCGAGGGAGCGCAAGACGCTGCGAACATGCTCAAGCCTGCGCTGGCGCGTGGTGAGCTGCGCTGTGTGGGCGCGACGACGCTCGACGAGTATCGCAAGCACATCGAAAAGGACAAAGCGCTGGAGCGACGGTTCCAGCCAGTCTTCGTCGGTGAGCCATCGGTGGAAGACACGGTGTCGATCCTGCGCGGCATCAAGGAAAAGTACGAAGTCCATCACGGCATTCGGATTCGTGACGCGGCGCTGCTCGCGGCGGCTCGGCTGTCGGATCGCTACATCGCGGATCGCTTCCTGCCGGACAAGGCGATCGATCTCATCGACGAGGCTGCGGCGCGACTGAAGATGGAAATCGACTCGATGCCTGCGCCGATCGACAAGCTGGAGCGACGAATCGTCAGCCTTCAAATCGAGCAGCAAGCGCTGGCGAAGGAAAAAGACGAAGCGTCGAAAGAGCGGCTCGAAGAAGTGGCCGATGAGATCGCGAACTTGCGAGAGCAAGCGTCGGCGATGAAGGTGCGCTGGCAGCAAGAGCGCGACGTGATCATGAAGCTGCGGAGCCTGGCCGCCGAGATTGACAAGAACAAGACCGAGAGTGAGCTGGCGCAGCGTCGTGGGGATCTCAACCGAGCGGCAGAGCTGCGTTACGGCAAGCTGCCGGAGCTAGAGCGACAGGTTGCGACGGAAAACAAGCGATTGCTGGAGCTTCAGAAGGGCGGCGCGTATCTGCGTGAGGAAGTGACCGAGGAAGACATCGCGAGCATCATCGCCAAGTGGACCGGCATTCCCGTCGAGAAAATGCTCGAAGGAGAGATGGAGCGGCTGGTTCACATGGAAGATCGGCTGGCGGGACGGGTCATCGGTCAAGCGCAAGCGATTTCTGCGGTGTCGAGTGCAGTCCGTCGAGCACGCGCAGGTCTGCAAGATCCGAATCGTCCGATTGGCTCGTTTATCTTCTTGGGTCCGACGGGCGTTGGAAAGACCGAGCTGGCGCGAGCGCTCGCAGCGTTTCTGTTCGACGACGAGACGAACATGGTCCGGCTCGACATGAGCGAGTACATGGAAAAACACACGGTGGCTCGTCTGATTGGCGCGCCTCCGGGTTATGTCGGGTACGACGAAGGTGGACAGCTTACCGAGGCGGTTCGTCGGCGTCCGTATAGCGTGGTGCTGTTCGACGAGATCGAAAAAGCGCATCCCGATGTGTTCAACGTGCTGCTTCAGATCCTCGATGATGGACGACTGACCGACGGACAAGGCCGAGTTGTGAGCTTCCGCAACACGGTGATCCTGATGACATCGAACCTGGGCTCGCAGTTCATTCAGCTTGCCGACGATCTGGAATCGCCGGAGGTGAAGCGCAACATCGACGCAGCGCTGCGCGGTCACTTTAAGCCGGAGTTTCTCAACCGCATCGACGACATCATCGTGTTTCACCGTCTGGGACGCGAACACCTGGGCGCGATCGTCAAGATTCAGCTCAAGCGCTTGTCGAAGCTGCTCGCCGATCAGAAGCTACAGATGGAGCTGTCCGACGCGGCGATGGATCTGCTGTGTGAGCAAGGATACGATCCGGCGTTCGGTGCGCGGCCTCTCAAGCGGGCGATTCAGCGACTGCTGCAAGATCCGCTGGCGCAGAAGATTCTGTCGGGACAGGTAAAGCCGGGTGATACCATCTTCGTGGATCGCGACGGAGACAAGCTGAGCGTGGGCAACGTCGAGTTCTCGTCGGGGAAGAAGTCCGAGCGGCTGTCGTAGCGACGGTGCGCAGAGGCTGGCTCAAGTGAAGGAAAACAGGTAACAGACGATGGCGCAGCTGGATCACTACAAGACCCTCGGTGTTGCAGAGGGTGCGAGTGCCGATGAGATCAAGAAGGTCTATCGCAAGCTCGCGAAGAAGTATCACCCTGATGCCACCGGCGGAGACAAGGTCAAAGAGGCCAAGTTCAAGGAAATCACCGAGGCATACGAGGTTCTTTCCGACGAACAAAAGCGCAAAGAATACGACGAGCTGCGCAGAAACCCGTTCGCCGGAGGCATGCCAGGCGGCGGGTTTTCAGGCGGCTTTCCCGGTGGGTTTCCCGGCGGCTTCGGTGGGGGACGCGGCGCGGGTCGGGTTCGGACGGGCGGCGTAGACATCAACCTGGAAGACATCTTGGGTCAGGGCGGCTTCGGCGACTTGTTTGGCAGCGGAGCGGGTCGTCGCTCACGGGAGCCGGTTCGTGGCTCGGACATCCAGACCAACCTGACGCTGACACTGGCGGAAGCGGCGCTCGGGGCAGAAAAGAGCTTCACGCTGGGTCCGGGCACTTCCGATGAGCGCAAGCTGACGGTGCGCATTCCGGCCGGTGTCGATGACGGTGAGACGATTCGTCTCTCGGGCCAAGGTCGTCCCGGTCCCGGCGGCGGTCCGGCGGGCAATCTGCTCATCAAAGTGACGGTGATGCCGGATCCGGTGATGCGTCGCAAAGGTGCGGATCTGGAACGCGACGTTCACATCGCGATCGACAAAGCGGTGCTCGGTGGATCGATCGAAGTTCCGGTGATCGATGGCTCGGTCAAAGAGATTCGCTTGCCGCCAGGTACGAGCTCGGGGCAGAAGCTGCGACTTCGCGGGTTTGGTGCGTCGGACCGCAAAGGTGGGCGCGGCGACCTGTATGTGGTGGTTCAGATTGACGTGCCCAAAGACATCTCCGCCGAGGCCAAGAGCCTGATCGAGCGCTTCGCACAGCTTACCCGTCGCTAAATCCCGTCAAATCCCGTTCTGATTCAACCAATTCGGTCGGGCTCGCGCCCCGCAGAGTGTTGTACGATCGACCGGATGACAACTGCCCGCATCCTGATCCTCGATGACCAGCGCGCGGCACGAAGAGTTCTTCGTCAGATGCTTGAAGGGCTCGATGACGCCGAGTTTGCGGAAGCAGGTACGGTCGAGCAGGCCCTGCTTCTGTGTCGCGAGCAGCGCTTCGATGCGTACTTGGTGGACATTCACCTGAGCGAAAACCGGCTCGAGCGTGGTGGCATCGAGTTCATCAAGCAGGTTCGCAACGTCCAAGCTGCGCCGAGTGTGGTGGTCACCGCTTCCGTCGAAATGCAGGATCTGCGCGAGGCGATGAAAGCGGGCGCGGTGGACTACGTGCTCAAGGACCAGCTCTCGCCCGAGCTGATTGTGCCGATCCTTCGTGAGATCTTGGAAAAGCGCGATCTGCGCGAGCGGGTTCAGCTTCTGGGTCAGCGACTCGATCAGAGCTACGGGCTCGGTGCGATTGTCGGTTCGTCGGCGCGGATTGAAAATGTGCGGGCGCTGGTTCGCCGCCTGGCTGACGCGGATGCCACGGTGCTTTTGCGTGGGGAAAGTGGAACCGGCAAAGAGCTGGTGGCGCAGGCGCTGCATCAGTGTGGCAAGCGTGCGAATCAGCCTCTCGTGACGGTGAACTGTGCAGCGATTGCTCCGACGCTGATTGAGTCAGAGCTGTTCGGTCACGAGCGTGGCGCTTTCACGAGCGCGCTGTCGCGACGGCTTGGCTGTCTGGAAGAAGCAGGCGCAGGCACCGTGTTTCTCGACGAGATTGCCGAGCTGACACCGGATCTTCAGGCGAAGCTTCTGCGGGTGCTGGAAGCGCGCCGCTTTACCCGCGTCGGTGGCAATGAGCCCATCACCTTTCGCGCGCGCGTGGTGGCAGCGACGCATCAAGACCTGGAAACGCGGATGCGGGAAGGCAAGCTGCGCGTCGATTTGTACTATCGGCTGAACGTGGTGACCATCGATGTTCCGTCGCTGGCTGAGCGTCGCGAAGACATCTCGGTGCTGTGCAATCACTTCGTGTCGCAGTTTGGGCGTCCGCTGCGCTTTACCAAGGAAGCGCTGGCCAGCCTCGAGCAGCGTCCATGGCCGGGCAATGTCCGAGAGCTGCGCAACGCGATCGAGCGACTGGCGCTGCTCTGTGAGTCCGACATCGTGACTGAGACGGCGCTGACCAAGGTGGTTCCGCTGCGGCCAGCGATGCCGGGTGACAGCGACGAAGTGGATCGTCTGGCTCGGCAGTTTTTGGCACGCGACAACACCGGGGAAAACAAGCTGGATCTGATGGAGCGCACGATGGTGCGCATCGCGATGGAAGTCGCCGGTCACAACCAGTCGCGAGCCGCGCGGATCTTGGGTCTGGAACGCAAAGCGCTGGAGCGTCGGGTGCGCCGACAAAACCAAGAGACGAGCGGCGATCTTCGTCCGAGCCGTTCTTCGCTGTCAGCGGGAGACTCGGACGAGCACCTGACGTGAGTCCGCGCGTCCCTGTTCATCGACGACCCGAACCACATACTGACCGGCTTGCGGACGCCACAGCAGCGGCACGTTGGCGCGCGACTTCCCGAGCAGCTTGTCGTTGGCAAACCAGAACACTTCCTGAACATCTGCATCGGTCGTCGCGAGCAGTCCAATCGTATCGTGCTGATCGATACCGGGCCGAATGGTGTAGGTGACGCCTCGGAGCGGTGACGTGATGTGCGGCGCGATGCCTTGGCTGCCAACCTGCGACAGCTTACAGCCGGGTACATACGGCGGCGGTGTGCGCCTGGGTAAGCCCGCGATGCGAAACAGCCGCAGCAAGTCCGACGGCCAAAACTCGTAGACTTCGCTGCGCAGCGAGCCCGCTTGGCCCGGACACGCGCGCAGTCCGGTCTTTTGGTCGATTTCCACGGGCCGATGCACATCGCACGGCTCAATCGGCGAGCGTCCCGGCACAAACCAGGTGTGCTTGGTCTGCTTGCAGTGGCGCGTGGGCATCTGACCCGACACTGCACAGACGGGAACTCGGCGCAGGTTTTTGTGAAGCGTTCGCGGCGTCTCGTGCAGATCGGGCAGCCGCTCGCGCAGCGCATCGACCATCGCAAAAAACAGCGGTGCCGCAGCCGTCACACCGACGAACGCTGGGTTGCTTTCTCCGCCAAAGTTACCGATCCACACAATCAGCACATACGGACCGATGACACCCGCCGTCCAGGCATCGTGAAAGCCGTAGGACGTGCCGGTCTTCCACGCAACCTTGCCGATGCTCAAAAGCGATCGCGTAAGCAGCGTGTCCTCGGGCCGAGGATTGTCCTTGAGCATTTCCAGCGTAATGAAGCTTGCTTCGTCGGACAGCACCCGTACACCGGCACTTGGCGGATCGCTTCGCAGCGAGCGCAGCGGACGCAGCAGACCTTGACCGGGCAGCACCGCATACAGCATCGCCAGCTCTTCCATCGTCACTTCCGCTCCACCGAGCACCAGCGCCAAGCCGTAGTGACTTTCGCTCTGGAGCCGCGACACGCCCGCAGAGCGCAGAAAGTCGTAAAAGCTCGGGTTGGTAAGCTTGCTGGCCACCCACAGCGCGGGCACATTGCGAGAGCGCACCAGTGCTTCCTGAGCTGACAGCGGACCCGCGAACTTTCCGTCGAAGTTTTCCGGGCTGTACGTTCCAAACGCGAGCTGACTGTCTTTGAGCATCGTCTGCGGATGCAGCACTCCTTGATCCATCGCCAGCGCGTAAATAAACGGCTTGAGCGTCGATCCCGGCGAGCGCTTGGCCTGCGTCCCGTTTACCTGACCCAAGATGCGCTGATCGTAGAAGCTGGCGCTCCCGACGGCGGCTCGGATGGACATGTCGCGACCATCGACGAGCAGTGCCGCTGCGTTGTTGATGCCGAAGCGCTTCTGACGCTCGATGTAGCTGTGAATTTGTCGTTCCAGCACCTGCTGAAGCGGCAGATCGAGCGTCGTAACGACGTGACCGCTCACCCGACCGGACTGAAGCAAGCCATCGACGAAGTGCGGTGCCCGAAACGGCAGATCATGCGGGCTCTTCAGCGTCAGCTTGAGCTTCATCAGCTCCGCATCGTGCTGCGCCGACGGATGTCGCTGGACCCACTTGAGAAACAGCGCATGCCGCGCGATCTGAAGCGCTTGGCTGTCTTCTCCGCTCGGTGCGCGCCGGGCTGGACTCTGCGGAATCACTGCCAGCGTCAGCGCTTCGGGAAGCTGAAGCTTGCTGAGCGGCTTGCCAAAATAGACAAAGCTGGCTGCTCCGACGCCTTGGATGTTCTTTCCGGCGGGAACCAGGTTCAAATACGCTTCTAGGATCTCGCTCTTGCTGTGACGTAGTTCCAGCCACAGTGCGTAGCCAATCTGACGGAGCTTGCCGCCCGCGCTGCGCGAGTGAATCCGATACTTCATCCGCGCCACCTGCATCGAAATCGTCGAGCCTCCGACGCGACGCTCACGACTGATGTAGGTCATCCACAGCGCTCGCCCCATCGCGACGGGATTGACTGCGAAGTGATGATAAAAGTGGCGATCTTCGTGGAGCAGCGTGGCCTCGACGAGCAGCGGTGAGATCTCGGACAGCGGCACCCACAGTCGGTACTGCTCATCGTCTGCCAGCGTCAGCCGCAGCAGCCTGTGCTCTTTGTCATAGATCGCCGTCGAAAGCGGAATTCCTGAAGACAGCGGACGCTTGGGCACAAGGCGCAGCGCCGCGACGGCCAGCGCGGTCAGCACACAGGCAAGCAGCAGCCAGCGCAGGACGCGCGGCAGGCGAGGCAGTCGAGGCAAGCGCACCGCCTCATGGTAGCAAGACTTGTCAGGCGCTTACTTGCGATACAGCAGCGTCGTGCCCGCTTCCAACCGACGGTTCACCGACGTGGACTGCACATAGACGGAAAATCCAGCGTGATCGCCGGGCCGAACCTTGATGCGCGCAGCAATCGGCAGCCCGAGCAGCGTTCGCGCGTCGTCTCCCACGTAGATCTTTCCGGTCGCTTTCTCGACGATGGCAACTTCTTTGTATTCCTGAATCAGCTCCGGCTTGGTCAGCTCGTAGTAGCCACTGCCTTTTTGGTAGCGACTGCCCGGCTGCGCTGTCTCGACGAAGGTGCGAATGTCGCTGTCGGCTGTGACGGAAAGCACCACAAAGCTAGCGGTCGCGTCGGTCAGCGTCGTCGTCACTTCCGTCGTCGAGACCGTCGAAAGATCCGTCGTAAACACACCGACCACAGCCTTCTGACCTTTGCTGCGCGCTTGGTAGAAGTTCTGAAGTCCCTGCTGCATCGTCTGACCGAGCTGCTGGATTCCGGTCTGCGATGTCTCCCACGCGCGAATGTTGCCAGCGGGAATGCCAAAGCGCTTGAGCGCCGACTCTCCTTCAGGCGGAACCAAGAACGCGAGCGTCCAGCGTCCCGTCGCCTGCACGCTGTGGATCATCGACTTTAGCTTCTGCTTATACTTGCGCGAGCTGTTTTCTTCTCCGTCGGTCAGCACCAAGATCAGGAACGAGACATTGTCTAGGTCCGCACCGGGAATGGCCGATAGATCGACAATGGCTTGGCCCGTTCCGTCGAGCAGCGCCGTCGATCCGGTACACTGCAAGCTCGCCAGCGGTGCGACATCGACGATCGGCTTGGCAAAAAAGCGCGGCTTATCGACGACGGACTGGAAGGTATAGAACGACACAAAGGTCTGCTGCGCGAGCGACTCACTGTTTTTGCGAATCTCGGCGAGCTGCTCGTTAAAGACCGAGACAACCTTGCTGCGAATGCTCGACATCGAGCCCGAGCGATCGACGACCAGCGCGATGTGATTGACGATCGCTCCGGTCTTGGCGATGTCCGCTGCCACCTGCGCCGCTTTGGTCAGATCCTGCTTCGCCGGAGCCGTCTTTTTCGTCGCGGCCGTCTTTTTCGTCGCGGCCTTCTTAGGAGCCGCCGGTTTTTTCGCCGTCGCCGGTTTCTTAGGAGCCGCCGGTTTCTTCGCCGCCGCCGTCTTTTTCGTCGCCGGTTTCTTAGGAGTCGCGGCCTTCTTAGGAGTCGCGGCCTTCTTAGGAGTCGCGGCTTTCTTCGGAGCCGCCGGTTTCTTGTTCGCTGCTGCCTTCTTCGCTGTGGTCGGCGTCTTTTTTCCTGTGCCGGTTCGCGTAGTCATAACCCCCCCTGCTGTTCACGCTATGAGCGGATGCACTCCCTATTACGGTGAGCGCGGAGGCAGGGGGCCGTCAACCTCGACGGAAATCGGCTGTATTTACGCGAGCTTGCAGCGCAATCGAAGCGCCAGCAGGTGGGCTAGAAGCTGCCGCCACCGCCCGAGCCGCAGTTTTTGCACTCTGGCTGGGTGGGATCGGTGTTGCAGCTGAGCGGGCAGTACTTGACGCGGTTAAAGACCTTCTGAACCTTGTCGCAGGTGACGGTGGTGCCATCGACGCTCATCTCGCCGTAGCCACCGCTCGCCTTGAACTTCTTGGCGCAGTCGATCGCGGCCTGCGTGGTCGTCGCCCAAGCTGGAAGCTGCGGCAGGGCTTGCGTCTTTTTGGCTTCGACGTAATCGCCTTCGCTACAGACGCTGGCCACCACACAGTCGCTCGGCTGCGGATTGGCGCCGTCGCCCGCTTTGAGCGTGTAACAGAGCTTCCAGCGACCCACGCAGTCCACGGTCAGGTTGTTCGGGCTCCACGGCTGACTGGGCGCTTTGAGCGGCTTGCTCATCGACTGACACTTCGGCATTCCGCCTTCGATGACCGACGACGCCGCACCGATCTCTTCGCCGCCCGAGGTGTAGAAGCACGGCACCAAGTTGTCGAGCGCCCAGCGTCCTTCCGAAAAGCACTTGCAAGCTTCAGCCCCGCCCGTCGCACCCGAGGTCGGCAGCACATAGCCTTCGCACGGACCCCACGCTTGGTTTAGCTCTCCGACGCGCATGCAGGTGGTGACGCCATCGCGACAGATGCCCAGGCTGCGGTTTTGTCGCAAGCCCGGCCAGCACGCACGCTGTTCACCGACCGTGGTACACGGGCAGCCTTGACGGTTTTTGTCGTCGGGACACTCCGGCGTGCCACCGGGAATCGGCGGTGGTGGCAGCATTCCTCCGTCCGACAAGCAGCTCATGATCGGCGGATCGTCGGCCCAAAACGCATCGCGATCAAAGCGCAGATCGGGCGGACTCGGCGGCATCCAGCCTCCGTCGGCTACGCCAGCGTCCGAGAGTGCTTCGCCACCGATGGTGGTGTTGCAGCTCCAGACCGTCAGAAGGGCCAGTCCGAAGACCGAGCCCGCGATGCTTCCCAGCGAAAACAGCTTCCAGGTGCGCATGCTGCGCTTATAGCACCACAGCAGACTGCGGTGCGAGCTTCTCAAGGTCGGGCTGGGCTGGGCGCTGGCCGCTTCAATCCGTTGGCTGCGGATTCCTCTGCGCTTTGCACACTTGGTCCGTTTCGCGCAGTACTCAGTTTGTATCCAATATTAGGCATATCAGATGATTCATATTCGTTGATGCTGTACATAGATATTACTCGTACAGAGTGCTTCATATTGACGACGAAGCGTCCGCTCGCTTGTTTGTTGGTTCGATCATCATCATCGCCGCGACGCCTTGCAGCCACGACTTCATGGAGGGAGATGCGTGAAGTGGTGTGATGATGCGTGTGCTCTCGATACCTAGACGCTGTCAAAAAAATGGCTCGGCCATTACTGGAACGCGCGCGCAGTTATACAATCACCAGGATGAAGTCCGACAAGGAGGACAGCGTCAAGCGGCTCGCTGATCCTGCGCTCGCATCTACCTTGGCGTCCAATGATGACGACGATGTAGATCTGTCCTCGACGGCGGCGACGCTGCACGAAAAGGTCAAGCTGGGCGCTGCGGCTCCGAAAGATGCGCGCATTGTTCCGATCGGCTCGCGCGAGGTTCCCGCTGGCACGCTCTTTGGCAACTTTGAAGTCGTCCGCAAGGTCGGCCAAGGTGGAATGGGCGTCGTCTACGAAGCCAAGCATCGTCAGATCGGACGCAAGGCCGCGATCAAGGTGATGCATCGAGAGTGGGCGCAGCGACCGGACTACACAGAGCGATTCCTAAACGAAGCACGCGCCGTCAACATCATCCAGCATCCCAGCCTGGTCGAGATCTTTGAATACGGACAGCAGCCCGACGGCACGCTGTTCATCGTCATGGAGTTTCTGCAAGGAGAGTCGCTCGAGCAGCGCATGCAGAAACAAGGTCTACCGCTTCCTGAACATACGGTCATCGACATCGCACTTCAGCTAGCCCGCGCACTCACCGCAGCCCACGAAAAGGGCGTGATTCACCGTGACCTCAAACCTGATATGCGCGTTGCCGTTGCGGAGGACTCGGATTCCTTCCCCAAACCGAAGTCGCGCTGCGGGGAATCCTGCTGTGTGGTGCGGACGTACAAGTTTGGCGGATTTCTGTGTGTGCGCGTCTGCTTCGTCTCTCTGCGCTTGCGCTCTCATTTCGTCGCAATTTCGCTGCGTTCTCTACCTTTTGGCGACGCTGAAGCAGGAAGGCGGTATGATCTACGCGGTCATCGAGAGGAGTCCGTCATGTGCTGCTTCACCCGTCCCGTTGAGTCCGTGTCTGCCACCAAGATCTTTGCGCGTGATGCCGGACAAGGACGACAGCATCTGGTCTACAGCATGAACTACGCAGCCGGAGAAGATCTGGCGATGGTGCTGCCGCTGCCAGTTCCGGTCGGAACCCAAGAAGATGCGGTGAAGTTCATCGATCTGCATGACTACAGCGACTTCTTTGCTGATCTTCACGCGGGATTTCCGGATCCCGATGCCATGCGCAACGCGCGCAGCCGTGGACCGATGCCCGCTGCGCTGTCACGCTCGATTCCGCTCGCAGTGGTACAAGTCGGCAGCTTCGAGGCTTCCTTCGTTCCGCAGGTTCAAGACTTTGCGCGGCTCGATGCGCGCTTCCGCATGCCGGAAGGAGTCTGGGACAAGCTGCCCGCGTACAAGCGCTCTGGCTTTGCGGTGTTCAAGCTGCGCAAGTCGGCCCGCTCTGTTCATCCGATGGCGTTTGTGTTTCCTCGGGCAGATGCCAGCAAGCTGTTCTTTCCGACCGTTCACATTCACGATGGCAAGGTTCACGACACCGCGCGCTTTGACCACAGCCTGTACTGCCAGATTGGTCAAACGTACTCCAAGACGAGCGGCTGGGAAGAGACGCCCAACCTGGCCAGCGCGTTCATGAATGTCAGCCAGTCCCAAGGAATCATCGACGGAAACGCACACTGTTATCGCAGAGTGATGAAAGGGAACCTGAAGAATCAGGACACGCTGCTGTAGCGCGCAGCGCTTCCTTCAGTACGCATTCCCAAACCGATTCCGTAGCCATCCTGCGCTGCGACAGACTCCGCTTCCTGATTCCGTTACGCGCGGCCTTTTTTCTTTCCCCCGGTGGTCGCTTCCCGATGGGCCAGATAGTCGTCGTACGTTCCGCGAAAGTCGATGAGTCCCACGCCCGGCTCAAACACAAACAGGTGGTTGGCGAATGTCTCGATCAGGTTGCGATCGTGTGTCACCACAAACGCGGTTCCTTCGTACTTCATCAGGGCTTCACCCAGCGCGACGATGGACTCGAGATCCAAGTGGTTGGTCGGCTCGTCTAGCACCAAGACGTTTGGCTGCGTCAGCATCAGCCGCGCAAACATCATGCGGACGGCTTCTCCTCCTGACAGAACCGCTGTGGACTTCTGACCTTCTTCCCCTTTGAACAGCATCTTGCCAAGCAGTCCCCGGATGTCTTGCAGATACGCTTTGGTGTCGTGGGAATGCAGCCAGTCATCAATGGTGGTGTCTTTGGGAATCGCATCGGAGTGATCCTGCGCGATGTATCCCACCGAGACATCCTTGCCCCACTCGAGCGTTCCGGAATCGGCGGTTAGCTCTCCCACCAGCATGCGACAGAGTGTCGTTTTTCCGACGCCGTTTCCACCGATGATGGCCACCTTTTCACCGCGCGTGATGAGCGCACTGAAGTCTTTGCAGATCGTGACATCCGGCCACTTCTTGCCAAGTCCTTCAATCGTCAAGGTCTGTTTTCCCGACGGACGCTTGATCGGAATTTGGATGAAAGGACGCTCAATGTTGGATCGCTTGAGCACCGTCACTTGCAGCTTTTCAATCTGTCTTTTGCGGCTCTGGACTTGCGATGCGCGCGTTCCTGCACCGAAGCGAGCGACGAAGTCTTGAAGCTGTGCGACCTTTTTGCTGCGCTCTGCGTTTTCCGCTTCAACGCGCGAACGGACTTGGCTCTTGGCTTCGACCATGTCGTCGTAGCCGCCGGTGTACAAGATGATCGTGTTGTAATCGATGTCTGCGATGTGCGTGCAGATTGCGTTGAGGAAGTGACGATCGTGAGAGATCGCAACCAAGACGCCTTCGTAGTTACACAGAAAGCCTTCCAGCCAGCGAATCGAGTCCAGATCCAAGTTGTTGGTTGGCTCGTCGAGCAGCAGCACTTCCGGCTTCCCAAACAGCGCTTGCGCCAGCAGCACCCGCAGCTTCAGACCACCGGGCAGCTCGCGCATCAGTCCTTCGTGCGCTGCGGTCGGAATCCCAAGTCCCACGAGCAGTGCGCCCGCGTTCGATTCCGCTACGTAGCCGTCTTCTTCCGCGATGATCATCTCTAGCTCACCGAGACGGCTTCCCTGTTCATCGCTGATCTCTGGAAGGTGGAGCAGCGCTTCCTTTTCAGACATCGCCGCCCAGAGCTTTTTGGCTCCGCGCATCACAACATCCAGCACGCGAATGTCTTCGTAGCCGAACTGATCCTGCCGCAAGACAGAGGTCTTTTCCGGCCTGGATACCGAGCCACCCGTCTCGGGATCAAGGTCTCCCGCGAGGATCTTCATAAAGGTCGATTTGCCAGCGCCGTTGGGTCCGGTCAGTCCGTAGCGCTTTCCGGGCGTAAAGTTGACGGTTACATCCTCGAAGAGCTTCTTGGCTCCGTACGACTTGGTAACCGCTGTGACTTGAAGGTTTGACATGGGCTGCGTGTTATATCGGCAGTTCCCGTTTGCGACTAGACAGAATCGTCGGATCGGGCTCTCGAACCTGGACGGTGTGCGGTGTCTGGGCGCGGTGAACAGACCGGATGATCCCACTTCCCCGCGCATTCCGTTTGGACGGCTGGGAAGAGCACACAGCGATGGAAACATCCAGACTACTGTAAACCTGACAACATCATGTTGGTGGCCGACCCGATCCGACAGGGACAGGACTGGGTCAAGATCTTGGACTTTGGCATTGCGAAGCTAAACGAAGGCAAGCTCGAACCCGATGCAGCGTCTTCTGCGCGTGCCTCGGACAAAGGCTCGGTGATGGGAACGCCGCTTTATATGGCGCCCGAGCAGTTCGGAAAGGCAGAGCAAGCGGACGGCAAAGCCGATGTGTTTTCTCTCGGTGTGGTGCTGTATGAGCTGCTCACCGGAACGCTTCCTTTTACGCGCATTTCCTTCAAGCTGCTCCAGCACTCTTCAGACACCGCAGCAGAGCGCTTGCGCGGAGTGAATCCGATCTTGGGCAGCCTGATTCTGCAGATGATTCGTGCAGAGTCCACAGAGCGCCCCGCGATGGCCGAAGTGGAGCAGCGCCTAAGTGTCCTGCTTCCCGAGGCCAGCAGTCCTCCTTCTGTGGTGCAGATTCCTGGCAGTGCGCTGCGGATCCAGGTGATCATCGGAATCCTGGCACTCCTTGCGGTTCACGTCGTCGTTGCGCTGTTCTTCCTTTCGCAAAGAGAGCCTTCCCATCATGAAGCCAAGACGCATGCACTCTCGCTGATCAAGACCTCGCTGGATGGTCCGGATGCATCGCTTCAGCAGCGCGCGGTCTGGGCGCTCGGACAAAGTGGCGACATGACGCATCGGCGACTGGTCGAGAGTCGCTTACAGAGTCCGCATCCTGATGTGGCAAGTGCCGCTGTACACGCGCTCGGATCGATCGGTGCTGTTGAATCACAGCCGCTGCTGCTGGAGCTTCTGTCTACGCAGAAGACTCCGACGGTTGAGCTGGCGCTGGCAGAGACTCTTTCGCGGCTCCGTCATCCTGAAGGAATGCGCAAGCTGACAGAGATTCTGGAACGCAAGTCGAGCGATCCCGTGCTGCGCTTTCAGGCTGCGACCCGGATGGTGGAGCTTGGGAATCCGGCAGGAAGTGCGCTGCTGTGGGACGGTCTTTCGCATGGCAGGCTGTCAGAGATGACGCGCATTGCAACGCTTAGTCCGCTCGCACTGTCCGGGGACAGCAAAGCCAAAGAGCAGCTACAGGATGCCTACGCACACGCCGTTCAGCCGCAAGGTAAGCTGTTTGCTGCGTTTACGCTGGCGCGTCTTGGTGATGAACAGGCACGCAAGTTCTTGACGGATACGCAGGCTGTCGCGGGACCGCTTCAGCTGTTGTCGGCGCAGCTTTTGAGCGCGCTTGGGGATCCGGCAGGCAAAGAGGTGATGCTGCGGGCCATGCGTTCCTCGCGGGAGCCGGACTCTGTTCGCGAGCTGGCGATCGCCGGTCTGTCAGACTGTGGTGCGGATTCAGCGGTGACTCCGCTTGATCAAATCATCACCAGTGAGCGCGACAGTGTGCCACTTCGTTTGAGCGCAGCGGGCGCGCTGCTGCGTGTGCTGATTGACACACACAGTCAGCTCACCCAACAGAGCCTGACCTGGGCCTATGTTGCGCTGGGAAGCAGTCAAGCGAGTACCCGTGAACTGGCCGTCGCTGCACTCGGACAGATTGACTCTGAGGAGTCGATTCCTCATCTGCGACAAGCGCTGCGGGATGACGCAAAGGAAGTGCGCAAGACGGCTGTCCAGGCACTCGGTCGAAAGCGTGTCCGGGCGGCGCTGCTTGCGCTGCAAGATTCCCTGGATGATCGCGATGTGGATGTGCGGGCGGTGAGCTTGCGTGCCATCGCGCGTGTGCTCGATTCCCTTCACAAGCAGGGAGACTCCGCAGCCGATGGTCTGATCCTGACGCGACTGGCGCAGGTGACCCAGACAGGAACAGAGCCCGATCGGATCGCCGCTGCTGCCATCTTGCTACAGCTTGGCGATAAGAATCAGGGCGCACGTCTTCTGTCTGCGCTGCACGCGTCCGATCCGCTGGTGCGCAAGCTCGCGCTGGAGTTTGCGCAGGTTGACGAAGCGGCACTGCAAAATGGACTGCAAGATGAGGATCGCGGCGTGCGCTTTACTGCGGCCAAGCGACTTCTTGAGCGTGGCTCGAAGCTGGGCGTGTCGGTTCTGAAAGAGATTGCGCTCGTTGCGGACGTGATGGGGCTCTCTGCTTACAACAAGCTCCGCGCGATGGGCGAACAGGTTGCTCCGCCCGATGGGCTGTCGCGCATTTTGCAAGCCGCCGATCTGCACGGTCGGTTGGATGCGCTGGATGTCGTTGCGGAAATGCCCGTAGACAAAGCGGTCGATCTGCTGTTTTTGGCAAGTCGCGATCTCGCAGGGGCGGTCCGTCATCGCGTCGCAGAGATTGCCAAAGAAATGTATCTACGAACCGGCGTGCGGGCGCTGCTTCACCTGCTGCAAGGTCTTGCGCAAGACACAGATCCGCTGGTGCGATCGGCTGCGCAGCTTCCGGTGGCAGCCCAGACTGCTCCGGTGGTTACCCAGACCGCTCCGGTGGCAGCCCAGACCATTCCGGTGGCCTTGGCGCAGCAGAACGCGATGAAAGCCAGCGAGCAGGCCACTCAAAACGTCACGGAGAAGACCGCTCCTTCCGCGCCATCGACAGAGCGACTGGATCTGGGGGCTGCGGCTGCGCCATCAGAAGTGGGCAGAGTCGCGGCGGGAACCGGACTGCTCCTCATCGAAGCCGGAGAGCTGGTCCGGGTCTCGATCGATCATGGCGCGCCCGCTGTGGTGTCCAAAAAGCCGCTGTCGCTCTCTGTGGGAACGCATCGGCTACACTTTGTTGGGGGTGAGCGTGATGTGACCATCCGCGCCGGAGAAACCACCACGGTGACGCTGGCCGTTCTCACGGCAGATCAGCTCCTTGCGGATGGAAAGGAGGCGTTTATCGCGGGCAAGCTCGAGCGCGCCAAAGAGCTCTTCGAGCGCTTGCGCGGACTGGAGCGCAGAGGTCGCGTGCGCAAAGGATCCTCTGCCGAGATCGCGCTTCACCTGGCCAAGATCTATGAGTCTGCCAATGAGCTGGCCCGTGCAGTGGAAGAGTACAGCCGCCTGCGCGCGATGCCGGACATTCCGCCTTCCTACCGCGCAATCGCCGACAAAGCGATGTCGCGACTGGCCTTTTCGGTGGGACACATCATTTTGTTTCGTCCGTCGAATACAGATACCAAAGGCTGCGTTCGCGACGATCTGTATCTACCACCTGGGAATCACATTTTGGATGTCGGCCTAGGTAAGACCAAGACAGAGATGGTCCGCGTACAGGCAGGAACAACGGTGACGCTAAGTAAGTGTCGCTGATATGATGTCCGGATTGTCATGTGCTCTCTGAAGTGCCCCGTGATCCTGCGCTGGCTTGTGTGGGGATGCGCGCTGTTTGCGCTGCTGAATCCGCTTGGGCTGCGCACGCGACGGGCTTACGCAGCACCGCTTGCTGATGCAGACAAGCTTCGCTTTTCCAACAAGCTGCTGAGCGAAGGTCAGGTGGCGCTGCAAGCTGGCAACCTGGCGCTGGCGCTACAGCGGCTGGAGCAGTCCTATGTGATGGCTCCGCAGCCACAGACGCTGTACTTTCTGGGAAAGACTGCACTTTTGCAGCACCGGGAGCTGGCCGCAGCGGATCTGTATCGTCGCTATCTGGCCGCAGCAGAAGACGCTGTAAGTCCCGCCGCTCGGGCCGAGATCGAGCTTTGCTTGGGCACCGCTCGTGGCGCACAGACAGATTTGGATGTGGTGTCCGGTGATGTCGGAGCCGTGCTGCGTGTGGATGGTCGCGTCGCGGGAGTGCTTCCGCTTACCACGCCGCTGTGGCTTACGCCTTCCGCGCATCGCTTTTCGATCGAAAAGAACCGACGCAGCTTTGAAACCAACCTGCTTCAGATTCCGTCGGGACAGCGCGTTCAGCTTCAGCTTGCGCTCGCTTCTCGGTATGCCGTGCTGACCGTGGCCACCGGCGTGGTGCTGCTGCTGGATCCAGCGAACCTGCCGTCGGATGCCAAGACGCAGCTTGGACAGCTCTTGGGTCCAGCCGTTTCGCAGGCACACAGCTTTCTGATTGCGCGCGAACAGACTGAGTCAGCGCTGTTGCGCTTGGGTCCACAGGTCGCGGCACGCTGTGCGCAGAGCCTGGACTGTCAAGAGCAGCTCGCCAAGCAACTGGATGCTTCGCAAGTCCTTTTGCTGTCGATTTCACCGTCGCTGGATGCGCCCAAGTCACTGCGACTCCAGATCTTTGATGTGGATACTGGATCGGTCGCTGCGGTGGAAGAAGAAGCGTGCGCATCCTGTGGTGCGGACTCGATCAAGCAGCGACTTCCCAGGCTGGCGCAGTCGGTGCTGAAGTCGGCGTGGGATCGCGGGCGCGGCTCGATCTCCATCGGTTCGGATCCATCGGGAGCCACCGTGATGCTGCATGGCAATGTGCTCGGCAAGACTCCGCTTGTGCGTGAGGCGTTTGAGGGCCCGGTGGAACTGTCGCTGTTGCTTGATGGCTATGTATCCCAGCGCTTTTCATTCAAGGTTCAGCGCGGTCAGCAGCTTGCCTTTTCTTCGGTCTTGCAGCAGTCCACGCAACCGAGTGAGCGTCTTGTCACCCGCTTGGTCGAAAAGCCAGTGCTGGCCCGTGTCGCGCCCAAGCGAACCCTGTGGCGCTGGATTGGTGGCGGTTCCTTGGTATCTGCGGGCTTGATCTTGGGAGGCTTTGGCTTGTCGGCGCTCGCTGCGAATGGAACGTGCGTGGATTCAGTCACAGCTCCTTTGGGAATCTGTAATCAGGTTCGCGATACCGATCGTCCAGCCGGTGTGCTGCTGGGCGTCGGAGGATCGCTGACCATTTTTGGCGTGTCACTGCTCGTATTGCCGCTTTGGTAACCAGAGAACCTGCGAGGGCGGGTAGGGGGAAACGTGAGAATGTGGCGGGTCGCGATGCGTGTTGTGAATCGGAACGGCGTGGTCCGTTCGCTTCTGATGGCGTGGGTCACGGTGCAGTCGCTGGGCGGGACAGGCTGTGCGACGCTCTGGGATGGATATGGACAGGACAATCCGCAGAGCTGCGAGGTCAATCCGTCGATTTGTAGTGCCAGTCAGCGCTGCAATCTGGATACGCACCTGTGCGAAGATCTGGATGCAGGAACGACGGACGCGAGTAGCGCTCCAGACCTGACGACAGAGGTTCCGGTCGGAACGGACTGGCAAGTCGTCCCAAGTGGAACGTCAAACGATCTGTTTTCGGTCTGGGGCGCTCCGGCTGGGGATGCGTGGATCGTCGGAGTGTCGGGCACCATCTTGAAGTGGGACTCCTCATCGTCTGTCTGGCGTACGGTGCAGAGTCCCACCACGCTGAGCCTCTATGATGTCTGGGGTCCAGAGCGACAGACGGTGTTTGCTGTCGGAAGTGGTGGCACTCTCCTGCGGTATAACGGCAGCGATTGGAAGCTACAGTCCACTCCGCAAGCGACGAGCTTGCTCAGCATCTGGGGCGTGGATGATTCGCACATCTGGGCGGTAGGAATCGGCGGCCATGTGATCACCAAGAGCAGCGGCAGTAGCTGGCAAATAGAAACCAGCCAGACCAGCGAGCGGCTCTACGGAGTCTGGGGCAACTCAGAGTCCAACATGTGGTCCGTGGGTTCCAACTTGATTGCGATTCGCAACAGCGGCGCTGGCTGGTACGTCGAGTCTGGAGGTAGCGCGACATCCTTGACGACCTACGGCGTGTGGGGAATCGATAAGCAGCAGATCTGGTCGGTCGGGGAACAAGGCTCGATCCGCATGTGGAACGGCAGCTCGTGGATGCAGATGTCGTCGGGAATCGACAGCACCATCGCGCTGCGCGATGTCTACGGAATCGGCCCCAAAAACATCTGGGCGGTCGGAGAAAAAGGAACGATCGTCTACTACAACGGCACAAGCTGGGCGCGCCAAGAGACGGGGACCAAGAAGAACCTGTATGGAATCTTCCGCTCGGGCGGAAACACGCTGTGGGCAGTTGGTGAAGGCGGAACCATCTTGCGGCGAACCATGTAATGGGAAGGACTGCTGCGGAAGGACTGCTGCGCAAGGACGACGCTACGCGTGATATCGTCGCGTGATGCGTCTTGAACTTCCGTCTTGCTGGCAGCGCGCACTTCAGCACGAGCTGACAGCGGATTCCTTTGCGGCACTTGGTTCCTTTGTAGACGCCGAGCGTCGCCGCTACACGGTCTATCCACCCACGGAAGATGTCTGCGCGGCACTCTTCGCGACCCCGCTTGCGTCGGTTCGGCTGGTTCTGATCGGTCAAGATCCCTATCACGGGCCCGGTCAGGCACACGGACTGTGCTTTTCGGTTCCGCGCGGCATGGCGATTCCGCCGTCTCTGCGCAACATCCTGCGCGAGCTACACAGTGACCTGGGACTTGCGATGCCGCAGCACGGAGACTTGACCCGCTGGGCGCAGCGCGGTGCGCTCCTGTTGAACAGTGTCCTGACCGTGCGTGAAGGGACAGCGGCTTCGCATGCCAAAAAAGGCTGGGAGCGCATCACCGATGCCGTGATCTCGGCGGTATCTGCGCAAGAGCGTCCGGTGGTGTTTGTCCTGTGGGGCAAGCCAGCGGAGCAAAAGCTGTCGCTCATCGATCGCTCTCGGCACCGCGTTGTGATTCGCACGCATCCGTCGCCGCTGTCGGCCAGTCGGGGTTTTTTGGGAACGCGTCCGTTTTCCGAAATCCAGGCCGCGCTCCAGCAGCTCGGGCAGCCTCCGTTTGACTTTTCCCTGACGCAGTAAGCGGCCAGTCCGTCACGTCTTGAGGAGTCGGCGAAGGGTTGCATTGCCCGCCGGAATTGCGCACTCTGTCCACTCGACCAGATGTCTGCGACGCCCCGTCATAGTCCGCTCTGGCAACATCCACTTACCTTGGCGGATGAGCTGACACTGCCAGCCGCGCGACTCAAGGTGATGTATCTGCTGCTGGTGCTTGCGTGTCTGCCGGTGCTGCTCTTGCTCGGGACCGAGCGCTTTGCGCTGCTTGCGCGACTGTCTGCATGGACGGGACTTTTGCTTGCGGGGCTCCCAACGCTGGCTATTTTGACCAATCGCAAGGCGCGTCCATCGTCGGTGGCTGGGCTGTCTTTGATGATCACGCTCTGCTACTTTTTGGCGACGCTGCACGAAGAAAGGCTCCTGCTTCGCTGGGGGGAAGCGCGCATCACAGAGTCCGCAGTCTCTTTGGCCATGATCTATGCCGCGCTGGCGATTCCGGTGCTTCAGCTTGGTGCGGCGCTGTGTGGATCGCTCGGTGTTCCCAAGCTGGTTCCGAAACTGGTTTTGCCACTGTCGGATCGCGCGCTGCTTGGGGGCGGGCTGGTCATTGTGGGCTGGTCGCTGCTCTTTGATCTGCTCCGGCTGCGAGGGGTGGTTCCGCGTCAGCAGCAGCTCATCAGCGTGCTGTCCATCCTGGCACCGATTGATCTGGGCTATGCGATGGTGCTGATTCCTAGCCTGCGTCCAGGGAAGGAACGGCTCGGCTATCTGTTCTGGGGCCTGACCTTTGCATCGTCGCTGGTTGCGCTGATGAGTGGCTCGCTGGCGCCGATGGTGCAGCCGCTGTTGGTCTATCTGCTCGGCTGGCTGCTGGTGCGGCGCAGGCTGCGGGTCTGGCCGATTGTGCTGGGCGTGCTGGCTGTGCTGCTGTTTCAGCCCGTCAAAGGAGAGTTCCGCGCCAAGGTCTGGGATCGCGAAGTGCGGCTCTCACTGGTCGAGCGAGCGCAGCTCTTTGTCGATCTCTCGGCGCGTCACTGGCTGGGGGGAGAGACGGCCCCGACCGTCGATCGCGAGCGCTCTGTGAAGGTCGCTGCTGCGCGTACGGCTTCGGCGCTTCAGCTTGCGCACATCATCGAGATGACGCCCGCCGCCGTGCCGCATCAGCTTGGGAAGACCTATCGCTACTTTCGCTATACGCTGTTGCCGCGCGTGTTCTTTCCCGACAAGCCGAGCGCGCAGTACGCCGATGTCTGGGCGGCTGTGATGTACGGCTATACGACGCCCACTGGAACGGCGCACGTCATGGTCGGTCTGCCTCAGCTTGCCGAGGCGTATATCAACTTTGGACTGCTCGGCGGACTGCTTGTGGTGCTGCTGGTTGGCTTTCTGCTGCGCATCGCCGATGAGATCTTCGCGCACCGGCACGCTGGCACCGGAGCACTGGCGCTGTTTCTGTTCTTTTCACAGCAGGTGATGCGGACGTTTGAGGGCTCGGCGGGACAGTTCTGGGGCGGTGTGCTCCAGCAGTTCGGACTCTATGCGCTCTTGCTGTTTTTGTACGGAGCGCTTTTGCGTGCGGCTCAGCCGAGGCTGTCGTTTCCGAGCGTCCCGACCAGCGTGTGAACCTTGGCTGCGGTGATGGACACGGGAACCAGCGTTCCGATCAGTGCATCGACATCTACGCCGTCCGGGACTTCGATGTTTACGGTGTGATTGCCGCCGGTTCGTCCGCAGATCTGGCTTGGGTTTGCGCGCGATCGTCCTTCTATCAAGATCTGCTCTGTCCGTCCGACCAGCCGTGCGAGTCGCTTCGCAGTGATCTGCTTTTGCAGGCTCTGTAGCGCGGTCAAGCGACGCGACTTTTCTTCCGCAGAGACATCATCGGGCAGCTCCACAGCGGGGGTTCCGGGCCGACGCGAGTACGCAAACGAATAGATGGAATCGTATTCCACTTCCGAAAGAAGCTGCATCGTCTGCTCAAAGTCGGATGCTGTTTCGCCGGGATATCCAACGATGATGTCCGTCGAAAGTGAGATGTCCGGGCAGACCGTTCGCAGATACGCAATCTTGTCCAGATACGCTTCGCGGCTGTATTCGCGCGCCATCGCTGCCAGCACCTTCGTCGATCCTGCTTGCACCGGAAGATGAAGCCACGGCTGAAGCGTGCGCAGGTCACGGAACGCATCTGCAACCTTGTGCGTAAAGTAGTGCGGATGGCTGGTGGTAAAGCGCAGCCGCAACAGTCCCGGCACGGAATCCACCAGCCGGAGCAGCTCCGCGAAGTCTTCTCCGTCTGGCATCCCAATCGCATGATACGCGTTGACGTTCTGGCCAATCAGCGTCACTTCGCGCGCGCCCAGCTCGACAAAGCGAGCCACTTCACGCACCACCTGATCCGCCGGACGCGACACTTCCCGACCGCGCGTACGCGGCACGATGCAGTACGCACAGAAGTTGTCGCAGCCTTTCTGAATCGTCACCAGCGCCGTGACGCTGACATCGCTCGGACGAGGATCCGCATCAAGGAACTGATAGTCCTCTACGTCGATGACTTCGGTCTGGGCCAGACGCAGCCGATAGCGGTTGGCTTTGGGAGAGGTCTGCGGCCAGCTCTCTGTCTGCACCTGTGGACGCAGCTTTTCGTAGTGCGCAGCCAGGTTGGGAATCTGGTCGGGACCGAAGGTCAGGTCCGCACTGGGAATCCGCTTGAGCAGCGCTTCCCCTTCTTGCTGCGCCACGCAGCCACCAATGGCCACGAGTAGGTTCGGATTGCGCTCTTTGAGCTTCTGATAGCGACCCGCTGCCGACGCTGCTTTGTTTTCCGCTTTTTCGCGAATCGAGCAGGTGTTCACCACGATCATGTCGGCTTCTTCGACCACTTCGGTGCGCTCAAAGCCATCACGGCGGAGCACCTCGGTCATTCGCTCGACATCGTAGTCGTTCATCTGACAGCCAAAGGACTCGATGAAGACACGCTTTGGATGCACGGCAGCTTGAGAGTGGACGGCACCAGCAGCCGACGACTGTGGAGCCGGATAGGAATCTGAGACTGTACTCACAGGGCGCACTTCATCACCGCTGTTCCTCAAGGTCAAGCACGCTCCACTTCGGATGCTGGCTCTGCGCTGGTTTTCCTACCGCTACTCGACTCGTTCTCCGGCTAGACGCTCCGACGAGCATCGGGCTATGATGGACGCTTATCCGCCGCGTTTGCTGATGCACTGGGAGTGATTCGGGTGGAGCCATCGCGTACGCCAAATGCGCTTTCTCTGGTGTCTTTGCTGACGGAAGCAGCCGGACTGCTCGCGGCTGTCAAGAGCTTTGCAGAGATGGGCGATACAGTGTTTGCGGTGATCGATCAGATGGTCACTGTGGAATACGGAGGCTTCTTCTGTATCGATCCCATCGACGGCAAGCTGCGTCTTTACACCGTGCGTGGCTTTTCGGCAGAAGAGCGCATCGAAGCGGAACGGACAGCGGCTGATCGGCATCCGGGCTGGGTCATTCGTACCGGACAGATGCTCCATGTGCCGGACATTGATGCGGACGTAGAGAAACGTACGACGGACAGTCCCGGACACAAAAGGAAGCTCCGTTCGCGGCTGTTTATGCCAATCTTCAGCGCGCAGGTCTGCGTCGGTGCCTACGGTCTGGCGAGCGCAGAGCCGAACCACTTTACAGACACGCACATTGCGATGCTGCGCTATGCCGCCAGCCTGACTGGTGCCACGTACGGAAGCCTGGCCAACGAACAGAAGCTTCAGCGACAGCTACAGGTTGTGTCGGAAAAACAGCGCGAGCTGCTGCTGCTGTCTTCACCAGTCATTGAAGTCTGGGACCGGACGTTGGCGCTTCCCATCATCGGAAACATCGACGAAGAGCGCGCGTCCCACATGGCGCAGACGCTCCTGGCGATGATCGTGGCGCATCGTGCGCAGACTGTGATCTTGGACTTTACCGGAACCGCTACGCTCGGTACGCAATCGGCGCTGGCCATTCATCGAATCGTCTCTGCGGTGCGGCTGCTCGGAAGTCGCTGTGTGTTTTCAGGCGTCTCGCCACAGCTTGCGACTTCGCTGGCCACGCACCTGGGCGAGCGTCCATCCGATCTGCAACAGATTCAGTCGTATGCAACCTTGAAACAAGCACTGGCTATGCGCAAAAGTCCCATGTCCTAACCGCTGGACTGGGTCCGTGTAGGAAGGCGAGCACACATGGATAACCTCGGAGCAAATGGCCGCAAGCGTGACGGATTGCCCGTCGATTTTGGACGCACTGCGCAGGACTACGTGAATCATCGGGTGGGCTTTCCTGACTCTCTGTTTGAGCGGCTGCGTGACAAGCGCATTGGGACTCCGGGACAGGTGGTGCTCGACTTGGGAACGGGAACAGGCGTCATGGCGCGGGGCTTTGCGCGCAGCGGCTGTCAGGTGACTGGGCTCGATATCTCTCCGTTGCTGATTGCAGAATCGAAGAAGCTGGATGCCCAAGCTGGCGTCAAGATCGAGTACATCCTGGGACCGGCAGAGAGCATTCCGCTTCCGCCGAGCAGCATCGATGTGGTGAGCGCCGGACAGTGCTGGCACTGGTTTGATCGTCGCGCAGTGCTCAGCGAAGTGCTGCGGCTGCTGCGGCCCGGTGGTGTGCTGATGCTCGCTGCGTTTGACTGGATTCCGTTTGGCCGCAACGTCGTCGAGCTAACCGAAGAGCTGATCGAACGGCACAATCCCGCGCAGCCCAAGCCGCACATCCGACTGGCGATGGGCGCTGGCCTGTATCCGCCGTTTGTGCGGGATCTCTCAGAAGGTGGGCTCTGCGACATTGAAACCTGGTCCTACGATCACCCGGTTCGCTATTCCCATGCGGGCTGGCGAGGCCGGATTCGCGCGAGTCAAGGTGTCGGAGCGTCACTCCCGGCTCCCAAAGTTGCGGCCTTTGATGAAGAGCTGGCGCAGCTTCTGCGAACGCACTTTCCGACAGATCCCATCGACATTCCGCATCGCGTCTGGGTCGTACACGGACGGAAGCCGTAGCGGCATCGCGTGGCTCGTTCCTACGTGGCTTTTTCCCGCGTCCTTCTTGCTGCGGCTGCGACGGAACGCGGTCGATCCTGTAGCGGCTCGGAGTTTCGATTGACAGACTCCGCTTTCGCAAAATACGGTCCGGCCCATGAAGCGAAGACTGGGCCTTTTGGCAGGATCCGTACTCCTCAGCTTGGCGACGAGCGCTAGCGCCGACAAGCCGCTGCGAACCTGGAACTACCTGACGACCGGCAACGGTCATGGCTTCCAGATTTTCGATACCAACAAGAACAAGATCACCCATTTTTTGGAAGCGCCGTATCGCTATCTTCGGCCTCGATCGGATCCGCGCTCCGACGGCTATGGACGGCGCAATTTGGCCTACGACTTCTACTTCGGACTGCGCGGACCGAGCGGCGGCGGCTGGTTAAACGGAGGCACCGCAGGCGACGCGAGCTACGTCGAAGAAACCAACATCATCAAGGTTCCGATCACCCTCGCAGGAATCAGCGCAGAGACGTACTACTTTTCGCCGTTTGGCTTTGAAGGAAACGCGATGATCGCGATCCTGAAGGCGACGAGCGCGAGCGAAGGTTTTGCGCTGTTTAACTTCCACATGGGAGACGGCTCGCCGGATACACCGAACGCCAACGGAGAGCGCCTAAAAGTCCTGTCCGATGGCAAGTCGATTGCCGAGACGGGCGTCGGCGGTGGCGCGATGATCTATGTGCCGATTACCGCTCCTTCGCGCATCGACTGCGATGGCGTCTATAACAAGGTCAGCTCGGGACAGTCGCTCGGCGACAATCGGACGTGCAGCGGAACAGACATTGTTCCAGCTTTCCAAGCGACGCTGGACAGTGGCCACATGGCGGTGGCGACGCTGTTTGTGGAAAACGAAGCCGATGCAGAGTCGATGCTGTCCCAGTTCAAGACCTGGCTGGCAGGACGCGGTGCCGCGCAGCTTCTGACCGATGCACTGGCGGAATGGACCGCGTGGCGCAAGCCGCTGCCGCAGGGACTGGCGCTGTGTACGGAAGACGAAAAGAAGCTGTGGCGACAGAGCGAAGCAGTGCTGCGGATGGGCCAAGTCCGTCAGCCGAACACGGCTTCGCGCAAAAACAACGGCATGGTCTTGGCTAGCTTGCCGCCGGGAGAGTGGCATACCGGCTGGGTCCGTGACGCGCTCTACGCGGTGGTTGCGCTGGCGCGGATGGGACACTTTGCCGAGACCAAGATGGCGCTGAACTTTTTCCTCAACGCAGAGCCGGTGAGCAAGTTCAGTTCGTACGTCTCGGGGGCCAGCTATCGCATCTCGGTCTGTCGCTACTTTGGAACGGGGGAAGAAGAAGGGGACTATTCCGGTCAGCAGACTCCGAACGTCGAGATCGATGGCTGGGGCATGATGCTATGGGCCGCGCGACAGTATGTCGATGCATCGGGAGACACGGCGTGGCTGTCGGAAAAAGTTCGCGGTGGTGTCTCGGTCTATGACGCGCTCTACAGTGGAGTGGCGGAGCCGCTGCGCAAAAACACCGAGTCTTCAGGAATTGCCAAGGCAGACTCGTCGATCTGGGAAGTTCACGACGAAAACAAGAAGCACTTTGCGTACACCACGCTCGCGACAATTCGCGGCTTCTGTGACTTTGCGCAGCTTGCAAACAAGGCCAGCAAAGCCAGTGATGCGACGACGTATCGCGGCCTGGCGAGCAAAGCGAGAGATGGCTTTTGGGCCTCGTTCCTCGATCGCGATGGTGCGATCGCTGGTTCGATTGAAGAGCTGGCGCAGAACCAGTACCTAGACGGAGCGGTCGTCGAAGCGTTTACCTGGAACGTGCTGCGCGATGCGGAATACCTGGGCAGAACCGGCAAGGCCACGCTGGATGTTCTGGGACGACTGCGCGTCGAAAGCGGCGGCTTTAAGCGCAACGACGACGGCAAGTCTTCCTACGACAACAACGAGTGGATCTTGATCGACATGCGCATTGCCGATGCCCTGTGGCGCGCCGGTCGCGAAGGGGAAGCCGCAGGCATCATGAAGATGCTCATCGACAAAGCCAGCGTGAACAACAACCTGCTGCCCGAGCTATATAACGCCGTGCGCGCCGACGGAGCCGTTGGCAAGTACGCAGGCAGCATCCCGATGGTTGGGTACGGGGGCGGTGCGTATGTGCTGACGATGCTCGATCGCTCGGGCTTGATTGAGCCAAACGACTGCGGCGATGGAATGGGCAACAAAAGCTCGGGCCGGGCGCTCAAGTGCTCGGATGAGCCCGTGACACCGACCAACCCTGGCAGTCCCAATACGCCAAGCGCCGACGAGATTCCGTTTGAAAATGCATGTCTGTGCGGAATCGGTGCGCGGCATGGCAGTCCGAGTCCGTGGGTGTTTCTCTCGGTGTCTGCGATGGTGGCTGTCCTGCTTCGGCGTCGGCTCGGTCGGGGAGGTCGCTCGTAATGGCGACGGTCAGCATGCGAGCAATCCTGGCTTCCGTCTGGGCGCTGTCGGTGGGACTTTGTCTGTCTGCGGCGGCTGAAGAGCTGCCGGGTCAGGCTGCCCAAGCTGAGTCGCGACCGGGCATGGGCGTGACGATTGGTCCGGTGGATCTCAAGGCGACAGGCTATCTGCGTGCGCCGCTGCGGCTGTCGTTTCGGAGTCGCGGCGACTCGGTGCCAGAAGGCGAAGGTCGCTACAACATTCACACGCCCTGGCTGGTGGATGACGACTACTTTCGCTCGGGCTTCCAGTACACGCGCCTGCAAGAGTCTGACTGGTCCGAGCTGTACTTTTCCGCCCAGAGCAAGTACCTGACCGCCGATGTAGCGCTGATGGGATCGCTCTTTACTGACTGGGCGCGACCGCTGCTCGACCGTCAGTGGGGCATTGCGCAGGGCTCGGTGACGTTTCGCTATGAGTCGCTGGGTCCACAGCTTCGCTTCCGCATGCACATTCGCGCAGGAGCCTTCTGGGATCGGTTCGGCTGGCTGGAAAACTACGACACGTACGTGTTTGGCCGTACGCACCAGATGGGCGGACAGGTTCGGCTCGAGTTCGAGACAAAGCCGGTCACGATCTGGCTGCTACAAGGCGTCGGTGCGCACCTTGATGCGATTGAAGCCAACCAGGGCCTGACGCTGATGAACTACCTGCACTTGGGCGCAAGCATCCACAAGGTGGCGCACCTCGGCTTTTACTTCATCGATACGCTCGCGCAGGACAAGCGGCAGCTCAAAGAAGTGCAGGACGCTTCCATGCGCGTGGTCGGATTGGATCTGCGACTCAATCCGTTCTTTGGGAACTTTTACCTGGCTGGCTCGCTGACGACGGCGGCGCAGGCGCAGTATCTGAGCCCGGTGCTGGAAGTGATGCACTCGTGGGGCGGTCGCGGCTTTACGGAAAACTATCTAGGAACCGACAAGAGCGACGGAACCGGATCGCTGTATAGCCTGGCGGGCGAGTACACCTTCAGCTTGCGGCGCGTGCTGTCTGCGGTCGCTCCCGAGCGCGGCGGATTTTTGCGCGGCGGCGATGTCCAGTGGAAGTGGTTTGGGCTGACGGCCTATGCCAAGAGCAAGCAGGTGGATCCTGATCCCACCATCAACCGCGACGGACGGCTGGCGTTTAAGTGGGGCACCGAGCTGTTCTATCAGCCGCTGTCGTTTCTGTTTGCAGCGCTGCGCTACGACCGCGTGATCATCGACGTACAAGACGATGCATCCGCGTTTCGCATCCTGTCGCCCCGGATTGGCGCAACGGTGAACTGGCTGCTGGGAGCGCAGATCTTTTTGCAGTATTCGCGCTACGTTTATGGCGATCGCGTGCGGCTGCGTCCCGGGCAAGTGGCGCTCGAGACGATTCCCGATACGGATGTCGTCAAGCTGCAAGCGCAGGTGTCGTTCTAGCTGGACGCAAGCTTTGCGATGGTGCGCCGGATTCCTTCGTCGATGTTGACCGCTGGTTGATAGCCCAGGTCGCGGCGCGCGTTCTCGATAGAGAAATAGTGATGCGTACACATGTAGCGAACGGCGAAGCGCGTAAAGCCGTTCTCTGGTCCGGCATCTCGTCCAAGCAGGCTGTTTGTGTGCTCGGCGAGTGCAGCCAGCGCGTAGGCGATTGAATAGGGAATCCGTCCCTTGATCTTGGGCAGGTTCATCGCGACCAGCACGCGATCCACGAAGTCCCAAAAGCCCATTGGCTCGCCGTTGGTGACAAACCAGGCGCGGCCTCCAAGCGTCGGATCGTCCAAAAGTCGTTGGTTGGCCAAGACCAGCGAGTCGATCAGGTTGTCGATGTACGTAAAGTCCGACAGCTTGTTTTCTCGTCCGACGCCAAAGCGCAGCGTTCCAGACTGGGCGCGCCGTAGGATGGCGGGCAGAAACCGACCATCTCCGGGGCCATAGATGACGTGAGGACGAATGGCGCAGGTGACCAGACCGCTTGGATCATGCGCGGCCAAGACATCTCGCTCGGCTGCGATCTTGCTGTCGGCGTAGGGCGCTTGGGACGCGGCTGCATACGGAAGCGACTCGTCGCCGTTTTCGATGTCTTTGCCTTGATACACGACGCTGGCCGAGCTGACGTAGACAAAGCGCTGGATGCCGTGGGCTTGGCTGGCTGCGAGCATGTTGCGGGTGCCACCGTGATTGACGGCCCAGATGGGCTCGGAGCCGCTCTGTTTGGTCTGAACCATCGATGCAACGTGGTAGACCGTGCTGGCGGACTGCACCAAGCGGTCACAGGCTGCGCGGTCGCGGATGTCGCACGCCACAAAGCGCGCACCGGAGATGCCGGGATCGCGCAGATCAGATGCGATGACGGGGACGCCTGCTTGGACAAGTCGCTCCGCCAGGTGACGACCGACAAAGCCGCCAGCGCCGGTGATCACCGCTGTGTTTTCGTTCGCTCGTGGTATCAATGGGCCTTCCTTGTCTCGATTTCTACGCTACAGCGCGCAGGTCCGTTGGATGCATGGGCAGGTGACGGAGCGACGCAACTTACAACACGGGGCTCCGTGATGACAGGCAAAGATCCAGTGTGTGTGGTGACCGGTGCCAGTGCGGGCATCGGCAAAGAAACGGCTCGTGGGATGGCTGAGCGAGGCTATTCCGTGGTGATCGTCGGTCGTGATGCTGCTCGCACCGAAGAAGCGGCCGCTTATGTACGGAGCCACAGCAAGGGCGCGTCGGTTTCCGCTGCGCTGTGTGATTTTTCATCGCTCGCTGCGGTCCGAAGCCTCGGCGCATCGCTGCTCAGCAGTCAGCCGCGCATTGATGTGCTGATCAACAACGCAGGACTGTGGCATCCGCAGCGTCAGCTCAGCCGGGATGGACTGGAAGACACGCTTGCGGTGAATCACCTTGCGCCGTTTCTGCTGACCAACCTGCTCTTGCCGCGCTTACAAGCGAGCGGAGCTGCGCGGATTGTGAACGTCAGCTCGCGACTGCACGAGAAGCTGACGGAGTTTCCGTTCGACGATCCACAGTCGGAGCGGAACTACCATGGTCTGCGGGCTTATGCGCGAAGCAAGCTGGCGAACGTGCTGTTTTCGGCAGAGCTGGCGGTCAGGCTCCAAGGCACGGGCGTCACAAGCAATGCGCTTCATCCGGGCGATGTGGTCAGCGACATCTTGCGGGAAAAGCCTGTCCTGCGGTTTTTTGGGAAGCTGGCGGCACCGCTGTTTGACTCGCCGGAGAGCGCTTCGCGGACATCGCTGTATGTCGCCACTGCGAAGGAGCTGGCAGGCGTCAGCGGTGCGTACTTCAAGAAGCAAAAGCGAGCCAAGGAATCGTCGCTGGCTCAGGATGCCGCTGCGCGTGCCAAGCTGTGGGCACTGAGCGAGCAGCTGGTGGGACTTACGTAAGATCCGCGCTTACTCTTCTTGGATCCAGACCTCGCCGCAGGTCGGTCCAAAGAGAGCATCAATGGCTGCATCGACACGCTTGCCGGGAAGGTTCGCGTGCAGGTTCATCTTCATCGCGCCGCCCGTCAGACAGCCTTTTTCATCCATCGTGACGCCCAGAAAGTCGATTCGATCCGAGACGCCAATGTCGGTGATCCACAGATCTTTGACGGCTTTTAGCTCGACGTAGCCGTTTACGTAGTCTTTGCGCGCGATGACATCGCCGGTGTAGCGAACATCGAGCGATGTCTTGGCGAACAGGTCAAACGAGTAGTGGTCCAGCTCTCGGCTGTACGCGCCCTTGAAGTCGCCGTCTTTGCAGTCAAAGGTCAGCGTTTCTTTGGTGTGATCTCCGACAGATGTCCGGCTGACAGAGGCGTAGCAGAGCGAGTCGATGACCAGGCCTAGGAGCGTCTCGGTTCCTGGTGGCAGCGTGATGCGATCGCTGCCGGTGGTGTCGCGAAGCTGAAACCCAGTCGATAGCAGCGACTGTACGGTTTCTTTTTCAGGCTCGGTGGCTGGGCGACGGTCGTTTCCACAGCCTGACGCGGCCAAGGTGAGCGGTAGCAGCAAAGCACACAAGGAGCGAGCGAGGACGAAAGGTTTCATGGGCGTGGTGGTTCCTTTGTGCGGTCAAAGGAAGCAACGGCTGGGCCATGGTGGAGCGGTCACTGAGCCAGCGCTGCATCGTCTGCGGTCGGGTTCTTTGCGGGGAACTGTGAATGTTCGTTCACGGAACCGAGACTTGGCTGTTTTTACCCGCTGTGGTTGCCATCGCGTGGACTGGTCTTGCGTCGCAAGGATCTCCGACCGGGCAATGGTCGATTTCTTCGCGCACATTGAGCAGCCTACTTCACAAAATTTGCGGTTATAAATGGTTAAACCCTAGAATGAGCGCACGATGCTTGCTGCCCAATCGATTCGTTCGTCTGCCCAGGTTGTGCTGTCACCGTTGCCATCGAGAGAGCAGTGGGTGGGCTGTCTCGTCGGGCAGTGTATCGGTGATGCAGTGGGGGCTCCCGTCGAAGGATTGCCTCCCAAAGACTGCCAAAAGCATGTCGAGAAGGTGCTGCGACAGGGCATCCTCGATGACACGTTCCTGGGTCAGTCGCGCTTTGGGCAGTACACCGATGACAGCCAGCTTGCCCGCGAGCTGCTGCTGAGCTTGGTGGAGCATGGCCAGTTCCACATCGCCGATTACGCGGGACGGATTGCGCGACTGTTTCGTTCCGGCGAAGTGGTAGGAGCAGGGAAGGCCACAGCAGAGGTCGCTCGTCGCTTGTCCGAAGGTGTTGCGCCAGATGAAGCGGGGATTCCTGCTCCGTCGGCTGGCAACGGCAGCGCGATGCGTGTGGCTCCGATTGGGCTGTGGTACGCCGATCAGCCTGAAGCACTGATTGCGGCGGCGAAAGAGCAGTCGCGGATTACCCATCAAGACAATCGCTGCGCGGCGGGCGCGGTGGCGGTGGCTGGAGCGGTGGCGCTGGCGCTGCGAGGCGGTTCCCTTTCGCCGGAGCCGTTTCTCGCGGAGCTGTCCGAGTGGGTACGCGCGGTGGACCAGACGGTTGCGTTTGATGTCTATCAGCTCTCGTCGTGGGTGTCGCTGTCGCCGGATGCAGCCTCGACGTTCATGGCGCGGGCCGGGCTCTGTCCTGGCTACGAGGGAGAGTGGCAAGGGATTTCCGGCTACGTGGTGTCGAGCGTGCTGTGGAGCCTGTATAGCTTCTTGCGCAGCCCGAGCGACTTCCTACAAACCATCGAGACGGCGGTGGCTGTCGGTGGTGATGTCGATACCACGGCGGCGATGGCCGGAGCGATGAGCGGCGCGTACTTGTCGGTGACGAAGCTGCCAGTTCATCTGTGTGAGCGTGTGACCGATCAGGGACGCTGGGGTCTGTCTGAGCTGACGCAGCTTGCAGAGCGCGCTCACTTGGCCTGGACCGAGCCGCGTCGCAGATAACAAGCCAAGACGCGCGAGTATCTACTCGTCGCTGCGTAGCTCGGCGTCGCTTAGGTCGCTCGTGAGATCGCGTGACAGCAGCGAGTAGTCGTTGGCAGCGATGGATGCGACGATGCGCTCGGCCACTTCTTCGAGCTTGACCGACTGGCGCTTGAAGTCGAGGCTGTACCAGAACACGGGCTGACCGCGCTCGACCCAGCCTTCCACGCGGAGCATGGTCTTTGTGCGGTTTGCCGCAATGCCGTAGTCGCCGTGTCCTTCGATGATCGGCACATCGGCGCGGGCGGCGCGAGACGCGAAGCGCAGGAGCAGGTCGAACGTGGCTCCTCGGCGGGCAATTCGTACGCGCATGCCGTCGCCGCTTGTGGCATCGCGGAGCACGACATTGGGCGTTTCCGTCCAGGTGATAAACGGCAGCGACTGACCATCGGGCGGACGCAGCGACTGATTGAAGAGCTGCACGCCGGCGCGCATCTCATCGACCAGCTTGAGGTACAGCTCGGGCACAGCCTTGCTGACCACTTCGGCGCGGAGGGCATTGTCGCGCTCTCGCTGCGCGGAGTCGGCTGCCTTTTCGTTATCGATGCGTGCAATGTCGAGGATGCGAGCGCGGGCCTTTTCTGTCGGACCGTCGCTGCTTGGCTGCTCCGCGCTGAGGGCTTGCGGGACCGCTACGGCCAGCATCGCACCTGGCGCATCGGTCACCTGGGGGGTTGGCTCTTCTGCCGAAAAAGATTCCGCCATGGTCTAGGATTATACGCGCAAAACCGATGGCGCTGGCAGACGGTGGTTTCAACTTCCACGCTGCGACGCAGATGACGCTCTGGGCTGCTGCTATATAGTCGCGGCCATGCGCAGTGGACCCGCCGCTTCCATCGGTACGCATCGTCGCAGCCCGACGGCGCAACCTTTCAGCCCGAGCGTGCCTGTACGCAGCACGGAGATCCTGCTCGGCTGGCTGCTGGCGTCGCTGGTGCTTGTGGCGCTGAAGTGGCGGATGCTCGACGATACCTACTACTGGGACGAGCTGGCTTGCTACTTTGCACAGGTGTTCGAGATGGCGACGCGGCTGAAGGCGTTTTTGGCCAGCCATCCGCCGTATGTGCGCTCGCCGCTGTTGACCTCGGTGCTGGCGCTTTTGTATCGCTACGTCAGCACGGCCCGAGCGCTTCAGCATGGCGCGTCGCTGGTGATGGCGGCGCTGACCTTGCCAGCCACGTATGCGCTGACCTGTCAGCTCGGAGGCTCGCGGCGCTTGGGCTGGCTTTCGGCGGTCTTGTGCGGACTGGTTCCCGCGTACTTTGCGCAAGCGGGCCTGGTTCAGATGGACTTACCAGCGACGGGTTTGGTGACGCTGGCGTTTGTCTGTGCGCTTCGTCAGAACTGGCTGGGCTATGCGCTGCTGGGCAGCATGGCGGTGCTGATCAAGGAAAGCTCGTACTGGGTCTGTCTGTCGGCGGCGCTGTTTCAATTTCTGCGGCTGTGGCAGCTGGAACGGCGGTCACCGCTTGCGATCGGGACGCTTTGGAGGCTGTGGCCAACGGTGATTCCCGGTGTGGTGCTGTTTCTGTGGCTGCTTATTCATCGTCACATCACCGGGGCACTGATCTCCAGCGATCACACGAGCGTGCTGAGCGTGAGCGGCATTCGGACTTCATTTCTCCACAACGTGCTAGAGGGACGGCGACTGGCGCTGACAGGGTTTGCGCTCGGGCTGGTGGTGACGCTGTATCGGCGACGGTTGGCAGCGGTGGCGAGCGAGTCCGTGCGCGCGCAGCACCTGGCGATTGGGGCGACGCTGCTTTTGTGGCTGTCGCTGCCGCTGTGCTTTCCGGGTCAGTTGGTGCGCTACATGCTGTTGGCGCTTCCGGCCCAGTGTGCGCTGGCTACTTTGGGACTGGGCCAGCTGCCGCAGCGACTGCGCCTGGGCTCGACGATGATTCTTGCGCTGGTGTTGGCGTCGGGCTGGCGTGGTGACTCGCTGCATGCCAACTCACCGTGTGAGATCGAAGGAAACTTGTCGTACCGGCTGCTGCTTCAGCAGCACATGACGGTGGCGAAGCGCATCTCGTCGGCGGGCTTGCATCGGGGCCTCGCGGACTTTCCGTTCGACAGCATCTTGGGCTCTGCGCCGATCTTTGGTTACGTCGATACGCCGCTCGCGATGACCAAGCTGAGCACAGTCCGCAAGCCGCAAGAGCTGTGCGCGGCAGAGTTTGTGGTGGTGACGCAGAACTCGGCAGCGAGCGTTCCGCTCATCGCTTCGGCCATCGAGCTTGGCCTTTTGCGGCTGTGGTTCATCGCTGCCGACGACAAGTTCCCGGTCGGGAAGAGCTGGTATGTGCCCGAAAGTGCGCGCTACGATCACCGCATCTCTGTCTATCGGGTGACGTGTGCGACGCCGTAACGAAGTGCGCACGGTTGCCAAGCCGAGGATCATCGCCGATGTTTGACTCGCACTGTCACTTGCACGACGAACGTCTGTACGCGCAGTCCGCGCAGGTGATCGTTCGGGCACAGCAAGCGGGTCTGTCGGGGCTGCTGCTGGCTGGAGTCGATGCGCAGAGCTGGTCGCGCCAAGATCGGCTGCACAAGCAGTGGGATGGGCCTTCTTTTTCCATCGGGGTGTCGTATGGCGTCCATCCGCAGGTGATTCCGTCGCTGTCGGATGTTCAGCTCGATGATCAGCTTGGGATGCTGCGACGGGCTGCGCTCGGTCAGCTTGCCATCGATGGATCGACGCTGCGAGCGGCCCACGCAATCGGCGAGCTGGGCCTGGACGCTTACACGGAATCGACGCGACAGTGCTTGCCTTTGCAAGAGCGGGCGTTTCGGTCGCAGCTCGCGCTGTCTCGAGAGCTGGATCTGCCGATTGTGCTGCACATCTTGCGTACGCATCCGGCGGCGCTGCGCATTCTGCGGTCGGACGGCCTTCCGCGAGCGGGTGGTGTGGTTCATTCCTACAGTGGATCTGCGGAGCTGTGTCGTCAGTACGTGGCGCTCGGGCTGTCGATTTCGTTTGCGGGTGGTGTGACGCTGGCCAATGCTCCGCGACTGTGGGCGGCAGCGCAGGTGGTTCCGGCGGAGCGCTTGCTCGTGGAAACGGATGCGCCCGATCAGACACCGCTCGAGCTTCGTCCTGCTCGCTGTGAGCCCGCGTTTTTGCCCGCAGTGATTGGCAAGCTGGCTGCGCTGCGAGGGGAGACAGCGCTTGCGATTGCAAAGGCAAGCGAAGAAAATGCGCGCCGCTTGTTTCGACTGCCGATGCCTGCTGAGTCGTCGCGCAGCGGCTGAACCCTTTCGACTGGCCAAGGCAGATAGATGGATACGCAGATGGAACCGACCGCGCACCTTGCAGGATCTCAGACGGCGCTAGATTCCGAAGAGGGAGAGACTCGCTACCGCTTGCATCGTCGCTTCGATCGCATGGGACGGCTGGTGGGCGACGCGCAGATGGAACGCTTGTTTGCCTCCCATGTGGTGGTGATCGGGCTGGGCGGAGTCGGATCGTTTGCGGCAGAGTCGCTTTTGCGAAGTGGAGTCGGACGGCTGACCTTGGTCGATTTCGATCGCGTCTGCGTGACCAACACCAATCGGCAGCTGCAAGCGATGCGCGGAGCGGTGGGAAAGCTCAAGGCGCAGGTGCTGGCGGATCGGCTGCGATTGGTGAACCCGCAGGCCGAGATCGAAGTGGTGGCGCGCTTTTATGACGCGGCGACGAGTGAGCTGATCCTCGAGCGGGTGCCGAGGCCGGACTTTGTGGTCGATGCGATCGACAACATCACCGCCAAGTGTCACCTCATCGCTGCGTGTAAGCACAAAGGACTGCCGCTGGTTAGCTCGATGGGCGCGGCGGGACGCTGTGATCCGACGGCGCTGCGCATTGGAGATCTGGCCGAGACGCGGATCGATCCGATGGCGCAGGAAATCCGCAAGATTCTGCGCACCAAGTACGGCTTTCCGGCGGAAGGTGCATTCGGGGTGCGCGCGGTCTACTCGGTCGAGCGACCCAAAGATCCCGTGGACCTGCACTATGACGAAGGGCTCGGCTTTTCGTGCGTCTGTCCGGGCGGCAAAAACGATCATCACTCGTGCGAGGAGCGGCGACTTATCTACGGAACGGCCAGCTACGTGACGGGCAGCTTCGGTCTGTTCTGTGCAAGCGTGGCGGTCAATGAACTGACGGGCCTGGGCGAATCGTAAGCGACGCGGCGAGTCGGTGGCTGTGCGGCTGCGAGTGCGGGCTCGACGGTCTAGGATGTCTATCCCTTGGTTCGGGGCGCGGTGATAGAGTGCCTGCATGCGCGTCCTAGTCATCATCGATCCGCCCAGTTCTCTGCGACCGCGTTCTGATACCTCGGTTGCGATCATGGATGAGTGCTTGCTGCGTGGGCACTCGGTGTTTGTGTGTGAGCCGCAGGACATGTCGCTGCGCGAAAATCGACCGTTTGCGGAAGTGCAAGCGGTGCAGGCGGTCAGTCGGGAAACGGCTCCTGCGGTGACGGTCGCGAGCGGGACAGAGCAGTTGCCACTTTCGCACTTTCACGCGGTGCTGATGCGCAAAGATCCGCCGTTTGATGCGACGTATCTGCAAGCGACGCAGATCTTGGAATACGCGCGCGGACAGACGTTTCTGATGAACGATCCGCGCGGTCTGCGCGAGGCGAACGAGAAGCTCTACATCTTCCGGTTCCCGGACCTCATCGCGGACACGATTGTGACGCGCAAGATGGATGAGATTCGCGCGTTTCAGGCCAAGCTCGGCTGCGACATCGTGGTCAAGCCGATTGACGGCTTTGGCGGATCTGCGGTGTTTCACCTGCGCGCAGGGGACAGCAACGTCAGCGCCATTTTGGAAGTCTCGACGCACAGCGGAAAGCGCTGGGTGATGGCGCAGCGCTACCTTCCCGAAGGCAAACAGGGCGACAAGCGGATTCACCTGCTCGGGGGCGAGCCGGTCGGCTGGCTGTGGCGCGTTCCAGCGGGAGACGACATTCGGGCCAACCTGGCCGCTGGTGGCACCGCACATGCGACGGAGCTTTCCGCCCGCGATCGAGAGATCTGCGCGCGACTGAGGCCGCACCTTTTGGCCGACGGACTACACTTTGTCGGCATCGACATCATCGGAAACTATCTGCTGGAAGTGAACGTGACTTCGCCCACTGGTGTTCAGGCGGTGAGCCGTCTGTACAACTTCCGGCTGGAAGCAAAGCTCGTCGATTACATCGAGTCACACGCTCCTCGAATGGACTGATTCAGCGACGGCGATTTTGTTCTGCTTGCGGGCTGGATGCGCGGCGACGGGCCTTGTGGATTGGGCTCGCGCTGCGCGGATCAGGCGGGGAAGAACGGCTCTGGCAGCTCTTTGGGCGTCCAGAAGAAGTGGGCGAGGGCGATGATCGGCAGATACAAAAGACCGCCGATGATCAGAAACTCCGGGGCAAGCTGTAGCAGCGAAAGCCCATAGCCGAGCACCAGCATCACGATGGTGAGCAGGTTCAAGCTCTTTACCTTGATCTTGCCAAACTTGGGCATCCGCCAGCTCGACACCATCAGGTAGCCAAACAGCAGCAGCATCAGCGGATAGTAGTGCGCCAGCGCGTCGAGCCGAATGTCTCCGAGCAGACGCCAGCCTGGATAGCGCTGTCCTTGCGTCCACGCCGGGTTTCCGTACTTGCAGAGCGTAACGATCGCCATCGCGTGCAAGCCACCGGAAAAGGTCGTCGGAACGCCGAAGAAAAAGTCGGGATTTCCTGCGCTGACGTTGAAGCGGGCCAGTCTCAGCGCGGCGCACAAGGTGTAGGTGGCGCAGATCAGGCTCAGCGCGATGCCAGCAGGCCCGGTGGACCAGCCGAGGTCGGCGTTGTTGTGAAAGAAGCCGTAGACGATGGCCGCCGGACAGAAGCCGTAGTTGAGCAAGTCGGCCAACGAGTCCATTTGCACGCCGAGCGGACTGGATGCATTGAGCGCGCGCGCCACGTAGCCATCCAGCTTGTCGGTCAGCGTCGAGTAGGCGATCCACCAGCAGCCTTCGACGATGTGTCCGCGCAGCGCCGCCTGGACCGCCATGACGGCACAGATGATCGACAGCGAGGTCACTGCATTCGGGGCCATGTAGCGCAGCGTCCGTGTAAAGGGACGTGAAGTGGTGCTCTGGGTCAAGGGAACCTCACGGAGAGCGGTCAGGCGTCGCCCCGATGTCGGCGACGGGTAGATGACTGCACGAGTCCTAGCGTTTGCGTTTCTCGGAAGGCTAAACTGCGCCGCGTCATGAAGTCAACACCACGACCTGGACAAGCAGGCAAAGTTGCGTGGGGCTTTATCGTCTGGCTGGCAGTCTTTGTCGTGGCAGGCGCGGTGCTGTGCGCTGTCCCGCTGCTGAATGTGCTGGGCTATGAGTCCTCGCTGGTGACGGCGCTATTGGCATCGCTGGCTGCGATCGAGCGAGGCGGAGCGATCGCGGAGCGAACAAGGCTGCGGCTGCGTCCAGCGGATCGCGATCAGATCGATGCTGCGCCGTTTGTGCGGATCCTGTCGCTGTGGGGTCAAGCGGTGGTGGCGACGTGGATGTTGTGTCTTGTGCCGCTGCTGCTGCTGCTGGCAAATGGGCTGCGGGTCCGAAACTGTAACTATGGGGCAGGGCTGCTATTTTTTGGGCTGCTGCCGCTGGGATCGGCGCTCGTGGCGGCGGCGGTTGGGGTCTGTTCGGCGCTCTACGCAAAGACGCGCGGTCGGGCGCTGCTGCTTGGCTACGGAGTGCTGACGCTGTCGCTGCTGTGGGCGGGGCTAAGGTCGCTCAACAGCCCGGCGATTTTTGCGTACGATCCGTTCTTTGGGTATTTCCCCGGTGCGCTCTACGACGAAGACGTTCGGGTGCAGCCTGCGCTGTATATCGCGCGAGGCATGCATCTATTGTGGGTGGGCGCGGCGCTGCTGCTGTCGGCGCGCTTTCTAAGTGGGCAGGATCTGCGGCTGGCGATGCGGACGGGCGGAAATCGTAAGCGCCTGCTGCTGTCGGGGCTGCTTTTGTCGGCGCTGGGACTTGGGGTGTATCTGCGTGGCGGATCGCTGGGTCTGTATGCCGATGAGTCCTCCTTGGCGGAGCGGCTGCCGGGTGAGCTTTCGACCGAGCACTTCGTGCTGCGCTATCGGCCCGGTGGCGCGGTTGAGCGGGATCTCCAGCTGTACGCGCGGGAACATGAGCTGCGCTATCGACAGCTTCGCGAGCTGCTCGGGATCGAGCCGATCTGGGAGCCGGGACGGATCGCGCGGCTGCTCGGTCTGCCGTCCTCGCTGTCTCAGCGGCAGCGGACCGATCGCGGCAAGGTGGTGAGCTATCTGTTTGACTCGGTGGCGGACAAGCGACGAGCGATGGGCGCAGGGGGCACCTACATCGCCAAGCCGTGGCGCAAAGAGATCTACATCCAGCACGAGTCTTGGCCGCATCCGGTGCTTCGTCATGAGCTGGCGCACGTCTTCGCGGGGGCGGCGGGCGATTGGCTGTTTCACCTGTCGATGACCGGCGTGGTGCCGCAGCTTGGCTTGGTCGAAGGCATCGCGGTGGCGACGGACAGGCGCAGCAGCGGCAACCTATCGATCCATCAGTCGGTGCGCGCGATGAAACAAGCGGGACTTTTGCCCAAGCTGGATCAGGTGTTTTCAGGGCTTGGCTTTTGGTCGCTGCCATCGGGACGGGCGTATACGGTCGCGGGTTCGTTTGTGCGCTATCTGCTGGCGGAATATGGCGCTCCGCCGCTGTTGTCGGTCTATCACGACGGAGGACGGCCCAAGGACTTTGCCAAGCACTACGGGGTTTCGTTTGATGAGCTTACGGCGCGCTGGCTCCAGTTTGTGGATGCACAGCCGCTCGGCGCTTCAGCCAAAGAAGTCGAGCGGGAGCGACTGCGGCGACCGGCGGTGTTTCACAAGGTCTGTGCGCACGAGGTCGCGATTCGTCGGGACAGAGCGCGTGAGCTGCTGGCGCATGGACGGGACAACGAAGCGGTTGCGCTGCTGCGCTCGGTTTGTCACGACGATCCAGGTGAGCCGGGCTATCTCTCGGAGCTGAGCGAGGTGCTTCAGCAGACCGAGCAGTACGACGAAGCCGAAGCGGTGGCACAGCGAGCGATGGCGCATCCAGCGACCACGTCGGCGCTGCGGGCTCGGCTGGTGGTGCGTATGGCGGACTTGGCGGTTCTGAAAGGTCAGCTCGATGTCGCTCGACAGCACTACGACGAAGCGCTGAAGCTGCCGCTGGATGAAGGCACTGCGCGGACGGTGACGGCGCGACGACTGGCCATAGATCTACCGGAAGCAGGGCCGCTGCTGCTCAAGGTGCTGGTGGGCAGTGCGAAGCCGACCAAAGGGCTCCGCAAAGAAGAGCGCAGCGATGTGCAGAGCGTGTACTGGCTGACACAAGCGGCAGGTCGGCAGCCGGAAGCGGGGCTTTTGCGCTATGTGCTCGGGCGGATGCTGTTTCAGCGCGGCGGCTATGCGGAAGCGGTCGCAGAGCTTCAGCGCAGTGTGGATCTGGGGCTGTCAGACGGACGCTTTGTGTACCAAGCCAACCTATTGATGGGCCAAGCGCAGCTGCTGATGGGACAAGGTACAGCGGCGCTGGCGACGTTTTCGCGCATGCTGAGCAGCCTGGGCCCCGAAGAGCAAGACAAGCGAACCGAAGTGATGGACTTTGTCGAGCGAGCACGACTGTGGGACAGCTTGTGAGCCGGATTGACATTGCGCAGTCGGCGGGCTAAGTCGAAGCGTGCTCGATGAAGCGCCAGCCAGCGACGGAAGCGAACCCTTCCATGATTCGGTTGCAGACCCGCTGCTGCACGGTCTATCGGACGAGCAGCGACGAGCCGTGCTGGCGGATCCAGGTCCGCTTTTGATCTTGGCGGGTGCAGGCTCTGGTAAGACGCGGACGCTCTTGCACCGAGTCGCGCACGTTCTGCGCCAAGGTCTGCCCTGTGATCGGGTGCTGCTGGTGACGTTTACCAACCATGCGGCGCGACAGATGCGGGATCGCTTGCAGTCGCTGGTGCGGCAGCCACTTGTGGACATGTGGGCGGGGACGTTTCATCGCTTGGCGCTGCGGATGCTGCGGCTGTACGGTCAGCACATTGGTCTGTCTCCACGCTCGGGAGTGATTGATCACGCAGACGCAGTCGATCTGTTCGCAAGCTGTTTGCAGCAAGCCAAGCCGCCTGTTGGCATCGACTTGCCGCGACCGGCTTATCTACACTCGCTGCTGTCGCTATCGGTGGCCACGGAAGAGTCGCTGGAAGCGGTGCTGTCGTCGCGCGCGCCGGAACTGCTCAGTCACCTTTCGCTGCTTTCGCACGTCTGTGATCGCTACAGCGTGATGAAGGTGCGGATGGGGCTGCTCGACTTTGACGATCTACTGCTCGGGTGGCGACTGCTGCTGTCTGACAGCCGCGAAGTCCGTGAGCGCTTGCAGAGCCAGTTTCAGCACATCTTCGTCGATGAGTATCAAGATGTAAGCCCGCTCCAGAGCATCATTTCAGACGAGCTGGCGGGCGGACATCGCAGCTTGACGGTGGTGGGAGACGACGCGCAGTCGATCTATCGATTTCGCGGTGCGGATCTGCGGGCGCTGCACTCGTTTGCGCTGCGCTGGCCGGATGCGCAGCGAGTGCATCTGTCGGTGAACTATCGCTGTCAGCCGGACATTGTGGCGCTGTCGAATCGCTGCTTGGTGTCTTCGCCGAAAGGTCAGCTCTTGCCGCGTCCGCCGATGCGTGCAAAGGACAGTCCGTCTCTGTCGCTGCGTCCGGCGGTGGTGCATGTTCCCGATGCGCGGATTCAGGCGGCATTTGTGCTGTCTCGGGTGAGTGAGCTGCGCAGCGCAGGGCAGCCGCTGTCGGACATCGCGGTGCTGTATCGTCATCACCGTCACGCGCGGGAGCTACAAGCAGAGCTTCTGCGCGCCGGGATTCCGTATGTGGTGCGCTCGGGACGACGACTGATTGAACAAGCGCATGTCAAAGATGTGCTGGCGCTGCTGCGCATCACGTATGACGCTCGCGATGAGCTGTCGTGGTCGCGGACGCTGCGTCAGGTGACGGGGCTCGGCGAGCAAGGACGCGCGCTTTTGCTACATGGGCTGACACAGCAGATCCAGCACGGAGAGCCGCTCAGCCTGCTGCGGATTGCCGGGGTGCGAAAGTCGGCGCAGGTTGGGCTGCTGCGGCTGGACGCGCTGCTCTCGGAGCTGTTGCGCCTGCGGGACGATGCGAGCCAGTCGGGGGCGGACTTGATGCAGCTTCCGGGGCGGCTGATTCGGCTGATTGTGGATCGTCATTATCGAGAGTATGCGCAGGCTCACTTTGCGGACGCGGAGCAGCGCCTGCGGGATCTGCTGCTGCTCACCGAGACGGTACAAAGCGAGGGTGGACGCTCTGCGGGACAGAACGCGCTGCCGCTGCCAGGGGACGGTGCGCAGACGGTGCTGGGCGATTTTCTGTGTGCGCTCACGATGGGGGAAGAGTCGCCGCAGCAGCCGGAAGAGAAAGTCATCTTGTCGTCGGTTCACCAGGCCAAAGGGCTGGAATGGAACACCGTGTTTGTGCTGTGGCTGGCAGAAGGACACTTTCCTTCGGCGGCGGCGCTGTCGGAAGAAGACGATGACCTGGGCAGCGGCGGGGAAGCGGAAGAGCGGCGGCTGTTTTATGTGGCCATCACGCGGGCGCGACGAGAGCTGTATTTGTGCTGTCCGGGCTCGGCGATGACGCAAGGTGCGCTGCGGGTGTCGCGCTATGTCGGCGAGCTATGCGGCAGCGATCCGCTGTGTGAGCGCTGGTCGGTGAGCGCACAGCCACGATAGACTGGGAAGCACATGCGTCCTGCGACCATTGTGGCGATCAAGGCTGTGCTGCTGGTGCTGCTGCTGGCACCGCTCGGGCAGCTCGGGTTTCAAGTCTGGCAGAGCATCTCGGGAAGCGGCGAAGGGCTCGGGGTCAATCCCATCGAGCGACTGACGCATCGCACCGGAGAGCTGGCGCTGTATGTCCTGCTCCTGTCGCTGGCGGTGACGCCGCTGCGGAACTTGACGGGACGCGCGGTGCTGACGAGGTTTCGGCGCCTGATCGGACTGTGTGCGTTTGTGTATGCGACGCTGCACTTGGCGGTGTATGTGCTCGATCGATCGCTGGGGGAAGATGGGTTTACGCTGCGCGACGTGGCCAAAGACATTGCGAAGCGGCCCTACATCACGATTGGAACGCTCGCGTTTGGGATCTTGCTGGCGCTCGCGGTGACTTCGACAAACGGGATGATTCGGCGGCTCGGGAAGTCGTGGCAGACGCTGCATCGGCTGGTGTACGGAGCAGCGCTTCTCGGCGTGATTCACTTTGCGTGGCTGGTGAAGGCAAGCTTGGTGAAGCCGCTCATCCTGTTTGGGGTGCTGGTTTCACTGATGGCGGCGCGGCTTCCGGCGTGGCTGAAGCCATCGAACAGCAAAGCCAAGCGCGCAGCACCGTAAGCAGCCAAGCGCGCAGCAGCGTAAGTCACTGTGGATGACGCGCCTGCTGTGAGCGCGTTTCGTTCGGGAATCACGGCGTAAGCGGCTTGCCGCAGTGCGCCATCTGGCTCGCCAGCGGACCTGCTTCTGCGGTATGACTGTAGCTGTCATGAAACCGATGAGCGTCAAAGCGGCCCTCGCAGGTCACGACCTGGTGGGACAAAAAGTAACGGTTCAAGGCTGGGTGCGGACTCGTCGAGACTCGAAGGCGGGACTCAGCTTCATTCACATCAGCGACGGTTCGTGTCAGGACCCCATCCAAGTGGTGGCCCAGTCGAGCCTGTCCAATTACGCGAACGAGGTGCAGAAGCTGACGACGGGCTGCTCGGTGATCGCGGAAGGAACGCTGGTCGCGTCGCAGGGCAAAGGTCAAAGCTTCGAGATTCAAGCCGATTCTGTGACGGTGGTCGGCTGGGTTGAAGATCCCGAGCACTATCCGGTGCAGCCCAAAGCGCACACGATGGAATACCTGCGGGAAATTGCGCATCTTCGGCCTCGGACCAACACGTTTGGCGCGATCGCTCGCATTCGCAACACCGCTGCGCAGGCGATTCATCGCTTCTTCCACGAGCAGGGCTTTGTGTGGGTGAACACGCCGATCATCACGACGAGCGACGCGGAAGGTGCCGGTCAGATGTTCCGGGTGAGCACGCTCGATCTGAACAACCTGCCGCGCACGGACAAAGGCAGCATCGACTTTTCCAAGGACTTCTTTGGCAAAGAGTCGTTTCTGACGGTGTCGGGACAGCTCAACGTCGAGGCGTACTGCCTGGCGCTGTCGAAGGTCTATACGTTCGGACCGACGTTTCGTGCGGAAAACTCCAACACGACGCGACACCTGGCTGAGTTTTGGATGATCGAGCCGGAGATTGCGTTTGCGAACCTGGCCGACGACGCGAACCTGGCGGAAGCGTTCCTAAAGTACGTGTTTCGCGCGGTGCTGAGCGAGCGGGCCGACGACCTGAAGTTCTGTGCCGAGCGAATCGAAAAGACGGCGCTGTCGCGGCTGGAAGCGCTGGTCGATCAGCCGTTTGAGCGCATCGATTACGGGGAAGCGATCCGGCTGCTTCAGTCGAGCGGAAAGCAGTTCGAGTATCCGATCGCGTGGGGCAGTGACCTCCAGACCGAGCACGAGCGCTATCTGACGGAAGAAAAGATCGGTCGTCCGGTGATCGTGATGAACTATCCGGCGGACATCAAAGCGTTCTACATGCGGATGAACGACGACGGAAAGACCGTCGCTGCGATGGACGTGCTGGCACCGGGAATTGGCGAGATCATCGGTGGCTCGCAGCGTGAAGAGCGCTTGTCGGTGCTGGAAGATCGGATGCGACATCACAAGCTCGATCTCGGCGCGTACCAGTGGTATCTGGACTTCCGTCGCTACGGAACGGTTCCTCACTCTGGCTTTGGCCTGGGCTTTGAGCGCCTGATCGTCTACATCACCGGGCTTGGCAACATCCGCGACGCGATTCCGTATCCGCGCGCTCCGCACCTGGCTTCGTTCTAAGTCGCGAGTCAGCGACAGAGAATCGGCAGTTTTCTGTGACGCTACGCCGCTTGCAACGACAGCGTTTCGAGCGGTGCCTCCAGCGTCTGTCCATCCACCGTGACATAGATCGTTCCGTCGCTGCGCAAGATCTCAAGCTTGGTGTGGCGGCTGACTTTGGGCTCTAGCTCGTCGAAGAAGCTGGGCGCAATGCGTGTGACTTCGATCTGTTCGATCTTGTGAATCGGACGCTCGCGGGCTTGACGCTGGAGCTGGGCTTCTTCGACGGTCGTAAACAAGCGGACGCGCTGCGCGGCTTTGGCTGCTTTGTGCAGTCGCTCTGCCGACGGAAGCCCGACATCGATCCAGCAGAGCAAAAGGCCGGTGGCATCGCGAATGGAGACGGGCGGCTCGTCGGTGGAAGACAGGCCTCCTTTGCTAAAGGCGATGCCGTCTTCATACGAAAGGCAGTAGGCGATAAGCCGGGTGAGCAGGTAGCGCATCGTCTCGGATGGATGCCGAGCGAGACGAAGATCCAAGCTCTCATAGACGCCGCGATCGACATCTGAGAGCTGAACGGGAAGGTGATAGACGGTCGCAGTCAGCGCCATACACGGCGAGACTACTTGGCGCGAGGTGTGATCCCCAAGTGTTACCAGCGGTGGTGGTGATGATGGTGATGGCCTCGGAAGCCGGGCGGGCGCACAATGCAGCCGGTCAGCGACAGCGCAATCGACACAAGCAGCGAAGCGACAACGAAGCGAGACACAGTCGCGCGTGAGCGGTTCATGGGACTCCTTTGTGAGGCTTGGCGATGCCTCGATGTGTTCGTCGAATGAAACACCGTAGCGCTGGGTTTTTGTCACCGCGCGCAGATTTTTTGTGGCGACGCGACGATTGATGGCAGGAAAAGTTGCTTCTTGGGTTGCGGCGGGAACACTACGCATCCAACTGTTGCTGACCGAGGCTGTCAGCAGCGCAAAAGGAACAAGACCAATGGCTGGAAAGAAATCGGAAGAGAGCGGGCAGGATGTGACCGCGCTGTTTGAACAAGCGATTCAGTCTCGGGCGGAAGACTTGTATCGGGAAGCAGCGCAGGCGATGCTGGGCAAGCTTCGTCCATCCAACCAAGTCACCGTCGGAGAGCTTCTGACGGCACTGGAGCAGCATCCAGATGTCTGGTCGGTGGTTTCGGCCATGGGCGTGATCGAGTTTGGTGCAGCGCTGCTCGGGCGAAGCGCTGGGGATGCGACGGCTTCGGCGGCCAAGCGTTAGGGTCCGAGTGCCTGAGTGCGCGACTTCGTCAGTGAAGCTGTGCGCTGTCTTGATACGGACCCGAGAGCGGCAGTCCCAGCACCAGCTCGTTGGCCAGCCGCAGCGAGTCGTGCGTGCCCGCGTCGGTCCAGTATCCTTCCAGGATGTCAAAGCCCAGCTCGCCGCGACGAATGTAGGCGTTGTTGACGTCGGTGATCTCTAGCTCTCCGCGTGCGGAGGGTCGAAGCTGCGACACGATGTCAAAGACGCGATCGTCGTACATGTAAATGCCGGTGACGGCGTACGGACTGCGCGGCTGCTGTGGTTTTTCTTCGATGCCGACGATGCTGTCGCCTTGGATTTCAGCGACGCCATAGCGCTGAGGATCGGGCACTTGCTTGAGCAAGATGCGTGCGCCGCGTCCCTGGCGAGCGAAGCGCTCACAGTGCATTCCCAGCTCGTCCTGGAAGATGTTGTCGCCGAGCAGCACAACCAGCTTGTCGCCGCGCGCGAAGTCTTTGCCGAGCGAAAGAGCCTGGGCAATGCCGCCCGCGCGATCTTGGACGCGATAGGTGAACTCACAGTCGAAGTCGCGTCCCGAGCCGAGCAGTCCGACGACATCTCCCATGTGCTCGCAGCCGGTGACGACCAAGATGTCGCGAATTCCTGCGCGGGTGAGCTTGCGAACCGGATGCACGATCATCGGCTCTCGTCCCACGGGCAGCAGGTGTTTGTTGGTGATCTTGGTGAGCGGAAGCAGGCGCGTGCCCGAGCCGCCAGCCAAAATGATCCCCTTCATGGTCAGCCTTTCTGGATAAGCTTTCGTCGCTGAACTCGCAGCAACTACAGCTCTCCGACAATGAGTAGTTCGGTCAAGTACGCGCGCAGGGCTTCTCGCCAAGGCGGTAGCTGATATAGCCCACGCAGCCGTAGCATTCGACAGTCGAGCAGCGACGAGCGTGGACGCTCCGCTGGGGACGCCAGCTCGCTGGTTGCAACACCGACAAAGTTCCGAGGCAGTTCCCGACCGAGCGCAGACGCTTCGTCGCAGAGCGCGTGAGCAAAGTCGTACCAAGTGGTCTGGCCTTGGCTGGTGGCGTGATACAGACCATGCTCGCCGCGCTCACACAGCGTGATGATTTGGCGTGCGAGGAGTCGGTTCCACGTCGGGGCCGTCAGGCGATCGCGGTCCAGCTTCAGGCTCTGACCCGCGCGCAGTCGTGTGACCAGCGACGATACAAAGTTGCGGCCTCGTCGTCCGTACAGTCCACCGACGCGAACGATGAAGCTTCGTGATGCGGCACTGGCGACGAGCTGTTCTCCGGCGAGCTTGCTGCGCGCGTATGCAGACAGGGGATTGGGCGTATCGAACTCGTCATAGGGTCGCAAAAGCGCGCCGTCGAAGACAAAGTCCGTCGATAGGTGACAGACTGCGGCGCCCACTTCATCAGCAGCCCGCGCAACCAGCTCCGCCCCGAGCGCGTTGACCAAAAAGGCTTCGTCGGTCTTTTGCTCGGCACCATCGACATCGGTAAATGCAGCGGTGTTGATGACGAGCTGACAGTCGGTGCCTGACAGACGATCGCGCAGCCGATACAGGCTCTCTCGATCGGGCGACGACAGATCACAGACCGTGCGATCCACTGGATCGACATCGTGACCGCGCAGCCGCAGCTCTTCACACAGATGAATCCCGAGGCTGCCTTGCGGACCGAGCACCGCTACCCGCATTGCGCAACCTCGCTGGCGGTGTCGGGACGCATGGTGTAGTTGCGCTCGTAGAAGGTTCGATATTCGCCGGAGCGGACGCTGTGACACCACGCGGGATGCTCGCGATACCAGCGAACTGTCTCGCGGAGTCCGTCGGTCAAGGTCCAGCGAGCACGCCAGCCGAGCGCTCGTTCTGCTTTGGCACAATCGACGGCATAGCGACGATCATGACCGGGACGATCGGCGACGAAGCGAATCAGCGAGCGCGGCTTATCGACCAGCTCGAGGATCGCGTGGACCATGTCCAGGTTGGGTCGCTCAGCCCGACCGCCGAAGTTATAGACCTCGCCGGGCTGACCGATGCGGAGCGCTGCATCAATGCCCGCGCAGTGATCTTCGACGTAGATCCAGTCGCGCACTTGCATTCCATCGCCGTAGACCGGCAGCGGCTTGTCTTCGAGCGCCGACAAAATCATCAGAGGCAGCAGCTTTTCGGGAAACTGATACGGCCCGTAGTTGTTCGAGCAGCGCGTCACCACCACCGGCATTCCGTAGGTGTGCGCATACGCGAGCGCAAGATGATCCGACGCTGCTTTGCTGGCCGCATACGGAGATCGCGGCGACAGCGGCGTTTGCTCGGTGAAGGCGGGATCGCTCGGCGCGAGCGTTCCATACACTTCGTCGGTAGAGACATGAAGGAACTTGGCAGTCTGGGCTTTGCGTGCCGCTTCCAGCAGCGTGGTCGTTCCGATGACATTGGTCCGCACAAACGGCATCGGACCCAAGATCGAGCGATCGACGTGACTTTCCGCCGCAAAGTGAACGACAGCATCGAAGCGCTCGTCTCGAAAGAGCTGCGCAACAAGGTCTGCATCACAGATGTCGCCCCGAACAAACGACAGGCCCGGATCGTGGTTCAGTCCTTCCAGGTTGTGCAGGTTGCCGCAGTACGTCAGCGCGTCGAGAATCACCAGCCGATCGGTCGGATAAAGCCGACGCTGCTGATGGACGAAGTTCGCGCCGATGAAGCCGCAGCCCCCAGTGACGAGCACGTTCATGGTCGGGATAGTCGGGCAAAATATCGCTCGTCCCAAGAGGAATTTTTGCGGGCTCCGGCCATCAGCAACCGGGGTCTTGACTTCCCAATGTGCGCGCCAAGTGGTTGCCTCTAACCGCAGCGGTTCCGTCTCAGACAGGATCGTTTGCTGTGCTGGTATGTCAGTTGCGGATGCGAGTGTCCTTTCTGGTTCCCACCACACATGGATTGGGCAAGGAGGTTCACGATGAAGCGTTCGATCAATCTGGGCTATCTGGGCGTGCTGTCCGCGATGATGCTGCCCTCGCTGGCGCTGGCGGCCGATCCGAGCAAGCTGTCGGGCATTGGCGACAGCATCTCGCAAGGCTGGGGTGCCAACAACCTGCCGGGCGAGCATCCCGAGTTTGGCTTCGGTCAAGGCACGGATGCGACGGTGAACTCGCTGTTTTTGCGCTACAAGGCCAAGAACGCGGCGATGACCAAAGAGTTCGTGTCGGTAAGCGGCGCGGAGATGGTCGGTGGTCGCAACAACGGTCCGGGCCAAGCGGCGCGCATCTGTGCGATGGCGGTGAAGCCCGATCGCGTGGTGATCGAGCTGGGCGGCAACGATGTCTGCTCGCGCGACAAAGGATCGTCGTCGGATGCAACCTCGAACCTGTATTCGGTGACGACGTATCGCAATGCGCTCAAGACCACACTCGATACGCTTGCGGGCTGTCTACCGTCGGGAGCGCAAGTCCAAGTGCTGTCGATGCCGCGCGTCGATTACCTGTTTAACGCAGGCAACGCCAAGAACGTCATCACCTGCAACTTGGTCTGGTCGGTGGCCGGCGTCTGTCGGGTTGTGACCGGCGAAAGCAGTGCGAGCCGTCGTCAGAGCATCGGCGACCGCATCAACCAGTACAACGACGGTCTGCGCGCTGAAGTCGAGTCAGCAGCCACCCGTCACGCTGGCAAGATCACCGTCATCACCGATTGGCAAGGCAAAGACGTGAGCAACTCGTCGGTCGGAACCTATCGCTTTGGCAAAGACGACATCGACGGGTTTGACTGCTTCCATCCGCACAAAGACACCGGACAGCGCAAGCTGGCCTGCGCCGCGTGGGAAGCTGCGGAGTACGGCTCGCTGGCCAATGTTCCTTCGTGCCTCAAGTAAAGGAGACCCACCATGAAGACGCAGCTTGTTTCACTGGCTCTTGTGGCCCTGCCGTGGGTCGCTTCGTGTACTGGTTCTGATAGCGCATCACCAGCGGTGACGCAGACGGAAGTGGCCGCGCTGGCGGTGCCCGAACAAGGCGCGCTGGCTTCCGAGTATGTGGCTCATCCGACGACATTTCGTCTGTTTGGGACGCAAGGACAAGGCGCGACGGCGTTTGCGACGCTGGCCGATACCTCCAGCTGGGATACCAGCAACATTCGGGTCGGCGAGACCATCGGACGCAACCTTCAGCTTGTCGCGGTCAGCGACGCGGGCATCGAGCTGTACGATTCCACTACCAAAGAAAGGCGCACCGTTCGCAGCGGCGAAGACATCTTGGTCCGCGTCATCGAGCACGAGTTCGATCAAGCCGCCGTCGAAGGCGCTGAGCATGTCTTCCACACCCACGCGCGGAGCTTGGCTCGCATCGAGGCCCGCTATGGCATCGGCACAAGCTGTGAGCCCGTTTCGTTTGCGGGTCAGACTCCGTGCAAAGTCGGTGTCGTGTCACCGAGCAGCTTGGCAGCGCGGCTTGGGCTCAAGACGGGCGACTTGTTGCTGGCGGCGGACGGCTCAGCGGTGACACCAAGCAACCTGCACGTGCTGCTGCATCGCCTAAGCGAAGCACAGAGCCAGTCGCTCCAGCTTTCACTGGCGCGCGGTGGCGTGGTGATCGATCGAATGTACGTCGCGGAGTAGTGAGAGCGGGGCAGGGCGGTCCGGCGCGGTCAGTGGTTGTGAACAAAGACTTCGCGAACGCCCTTGGCTCCGTCGGCAGGTCCGACGATTCCGTCGCGTTCCATCTTTTCGATCATGCGGGCCGATCGGTTGTAGCCAATCCGCATCTTGCGCTGGAGCATCGAGATCGAGATCTGACGACCCTCGGACACGACGCGGATCGCTTGATCGTATAGCTCATCGACCACTTCGTCTTCGCCGCCTTCTTCTTCCTCATCGCCGCGCGGCTTCAAGATGTCCATGTCGTAGATCGGCTTGCCAAGCTGCTTGAGGTGTTCGACCACGCGATGGACTTCTCCGTCGGTGATGAGCGCACCGTGAATGCGCCGAAGCGCTTGTCCGCGATCGGTGAACAGCATGTCGCCCATGCCGAGCAGGTTTTCCGCACCCTGCGCATCAAGAATCGTCCGAGAGTCCACTCGACTGGCCACCTGGAACGCGATCCGCGACGGAAAGTTCGCTTTGATAAGTCCGGTGATGACATCCACTGACGGTCGCTGCGTCGCCAAGATCAAGTGAATGCCCGCCGCGCGTGCTTTCTGGGCAATGCGCGCCACGCAGATTTCTACTTCCTTGCCCGCCACCATCATCAGATCGGCAAACTCGTCGATCAGCACCACGATGTACGGCAGCTTCTGCGTCGGATCGCTCGGATGAGGACGACTGATGTCATCCAGATCGACGCCCAGCGAGAGCTGCTCTGTCGGAGACATCAGCTCCAGCGACTTTTCGACTTTTTTATTGAAGCCGCCAATGTCACGTACGCCCGACTTGCTGATCAGATCGTAGCGGCGATCCATTTCCTCGACGGCCCAGCGCAGCGCCAGTGCCGCTTTCTTTGGATCGGTCACGACGGGAAGCAACAGATGCGGAATGCCTTCGTAGATCGAAAGCTCCAGCATCTTCGGATCGATCATGATCATCTTCACTTCGTCGGGCGAAGCGTTCATCAGCAGCGAACAGACCATCGTGTTGACGCTGACGCTCTTACCCGATCCGGTGGTTCCAGCGACGAGAAGGTGCGGCATCTTGGCCAGATCCACCGACACCGGAAGTCCCGCGATGTCTTTGCCGATCGCCATCGTCAGCTTGCTTTTGGCAGAGCGAAACGAGTCATCGGCCAGCACTTCTTTGAGATACACCGTCTCTCGGGTGCGATTGGGCACTTCGATGCCGACAGCCGCTTTGCCGGGAATCGGCGCGACGATGCGAACCCGCAGCGCTTCCAGTGCCATCGCCAAGTCACTCGACAGCGACGTGATGCGCGCCAGCTTGATGCCCGGAGCCGGAACGAACTCATACATCGTGACCACCGGACCGGGATGAATCGCCGTCACACGACCTTTCACCAAGTAGTCGCCCAGCGTTCCTTCCAGTCGCTGTGCCAGATCGAGCATCGCTTTGCGATCCAGCTCATGCTGTGGATGCTCGGCGAAGTCGAACAGATCAATCGGCGGCGGCTCATACGGACGCAGCTTGATGTAGTTCGCTTGCTCGCCGGGACGACGCTCGCTGCGACGCGGTGTGACGGCTGCCAGCGCTTCGCTGGGTTCGCTGTGATGGATCGGCGCAGCCTGTTCGACGATGCTCGGTTCATCGACAAGCGCGACTTCATCGTCAGGAAGCGGCATGTGCGCGGGCGGTCCATCCATCTTTTCCGTTGCATCGACACGCTCTGCCGACTGCGCAGAAACGGTCACGACAGCCGCCGCCAGCGATGCCTTGGTGGGTTCCTCACGTAGAAGCTGAGTGGGCTCGTTGTGCAGGTTAGATGCTGGTGCCGGATCGTCGCTGGGCTTCGCTGCGGGCCGTCGCGCAATGATCACCGGAGCTGCATCTTTTGCGACCGCTTCAGCTTGAGCGGATTGTTTCGGCAGCGCCGTCGGATCTTTGGCATCGCGATCGTCTCCATAGTCGCGCACCTGACGAGGCACACCCGAGCTAGGCCGTCCCGAGCCTGGCATTGCAATCGGCGGACCCAGATCGACCGGCTTTTTCGGAAACAGCGCGCGTAGCTTTTCGCGCGTCCGATGCAGCAGCGGCAGCGTCACCGATAGCAGCTTGCTTCCCAGCTCGCGAGTCGTCAGCGGCGTAAGCATCGTCAGCGACAGCAACAGGCCCATGACAAGCAGCAGCACGGTTCCCGCTGTGCCCAGCATTGCCAGCAGCGCTTCCGCCGCGTATTCACCCAGCGCGCCTCCCGGCGGCATTCCTGCGACGCGAAAACGTCCCGCGAGCAGGTGCGCCAGCATCATCGACACCAGCCACACCGCCACGCTTCCCGCAAGCAGCTTCGGCGCGACCTTGAGCGACTGCGCGCGCAGCAGCCGAATCGACAGGACAAACAAGAGCAGCGACGGACCACTTGTTCCAATGCCAAGCAGTGAATAAATCGCCGCCGCGACGGCATTTCCAACCGGGCCCATCAGGTGTCCGTCGCCAAACAGCAGCGAGAGCGTCGCGAGCGACACAAACAGCGCCAAAGATAACAAGGCAATGCCAATGGCTTCTCGTCGGCGCGAAGTCAAAACTGACGCACTGACACTGGCTGGCTGGGCTTTTGCGACGGCACGACGCGGCGCTCTGTCTGCGGAATCACGAACCGCGCTTGTACGAGCGGGCGACGCGGCGGATTCTCGCGCAGGCACGGCAATCGGTTCCTTTTTGGGAATCACAATCGGCGCACGAGCAGCGGAAGGCAGCGACTCTTCGACGGAGTCTGCTTCGCTGGTTTCGCTTGGCGCGGCGGGCTCGGCGACGATCGGATCGCGTCGGACAGGACGTTCCATCACCCTGGGTGACGCAGCTGCACCGACGGAGCTGGCCAGTCGCGTGGATCGTGGTCGCGGCTTGGGCATCGGTACTTCACGACGCTGTCGAGAGTCCAGAAGCTCCGACGGTGGTTCCGTAAATGCCACCGCGTGAGAGGACGATTCAGCGTCGCTTTCCATCCCGGTCATGATCGGCTTCCGAACCGCCGCTCGCACAGGTCGCGAAGGCAGTGGACCCGATTCACCGTCAAACTCGTTGGTGTCAAGTGGCGCGCTATGCATGATGCTGTCCATCCGACATGTAGGACACGAGGTTACCCTCGCACACCCTACGGTCAAGTTTCGAGGCCAAGGCTGAACGTCGAATCGTAGAAGGCAACGCGTCACCTGGCAAAAACCGCGACCGTTTGCGCGCGGTGCTATCGTGCCCGCCATGCCTCTTGCGCCGGGCCCAACGGAATTTCAGAACATGCTGCTCGCCCCCAAGATCTTGTCCGATCCGCGTGGACCGATCCTGGATCTGACCGCGCGCTACGGACGGATTTGGCGCTCGCGAACGCTGACGCAGCGTGGGCTGCGCGACATGGTGTGGCTGCTCGGTGTAGAGCACAACGAGCGCATCCTTGGGCCCGCGCACAGAGACGACTTTTCCTGGTACGAGGGCTACAGCTTTTCGATGGAGCCGCTGTTCGGACGCGACATCTTGTTTCTGTCCGATGATCAGCCAGAGCTGGGACGCGAAGGTGCGCACAGGCGAAGACATCGCCTGCTGATTCCGGCGTTTTCCACCAAGCTCGATGGTCAGTATCTGCCCGCGATGGCGCAGATCATGGCGCGCTACTTGGAAGAGCTGCCGCTTGGACAGCCGGTGGACTTGGCGCAGACGATCAAGCAGGTGACGTTTCACGTCGTGGCGCAGCTTTTGTTTGGCGCAGAGCCCGAAGCGCTTCCGCAGCTCCTGCACTGGTTTGAACAGATTGGGCTCGGGCTGTTTTCGCTGGTTCACTTGCGGATTCCCGGGCTGCCGTTTTATCGCGCGAGTCGGGCTCGGAAGATGCTGGCCCAGTACATCGAGGGACGAATCAGCCTGTATCGCTCGGGGCAGGCCGAGTCGCCGACGTTTTTGGCGCAGCTCCTATCGGCGGAAGGCGAAGACGGTGAGCGACTGAACAGCGAGACGCTGGTGTCCGAGCTGCTCGCGTTTCTGTTTGCTGGCTACGACACGACAGCCAGCATGCTTACGTCGGTGCTCCTCGCGCTGTCGGAAAATCCGGTGGTGATGCTGCAACTGCGCGAAGAGCTGTCCTCGCTGGATTTGGCGAGCGTGCTCAGCGGACAGCTTGCAGACACGCCATATCTCGACGCGGTGCTATCGGAAACAGAGCGACTGTATCCTCCGCTGACCTTTGCCCTGCGCGGTGCGATGCGCGATCTGGAAATCTCCGGCTACACGATTCGCAGAGGCGATCGCGTGACGTACAGCCCGTACTTCACAGGTCGCGATCCCGAGCTATTTGCCGATCCACTGCGCTTTGATCCGCTGCGCTTTTATCAAAAGAAGCCGCGTCCGTATTCGCTGCTGGGCTTTGGCGGAGGTCATCGTCCGTGCATCGGCAAGCGCTTTGCGCTGTGGGAAATGCGGCTGTTTGTGGCTCAGCTGCTGCTGCGTTTTGATGTGAAGTTTGGGCCGCAACGGTCCGATGCGGTCTACTTCAATCCGACGATGCAGCGCCGAGATGGCTTTTGGGGTTCACTTTCTTTGAACCGAGCGGCGACGTAGCCAGCATCCAAGCTGCCTGACATGACCACTTCGTTAGCAAGACGATCCGCTGCGCCGTCCGTGCTCGTGATTGGCGGTGGCATAGGTGGACTGAGCGTTGCGATTCGACTGCTTGCCCAAGGCCACGACGTGACGGTGCTGGAGCGCGCGCAGACTCCGGGCGGTAAGATGCGGCAGGTTTTCGTCGGTGGACTGCCGTTTGATGCCGGGCCCAGCGTGATGACGCTTCCGTGGGTTCTCGACGAGTTGTGCGAGACAGCCGGGGTTCGTCGCGCGGACTTGATTCGCCTGACGCCGCTCGATCCGCTCTGTCGCCACTTCTTTGCCGATGGCTCGCAGCTCGATCTGTTCAACGATGATCCGTGCGACGGACGAAGCCCAAGTGATGCCGCGTGGGCGCGCTCGACCGAGGAAATCCGTCGGGTCTGTGGCAGTCGCTCTGCCGAGGAATACCGTCGCTTTCGCTGGCACGCTGCACGCATCTACCAAGCCGTCGAGCGTCCCTTTATGAAGAGTCCGATTCCGCGCAATCCGCTCGGGCTGATGCTGCAAAACCGAGTGCGAGATGTGTTTGGACTGTGGCGCATCGATGCGTGGCGGACGCTGTGGAACGGACTTGGGCGCTTCTTTTCCGACGAGCGACTGCGGATGTTGTTTGCGCGCTATGCGACCTATTCGGGGGCGGATCCGTTCGTCGCTCCGGGGACGCTGGCGGTGATTCCTCACGTCGAGCAAGGCTTCGGGGTCTACGCCGTCGAAGGTGGCATGTATCGCGTCGCAGAGGCCTTGGCCGAGCTGGTTCAGCGTCTTGGCGGACGGATTCGCTACGGCGCGCAGGTGGATCGGCTGGTGCTGGATGAAGCAAACCACCGAGTGGTGTCCGTCGAGGTATCCGGCGAGCGTTTGTCCGCCGATCTGATCGTCGCAAACTGTGATGTTCAGCAGCTATATGAGCGAATGCTCGACGGAACGCGACTTGCGGACAAGCTGCGGAAGAGATATGACGCGCTGCCTCCGTCGCTGTCTGCCTGTCTTCACCTGACCGTCGCGAGTGACGCGCAGAAGCTGCCTTTGTGTCATCACAACGTCTTTTTCACCAAAGACTATCGACACGAGTTTGCGGAGCTTCAGTCAGGACCACCGACGGACCCAACCGTTTATCTGTGCAATCCCGACTTCGCGCAGGACACGCAGCGCTGGTTTTTCCTGACCAATGCTCCGGCGCTGCCTCGAGCGAACCATGTACACGAACCTGCGACGCAAGCAGAGCCATGGACCGATGCGCTGATCGATCGCTGTCGAGAGCGCGTGAAGGACAAGCTTGCACGACACGGAATCGACTATGCGCGTCACAAAATCGCCGAAGCGGCTGTTTCTCCCGCGACGTTTGCAGCGCTGTTTCCATCGAGCCGAGGTGCGATCTATGGCTCGGCTGCGTCGCTGAAAATGGCGGCTTTTGTGCGGCCTCCGAATGTGCTGCCGGGACTTACGAACCTGTTCTGCGTCGGTGGAGGAACCCATCCAGGTGCTGGCGTTCCGATGGTGATGTTGTCGGCGCAGATCGTCGCTGGTTTGATCGCTCAACGCTTTCCGAGCGGTCCGCACGTCGCCAAGTCTTTGCAAAGCGCAGGTTCGCGCTAAGATGCCCGCGCTTTCTGCAATCGCTCCGGTCCAAGCTGGACCGCTTCAAGGTTTCGAGGAGAACTCACATGTCGCGCATCGTTCACTGTCGCAAGCTGGGTAAAGAACTTCCGGGTCTCGACTTCGTTCCGTTCGACGACGAGCTGGGCAATCGGCTCTACAACGAGGTGTCGGCGCAAGGCTGGCAGATGTGGCTCGAGCACTCGAAGATGCTCATCAACGAATACCGGCTCGATCTGGTGACGCAGCAAGCGTTCGACTTTCTGCACAAGCGCTGCGAAGAGTTCTTCTTCGGTGATGGCTCGGAGCTGCCCAAAGAGTTCGTCGCGCCGCAGCACAAGCACTAGCGATGGGCTTTCGTACGTCCGTTCAGGTTCGCTTCGGCGACGTAGATCACGCGGGCATCGTCTATTACCCGCACTTTTTCATCTACTTTCACGAAGCGTTCGAGGACTTCTTCAACGACGCTGGGATTAGCTACGTTCAGCTTCTTGACGAGCGACGCATTGGCTTTCCGACGGTTCACGTCGAGACAGACTACAAAGCGCCGCTGCGTTACGGCGATCGGCTCGATATCGAGGTCTCGGTGTCGAAGCTGACCAATCGCTCGGTGAAGATGCGCTACGACGGCTATCGACATCGCGACGGTAAGCTGTCGGTGTCTTGCTCGATCACCACCGTCTGCGTCGATATGAACACTTTTTCCTCGCGAGAGATTCCCCCGGATCTGCGCGAGCTCTTCGAGCGCTTTTTGGCATGAACGCTCCTCGAAAAGCTGGAATGGCGGCGGTGCTGCGTCCACAGATGTCAGACGACGGACCCGACTTTGCGGTGCTGCTTGTCCGACGGAGTCAGCGCGCCAGCTTTATGGCCAACGCCTACGTGTTTCCCGGCGGTCGCGTCGATCCTGCGGATGCAGAGGTCGATCCCGATGCTCCCAGTCGCTATGCCGCCGCGCGTGAGCTGACGGAAGAGGCTGGACTGTCGGTCGCAGAACCCAAGACGCTGGTGCGATTTGCACACTGGATCACTCCGTCGGCAGAGCCAAAGCGCTTCGATGCGGACTGTTATCTGCTCTCGCTCGAATGGACGACCCCCCGTCACGACGGTGGCGTCCAAGTCGATGGTCGCGAGGTCTTCGATCCACTGTGGCTGACACCTCGGGAAGCGCTCGCCCGCTATCAGGCTGGAGCGCTGAACTTGCCGCCACCGACGGTTTGTACGATCGAAGAGCTGGAAGCCGAGCGACTGCGAACCCTTCATGATCTGCGGACCGTAGAGTCGCTTTCTTCGTCGCTGCCAGACGCTTCGGCGCTTCTAGACGCTTCGACGCTGGTTTCCGCGCTGCTTTCTTCCTGCCGACAGCGTGTGCCGTATCCGCTGCTGCCGAAGCTGATTTCCCAGCCCGATGGCGATGGCATTGCGATCGTGATGCCGTGGGATCCTCACTTTGCGGAGCTGCCGGGCGAAGGAACGAGCTGGCCGGGAGTTGCAGCCAATGCGCAAGCGGTGCCGCAGCGAATTACGCGCTGTGTCCTGTCGCTGGCCAAAGCCGATGAGACGTACGCGGTTCGGCCCGAGAACTCGCAGTCGGTGCGCTGGCAGATCGAGCGTCTTCCGCAGTAGCGATGCTTGTCGCAGCGCCGACGCATGCAGTGACGTTTTTGTGCTGCGTTCTTTTGGCGGCCAGCTTACGCTGAGAACGTCACTTCTCCTTTTGCGATGCGCATCCTGCTCCTGAACCAGTTCTATTACCCAGACATTGCAGCGACGGCGCAGCTCTGTACCGATTGGGCGGAAGATCTGGCTGCGCGTGGCTTTTCTGTGACGGTTTTGTGCGGCAGCGGACGTTATCGTCAGCCTCACCACGGACGCGCGCCCGAGCCTCTTCACCAGCTGGCTCAAGACGAAGTTCACAACGGGGTTCGCATTGTGCGCGTGCCGGTGCGCGATGCGCCGCCGCCCATTTCAGCGTCTCCGTCGAAGCGAGAGCAGCTTGAGCGCCTCCTCGGACGTGTCAGTAGCTACGGTCAGTTTTTGAGCCAAGCGCTGTGGACCCTTCGCGCGCTGCCCAAGCCGGATGTGGTGGTTGCGCTGACGACACCGCCGCTGGTTTCCGCGCTGGGTCTGTGTGCGCAGCGACTGTTTTCCGCGCAGCTTGTGCTGTGGGTTCAAGATGTGTATCCGGATCTGCTCTCGGCGATGGGTCTGGCACAGCGCGAATCGACGCTGTATCGCGGCCTATCGCTGTTTTCGCGTGCGCTGTATCGGTCCGCTCAGCGCATCATTGCGCTCGACGAAGCGATGGCGGATCGACTGCTCGATGCCGGAGCCCACTCGTCGCAGCTTGTCGTGATCGATCACTTTGCTGACTCGCGTGAGCTGTTGCCGCAGCCTCGGCTGCCAAACAGCGTGCGTGCAGAGCTGGGTCTGTCCGATGAGTTTGTGGTCTGTTACGCCGGAAATCACGGACGAGGACACGACTTCGATACGATCGTCGCGGCGCTCTGTGCGCAGTCTGCGTCGCTGTCTGATGGTCCACCGATTCACTGGCTCTTCGTCGGAGACGGAGACGAAAAGGCCAAGCTGCTGGCGCGGATTCCGACGAATCTGCACGGCTTGGTTCACTCGCTGCCGCCGCAGGCTCGGGCTAGGCTTGCAGACGTGCTCTCAGCAGGTGATGTCGGACTCATCTCGGTCAAAGCGGCGATGCAGGGACTGCTCGCGCCGAGCAAGCTCTATGGGCTGCTCGCGTCGGGACGACCGATTGCCTACATTGGACCCGAGCGCGGACGCATTCCCGCACTGCTGCGCGACGAAGAGCTGGGAATTTCTGTACGAAACGGTGACGGAGCCGCGCTGCTTTTGGGTCTGCGTCAGCTTGCTCAAGATCCGATGCGCTGGCGTGCGATGGCTGCGCGTGCTCGTGAGCTGTTCGAGACGCGCTTTGACAAGCCGCTGGCGATGGCTGCGCATGCCCAAGTGTTAGAAAGTCTGCGACGGGAGCCGCGATGAGAGCCGTCGGTTTCGGACTGCTGCTGTCGCTGCTGTTGTCGCTTGTGCTGACGCCGCTGGCTGGACGCGTCGCGCTGTGGCTCAAGGCGCTCGATCCATTTTCGGCGCGCAAGCTGCTTCGTCCATCGCAGGTTCCTCGGCTCGGCGGAGTTGCGATTGCGCTGGCATTTTATCTGACGGTGACGCTGCTTTGGTCGTCGGGCAGCGTGGTGGCGCGAGCGACGCTTCAGCAAGGAACACCGGTCTTGCCGATTCTGCTCGGCGGTGTCCCGATGCTGCTGCTCGGCATTGTCGATGATCTGCGCGGGCTGCGAGCCTTGCCGAAGCTGCTCGTCGAGATTGTGGTTGCGCTGTTTTTGTACAGCCAAGGGCTTCGGGTGCTCGGGACCACGGGTCCGACGGGTCCGATCGAGCTATCGCAGCTTCTGTCCGCGCTGGTGACGGTGGCGTGGATCGTCGGTGTCGTCAATGCGGTCAACTTGATCGATGGGCTCGACGGGTTGGCATCGGGAGTTGCGGTCATTGCGCTCGGAACCACAACGGTGGCTGCGCTGATCCGTGGCGACTTGCTGCTGGCTTTTGTCGCCGGTTCTCTCGCGGGCGCGACGCTCGGCTTTCTTCGCTACAACTTCAATCCTGCGTCGATCTTTATGGGCGACTCGGGGAGCCTGTTTTTGGGCTATCTGCTGGCGACGATGTCGATCTGGTCGGTTCGCAAGTCAGCGACGGCGGTTTTGGTGATTTTTCCGGTCGTTGCGCTCGGTCTGCCGCTGCTCGATACCGGACTGACGATCTCTCGACGGTTTTTGGCGGGACGACCGGTGATGCAGGCCGATCGCGATCACGTTCATCATCGTCTGCTGCTGATGGGCTTGCCGGTGCGACGAGCGGTGCTGTGGCTGTACGTCGCGTGCTTGGTATTTGGCGCGCTGTCGCTGCTGATGGTGCTCGGCGGACCGCTGCTGTCGCGATTCGGACTTGTTTTGGCGATCTGCTTCGCGCTGCTGCTCGGGCATCGGCTGGGCTATCTGCGTGGCGGACCGCAAGGCTTGTGGGCGGCGCTGGCGCGGCGACGTCGCACCCAGCAGCTTTTGCGCGCGATGGATGCGCTGTCGCTGAAGCTGGAAAGCTGTCAGACCGTGTCCGACGTGGAAGACCAGCTTGCGCAGTTTGGTCAGCTTCTGGAACTTCCGCTGCGTCTCAAGCTCGATTCGATGATGGATGAGCCGATGCCAAGCGCTGCGCAGCCTGCTGTGATGCACGAGCCGAGCGACGGCTTTCCGGTGGTGGTGCCGGGCAAGCAAGGCCGCTTGCTTGGGTATCTGCGGCTCGAATCGCCGTCGCGCTCGGTCAATCCCGACGAGCGCACGCTGATCGGACTGCTCTGTGACTCGCTGGGACCGACGCTGGACCGAGTCACGCGCACACCATCGCCGAGCGCGTAACGGTCTTTGTATTTGTAGACGCTACGGATTGATCAGCGACTTGCCGGTCATCTCGGCGGGAACTGGCAGTCCCATGATCGTCAGCACCGTCGGAGCCACATCAGCCAGTCCGCCCGGATGAAGCGTTCGCTGTTGTAGCTCATCATCGACGAGGATGCACGGCACGGGATTGGTCGTGTGCGCGGTGTGCGGTTGGCCAGTGGTTTCGTCGAGCATCTGCTCACAGTTGCCATGATCAGCGGTGATCAGCACGGCGGTTCCGGTCTTCGTCGCAGCTTCGACGATTCGCGCCAAGCACTGATCGATCGTCTCGACGGCGGATACTGCGGCGGGAAGGATGCCGGTGTGTCCCACCATGTCGGGATTGGCGAAGTTGATCAGGATGAATGCGTATTGTTTGCTCTCGATGGCTGTAACAGCACCGTCGGTGACTTCGCTGGCGCTCATCGCTGGAGCCAGGTCATACGTGGCAATGTCGCGACGAGACGGCACGAGCCGACGATCTTCATTTGGATACGGCGCTTCGACGCCACCGTTGAAGAAGAACGTGACGTGCGCGTACTTTTCCGTCTCAGCGGTGCGGAACTGTTTCAGTCCCAGCCCGGACAGGTACTCGCCCAGGTTGTTCGACAGCGACTGCGGAGCAAATGCCGTCGGCAAGCCAAGCTTTGCGTCGTACTGCGTCAGGCACACGTAGCGAGCCAGCTTGGGTGGTTTGCCTCGGTCAAAGGCATCAAACTTCTGTTCGGTGAGCGCTCGACTGATCTCCCGGGCTCGATCCGCGCGGAAGTTCCAGAACACCACCGCGTCGCCATCTTGGATGGTTGCGACGGCGCGTCCGTGCTCGGTCAAGACGATCGGCTGGATAAACTCGTCAGTTTCGCCTCGGGAATAGGCGGCTTCGATCGCGGCGGCGGCTCCCGCACTGGCTGGCTCTGGACGACCTTCGCCGCGAGTCAGCAAGCGATAGCCTCGGGCCACTCGTTCCCAGCGGTTGTCGCGATCCATCGAGTAAAAGCGACCAGCCAGCGACGCAACACGACCCACACCGATGGCTGCGAGCTTGGCTTCGACTTCACGCAAATAACCAGCAGCCGACTGCGGTGGCGTATCTCTTCCGTCGAGAAATGCATGCCATGCGACGCGCGTGAGTCCATGTCGCTTGGCCAGCTCGACGACCGCGTAGCCATGTTCCAGCGTCGAATGGATACCGCCCGGTGAGTTCAGCCCGAGCAGATGCAGCGTTCCGCCACTTGCTTTGACCGCTTCCACGGCGGCGACTAGCTCGGGATTTGTGAAGAAATCACCGTCGGAGATCGACTTGCTGATGCGTACCAAGTCTTGATAGACGATTCGTCCGCCGCCAAGGATGGTGTGACCGACCTCAGAGTTGCCCATCTGTCCGTCGGGAAGTCCAACGGAAAAGCCAGAGCACTCTAGCAGCGTCGTCGGATACTGCGACAGAAGACGCGGCCACGTCTGCTTGTGGGCCAGATACACGGCGTTGGCATCGGTTTGCTCGCGATGGCCAAGACCATCGAGCACGATCAGAACGACAGATTTCATACTGAGGATGCTACCGAAAGAGGTGGGTAGCTGACGAGAGGCTGTGTGGGCTAGCGACGAATTCCGAGCAGCTGATCCATCGTGCGTTGATCGGCATCGGGGAACTGATACTGACCGAACTCTGAGGATGCGACCCAGCGGAAGTCTCGGACTCGCTTGGCGCGCATCGGACGACCAGGGATGAGCTTGGCTGCATAAAGCGCCAAAATCACTTCGTATCCGTCGTAAATGTGGTGCTTTTCACCGATTTTTTTGCCGATCTCGAAGTCGGCATCGAGGCGCTCGCTCAGCTCGCGACGGAGCGCATCTTCATCGTTTTCGCCTGCCTCGACCTTGCCTCCGGGGAATTCCCACTGAAGGGGTAGCACCGCCGATTCACGGCGCTGGGTGATGAGGTACCGTCCATCTCGCTCGAGAACGGCGGCGACAACGCGGATGACCTTTTTCATGGACCGATCGACTCCTCGCTTAAGCGGCATTCCAATCTACCAGAGATTTCAGTTGGTTGGCGATGCTCTGCGGAAGCTTGGTGGCCTGATTGTAGGCCGGGTGCTGATCTGGATGAGATCGTGCGGACGACTTTCGCAGCAGGACAGAGCGTATCACGTACAGGGGCACCTTGCGAACGCTCTACTCGGTACCTATGATCGAGACTCAATAGCGTTTCGCACTACACGGTTGGAACACCGTCTCGATGGTCGGGGCGCGCATGTCGCGACTCGGCTTACACCAGGAGGAATCAATGGGCCTAATGGATTTCGTCAAGGGTGGCGTTCGTGAGCTGGCGATTGCCCGCCCTGACAGCGCAAAGGGAATGCTGGTTTACAAGCATCCCGATCCCACCATCCCGAACAAAGCACAGCTGACGGTCGGGACCGATGAGGTGGCGCTGTTCTTCAAGGACGGTCAGTTTATCGGCCAGATTGGTCCTGGGCGACACACGCTCGAGTCGTCCAACATCATGTTCCTCAACCAGATCGTCGATAAGTTCACCGGCGGCAACGTCTTCAAAGCCGAGGTCTGGTTCATCACCATCCGCGAGGTCGCGGGCTTCAAGTTCGGCGGACGCATCGGCGACGTCGAAGATCCCAAGAGCGGCTTGGCGATTGGCGTCATGGTTCACGGCGAATACTCGCTCCAGGCGACCGATCCGACGCAGGTGATTTCGTTCTTCGGACAGCGCTCATGGGCCAATGACGAAGAGTTCGTGGGCTGGTTCCGTCAGCTGCTGCTCAAGACGATTCGCGATCGGATTGCGAAGCTGCTCGTCGCCAAGCAGCTACCGCTGCTCAACATCACGTCGGGCGCGCTGACCGAAGAGATCGAAGCCGAGGTCATCGAGGGACTCAAGCCGCACATGCAGGGCTACGGAATGCGTGTGGTTCGTCTCGGTAACTTTGTGGTTTCGATCAAAGAAGAAGACGAGCAGACGCTCAAGAGCATGTACAAGGACGCTGCGCAGATTCGGATGGCGGGCGGACTGGGCGGCTATCAGCAGTTTGCGGCGGGCAAGGCTATGATGGGCGCGGGCGATGGCATGGCTCGTGGCGGAAATGGTGGCGGAGGCGGCGAGATGCTGGCTGGCGCTGGGCTCGGAATGGGCATGGCGATGGCCAATATGTTTGCGCAGTCTACGCGTCCGGCGGCAGAAGCACCGGCAGCACCGGCTCAGCAAGCGGCACCGGCGGCACCGGCTCAGCCCAGCCTTCAGGATCGGCTGAAGAAGCTGAAGATGCTCAAGGATGAAGGCCTGATCGATGAGCAAGAGTACGCAGCCAAGCGCGCTGAGATCCTGAAGGATCTGTAAGTCGCAGCGCTCTCGGAATGCCTGACGACGGCTGGGCGGCTACTTTTGTCCAGACCGTCGCGCAGCGCAGCTTTGTCGTTTGTGGGACTAGCTTCCGCTCGGATACACGCACGGCTTGCCTTTGCATGTGTCGCGCACGACGCCGCCATCTTTGAGGAAGTCTTGCAACTGCTCTTTGGCCGCTTCGAGCCTGCGGATCGCTTCGTGGACCGCGTTGTTTTTGGGCGGAACGTTGTCTTCTCCAAGTCGCGGCATCTGTCCGATATCAAACTGGACATACGCGGACGGCAGCGGCGCTTGTGCCTGCGGAATGCCCCACAGCGGCTCGACAGAGGGTGCAAGCTGCGCAATGCCCATGGTTCGCACCATCATCCGGGTCGTCAGATTCGGCACTTGTGCGTCGGCGATCCCTTCTTGATAGAGCACTTGCTTGGCCCCGCCAGTTCCCGGGAGCGGCGCTTTCACCACATACGGCGCGTAGGTCGCTGGATCGGTGTAGTCCCACAGCGACTGGCTCAGTGCGATGAGGATCTGACGTTCAAACGGATCGGGATACGACGCGGACAGCAGGGGAAGCAGCGACTGGAAGTTCGCACTTCGCCACATCATGACATTCCAAAATCCGCCCGGGACATTGAGCGCGCCACGCTTCACATCCGGTGACAGCGCCAGCAGCGTCAGTCCTTGCACGCCTCCGTTTGAGATTCCGTAGTAGTACACCTGGCTGGAGTCGAAGACGACCTTGCCGCCGACTTTTAGCTCCGCAAGCTGCGCCAGCGATCCGTCTTTGATCAGCCGCGCGAGCACCGCAAAGTTTGTGTGCGCTTGCTGTAGCCGATCGGTGAGCTGCACGAAGTTGTTGAAGTCGCTCATCACCTGGTTGGCGGCGTACAGCGCGTCCGCTTGTGTCAGCCCGATCCAGTCCGAGCCCACCTGCACCATACACAAGCGCTGGATGATCTCGCGCTGATACCCGGAGTCCATTTCGCCGAGCGCACCGCCGAACAGACCGTGTCCGTAGATCATCACCGGAACGGGCGCTGTCGCGTTCTGGACGCACTTGGGAATGTGAACGACGAGCGGGAAGCGTCCGTAGCCGCGCAGCTTTGGCTGACCGCTGGCATCTTTTAGCAGTCGTCCACTCGTGTCATCGCTCAAAAACGACGGCGCACGGAACGATCCAATTACTTGTCGCAGCAGCGGATCTTTGGGCGCGGATTCCACCTTGTCGATCGCAAACAGCTGGGATGGCTCGACGGGCTCTGTCGGGCGAATGGCTTTGAGCGCGGTATCTCGCATTGCCACAAGCTGCCCGGTGAGCTGCGCATCGTCGCCGGTCGTAAAGTCCCACGCGAGCTGGAGCGACTTTTTCGCGATCCCTTTTTGCGCCAAAAACGAAAACAGCTCTTGGTACTGCGTGACGAGCTGGCCTCGGATGCTGGTCTTTTCGACATCGCCATCCCGAATCGCCGCAAAGCCCGCGAGCGCTGGAACGTCGTCTCCCGACGGTGACTTCAGCCCAGAGATCGCCACGACATAGCGCGTCTTTGGCTGAAGCCGAAGCTGCGGATGAATGATCAGCGCTTGTCGCTCTCCCGCGCCTGCGTTGCGATCCAGCTCGGCGAACAGCGGAATCCGTGTGCCCGAGTCCATCGCGATAAGCTGCACCGGCGACGAGACTTGCAGCGACGCTTCGGGCTGGCTCGGTCCAGGCAGGTTCTGTCCATCAATCGCCGTCGGTAAATACACCAAAATGGGCGTCGCGGGACTGTAGCCATCGCGGCTCGCAAACTGCACCGGATCGAGCGGCGTTCCTTTGCGTGAAGTCGGAAGCACACCGACTGGAAACGTGACGCGCTTGGCTCCGGTTTCGTCGCTGCGTAGGTAGTAATTCGAGGGAAACGGAGACAGACAGTCTTCCCCGGGTCCACCTCCGAGTGGGTTACATCCTTCGACGAGCGGCGGCTCGGGCAGCGGCGTCGGATCGACGTAGACGGTACACGACGCGAAAACCGGCAGTCCACACAGCACAAGCTGTCGAGTGAGCGACGAAAAACGCGACGACGGGTTCGACAAAGCAGTCCGCATGCGCGGCAGCATATGCCAAAACCCACGCGATTTAGGAAGCGGTGTCTGCGACGCGCGAAAGGATCTCGAGAGCCTGTTTTTTGCGAGCCGCTTCGGAATGAAGTGCTTCGTCGCTGATGACCTGATAGCGAGTGAGCTGGGACAGATAATCCAGGCGCACTTCCGACGAGGGACGGACAAACACGGCTTGGATCATCGCCAGCTTGCGAAGCGCTGTCACCGTCGAGACAGGAATGTGACACTCAGCGTGCGTGATGAGGTAAAGCGTGACGCGGGTCTTGCGGTTTGCACAGACGGAAAGCAGCTCTTTGTGAAGGTCGCGAAAGACGCGAGAATAGCTTCGTCCTCGATTGCTGCGAAACCCGAGCAGATACGGCAAGACGCGACGGGGCGCTTGATCGGCACGAATCGCTTCATGCAGCCTTCCGTCGAAAAAGCGAATCATCACCGGCAAGCGTGCGCGCAGTAGCTTCTGACTGAGCGACAGCGCCAGACCGCGAGCGAAGACCTGACGCAGCCCACGCATCGACGGAGAACAGTCCACCAAGATGTAATGCAGCGGATGCGGCGCTTCGACTTGACGCTCTCGGCCCAGGTACAAAAGCTCGGACTGCGCGAACCGGGCGTAGAACAGCTCTTCGTCGCTGGCCAGCTCACTCGGTAGCAGCGCATCCAGCGATCCTCGACTGAGCAGTCCGGCATAGCCGCCGGTTGGATGGCTCTGTGCGCCACTGACGTGCTGGGCTTCAAGCACCGACGGCAGCAAGTCGAGCGAAAAGCGCACCGTATCGCGTAGATCGTCCGCCTCGAACATCGTCAGCAGCTCCAGCAGATCGACGCGATCGTCCGCAATTCGCGAAAGCACGCTCGCGCTTCCGTCGTACGTCGCGAGCAGTCGCACCGCCTGCGCGTTCAGCAGCTCGGCCCGAAGCAAGAGCCCACTCGACTGCTGCTCTAGCTCATGCAAAAAGGCCAAGTGACGCTGCGTTTCTTGCTGCTGCTCGACGGAAGATAGCGACTGATCGAGGCTCGGAAGACCGTCAGCGGGAAGCTCGATCGTCGCGGTTTGGTGCGAAGGAAGGGACTGCGCCAGCGTCGAGAGCAGCTTGTAGATCAGCACCGCGATCAGCTTGTCCGATGGTCGCAGACTGCCGATCTGCTCGATCGCATCGATCTCTGTCAGCTTGTGAAGCAGCGTCCGATATCCGTCGAGCACTCCTCGATGCGCAGGCAGCAGCGCCAACTCTTGTCCGATTCGTCGCTGTGCGCGCGGTACCGACAGAATCAGTCCTACATCGTGGACAAGTCCGAGCGGCAGCGACAGGCCCAGACGGCGGAGCTGATTGAACCAAGCGATCGCAGACAGCGGGCTCTGCGCATCGAACGCTCCACGCACCTGAGACAGCAACAGAGAAATCCGCTGGGATGCCAGAAACGCTTTCGCAGACATCGGTATCGCTTCACCTTAACAAAGATGAAGCGGCTGCGTCGTCGTGATGTACAAACAACAGACTATGCCGATACGAAAGATCGCTCAGCTTGGTCACCCGGTGCTTCGTCAGGTTGCGCGTCCGCTGACCAAGGAAGAGCTTCTGTCTCCCTACGGTCAGCAGCTAGTCGATGATCTGATCACAACGATGCGCGATGCCGACGGTGCGGGACTGGCTGCGCCGCAGATCTACGAAAGCGTTCAGGTCTGCGTCATGGAAGTTGGACAGAACGCGCGCTATCCGTATAAGCCCAAGATTCCGCTGACGGTGCTGGTCAATCCGGTGCTGACTCCGCTTTCGGACCGGACGTTTAGCAACTACGAAGGCTGTCTGTCGGTTCCCAACCTGCGCGGACGCGTCCAGCGATTCTGTGAAGTGCGCGTGCAAGCGTGGGATCGTCACGGAAATGCTCTCGACTTTGTCGCAAAAGGAATCACCGCAGGAACCTATCAGCATGAAGTGGATCACCTGCATGCCACGATCTTTGTCGATCGGGTCACGGATTCCCGAACGCTGTGTACGTGGCAGGAATTCGATCGACAGCAGCGCGAAGGATTCATCAAGGAAGTGCAAGCCATCGTCGCTGAGTTTGGCTCCTAAGGAATTCCTTTTCGCGAGATGACGGCTTCCTTTGGCGCGTGCTCTCGTGTTGCCGTAAAGCGGTGATATGCTGCGCAGCCATGAACATCACTGTGAATCCGTGGCTGTCAGTCGGAGCGATTTCCGGCTTTGTCTCTGTTGCAACTGGAGCCTTCGGAGCGCATGCGCTCAAGCAGAGACTGGCTCCTGATCTGCAAGCGATCTTCGAGGTCGGTGTGCGCTATCAGATGTATCACGCGCTGCTTCTGTGTGTGATTGGACTGCTGCCGCTATCGTCCCCTGTTCGCTGGGCTGCGCTCTTGTGCGTCGCTGGAACGGTGCTGTTTTCGGGCTCTCTGTATGTGCTGGCACTGTCGGGAGTTCGCTGGCTGGGCGCGATCACTCCGTTCGGGGGTCTGTGCTTTTTGGGAGCCTGGGTTGCCATCGCTGTGGCTGGTTATCGACTCGCGTATCCACAGTGACGTAAACGGAACCAGCAAAGAGCGGGCAGGGCGGAACAACGGACGGTCAGATCTGCGTTACGGAGTCGCTGCTGCTGCAACGTCTGTCTTTTCGATGACTTCCACTTTCGCGAGCACTTCCAGCTTCTGTTCCGCTTCCTCTTTGGGAACTCCTTTGCTGATCAGGAATGCTACGCCGGGCTCCAGCGCTGCCTTCATCTGGCGCTCTTTGACTTCGTCTGCATCGACTTCTTCAGACTCCTTATCGGACTCCTTTTCAGACTCCTTTTTTTCGTCTTTTCCCGTCGCTGCATCCGTGCTCTTGGACTGCTTACTCTGTACCTTGCTGTACTCTTCGCGAAACAGCGTCAGCGCTTCTTTGTAGCGATCATCTTTTAGCAGCTCGGCTGCGATCTCTTCGTCCGACTTGGTGAACTTTCCGATGATGAACATCGCGATCACAGCCACCAAAAGCAGCACCAGCAGCGAAGGGAATCGATAGAACAGAGGCGTTGGGAGCTTGTTTTCCTCAATGCCCAGAATCTTGGCTGTCTGCGTCGGAGAAAGCTTCCAGATCGTCTTTCCGTGATACAGGCAGTAGCGACCATCCCACGTCCACGCATCCAGCCAAAACAGACCAAAGTAGCTGTAGACAAAGCCCACTTCGACACCGGGCTCGGTCAGTTTTTCGATCGCAGGCTTGGCCTCTGCTGGCACCTGTCCAATGTTGGAAATGCTATCGCCCGTTGTGATGACAAATGGAACCTTGGCGGCCTCTGCACGCATCGGTGCATGCAGCAGCGTCACGAGCAGAGCGCACAATACAAAGCGGATCACAGATAGCCTGAGACACATCGGAACCCCCACGGTGGCCACGTTGAAAAGACGAGCGGATATCGTACCAGGGAGTCCGGCACAATGGACAGAGGGAGTCGCTGTCTGTCTGCTGTCTACAAGTCAGACAGTCCAGCACAAGCGAGCCTACAATGCGCGTGTCTGTGTTCGCAAAAGAGAGTCTGTAAGCAGATGCGGGACTCGTTAGTTCACACGCAGAGGTGCAAGCTGAAACGCTTGTAGCGGAGGACTGCTCTGCATGTGCTCTCGCTGCGCATAACAGCGACGCTGCGACGGATCAATCGGCTGGGCGCTCAGCAGAACACAGACCGTTGCTGCGCCATCTTGCGCGGGCACTCGCAGCCAGGAATCTGCGCTCGGAATGCGTGCGATGCCGGGTTCATGTACGCGATCGGATGTACCGCTGGGATACAGGTTGTCTAGGACTCCGCCGCTGCGACTCACCACATAGACATAGGCCGACTGTGTGAGCGGAACATCGAGCGCGAACACCTGACCCGGTACAAGCGGCTGACCAGCGGAAAGTGGTGTCGGATATCCGCGATCATCGGGCAGCAGGAGCTGCGGCGCGCTCGCAAATCGTCCCCCTTGATAGGTTGGTGGTTGCACGCAGGATGCACACAGGGACAGCGCGATCACAGTGAATAGACGCATGCCCGAAAGAGCGTATCACAGCCGACCGATTCCTACTTGGCTTCCTCGGTCAGGCGCTTGCTCAGTCGCTGCTCTGCATCGTCTGCATAGTCTCTGCATCCTTCACTGCGTACAAACGCATCGCGCGATCCGGTCTTTTTGCTGGCTTCCCATCGCTCAAACAGAGACGAAAAACTGGGATGTGCAGAGATGATCACATCGCAAGGAAGACTCCGTACTTTGGCAATGCTCTGACGGAAGGCAGCGACGCGCTCGGGTGTCTGGGTGAAGCGGAATCCAGGTGCGCTGATGGGATTTAAGCTATCGACATACACCATCTGAAGACAGCGCGTTCCTTCGCAGCTCTGCCAGCTCCAAGACATTCCGCCCGGAGTATGTCCCGGTGTGTAGTGTCCGGTGATAGTGACGTTGCCAACAGTCAGAGACTCTCCATCTGCCAACTCTCGTTCGACGCTGAGCGCAGGATACGCCATCTCTTTGGGTCCAAATCCCGCTTGTGGATCATCGCTGTTCGCATTCCCACTGCGCAGCGCTTCGGCACTACGCGGACTTGCGGCCACACGGGCTCCGCTCCATCGCTTGAGCGCTGCCAGTCCACCCGCATGATCGTAGTGCGTATGCGATCCAACCAGCCAGCGCACCTTGCGAAGAGCAAATCCCAGCGCTTCAATGTTCTTGGCAATCAGCGGCGCAGACTGGCTGAGTCCTCCGTCGATGACAAGCAGCTCAGCGCCCCCGTCAATCAGCACCGAGCTGAGTCCTTCTACGCCCACATAATAGGTGTTTCCGAAGATGCGAAATGGCGGCTGCGGCCTGTTCCATTCTTCGCAGGACTCACACTGAATCGGCGGATCGGGAATCCGTACAGGATGCGCACAGCGCGTCTGCGAAAGCACAGAGATCACAAGGCCACCGATCACCAAGCAGCGCTGGATCAGCGCACAGAAAAAGGGTCGCGAAGAGGGCTGTAGAGAGGGTCGAACGGAGTGTCTCATGAGGCGATTATTTCAGGCCCCGCCGCTTCGTCGATTTTTCCACCCAGCCAGCGCTTCATACCGAATGCAAAGCGATCATCGAAATGAAATAAGAGTCTTTTCGTTTGCATAATATTGCAAATAAGAGTCTTTCCATATGACTAATATTGCAAATAAGAGTCTTTCCATATGACTAATATTGCAAATAAGAGTCTTTCTATATGACTAATATTGCAAATAAGAGTCTTTTTTTGTGCCTAATATTTTAAATAAGAGTCATTTCATATTCCTAATAGCTTGTTGGCGCCACCTTCGCTGGATTTTGCTAGGCTCTGCGCCATGACAGCCAGCGCCAAGGTTACGCAGCCGATTCGACCGTACGGGGACCGCAAAGACGACGGACGCATCCAGCTTTCGTTTACCCTGCCGGTGTCTGCGTCGGGACGAGCCAAGGAAGCGGCGCGTCGCTTGTGCGAGCAGATGGGGCTTAGCAACATCGCGGTATCGACGATGGAGCCAGCGGGCGACGGCTTTAGCTTCTTTGTCGTCTATGCCAGCACCGGCCAGACCGTCGATTTCGCCGAGATCATCGTTCCCGAAGTCACGGCTCCCGCGTGGTCGTTTAAAGAGGTCAACGCGATCATCCGTCACCACATCGGACGCAAGCTGGTGATCGTCGGTGCCTGTACCGGAAGCGACGCTCATACCGTCGGGATCGACGCGATCATGAACATGAAAGGGTACGCGGGCGACAAGGGGCTCGAAGCGTATCCGTGGATCGACGCGCACAACCTGGGTGCGCAGGTCGATAACGCGGCGCTGCTCGCTCGGTCCAAAGAGCTGTCCGCCGACGCGATCTTGGTGTCGCAGATCGTGACGCAGCGTGATGTCCATCGGGAAAATGCCAAGCGAATGATCGAGCTGGCTCGACGGATTGGGCTGCGCGATGTCCTGCTGGTCTTGGGTGGGCCGCGCATCGATCACAAGCTGGCGCGCGAGCTTGGCTACGACGCTGGCTTTGGTCCTGGCACTCGGCCAAGTCAGGTTGCAAGCTATATTTTGCAGGCGATCCTGGCGCGCAAAGGACTTCAGCCAGCGGACGCACTGGCCAGCGCGCTCGAACACGCGCACTGACACCGACAGCTTCCGACAGTCGCCGCCAGCTTCCCACGCTGTAGCCAAGTCGGAATTCTTCAAGCTCGACGACAGAGAGTCGCCGACGGGGCGAAACCCGGGCTATCATCAGCCGATAACTTGGGTGAATAGGTCCGTCTTTGATCACTTTGCGTGGAGGCAGTCGCTGCCATGCCCACTAGTTCGAGCGCCCAGCCCATGATGGCGTTTTCTTCACCACTTCTTTCGTCGGTGGATCGGCTGCTGCGTGGCTTTGACAGCCGCTTTGGCGCAGCCAGCTTTCTCTCGACGCTGAACCGCTTTGAGAGCTTCTCCGATCGCTTGCTGAGTCGTCGTCTCAGCTCGCTCGGGCTGCCTGTGCAGGCCAGTGGCTTTGCGCCACGAGAGCTGCCGCCGGTTCCGATGCTAGAGCATGCCGAGTCTTGGGCTTCCAGTCCAAGCGCTGCCGTCGTGAGAGCTGGTACACGAAGCCCAGCGGTGGCTGCGCCAAAGCCTGCATCCAGTCGCGTAGCTTCCGTCGGAATGCCGCTGGTTCCTCCGGCGCTGGCTTCGGCTTCTGCCGCCGCTGTGCCATCTGCATCTGCGACGCTGGCACCGGCGCTGTCATCGAATCCGGTAGCGGGAAGTCAGGCAGTCTCACAGGCGCTGACTCCGACGCTGGCGCGCGACAGTTACGCTTCTGAATCATTGGCTGCTCCGTCGCAACGTCCAGACATCGCTGCGCCCGTGGCTCCGCTGAATCGTGGCGTGGCACCGAGTGAGCGTGCGCGATCGATCATGCCCGAGCTGTCCGACGTAGCGTCGTCTGCGGATGCAGCGTCTGCGAATGCAGCGTCTGTAGGTATGCTCGGCAGCGATGAGCCGCGTGGTCTGGATCTGGTGCTGCGCAGTACGTCGTATCCGTCCGTCCAGCGGCCTCCGTCGCCAGAGATCCTGAAGCTGTCGGCGCTTGCGCGGAGCTTTATGCACCTGGGCTGGTCTGACGCCCGACTGGGAATTGGATCCAGCGATCCTGCCGTCGCCATGCTAACGGGCGCTGGCGCGCTGCCGTTTCCTCGGGGTGCGTCTGCAACAGAGCCGGGAGCGCTTCAGTCAGCACGGATTGCGTCGGGTTCGGCGTTGGCTCAGACGATGGTTTCGCCGGATGCTGTTGCGCCTCGGGCAGCACAAGCGTCAGCGGCGACAAATCGCACGGCACAGACGCTTGCTCGTCCGAGCGCTGCGCAGACAGAGATCGCTCATCGTCAGGAATCTACATCAGCGCCGTCTCAGCCTGCTGCACTTGGCGCACCCTTCGTTCTGGCTACGCCGCTTCCTGGCTCTGCCGTCACTGCTCCGGCGCTGGACGCTTCGGTCAGTGCTGGCTCTGTTCCGACGGTGGCTTCGTCCACTGCCACGTCCGTGGATACCGTCGCTGCTGCGTCGTCGGATGGAACGTCAAGTACAGGCTCTGTCGCCTCGATGGCTCCTCGCGCTGTTGCTGAGCGAGCGGTGATTTCTCCTCGCCGGACCGTCGTCGCAGAAATGGCTGAGCTGCTCGGTCCGTGGTCGCCGGGGCTTTCACCGTCGATGTGGCTGGGCGAAACAGTCAGTCGTGAGCGGGCTGCCGCGTCGAATGAGCGCACACAAGTTCAGCACGCTGCTCGGGAACAGATGAAGCCGCTGACGGCACCGGGACGGATCAGCGCGCAGGTGGAGCAGTTTGCGGCCCGAATGGGAATGGCGACGGGGGCTCCGCTTCCATCAGCTGATCATCCGCACTTTGCCGCTGAGTGGAGCCAGGCTCCCGGTCTGTCTGCGTCGGTGCAGCGACTGCTGAAGATGCAAGCACAGAGCGACTCCGCAGCCATCGAGCGACCGTCGCCCGCGCTGCCGATGCTGGCAGCACCAAGCTTTGAGCGTACAAGCGATAGGCCATCCGTCTCGAATCGCTCGGGTGGTTCTGCTTCCGATAGAGCTGCCTCGAAGCCAGAAAAGCTCGGCGATGTTCGTGCTGCACTTCCGATGCTGGCATCGCAAGTCGCAGACAGTGCTGGCGCTGATTCGCGCATTTCGACGCTGGATCGTCAGGAAAGACTGGCCACAAGTCCGCTTGTGTCCTCCTCGTCTGTGGATCGCCGAGCGGATGCTGCGTCGCTGACTGTCGAGCGCGAAGCGGCCGCGTCGTCCTCTGCTCGTCCGTCGTTCGTATCGAATCCAGCGGTTCGTCCGTGGCTGAAGATGGGTGGCGTAGCGACCTTGGCAGAGCTCTTTGCGGCTGGCGTCGGTCTGTCCTCGGGGGGGGCTCAGCGAGCGGCTGACTCGGCTGGCTTGTCGATTTCTGCGTCAGTCCTTCCGTCGTGGCTCATCGGTCCAGCGCGCTTTGCACAGTCAGATACCGATGCTGCTGCGTCGAAAGCTGCGCCTTCCCTTTCGTATCTGTCGTCGGAATTCAATCGTTCGGCGGATGCTGTTCGTGATGCACAGACTGTTTCTCCGTCGCTACGTCGAGAACCGATGACTCGCGATGCAGCACGTACCGCGAAGTCTGATGCTCCGTCTTTCATCCGTCCATTGTCCGACGAAGCCGCGTCGGAAGCTCGTACAGGGTCTTTCGTCCCGAGTGAGACGCGCACGCTTAGCGATGCTCCATCTGCGTCAATCGATGTGAGTCGTCCCGTCACAAGTCCGTCAGAACCGCTCGCTCGCATGTGGGGCCAAGTCGGTGGTCTGGCTGCCAGCACCGAGGCATTTGCTCGTTCTCACGGCATTGCGCGCATCGAGGAACTGGTTGGTGCGGATCCCGCAGCCGTTGCTGCACCGTCACAGTTTGTCCCGCTCGCTGGCGGTCAAGTCCTTGTTTCGTCAATGTCCCGACGGGCAGATCGAGCCATTCGTGATTCGGGTTCGTCTCCAGCCTCGGTGATGATTGATCAAGCGGCTGTCTCTCCGTCGTCTGTGGGCTCGGGTTCATCTTCATCGTTCGCTTCTCCGTCGCTGGCTCCTCCATCTACTTGGCAGCGTCCAGGCGGAATGGCGCTGCGCAGTGAGCTACTGGCGGCGCAGATGACCACAGCCATGCCGTGGCTTCAGCCGTCCGTCGCCAAGCAGTGGCGCAATGCACCAGGGCTTCCGTCGAGCATGGCTCAGCTTTTGGCCTCGACGGATTCGCAGGATGTGCTGCCGCGCTGGGCGATGGGCCCACAAGGTCTGGTGTTCGTTGCTGGACCACAGCCTGAGCGGACCGTCCGTGCGGATGCTGGCTCGATTCGCCGTGGTGCAGAGCCACAAGCGCGCGGCGCTGCTTCGTCAGAAGGTGCAGAGACCACTGGTCGTGCCTTGGCTCGTCCGCTCTTGGCCAGCCAAAACCAGCTTGCACCGTCGGTCTTGGGTCGGCTTTCTGACCCGACCAGTCTGTCCGGTTCGTCGCCAGCGCTGTTCGCACCTGGGCGTGAGGATTCCGTCGCTGCATCGTCACAAGATGGAACCGGGCTGCGGGCCTTGCTGGGCTCGGTGGCTGAGGATCTTCCGTGGCTGCGCGTCGGTGGAATGGGGGCGCTGGCAGAGCTGTTTGCTGCGAGCGTTGGCGTCGGAACAGGTGCTGCGCAGAGCATGGCTCAGTCGCTCGGTGTTTCGTCGGGGCGATCGCTGACCCCGGATTGGCTGCTGAGCCTGGCTGCGCGCTCGGGCAGTCCAGAGCAAGCATCGCGTTTGGCTGCGCTTCTTCCGTCGCTGATTTTGCCATCTGTAGCGAATCGTAGCGACGCTCAGACGCAATCGATGACTCGTCAGGCTGCGCAGGGATCTGGCGCGTCGCCGACGGCTTCAATGGGAACAGCCTTCCGCGAGACTTCGTCGGCAGCGCGTCCGTCGTTGGGTTCTCTTCTGACGGGCGGCTTGGCTGCGTCGATGGAGTCGTTTGCTCGTCAGTTTGGGATGGAGCGCGTCGCTGGTCCGTCAGAGCCAACAGCTCAGGCTGATGCGCATACCGAATCAGCGGGTCGCTGGCTGAGCGTCGCGGGGGGCATGGTCTTTCTGCCCAAAGATCAGCCTGCACAGCCTGCACAGCCTTCGACGGGACCGCATGCTACTCGCGCTTCCAGTGCTGCGCTGTCTCCGTCGATGTCGATTGGACAGCTTGGTGCGACAGCACTGCGTAGTGAGATCTTCTCGGCGCTCCTCGGTCCACAGCGGACGCTGGGTGATTTGGTCAGTCGCTCGTCGAGTCACGCGCTGCCGGGCTGGGATGATTTTTCGTCGCTGTTGACCAGTCTGCCCAAGTCTGATGCCACGATGGAGCCGTCGCTGCCGCGCTGGGGGCTTGGCGGGACCGGCGGACTGATGTTCGTCGGTGCTCCGTCTGCGAAATATGAACGGACCGCTACGTCTACGTCGCATCGTCCTGAGCAGGCTTCGTCGTTACGCTCTCTCTTTGCGCCGAAACAGGATGCGAGTTCGTCGTCGCTGCCTGGCGCAGTTGCAACGCGGGCGCTGTCGATGGCGGATCGCTCTGCGTCGATGGTTCAGCCTGCCCAGCACATTGCGTCGCCGCTGCTCTCGCTCGTATCTGGTCCGACGGAATGGAATCGTGCTCGTCGTGGTGTGTCCGATGTCGAGCAAGCCTATACGCAGCGACTTGTGACGAGCTTTCCTCGCCAGGCTCAGCCGGATGGATCGGAGCCGACGCCGACGTCGCTGTGGCCTAAGGCGATGCTGACGCAGGTTCAGCGACTGGAAAAGGTTGTCTCGATGCTTCCATCGGAGTGGCAGCCGTCGCTGAAGGTTGTGGCGGCACTTCGTCAGAGCGGCGTCGCACAGACTCCGCTGTGGCAAGAGCTTCCGAAGGCACTGAACACCGTCAAGCCGTACGAAACAGCTGACGATGGCGAGTCTGCTTCGATGGATTCTGCGCAGATCTCTGCTTCGGCGCTGCGCTCGCCTGCTCTGTCGCTGGTGGATCGATTGGAGCGATCGGCTCCGACTGCTGCGACGCCGCGTCCTTCGATGGCTCAGACGGAAGCGAGCAAGCAGCAGTCGGTCGAGCGGGCAATGACCGAGGCGGTGGCTTCGCTGATCAAGTCAGGCGGTCAGGCGGCGGCTTCAGCGCGTCTTCTCGACGCGATTCGTACGCACGCGACCAATCAGCCAACGCGCAGCGACGATCGACTGAACCTGAGCGATCTGACGATGATTGCGCTGTCGATGGGCCAGAACCGAATCGCTGCGTCGTCGCCGGACCATCCCAAGGATCGTCTGGAACCGAACGTCGGCAACGCGCTGCGGATGAAGCAGTCGAAGCACGTCGAGGACGACAAGAACTCGTACCGCAAGGCGGTGTCGGAGCACGCCGAGCAGGTTCTCAAGCACATGAAAGATCAGCTCGATAAGCAGAAGATGCGCGGTCAGTTCTAGTCCCGTCGAGCTGGCTCGCGACTTCACCAAACCTTCGTCGGATCTACAGCAAATCTTCTTCGTAGGCGCACCAAACCTTCGTCATATCTGCACCAAATCTTCGTCGGCGCCGCATCAAATTTTCACATTTCATCGTATGCGCAGCAGTGTGCTGGCTCGTGTCGGCGATGGATTGGGATTGTGCGGTCTGGTTCTCAATATCTGCATGCGTCGGGAATCGCTGGAGTCGCTTGATCCCGGCGTGCGGCCCTGCGATGATGCAAGCCCTCTATGAGCACAGCCAATCTCTCTACCGTCGCGCAGCCTCGTCGCACACCACTTTATGAGCGTCACGTCGCGCTTGGCGCTCGCATCATCGACTTCGGAGGCTGGGCGATGCCTGTGCAGTACGAGTCGATCTTGGAGGAGCACAAGACCGTCCGTACCGCCGTCGGTCTGTTCGATGTCTGTCACATGGGCGAGGTCGAGTTCGTCGGTCCCGGCGCGCTGTCGGCGGTCGAGCGGCTGGTTTCCAACGATGTGCGCAAGCTGGTCGATGGGCAGGCTCGCTACACGGTGGTCTGTTACGAAGACGGCGGCATCGTCGATGACTGCATCGTCTATCGAGAGCACGCCGAGCGCATCGTCATCGTTATCAACGCAGCCAATGTGGACAAAGATGTCGCGTGGTTTGCAAAGAGTGTCGAAGGTCGCAGCGATGTGACGTTCCGCAACCTGTCGGATGACTATGGGCTGATTGCGGTGCAAGGCCCGCTGGCGGTGTCGCTGCTTCAGCGCTTGGCTCCCGAGGCTGAGCTTGCGCAGGTCAAGTCCTTTCATTTCCGCAAAGCCGAGATGCTGGGCATTCCCGTCTGGGCGGCGCGCACGGGCTACACCGGCGAAGATGGCTTCGAGGTCTTCGTGCCAGCCAGCGAGACGGCTCGTCTGTGGAATGCGATGCTTGAGGTCGGCAAAGATCTGGGCGTCAAGCCGATTGGGCTCGGTGCGCGCGATACGCTGCGACTGGAAGCTTGTCTGTCGCTGTACGGCAACGACATCGACGCGACCACGAACCCGTTCGAGGCGAACTTGGGCTGGGTCGTCAAGCTGGATCACGACTTCATCGGTCGAGCCGCGCTCGAGGCCATCAAGGCAAAGCCGCTCCAGCGGAAGCTGTGTGCGTTTGTCATGGATGGACGCGGGACAGCTCGTCACGGTTACAACATCTACGCGACGGAAACGGGCGGTGAGCCCATCGGCGTCGTCACTTCGGGCAGCCTTGGACCGACGGTCGGAAAGAACCTGGGTCTGGGCTACGTTCCCATCGAGCAGGCGGAGCTTGGCAACCGATTCTTCGTCGATTGTCGCGGTAAGCGCATCGCGGCTCAGGTGGTGAAGTCGCCGTTTTACCGTCGGCCTGCGCTCTAAAACAATCCAACCCCTACGGGACACTTTACGATGAGCAAATATCCTGCTGACCTTCGCTATACCAAGGACCACGAGTGGGCTCGCATCGACGGCAAGCGCGCCGTGATTGGCATCACTGACTTCGCGGTTCATCAGCTCGGGGACATCACGATGGTGGAGCCGCCCAAAGAGGGCGAGTCGCACAACCGTGGCACGCCCATCGGCACCGTCGAGTCGGTGAAGGCGGTGTCGGACATCTACGCGCCGCTGTCGGGCAAGGTGGTAAAGACCAACGATCCGCTGCGGGATCAGCCAGAGCTGCTCAACGAAGACTGCTACGACGAGGGCTGGATTGCCGAGCTGGAGCTGTCGAATCTCGACGAGAGCAAAGAGCTGATGACATCGGAAGAGTACGCTCTGTACGTCAAAGATCAGGGCTAACCAGCGATTGTGCGGTGTGCTGCACCGCGTCGCATTGCCGGTGCCACGCGGCCAACTGTGCCGTCGTGGTCAATTGCTTTGGCAAGGACATCCATGCGATACATTCCTCATACCGACGCTGACGTGGCGCAGATGCTGCGGGTGATTGGCGCTCCGTCCGTCGAGTCGCTGTTTGCGCACATTCCGTCAACGCTTCGTCTGAATCGTCCGCTTGAGATTGAAGCGCTCGACGAGATGACGCTGATGGCGCACTTGGGCCAGCTTGGTGCCAAGAGCAGTCCTTCGACGGGTGCAACGATTCGTGAAGGCGGTGCGCTGTCGTTTTTGGGCGCGGGACTGATTCCGCATCACGTTCCCGTCGCTGTTGACATGCTCCTTCAGCGGGCTGAGTGGTACACGTCGTACACACCGTATCAGCCCGAGGTTGCGCAAGGCACGCTCCAAGCGGTGTTTGAGTATCAGACGCTCGTCGCTGAGCTGTTTGGTTCGCCGGTCGTCAAAGGTCAGCCAGCGCCGTTTGTCAGCAATGCATCCATGTATGATGGCGCATCAGCGACGGCAGAAGCTGTGCTGATGGCGCGACGAGTCACCGGACGAAGCCTCGCGATCGTCTGTGGCGCGGTTCATCCGCAGTATTTGGGGACGCTGCGCTGCTATCTCGACGGTATGGATTCAGTGGGGCAGGCATCGATCAAAACGGTTGGCTTTGGTTCCGACGGACGCGTGGATCTGCAATCGCTTGGTACGCTGCTGGCCGACTTGGGAAACCAGGTTGCTTGTGTGCTTGTACAGAGTCCAAACTACCTGGGCGTTTTGCAGGATGTGGCCGCGATTCAAGCGCTGGCTCACAAAGTGGGCGCACTGACGGTGGTTGCTTGTCCTGAGCCGCTTGCGTTTGGTCTGGTGAAATCACCGGGGAGCCAAGGTGCCGATATCGTCGCTGGCGAAGGAATAGGCTTGGCTTCTGGTCCGTCGCTGGGCGGACCTGGTGTTGGTCTGTTCGCTGCGCGCAGTGAGCACCTTCGTCAAATGCCAGGTCGTCTCGTCGGAGAGACAGTGGATCAAGACGGTCGTCGTGGCTATGTTCTGACGCTGTCAACGCGCGAACAGCACATTCGCCGAGAGAAAGCGACATCGAACATCTGCACCAACCAAGGGCTGATCGCGCTGGCGTTTGCGATTCACCTCTGTCTGCTCGGGAAGAGCGGCTTCCGTCGTCTGGCCGAAATCAACCTAGCCAAGAGCGAGTATCTGAAGCAGCGTTTGTCATCGCTGCGTGGCTTCAAGATGGCCGTCTCGGGTCCGACGTTTAACGAGCTTGCGGTCCAAGTTCGCGGTCGCGCGTCCGACGCAGCAGCGAAACTGCGTGAGCAAGGAATCTTTGCGGGTGTGCCGCTCGATCAGCAGGACTTTGAGCTTCCATCGCTGCCCGACGCAGAAAAGACACTTCTCATTGCAACCAGTGAGCGACACCAAAAGGCGGATCTGGATCGCTTGGTCACTGCGCTCGACGAGGTGTGCCCATGACGCAGACGAAGAGTGGACTCGTGGAGACGCGGCACCTGCTTCATCACGAGCCGCCGATTTTTGAGCAAGGCGCAGCGGGTCGATCTGGCGCTTCGCTTCCGACGCTGGATGTGCCGGAAGTGTCGGCATCTACGCTGTTTGGGGACTTGCATCGCGATGCTGAACCGTCGCTGCCCGAGGTGTCAGAGGTCGATGTAACGCGACACTTTACGCGTCTGTCTCGCTGGAACTACGCCATCGACATCGGCATGTATCCACTCGGGTCGTGTACGATGAAGTACAACCCCAAGGTCAATGAGCGGATGGCTCGTCTGCCGGGCTTTGCGGGACTGCATCCGGCGCAGGCAGAACAGACGCTGCAAGGCGCGCTGGAGCTGATGTATCGGCTCGAGCAAGTGCTGTGTGAGATCAGTGGCTTTGCGCGTGTGACGCTTCAGCCAGCGGCGGGTGCTCATGGTGAGCTGTGCGGCCTGATGATGATTCGTGCGTATCACCAAAGCCAGGGACGGTTTCCGCGCAAGGTGCTGATTCCTGACTCGGCGCACGGAACGAATCCGGCGTCGGTGACGCTCAATCAGATGGAGTGTGTGCCGCTCAAGACCTCGGCAGACGGACTGTTGTCGGCAGAAACGGTGCGCGCAGCGGTGGCGCAGCATCCTGGCGACATCGCGGGTCTGATGGTCACGAATCCATCGACGCTGGGCATCTTTGAAGAGCACTTGGCCGAGATCTCCGAGATCATTCATCAGGCGGGCGGTCTGGTGTACATGGACGGTGCCAACTTCAACGCGCTGCTCGGCAAGGTTCGTCCGGGCGCGACGGGCGTTGACGTGATGCACATCAACCTGCACAAGACCTTCACAACGCCGCACGGCGGTGGTGGTCCTGGCTCTGGTCCCGTCGGTGTGGTTGAAAAGCTGATCCCGTTTTTGCCGACGCCAACCGTCGAGCATAAAGACGGTGTGTATCACCTAAACTACAATCGGCCTCAGTCGGTGGGACGGCTGCGCAGCTTCTTTGGCAACTTCGGAATGCACGTTCGGGCCTATACCTACATTCGAGAAATGGGTGGTGTGGGACTGACGCAAGCGACGGAGATGGCCGTGCTCAATGCGGTGTATCTGCGCGCGCTGCTGCACGAAGAGTTTCCGCCGGTATCCGACAAGCCGTCGATGCACGAGTACGTCACGTCGGACAAAAAGCTCAAGAAAGAGACTTCGGTGCAGACGCTGGACATTGCCAAGCGGCTCATCGATTACGGATTCCATCCTCCGACGGTGTACTTCCCGCTGGTTGTTCCCGGCGCGCTGATGATTGAGCCGACGGAGACCGAGAGCAAAGAGACGCTGGATCAGTTCGCGAGCGCGCTGCTGGCGATTGCGAAGGAAGCGCACAGCGAGCCCGATCGCGTCAAACACGCACCTCATCAAACTGCGCTGCGTCGTCTGGATGAGACCAAAGCCGCGCGACAGCCGCGTCTGCGCTGGATGCCTCAAGGTTAGTTCTTCGACGAAACGCGGCGTACAGAGACTGTTTAGGAGCTTTCATGTCTGGTCATAATCGCTGGTCCACCATCAAGCACAAAAAGGCGGCTGCCGACGCCAAGAAGTCGAAGAGCTGGACCAAGCTCATCAAGGAAATCACCATCTCGGCGCGCAGCGGCGGGGATCCCAATGGCAATCCTCGTCTGCGCAGTGCCGTCGATAAGGGGCGTGGTGCCAACATTCCCGCCGACACGATCGATCGCGCCATCAAGAAAGGCACTGGCGAGCTGGGTTCAGAGCTTGTCGAAGAGCTGATCTATCAGGCGTACGGTCCAGGCGGCGTGGCCATCGTCATCGAGCTGGCGACGGACAATCGCAATCGTACAGCAGCCGAGCTGCGCAAGCTGCTGGAGCGTCAGAACGCGAAGATCGATCCGTCAGGGTCGGTGCTGCACAAGTTCAAAAAGCGCGGTCAGATCATCTTCGACGGCGAAAAAGTGACTGAAGATGCAGTGACGGAGATTGCGCTGGATGCGGGTGCAGACGATGTGCGCGCTGAAGGTGACACCATCGTCGTTTTGACGGAGCCCAGCGCGTGTCACAGCGTCAAAGAAGCGTTTGAAAAGAAAGGCATGCAGCCGCTCGAGGCGGAAGTCAGCATGCTGCCGGAGCTGACCGTCGAGATTTCCGAGAAAGACGCCGAGCAGATCAACAAGCTGGTGTCGGCGCTCGAAGAGCACGACGACGTGATGAACGTCTACACCAACCACGAGGAAGCGCCGAGCGAAGGCTAACCATGGCCGAGTCGAGCTTGATGGACCGCGCCGCGCAGATTGCACAGTCCGTGCTGGCGGGAGACTTGCGTCTGGGCGCACGGCTGATTCGCGATCTCGACGACCAGACCAAGCTGGCAGAGTTGGTGCTCACGCAGCTTTGGCCGCACACCGGACGCGCGTTTTTGATTGGTGTGACGGGAAATCCCGGTGCGGGCAAGTCAACCGTCGTCGATAGCCTGATTGCGTACTATCGCAAAGCAGGAAAGCGGGTCGGTGTCGTCGCGATCGATCCGTCGAGCCCATTTTCCGGTGGAGCGATCCTCGGGGACCGCATTCGGATGCAGCGTCACGCGCTCGACGAAGGTGTGTTCATTCGCTCGCTGGCTTCGCGTGGTCACTTGGGTGGACTTTCGCGCTCGACGGGGGAAATCGTCGCTGTGCTCGATGCCATGGGCTTTGATATCGTCATCATCGAGACGGTCGGCGTCGGACAAGGCGAAGTCGATGTAGTGGCGCTGGCTGATACCAAAGTCGTCGTCACAGTTCCAGGTCTGGGCGACGAGGTGCAGGCCATCAAAGCCGGTATCTTGGAAATTGCCGATGTGCTGGCGGTAAACAAAGCCGATCGGGAAGGCGCGGATCGTACGGTCCGGGATCTTCTGACGATGCTAGAGCTTCGTCACATCGAGCCATCGCAGAATCCCGACGCTCCTTCGAGTGAAGTTGAGATCATTCGCACCGTCGCTGTCCGAGGAGAAGGAATCGCTGAGCTGGCCGCAGCAATCGCTCGTCATCAAGAACAGACGGCGCACTTGGCTGCGGGGCGGCGGGCTCGTCGGGCTCGGCGTGAGCTTCGCGATGCACTGCTTGGTCGCTGTGCGCAGCTGGTGGACGGACTTCTGTCGCAGCATGCCGACTTGGTAGATCGCGTTCAGCGTCGGCAAGTCGATCCATACAGCGTGTCCGAGCAGCTTCTGACGGAGCTGTTTCGCGGGACCGGCGCGTGACTCGGCTGTCCGTCGATCAGGTCAGCTACGGTGGCTGGCAGAACTGTCTGCGTCTTTCGACGGACGCGGTGCAAATGCTCGTCACCCTCGATGTTGGGCCGCGAATCCTGCGCTGTCAGCTTCACAGCGGTCCGAGCCTGTTTTATGAAGATCCAAGTCAGCTCGGCGGCACAAATGAGCCGACGTTTCAGTTGCGCGGCGGTCATCGTTTCTGGACGGCTCCCGAGTCACCGCTTTCTTACGAGGCTGACAACTCGTCCGTCCGTGTGCATCGCCTGAGCGAGTCGTCGATTGTGTTTCAGTCGGACTGTCGGCATGGCTTGGTCAAGACGCTCCAGGTTGCTGCGCTGGCTCCATCGGTGTTTTTGATTCGACACGGGCTTACCAATCGCAGTGAATCGACCATCGAACGAGCGGCTTGGGCGCTGTCGGTGATGGCTCCCGGTGGGACGGCGCTGTTGCCGCAGCCACCGCTTCGTCAGCATCCGAGCGTGCAGCCAGTTGGCTGTCCGTGGAGCGACGACGACCTACTACCCAATCGCCGCCTGATTTTGTGGCCTTATACCGACCTTGGCGATCAGCGGCTGCGTCTGTCCGGCAGACTGTGGACAGTCGAGCAGCGTATCGATATGCCGCCGTGTAAGCTCGGGATCTCGGGTCCGCCGAACATCGTCGGATATCAGCTTGGTTCATCGGTGTTCATCAAGGATGTTCCGTCGCAGCACGGCGCGCAGTATCCCGATCTGGGGGCCTCGTTTGAGCTGTACACCGACGCGAGCTTTCTAGAACTAGAGACCTTGAGCCCGCTGTGGACGCTGCTGCCCGGTCAGTCGCAGTTTCACGACGAGCACTGGCTGTTTACCGAGAGCGCGCAAGATCTTCGTACAGAAGCGCTTGGCCTGTCGTTTCTGTCCGAGGCTGCGCAGACCCTTCAAGCGGCGATTAGGCACGCGAGCGCGCCGCGTCCTCAATCAGCGTCTTAAGCTCGGAGCGCTTCGGCTGCCATCCCAAACGGCGCTGGGCCGCGCTAGAATCGGCTACAAGCGCGGGCGGGTCGCCATCGCGACGTGAACCGACCGTATGTGGAATCGGCGCTCCTAGCACGTCCTGAGCGGCTTCCAGCACTTGCCGAACACTATAGCCGCGTCCCGTTCCAAGGTTGAGCGCTCCAAGCGACGATCCCTGAGCCAGTTGATCGAGCGCGAGCAGATGCGCTGAAGCCAAGTCACAGACGTGAATGTAGTCGCGTACACACGTTCCGTCGGGCGTTGGATAGTCCGTGCCAAACACCGTCAGCGGCGGACGACGGCCTCGGCCCGCGTCGATGACCAACGGCACCAGGTGCGTCTCTGGATCATGTCGTTCCGAGAGTGTTCCGTCGGGATGTGCTCCGGCTGCATTAAAGTAACGCAGCGCGGCATAGCGCAGGCCATGTGCGACGGCGTAGCTTTGCAAGATCCACTCAAATGCCAGCTTTGAACATCCGTAGGGATTGACCGGCGCTGTCTGCGCTGTCTCGGGAATCGGCACCGTCTTCGGTTCACCATAGACCGCTGCCGTCGAAGAAAACACCACATCGCGAACGCCCATTTCGCGCACCGTATCGAGCAGTCGCAGCGAGCGGTTCACGTTGTGGTCAAAGTACAACTCTGGCTTGCGCACCGACTCACCGACTTGGATCTTGCCCGCAAAGTGAACCAGCGACGAAACGGAGTGTTGTCTGCACAGGCTTTCAATCAGCGCTTCGTCGCCAATGTCACCGCGCACAAGCGCTGCTCCGTCGGGAATCGCGAGCTGTGGCGTCGCGTCATTCGTCGCAAGACCCATTCCTGACAGATCATCCAAGATGATCACGCGACGACCTTCATCCGTCGCTGCGCGTACAAAATGTGAGCCCACAAAGCCCACTCCGCCGGTCACCAAAATCGCCGCTGTCTTCATAGCCAGAGCCTACGTGAGCGTCGCAGCTTCGGCTAGTCTCGCAACTACCTGTGGGTGCGAGCAAACCCAGAAAAGATTCATGATTTTGGGACGTCGGCCTCGGAAGAACTTGTGGTAAGATGACACCGTGGGCAAAGACGAAACCGACGACATCGAGTGGCGTCTCGTAGCGACCAAAGGCAGGGAAAGCTGTCGCTGGCAGACAAACGATGGTCGTTGGATTTCGCTTGCACTCGGTGCCCAGGGCGACTTGACCAAGGTCTTGGTGATCGCATCCGACGGACGAAGTGAAGTCGTCGATGGCTATGAGCAAGGCTTGAACCTGGCCCGACGCTGGCGAGCCAGCTGGATGAAGCCGACGGAGCCAAATGCTTCGTCGCAGTCGGGATCATGGCTGCCGCCGCTTCCGGGCCGCACTGGCGCTTCCGAGGACATCTCGTCGCCGGACTTACAAGCACTGCGCAATCACGGCAGCGTCAGCCAAGGCGCGCGCAGTCGTCCTTCCTATCCAGCAGCAGGGCAGTCACCGACGGCAGCTTCGTCTCCTCCGGCTTCGGGATCGTTCCCCAGTCGCTCGAGCCTCAACCTCAACCGCGTCTCGCCCGTTAGTCGCACTTCGAGCCCAGCCAGCAGCAGCGGCAACGTGCCTGCGATCGGCAGCTCCGCCAACTCACCGATCAATCGAGACAACAAAAAGCGCCTGAGCGGCCCACTGCCTGCGGTGCGCTTGGGTGACAGCGATCGGGCTTCTTCTGAAAGCGCGCCCAGACCCAGCACCAGCAGCAATCCGAAGCGCTGATTTCCGACGGAAAATACCTGGAAACCTGGACCGCAAATGGGTGTCAGACCCATGCGCCACAATATCCGTTCCCAATGACAAGAAAGGGTCTGGATATGAAGCTTCAATATGCTTGGTCCGTTTCGCTGTTGTCCGTCGTAAAAGCTGCTGTCCGTCGCGTATTTTCGATGCTGCGCGGGCTGGGTCAGCGACTTACGACGAGCGGCAGCGGCACCCTGCCGGAATTTGTCTTGTCTTACGGAATGCTCCCGTCGCCGATGCGGGATCCAGCCATCGATGCGTGGCTGGCACTCAAACAGCAACGGGACGATAACCGCTCACAGCGAGAGCCTCCGTCGCAACCAGCGAAAGTGCTGCCGCTGCGTGGCTCCGTCGATGAGCCGATTTTCCGAGTGAACATGTAATCCCCGTCGGAACACCGCCTGATTTTGCCTTCAGTCCATCAGCTCAAGCCGCGTGTACGGTCCCTCGAAGTAGCGACGAAGCATCGAGCGTCGCTGCGCTGATTGTCGTGTGTGCTTGACCGTCCGTCCCGGCTGCTCGCTGCGCAAGTCCAAGATCACATAATCATCGACGGTATAGGTCTGATGGTGCAGGGCCAGCTCGTCGAAGATCGCCCGCTCACTTGGCTGCATCGCACGCGGCGAGCAGAGCACAAACGCATGCGCAAGGCGGTCTTTGGGCAGGTCTTTGATCGAAAAGAGCGACGGAGAAAACGCAATGTCACGATCCAGGTAGTAGTACAGCTCTTTGCGCAGATGAAACGAGCCGTGGATGTAACCGATGTCGCCGGGCTGCGTGAGCTGGCGAGCGTAGACGACAAACTCAATGCGCGACAGCATCGGATCGAAGTGACGCGTCGAGATGATTCCGCCGTGAAGACGACTCGTCAGAAGTCCCTGCCAGGACAGCTTTGCCGTTCCAATCATCGTCGCTGTGCTCAGTGCAATACCAGCCAGTAGTAGGCTCACTTGTTCGTCGAGCGACCGTCGCAGCCAGCGAAGTAGCTCAGCGAGATCTTGGCCAAGCTGCGCGAGCGCCACCGACGCGATGACTCCACCGTAGAGGAGTCGATACTGATGAATCGTCACTCCGACGGGAAACAGCTTGATGTAGAGCGCGAGAGAGATGCTCAGCGATAGCGCGACGAGATCGAGCGGACGCAGCCCTTTTTTCCACAGCACAAGGGGCCGCGACACAAAGTACAGCGCCGTCAGCAAAAGCAGCGTGCGTCCAAACAGCTCGTCGGAAAAGCCAAGCAGATTGGACAGCAGCGTGCTCCATGGCGGCATCACAGTTCGCGACGCATAGCCTTCGCGCAGCTCCGGGAGATGCTTGGTGTACAGCACGATCGCGACGTGAATCACAAAGGGCAGGGCCACCGCGACGCCATACACAAACGGATACAGCACAAAGCGTCCACGACGACGCATCTGCCACAGCGTGTGAAGGAACACGGGAATCGCGGCCAGGTACGGACTCCACTCGAAAAAGCCCGCGAGCAGCGCCCAGAGCAGCGAACAGCCCGCAGCGCGCCAGCGTCCATCGTCGAGAAACCGGAAATATTGATCGAAAAACAACAGCAGACAGGTCAGCCCTGGAAAGCCCGGATCGATGTGGTTGCCGTACCACGCATGGATCGGCACGACGGCAAACACCACGCTAGCCGTCGCTGTTGGCCACGGTCCTGCGCGATGCCACAAAAGCCGCATCAGCGCGAGCAGCGTCGAGAGCATGTACAGCACCGCTGCCAGACGCACCGAAGAGACGCGATCTCCAAACAGGCCCATCGTCACCGTCACCAGCTGATGCGTCAGGATCGGGTGATGTAAGTAGTGGTTTTCGACGGCAGGCTGATTCCAGCCCGGCAAGTTGGCTGGCAGGATGCTTCCGTGTCGCAGCGTGTGACGAGCGCGCGTGGAATATTCTCCGACGTGATAGCCGTGATGCCCAAACGAAAGCGGTGCGTCGATGCCGTACAGCCCGCAGCCGATGACATACAGCGTCGAGACCACCATCAGCGCAAGTGCCAGGCGCGTGGAAAAGGACTGCGACTTTGCACGCGGACGGAGCGAACGAGCGTCGGAAGATGCCGCTGCAATCGGGCTTGGCTCGCTGGCTGAAGCTGAAGAGGACTCGGGCACGGTCAGTCCTTAGCACGTTCTTTGCCCGGCGAGGAGCGCGTTTGCCCAGCCCGTCGTGGTATAGAAACAGGCAGCACAGAGGGCTTTTCCACATGGGCATGCAGCGTCCGACAGACGGAGCCAATCACGCAGCGACACCGACGCTGTCGGCTTCCGAACAAAATCGCGCGTATTACGACCAAGATCTGGCGGGAAAAGACGACTACTGGCGCAAGATGGCCGCGCCGCGCGCTCGGGTGGCAGAGTTTCTACGGCTGCTCGACCAAGAGCCGTTTTTTCGTCTGTGTGATCTGGGCTGTGGCGGCGGTCAGCTCTTGCAAGAGATCGCAGCCCAGCATCCGCGTGCAGCGCTGTTTGGCGTCGATCTGGCCGAATCGCAGGTTGTTGCGAACCGTCAGGCGATGCCTCATGCCACGTTTTTTGCGATGGATTTGGATCAGCGATCAGCCGTTCCGTCGGAGCTGCTTGGCAAGTGCGATGTCGTGGTCGCTTCCGAGCTGATCGAACACGTCGGAGATCCGCTCCAGCTCTTGGAAAATGCACGGACGCTTACGCGGCCCGGTGGACGGCTGCTTTTATCGACGCAGAGCGGTCCACTGCGGGAAACCGAGCGCCGCGTCGGTCATCAGCGACATTTTTCCGTCGATCAGATGCGCGCTCTGCTTCAGCAGGCAGGCTGGAATCCCGAGCGCGTCTACAACAGCGGCTTTCCGTTTCACGATCTGTCGAAGTGGTACGCAAATCGCAATCCCGACGCCAGCATGAAGCAGTTTGCTCAGGGAAAGTACGGTCTGCGCGAAGACCTGCTGTGCTTTCTGTTGCGCACTGCGTTTGTGCTGAACTCGCGGACCCATGGCGCGCAGTTGTACGCGGTGGCGCGGCGCGTCGGTTCATTGTGAGCGACGGGAAACCTCGCGCTGTCAGACCCGTTTTGTAGGTTCAGCGCTCCTTTCGGGTTCGTGCTTGCGCAGCAGAAAAAGCGCCGTTATTGTGCGCGCCTCGATTGCGGGGCGGCGACGCAGGTCCTGGTTATGACCTTCAGCACGCAGTCTGCGCGAACCCGCCTTGGCAACCCAAACGAAGGAGCTTCTGCTATGCGTACCGCGATTCCTAGAATGACCCTGTCCCGTTCGTCCCTGTTTGCAGCTTCTGTTCTTGGCGTCAGCTTGCTGGTTGGCTGCGGCAACGCCGAAATGGACGAAGGCTGGGAGCCCGTCAGTCCCCAGGCAATCGACGGCAACGATGCTCCGCTTGCACCGCTCTCTGCGCTCAAGGCGGACGCTCCGGCGGATTCGTCGATCGCGTTTGAAGGCAAAGCCGACGTGGTGCTGCCCAAGAGCGCGGATGTGATGTCGATCCAGACCGTTGTGAAGAACCAAGCTTCGCGCGGTGTGTGCTCGATCTTCTCGACGCTGGGCCTGGTGGAATCGCTCTACAAGAAAGCGGGCATGACCAATCCCGACTTTTCCGAGCAGTACCTTCAGTGGTCGGTGAAGTTCCAGGTCAAGGCGTTCACCAACACGTCGGGATCGAGCGACTACTACAACCTCAAGGCGGTCAGCACCTACGGTGTGGTCGCCGAAGACAAGTGGCCCTACGAAACCACGCAGTGGGACGCGAGCAAAGATCCCAGCTGCACCGGAACCGGCGACGGCCTGCCGACCATCTGCTACACGAACGGCACGCCGCCTGCCACCGCGACGAGCGCAACCAAGTACAAGCTGCCCGCCGGACGCTGGGTGTCCACCAGCTCGATCAAGAACGTCATCTTTGAAAAGAAGCAGGGCGTCGTCGTCGGCCTGGACTTCTTCTATCAGGCGTGGAATCACCGTCGCTCGGCGCTGCCGGTTAGCTCGTCGTACTTCCAGAAGGGCTACGTGCTGTACCCGAACGCGGAAGATCAGACGGCGTCGGCCAAGCAGCCTGCGGGTCACTCGGTCCAGCTCGTTGGTTACGACGACAACTTGGAAATCCAAGCGATGGACAAGGACGGACGCCCGGCGGTGGACGCTGCGGGCAATCCGATCAAGCAAAAGGGCTTCTTCCTGTTTAAGAACAGCTGGGGAACCACGAACTTCGGTGTGAGCAACTCGAAGGCTCCGGGCTACGGCTGGATTTCGTACCGCTACGTGCAGGAATACGGCTCGGTCTATACTGCGGATCCGCCCAAGCTGCCGTAAGCACAGCGCTGGCGGACGCAGACAAGGCAAAGGAAGACGATGCGGCTTGGTGTGATCGGTACCGGATACGTGGGCTTGGTGGCAGGCGCGGGCTTTGCTGACTTTGGCAACGACGTGGTCTGCATCGACATCGATCACAGCCGCATCGATCGCCTGCGCCAAGGAGAGATTCCGATTCACGAGCCGGGGCTGCCCGAGCTGGTCGCGGCCAATGTCGCAGCCGGGCGGCTCCGGTTTTCTACTGAGTTTGCCGACGCAACCCAAGACTCCGATGTGATCTTGCTGTGTGTTGGGACGCCACCCGCTGCGGACGGTCGCGCAGATCTGTCGCAGGTCTATGCTGCTGCGGAAGCCGTGGGTCGCTGCTTGTCTTCGGACTTTACGGTGCTCGTCAACAAGTCCACCGTTCCGGTGGGAACTGCCGACCGCGTTCGCGACATCGTGGCCAGCGTCACCGACAAGCCATTTGCAGTTGTTTCCAATCCAGAGTTTTTGAAAGAGGGCAGTGCGCTCGACGATTTTTTGCGTCCCGATCGCGTGATTGTCGGGGTCGGTCCCGCGTCTGGACCCGCCGGGCGCAGCCGGGACTTGGCCACATCCGAACAGGTGGACGACCGAGCGCGGAAGCTTCTGCGACAGCTCTATTCAGCGGTGGTTCGGAAAAACGATCGGCTGCTGTTTATGGATGCGCGCTCGTCGGAGCTGACCAAGTACGCGAGCAATGCCTATCTGGCGATGCGTATCTCGTTTATGAACGACGTGGCCCGCCTGTGTGAGCAGATCGGTGCCGATGTCGAGCTGGTCCGACGCGGCATGGGCATGGATCAGCGCATTGGCCCAAGCTTTCTGTTTCCCGGTGTCGGCTACGGCGGCTCGTGCTTTCCCAAAGACACGCGAGCGCTGCTGCACATTGCGGAACAAGTGGGCCTGTCACTGCCGCTCGTGGAAGCCACCGAGTCGATCAATGTTCGGCAGAAGCGGCGACTGCTCGACAAGCTGCTGGCGCACTTTGCGCTGTCCGAAGATCAGCCCGATGCGCTGGCCGGAAAAGTCATTGCTGTGTGGGGACTGGCGTTTAAGCCCGAGACAGACGATGTCCGCGAAGCGCCCGCACTTGCACTGATTGAAAAGCTGGTCGCGCTGGGGGCCTCGGTTCGGGCCTACGATCCGGTGGCCAGCGTGACCGCGCGCCAGAGCTTGCAAGCCTCGCTCGGCGACAAGATGACGCGCGTGACCATCACGAGCGGTGCATATGACGCGCTGTCCGGGGCCGATGCGCTGTGTCTGTGTACCGAGTGGCGTCAGCTTCGTCAGCCCGACTTTCGCAAGATCGCTCGGCTGCTGCGTGGAAAGCTCCTGCTCGACGGACGCAACATCTGGGAGCCTGCCCTGGTGCGCTCGTTTGGACTGACCTATGAAGGCATCGGGCGGCGCTGAGAACGCCTCGCAACACCTACTGCGACCTCGCTTTTTGCACGGTTTGGTGAGGCGTTCTTCTATGTGGCTACGGAACCGGGGTATTGACCAGCGCTTGATAGGTGCGGCACGGCTGACCGCGTAGCGACGGGCAGGTGGGATGACTGGCCGGAACTGTGACGCCACTGACCACCGGCAGCAAGATGCTAGACGGCTGCGCCATCGAGTGCGCAATGCGGTGCGTCGTGCCCGCTGGCAGATCGCTCAGCTTGAACTTCCACTCTGCGTGGTTGCCGCCCGGGGTTCCCACCGACAGACGCAGCCGCGAGCCTTTGCGGAACGCATGTCCAAAGCCGGGAATCCCGACCCGCACCTCGCTCCACTTGTCCGATGAAAGCGGTGACCCATCGGCTTCTAAATAGGTGTGCTCTGGCCACAGTGCCGTCGCGTTCTTGGCCAGCGCCCGCATCGACGCCCGCAGGATGCCCGCTTGCACAAACAGCTCTTTGCCATCGGGACGGATCTCGCTCAGCACCACTTGCAGGTCCGCGTCCTTGGCGCTCGACTGCACCCACAGATCCACGCTCGCGGTGCCCACCATCACCGTGTCTTCACCCAGCGCCTCGCTCTGCCACGCCAGCGCCTTGCCCGAATCGAGCGGCTTCCAGTCCCACTTCGGAATCAGCGCCCAGATGTCGCCGCCTTTGGCCAGGTTGGTCCGCTGTCCGGCTGCCGGATCGAACTGGAACTGCGACGCCGCGCTCGCTTCGGTCGGAGCCGTCGTCTTCATGCTGCCGTCTTTGTGGAAGTAGTAGCGAACCTCTGTTCCCTTCGGCGGCCACTGCGCAAACGTCGCCTGATAGCGCGCTTCCGGTCCGCCTTGGTTGGTCCCGCCGCCCGACTCAAACAGCACCCGTCCCATCGGCTCGGCTTCGTACGCCGCCCGCGCCGCTTCCCACGACGGCTTGTCCGCCAGCCGATCCGGAGGCACCTCCAGCTTCGTCTGAAAGAAGTCCTTAAACAGGATCGGCGCAATCGCTCGCAGCTTCTGATCCACCGACGGAATCCGCCGCGCCACGTACAGATCCAGGAACGTCTTCCATTCCACCAAGATCTGCGGCGCAAAGCCGTCCGGGTGGACTCCGTTATAGAAGTGGTAGCGCGTCAGCGGGGCCGACGTAAACCGATTGACCAGCGTGTGGAAGTACGCGCCCGTCTGTTCGTCCTGCCACGCGCCCGCCAAAAACACCGGCACATTGATGTCGCCGATCATCTTTTCGGGATTGATCGGATCGGCGATCTCCGGCGGGTAGTACGTGTGGCTCTCGATCAGCTCGATGAGGTTGGCCTTCTGCCCGTGCAGTAGCTGGTTTTCTTTGCACGTCAGATCGCCGGCATCGACCCGCGACTGCTCCCAGCCTTGCTTGTACGGTCCGGCCTTGTCGAGCACCCGCGAGATCCAGTTCACCGCAAAGCCCGTGTTGAGCACGCCCCCCGGTGCCAGCGTCATGAACATGTTGCCCACCACCGACAGCGGCGTGATCGCGGCCAAGCTGGGCGGACGCTGCGACGCCACAAAGAGCTGGCTGATCCCCGGATACGACAGCCCCGACAGACCGACCTTGTTGTGCAGCACCCACTTTTGCGCCGCCACCGTCTCGACCACGTCGTAGGAGTCCAGCTTTTGCAGCGTATCGAAGAAGTCGTACGCCCCGCCCGAGCAGCCCGTCCCGCGCACGTTCACGCCCACCGTTGCATAGCCGTTGAGCGCCGCCAGCATCGCGCTCGGATCGGTCGGTGGATCACACAGCGCTGGAAAGCCCGCACACAGCCCCGAGTATTCCTCGTACGGCTTGCCCGGCTTCGATGGATCGTACCCCGAGTAGTTCACCACCGTGGGATACGGACCCTTTTCGATCGGCCCCGGCAGCGTCACATAGATCGATAGCTTGGTGCCGTCGCGCGTCGTGATGTAGCCAAAGCCCGGCTGGAGCACTTGCTCGCGATAAAACGACGGATCTTTGCGGCTGCTTCCGATCGAAAAGACCGTCAGCGGCCCGGTGTGATCTTCGGGATCGTCGGCGCGCTCGATCACATAGCCTGCACCGGGCTGGACCTTGCGGAACACCAAGCTGCCCAGCTCATCGGCTTTGCCCGATGAAACCAGCGCGCCTTGCGCATCCAGCAGACGAAGGGTTGCACCCACCGGGGCGTGTGTCACCGCGAGCTGTTCGACGCTCTCGCGGACTTGGAAGCTCGCTTTGGGCGAAAGCGGCTCCTCGCCACAACCAGAACACAGGACGGCAGAAGCCGCCGCAACGGTCAGTAGTCGTCGCATGCGGCGGAGCATACTGATTTCGCACCGTGGCGTGCGATCTTGTTGCAGCCGTCTTTTTCGCGTAAGACGGAAGGTGGTTTCCCGATGAGCAAAGAGCGTTATCAGCGTGACGACGGCGGCGTTGTCCTCGATCGCAAGGCAGCCCCCAAGGTGCAGCCGCCGCGTATGTATAAGGTGCTGCTGCACAACGACGACTACACCGCGATGGAGTTTGTCGTCGCGATCCTCGAGACGGTGTTTCACCACTCGAATGCATCGGCGATGCGGATCATGCTGCACATTCACCACAACGGCCTGGGCGTCGCAGGCGTCTTCACCCACGAAGTCGCCGAGTCCAAGGTCGCCAAGGTGATGGCGCTCGCCCGCGAACACAAGTACCCGCTGCTCTGCACCAGCGAGCCCGAGTAGCCCGCCCGCTTACGCCCGGTTCGTCAGTCCCAGCGCCAGCCGCAGTCCCCGCTCGGCACGCGCTTGGCTGTGGTGGGTGCGCAGAAACGTAAGCCCAGCCTGCACCAGCCTGCGCCGCAGCGCTCCGTCGTCACACAGCCGCACAAGGCGCGCGGCAAAGCCGTCCGCGTCGTCACTGATCAGCAGCTCTTGGTCATCGTGCAGCGGCAGCCCCGACGCGCCATCGTGGGTCGTCACCGTGGGCACCCCCAGCCGCAGCGAGTCGAGCAGCTTGATCCGCACCCCCGAGCCGCCAAAGACCGGTGCCGCCATCGCCGCCGCGCCCTGCACAAAATCGCGCAGCGCGGGCACAAACCCCACCACGTCGATCCCGTCGCCTCGCCACCCGGACGGCACCGCCAGCGATCCATCCGCCTGCTGCGACAGCCCCGACCCCGCGATGGTCAGCGTCGCTTCGGGCCGCTGCGCCCGCACAAGCGGCCACACCTTCTGACACAGCCAGTCGAGCCCCGCCACGTTGGGATGCCACGTCAGGTTGCCGACGTAGACCACGCGCGGCGGCAGCGTGTCCAGAAGCTCCACCGGCTGAAGCTCCACCGTGGGCGGCACCACCAGCGGCCACACCGCCTGCTGCCTTCGGTCCCACACCAAGGCCCGCAGCGCGTCGGCATCTCGCTGTGAGATCGCCACCACCGCATCGACCTGCGCGACCAGCCGTGCCTCATGCTGCGCCGCGAGCGCCGCTTCCCGCTCCGCCACAAGCCGCAGTGGCCAGGACCGCTGCGCCGCAAACTGCGCGAAGAACTCGCTCTCGACGTTGTGACACTCCAGCACCACGCGCGCCCTGGGACAGACCTGACGAATCAGCGGCAGATACACCGCCATCGCCAAGTGATCGATGTACACCACGTCCCACGGCGGCTGTCCGGTCGGGCATAGCTCGCGCCGCAGCGCCGCATCCACATCCCGTGACAGCCACTTGCCCAACAGGTACGGCAGCCCCTGCGTCACGCGGCGCACGGCGACTTCGGCAAAGGCGCGGCGATGCTGGCGCAGGTGGATCGGGTGCCACACCGGCTCGACCAGCTCCAGCTTGTCCGGCTGCCCGCAGTGCTGCCTGAGCGCGCGCTGGTCCGCCTGCGACACCGCCACCTCGCGCAGGGAAAACAGCCGCAGGGTCGAAACCTCGGGCAGCCCGGAAAGCAGCCGAAGCTGACTGAGCGACCGCACCCGCCCGCCATGCAGCGACGGCCAAGGAAACTCGGTGGTGACATACAGGACTCGCATCGCGGCGCGCAGGATCTCACAGATCGCCGCCCAATCGCGTGCCCGATCAGTTGCCAGATCATTCGGCAGTTCATTCGGCAGTTCATTCGCCCAATCGCGCCCTGTGGCCGACCGCCTTGCAGAGAACCCGCACAACGGCTCGACCCGCCAAATGTGACGTGCAAAACGTCCCGCCAAGCCGTTGCGAGCCCGCTGACCCTGTGCCCGCTACCCGCACAACGTCAGCGCGGGCAAACGTCCCTTGCAGAAAGTCCGCACAACGGCTTGTGCAGGCAAAAGTCGCTTGCAGAAAGTCCGCACAACGGCTTGTGCGGGCAAAAGTCGCTTGCAGAAAGTCCGCACAACGGCTTGTGCAGGCAAAAGTCGCTTGCAGAAAGTCCGCACAACGGCTTGCGCGGGTCCAAGGACAGGCAGCCAGGCCGAAACAACGTTGGTGGACCGCGCTGCCAATGCCCCAAGCCACCGCAAACCGTTGTCACCCTGGCTCGCACTGCCCCAAGACCCGCGCAACGCGTTGCGCAGCGTGCAAGCAGGCGGCTGGGCTGAAAGGGACGGTTTAGACCAGCGCGCGGGCCCATCCTGACAGTGGCACATCGGTTGCTCTGTACGGCGAGGGCGGCGCGGCCGGATCGTCTCTGGTGGCTGAAAGCTGCCGCTCGCGCTGGATGTGGGGGGCACCGTGGAACACGATCAGCAACAGAATCAGCCACTTGGACAGCGGTCTTCCAACGACGGATCACTGTTCCATCCATCAGAGCGGCTCTCAACCGCAGTCCAGTTTCCAAGTGAAGGACCAAGTGAAGGACCAGTTGAAGGACCCAGTGCATTACCAATGCCGCTGGGGCGCGCGGGGTCCGCTCTGCCAGCGGCACGACAGGCTCCTGCCGAGGCGCTGTCCATCTGGGCGGAATCGGACCCACGCGCGCAGCGTGCCGCCGTCTGCCCAGCAAAAGACAAGGACGCGCAGGGGACCGAAGCCGCCCCGTCTTCTGTGTATTCGCCCGCGCTGCTGCAATCGATTGCGGATGCCTTTCCAAGGCCAGAGTCCGATGCCGATGCCGGTGCCGATGCCGGTGCCGATTCCGAGACGGAGCGCGCGCAGCAGGACAGCGCGCAGCAGGACAGCGCGCAGTGCGAGCCGCCGACCCACGCGCCGGATTCGTCCGCAAGCGAGCCCGAAGGGACTCAAGGAGCCGAAGGGAACCAAGGAGCCGAAGGAACTCAAGGAGCCGAAGGGAGCCAAGGGGCCGAAGGGAACCAAGGAGCCGAAGGGAACCAAGGAGCCGAAGGAACTCAAGGAGCCGGTGGGAACCACTTTGGCAAAACGGTGCTGGATGTGGCCACCGACTTCATCCCGGGGGTGAGCAACCTCAAAGATGCCTATCAAGCCATCAGCGGGGTCAATCCCATTACGGGAGAAAAGCTTGGTGTGGGGGAGCGAATCCTGGCTGGCATCACAGCCATCCCCGGCGTGGGCAACCTGGCCAAAGGCCTCTTCAAGTACGGTGGAAAGCTCCTTGGAAAGCTTGGTGGAAAGCTCCTTGGAAAGTACGGTGGAAAGCTCCTTGGCTCGGTAGGAAAGTCGCTGTGGGGCGGAGCGAAGTCGGTAGGAAAGTCGCTGTGGGGCGGAGCGAAGTCGGTAGGAAAGTCGCTGTGGGGCGGAGCAAAGTCGGTAGGAAAGTCGCTGTGGGGCGGAGCAAAGTCGGTAGGAAAGTCGCTGTGGGGCGGAGCAAAGTCGGTAGGAAAGTCGCTGTGGGGCGGGCTGAAGGGAATCGGCGCATCCCTGTGGAGCAAAGTCACCGGAGGTCGCAAAGCAGGACAAACGGTCCAGCACGCTGAGACGGCTGCTGCTCACACTGATGTGGGGCTCGCCCAGCGCGGATATCGCCCACAGCCGGGGGAGCGTTCGATGACGCGAGCGCAGTGGAAAGCCCAAGAGCGTCGCCGACGCGCCGAGATCACCACAGGTCGCGCCGACCAGCCGCTAGAGCCCGTGAACCCCCACAAGTCCACCCACGGTCACGGTCACGCCGATCATGGCCACCAGACCACTGCCGCTCAGCAGGGGGATCGCATCCGAACCGGGGTGACACCATCAGGCCGCGTGGGGCAGAAGCTGTCTAAGGCGTCACACTTTCACTCTCCCGAAGCAGAGGCAGAGGCCCTTGGCCGTGCGCGCAGACAGCTGGCTGCCGACCAAAAGTCCGGCGCAGTCAGTAACTTTGACAAAACCGGAGGGCCTTCGTACCACGAAATCTTCGTGCCGACCAACCGCAAGGACGGCTATGGCCATCGCGTGGTGAAGCAGCGGGATGCGTCCGGTGCCGTCATCAAGGACTCGTCCAACCGTCCGCTCACCACGACAGATCCGAATCCAATTCACCAGGCCAAGGTGGTTTGGACGTACGTTCCCAGCAAGAACCAGTGGCATCCTGTGACCTACTTCCCCGAGTAAACCAATGGCCTTCACACATCCATCGACCATGCCCCGACTCCGTTCCATCGAAGACGCCCTTCGCCAAGAGTTCTCGTGTCACTACATGGCGGACGAACTGCCGCAGTGGGACAGCGCGTTTCTGACGGAGGGACTGGCGGACATGGCCAAAGACTCTGCGACGCGACTCCGGCACAGCGTAGGGGATGACCAAGCGCCGATCCTGGCAGCCCGGCTTCGTGAAGCGGCGGATGCGCAAGGGCATGCGCTGGTCGCGATGATCTGTGACGTGACTTGGATCGAATGGACCGAAGAAGAGAACTGGCCGGTGCTTCAGCGCTTGCTGCGACTGATTGCGGACCAGATCTAGCGGGCCAGATCGAACAGTGTGCTCGCTGCGCGCGTGGGCCTGAAGCAGGACGATACATCGCGAAGCGACCACGCCACATTTACACTCAGTCCATCGCATCTCATCGCTGCATTGCGAACAGCTGACCTGTGTCCTACCGTTCCCGCGTGCAGTCCTTCCTTTGCCTTTTGTTCGTCGCGCTTCTGCTTCTCTCGTCGTCTCCTTCCCATTCCGAACCGTCCGCTCTGCCATCGCCACCGCTGCGTACCGCTTTCGGTTCCCGCTGCGCGAAGTCGCCGATTCCCTGCAATCGCATTGATTACTTCACGGCTCACTTTCACATCGCGGATGTGATTCTGCTACCGACGACGGATTCGCGCGGATTTTCCGCGACCATCGGATATGGCGCGTCGATGTCTCTGTTTCATCGCATCGAAGTAGGAATCGGTGGCGCGCTCTCTGTTTGGAGTCCGCATGGTTCTGGAGTCACGTTTCAGAATGGTCCCGCGCTCCTGAATGTGAAAGGAATCCTGTTTCCGCTGCTTCGGAATCCGGTGCCGGACTCGGAGTTTACGTTCGGGCTACAGCTTCAGCAGCAGCTACGGATTCCTCACTTCGATGGACGGAATGATCTGGGAACAGAGACACCGCTAACGGTTCTGCGTGCAGTTGCAGACAAGCCATTTTGGCGAATGGGAATCACGGCAAGCGTGGGATTCCTACTCACGCATGGGCGAACAGACAGCGAACTATCGACGGCGCTGCGCGTTCACTTGCCCTGGATGTCACGCGCAACAGTCCAAGGATTCGGTGTTCTACAAGGTCTGTTCGGATCGAAACAGAGTGCTCCCTTGCGCGGTGGTTTCGGTCTGTCTGTTCACTTTGCGTGGGACAACGGAACGTCGCTCAGCGGCGGCTACCTGCACGGTCGCGGCGATGGAATTGCACCGAGCGCGATCTACATCGGCGGCCCCGATTATCACATCGGAAGGGAGACAGAATCCCAGTCCTATTCGCGGCCTCCGATTCCCAATCGTGAGATGGTGCCGTCGCCATGGCCGTGGATTTGGGAAAAGCTCAAGCAGGAATGGAACGAAGCAGAGCTGGCGAATGAAGCACATCGTCGCGGCGAAGACTGGCTGACGGATGAGTGTTTCCTCTATGAAGAGGGGAATTACGACAAACCGCTTCGGCATCTTGGCAAGCGCGATGCGAGCGGACGATTTTGCAATGTGAACGGAGCGCTGATTCCGATCGATGAGCCGCTGCGGGAAGTTGGACCGGACTTGGTTCCGACTGGGCGTCCGGTGCGCAGTCAGGAACCGCCAGGACTGACTCCTTTTCCGACGCAGAACCTGAAGCCAGCAGCGTCGATTCCTGGTCCACAGAGCGTGCAGTCTGTCCGTCCAAAGAAGCGGAAATCGCAGCAGACAGAGATGCAGACTTTCGCGCATCGGGAGGAGTCTGCACAAGGTACAGAGACGCAGCAGAAGGAGGCTCCGTACGCGATTCCTCATCGCACACCGCAGCCTACGGAGCCAAGCTTTCGGGAGTCCGCAAAGGAGTTCGCGAGCGGCTTCGGAAAAGGAATCCGCGACGAAGGTGAGCGCATCTATCGTGATGCGAAGGAGCTACCCCAGCGGATCGCGAAGACCGGACGAGAGCTGGTCGAAGATGTGAAGGAAGGACGGAAGCTGCGTGCGCTGGCTCCGCTTGAGGCGATAGGACACGCGCTTCGGACAGCATCTCGCGACGATGTGGAACGGCTCGCACATGGCGTCGTGGAGGGAGCGCACGACTTCTATCACAAACCTGCAAAGGAACAGGGAGAGACGCTGGGCCGCGCAACGATGTCGATTGCGTCGGAAGCCGCGCTCGGAGCCTTGACGGAAGGAATCGGCGCGGTTGCGGGACTACGCAAAGCAGAGAAAGCGGCGGAGCATGTACGGGAGGTGGAGGCATCCGTTGCAAGTGGTAGAAAGCTCCTGAACCCCGGGATCCGAATCACGGACGATGGCATGCGCCATGTGCAAGAGCGACACTCTGTCGATGGCATCCCCAAGTACGCAGGTAAGAGTAAGTTCAATCGTGATGAGGACATTCGCGCTCTCATTGAGGCAGGCAGCCAACAGCCAATGGTCAACCAGGCCAATGGACGTCGCGCTCGGACGTTTCGGGCCGGTCGCGAGATCGGACTGGACAGGACAACAGGCAAGCAGACAGATTTGATGACGGTCATCACGGAATCGGACGGAACACTTGTGACAGCGTTTCCAGGAGAGCCCTAGCGATGTCTTTGGATGTAGCGATTCTTGGCCCGGACGGCTTGCCGACGAATACGGCCTCGATTCGTGCGGAAGCGCATGCGCGGCTGCTGCAACTTGCCGCGCGACACAATGCGTCGCTGCTGCTGCGCATGTCTGACTTCTACCGCGATGCGGAGTACGGGCTCTCTGAGCTGCCGTCGCTCTCAACCGAGGTCGCGAACCTGCTTCGGGAACCGCTTGATGATCGGGATGTGCGGGAGTTCCTTGTGCAAGCCAGCGACTTGCTACAGAAGGCCCAATCCCAAGGCGTCCCGCTGGTCGTCCTGGCAGACTGAGAAAAGCGCACGATGGTGCCCACTGCCGCCATCCAGGACGCGTACGCCAGTCGCCGCGTGTCCACCGTGCAGAGCTGCCGGACCAGGACTGCATGCTGACTTGCGCTGACCTTCGCTGACTTTCGGGCGATGGACAGGTGGGTGCGTGCTATGCGTGAGGGGTCTTGGAAAGCGAGGAAGTCATGGCTGAGATTACCTTCACTCTCAACGGAACCGAGCGCACCGCGTCCATTTCTGAAGACACCAGCCTGCTAGAGCTGCTGCGCGAGCGCTGCCGGGTGACTTCGCCCAAGGATGCCTGTGCTCCATCGGGTCAGTGCGGCGCGTGTGTCGTGCTGGTCGATGGCGAAAAGAAGACCGCGTGCGCGTTTCCCGCGCGCAAAGTCGAAGGCCGCAGCGTGGTGACGTTGGAAGGAATCTCCCCGCGTGAGCGTGAGGCGCTGGGCACTGCCTTTGCCGAAAGTGGCGCGGTGCAGTGTGGCTTCTGCATTCCCGGCATGGTGATGTGCGGCAAGCACCTGCTCGACAAAAACCCCTGTCCGTCCCGCGCCGAGATCAGCCGGGCCCTGTCGGGGCACCTGTGCCGCTGCACCGGCTACGTCAAGATCATCGATGCCATCGAGCAAGCGGGCCAAGCCCTGCGCAGTGAGCCGCCGCCCGCCTGTGATCGCAGCGGTCAGATTGGTACCGCGCTGCCGCGCTTTCGCGGCAAAGAGATGGCGCTCGGTGAGTTTCACTACCTGGACGACCTGAGCGTGCCGGGGCTGTTGCACGGTGCGCTGGTGCTGTCGGCCCATCCGCGTGCCAAGGTGGTGTCGATCGATGTCGCTGCCGCCCGTGCGCTGCCCGGTGTCGTGGCAGTGGTCGGGGCCGCTGAGCTGCCCGGTCTGCGTCATCAGGGGCTCATCTACCGGGACTGGCCGATCTTTGTCGCACAAGGAGAAGTGACCCGCTACACGGGCGATGTCCTGTGTGCGATTGCCGCCGAAAGCAAAGAGCTGGCCAAGCAGGCCGCCGCGCTCGTGTCGGTGCAGTACGACGTGCTGACCCCGCTGGCGAGTCCCGAAGCGTCCCTGCGCGAAGGGGCCCCGCTTCTGCATCCCGAAAACGGGCACGCCGACAACATCTTGTCTACCTCGAAGGTGCAGCGCGGCGATGTGGTGGCCGCCGAAGCCCGCAGCGCCTACGTGGTCGAAGAGACGTTCCGCACCCAGTTCATCGAGCACGCCTTTATGGAACCCGAGAGCTGTCTCGCGGTGCCGGTGGGCGCGATCGATGTCGATGGTCAGCCGTCGCGCGTGCTGCATGTCTATTCGCAAGGGCAGGGGATCTACGACGATCGGCGGCAGATTGCGTCGGCGCTGGCCCTGCCGGAATCGGAAGTCCGGGTGACGCTCGTGTCAGCGGGCGGAGCCTTTGGCGGCAAAGAAGATCTGTCGGTCCAGGCGCAGACCGCGCTGCTCGCACAGGTGAGTGGGCGTCCGGTCAAGCTCACGCTCGATCGCGTCGAGTCGATCCGCATGCACGTCAAGCGCCACCCGCTCACCATGCGCTATCGCGTCGGCTGTGATGCGTCGGGACGGCTGACCTTTGTGAAGGTGAACTTGGTTGGGGACAAGGGCGCGTATGCATCGGTGGGCAGCAAGGTCATCGAGCGCGCCTGCGGTCACGCCACCGGGGCCTACGATGTCGAGCACGTCGATGTCTGCGGCATCGCGGTCTACACCAACAACCCGCCGTGTGGTGCGATGCGCGGCTTTGGTGCCAACCAAGCCAACTTCGCGATGGAGTCCGCGCTCGACATGCTGGCCGAGCGGCTCGGCATGGACGCCTGGGAGATCCGCTACAAAAACGCGCTGTCAAACGGCGCGACGTTCTGTTCGGGGCAGAAGCTGCAAGCGGTCGGACTGCGGCAGACGCTCGAAGCGGTGCGGCCTCACTACCTGGCGGCGCGCGCGCAGGGCAAGGCGGTCGGGCTCGCGTGTGGCATCAAGAACGTCGGCATTGGCAACGGCATGGCGGATCTCGGTCGCGCCGCGCTGACCGTCCAACCCGATGGCACCATCACCATCGCCAACGGCTACACCGAGATGGGCCAGGGACTCTTTACGGTCCTTATCCAAGTGGCCAGCACCGTCACCGGCCTGCCCCCCGAGCTCTTCACCGCCACGGTGGATACCAAGGACGAGGTGCCGTCCGGCATGACCACCGCCTCGCGCGCCACGGTCTGCGCCGGTCGAGCCGTGATGGACGCAGCGGCACAGCTCAAGGCCGCGCTGGCCACTTCCACCTTGGCGGAACTATCCGGGCAGCGCTTTGACGGGGTGTTCTCGTTTGACAAGACCTCGCCGCTCGGTGCGCCGGTACAAGACCCCATCACCCACCTGTCGTTTGGCTATGCCACCCAACTGGTCATCTTGAACCAGGCGGGCCAGGTCGAGCGGGTGGTCGCCGCGCACGATGTCGGTCGCGCGCTCAATCCCAAGCTGCTGACCGGACAGATCGAAGGCTCCATTCACATGGGCCTGGGCTTTGCGCTGACCGAGGAACTTGTGGTCGAAGGCAGCCAGATCCAAAACCCGACCCTGCGCGGCATTGGCATCATCCGCGCCGATCCGATGCCCGCGATCGACGTGCTGCTGGTGGAAGAGCACGAGCCCGAAGGTCCGTTCGGGGCCAAGGGAGTCGGCGAGATCGGCCTGGTTCCCACCGCACCCGCCGTGGCCAACGCCCTGTATCAGCACGACAAGGTACGTCGCTACAGCCTGCCGATGCGCGACAGTGCCGCCGCCCGCGCGCTCCATCCCCAGCCCAAGCGGCAGAGCAAAGCAGCCCCCGCTACGACGTAGATCGCGCCGCGCGCTTGGCCTGCGCTGCGGCAGCAAGCCGTGCCCGCTGCGCCTCCAGCCACTGCCTGCCTTCGGCTTCCGTGGCCACAAACGTCATATGGGCCGCGTCCTGCTTGCTGAGAAGCTGCGTAGCGCGATGGAGCAGCGACATCATGGCGCGCACCGCCAGCGGGGCTCCGTAGACGGCGGCGCTCTGCACGGTGGGATGGTCTTGCCCCCACTCGACCGCCCGGCGGCGGGCTTGCTGATCCATGCCAGTCGAGTGCTGCACACCCATCAGCACCAGCAGGTAGCCAAAGTGATCGATGCAGCGCTGGTAGACCGCCAGAATCTCTTCGATGACCTCACGGTCTAGGTTGCCCATCACCTCGACGTGCAGGAGATCGCCTTGCAGCGAGAGCCGATGCGCGGCGATTCGCTCCGGGACGTGGAAGGACGCGGCGGCGAACTGCGAGGGGGGAGGCGCGGCGATCTCAGACATCGAATCCCCCATCGTAGACCACCACCCGGTAACCGTGAAGTGGGCGTCGCGCCGTGACCCGCGCCGTGATCTGTCTGGCGCTTGCAAGGGCGTCGCGCCTGGGGCCCCGCTTCCCTGCGACGCTTTTTTTCGCTCAGCAGGCTTCGCGAAAATAAAGGTCTTCGGTCGCCCCCAGGCTATTGCTTACACAGATTGCTCGTGGGCCGACGACCAAGAGATCCTTATGTACACAAACTAGGCGTGGGCCGACCAGAGACCTTTTTTCAGCGGGCCGTAAGGGCCGATGGAAAAAGCGTCGCCGGGAAGGGGGACCCGCGCCGTGACCCCTGTGACACCGAAGGCGTTACGAGTGCGGTGCTGGGCCCTGGACTTGGGCGGGCGGCTGGGTTGCTGGGATGGGGCTGTGCTGGCGCGTGGAGAGCGCACGCGACCAGATCTCCTCCCCTTTGACCTTCGCCTGCGCCATGCGGGTGCTGACCTGATCGCTGTCCAGATCGCTGCCCACGACGATCGCCATGTTGTAGTCGTAGTCGCGCTGGCCGTAATAGATCCAGGTATCGGCGTCGTAGCGAATGTTCACTGCGGTGGCCAGCCGGGTGACTTGGTAGCCCATGCCTTCAGCGGTGGCAGCCAGCGCGGTGAAGGTGGACTGGGCCGTCGTCGCATCCAGGTTGAGGTGATAGACCTGGGTGGTCGCACAGCCGGAACCAAAAGGCAGCAGCAGCAGACCTCCGCACAGGATTGCGCTGCGCAAGAAGCCAACCAAGGCGCCGGAGAACGTCATCGCTACCTTCTTCCTTTCTTGCGGTCGGGCGTCATCGGCGCTGTCCGACTTCTCGGTGCAGCCTGCGCACGCAGCGGTGCCTTGTGCGCAGCTGGCCTGCATCTCGGGCTGCAACCTGGATGCGGAACCGATGGGTGACGCAATACCACTGGAGTGCAAGCTTACCATACGTTAGATTTGTGATGTACCGCACAAATCAAGCGAGGGTTCCCAGCCACCGTGCCGTCCATCGGTCGGTGAACTCGGAGCCTCCCGCTCATGGGGGAGCGATCGGTACACATCACAGTAGGCGCAGCGCCAGCGGCCCAAGGAGCAAGTGACGCCATGTGGATGCAAAGGAAGTCAGGTCATATCGGACACTGGATGCTTGCTGCCCTGCTGTGTAGTGGATCAGCAGCACCGAGCGCTGAAGCGCGCAAGAAGTCCAAGTCCAGGTCCTCGCGATCGAGCAAGTCCGGCAAGTCCGCCAAGTCCGCCAAGGACAGTCCACCGGATCCGCCGGCTCCGACTGCGCCGCCTACGTCCACTTTGGTCGCTCCGGCGGTCGCGACGGCACCTGCGGCAGCACCTGTGGGGACGGTTCCGGCGGTTTCTGCCGCTGGGAGCGCTCCAGCGGTGGCACCAGCAGCCCCTGCCACACCGGCTGCGACCGCCGCACCACCAGCCCCACCTACACCGGCTGTGGCTGCCACCCCCGCACCCGCCGTGGCTACAGCCTCCGCACCGGCTGTGGCTGCCAGTCCAAGCGGTGTACCTGCTGCGGCTGCATCCGCTGCGACCCCGACAGGGCTGCTCCCCGGCGTGCCCCGGACCGAGCTGTCCTTGAAAGCACCGCTGCCGCTGTGTGTCGAGCCGCGCAAGGTCATGTCGTTTACCGAAGAGGCGATGATCCTGCCCGGTCCGGTGATGAAGCGCTGGAAAGCGGGGCGGGTGCTCTACGGGGTGGGAACCACGCTCAGCATGACGGCCACCACCGTAGCGAGCATCGGCGCGCTGGTCCTGGTATCCGGCGGCAGCACCACTTCCCTGTCCGACCCCGGCCCCGCGCTGGCCCTGGCGGGAACGGTCGGCAACATCACCGGCACCGCCTTTTTGGTGAGCGGACTGGCGGTCCAGCACAGCGCGCTCGCCATGATTGGCAGGGACTCTGGGCGCTACAAGTACATCGCTGGCGTGGTGTTTGGGGCGCTGGGGCTTGCGAGCGTCGGGGCAGGCTACATCGTGGGCGGCATCGACATCCCGAACAAGGATGTCATCAACTACGCCATCGGCTACGGCGGCACGCTGCTGCTCACCACCTCAAGCAGCATCTTGATCTCGGATGCGCGCGCGCTGGCAAAGATCTGGGACTCCCTCGGCATGCGTCCCTACGTACCCGTCATGATGGCCCCCCCCAGCGAGCCCCTCTCCCCACCCCCCATGCCACCCCCCACGCCCCCCGGACTCCCCCCCAGCCAATAAGGTCATTACGCCTCCCGACCCGCGCCGTGACTTCGGACCAATGAGGCGTGGGCCGACCGGAGACCTTTTTTCAGCGGGCCGTAAGGGCCGATGGAAAAAGCGTCGCAGGGTAGGGGGACCCGCGCCGTGATCTGTCTGGCGCTTGCAACTGCGTCGCGCCTGGGGCCCCGCTACCCTGCGACGCTTTTTTTCGCTCAGCAGGCTTCGCAAAAATAAAGGTCTCCGGTCGCCCCCAGGCTATTGCTCACACAGATTAGGCGTGGGCCGACGACGCAGAGATCTGTATGCGAACAAACTAGGCGTGGGCCGACCAGAGACCTTTTTTCAGCGGGCCGTAAGGGCCGATGGAAAAAGCGTCGCAGGGAAGGGGGCCCCGCGCCGTGACCCCCAAGAGGTCGATCGGGATCCTTGGAGAAGTCGATCGGGATCCTTGGAGAAGTCGATCGGGATCCTTGGACAGGTCGATTGGGATCCTTTGATAGGTCGATCGGGATCCTTTGATAGGTCGATCAGGATCCTTTGAGAGGTCGATCAGGATCCTTTGAGAGGTCGATCGGGATCCTTGGGTAGGTCGATCAGGATCCTTTGATAGGTCGATCGGGATCCTTTGATAGGTCGATCGGGATCCTTTGATAGGTCGATCAGGATCCTTGGACAGGTCGATCGTATACCTTTGTTAGGAGTACATAGATCCACAAGCAGGATCTATATCGCACAGTGTAGGATAGGCTCACGTCCTTCCTGGTAGGCCCCAACTGCTGGTGTGCTGTCCCCAGTTGACGCCCGCGCGCAAGTTTGAATCTACTGCCCTCCCACAAGGAGCCCCTTCATGGAAAACAGAGTCGGATCCAAGACCCCTTCAGCCACGGAGCTAGCCAAGCTCACCCAGTCTGCCGACGACCTCCTCGCGGCACTGCGCAAGTTCTGCATCGTCCTGTCGCCCGATGATCGCCTGACCCTCACCCGGATGCGCCTGGGCACGGAGGTTCACCTTGTCGCCCTCGCCGCTGCCGCCAAGAAGCTGGGCCTGGCCCTGCCTGGTGTCAGCGCCGATGACCTGAGCGATGACCTCCGCACCGACAAAGATCTCGCCCCCTTGGAACAGGCCCTCACCGCCGCCCTCGAGCTGGTCCGCGACACCCGCGCCCAAGCTCGCAGTGAAGCCGCAGAGGCTGGCTACATGTACTACGGCATGATCCAAGCTGCCGCCGGACGACTTCCCGAGCTTCAGACCCTGGTTCACAACCTGTCCGAAGTCCTGTCCAGCCGCCCCCGCCGCAAGCCCCCCGCCCCGTAAGGTCTGGCGCTTGCAAATGCGTCGCGCCTGGGGCCCCGCTACCCTGCGACCTTTTTTTCGCTCAGCAGGCTTCGCGAAAATAAAGGTCTCCGGTCGCCCCCAGGCTATTGCTCACACAGATTGGCCGTGGGCCGACGACTCCGCGATCTGTATGTACACAAACTAGGCGTGGGCCGACCGGAGACCTTTTTTCAGCGGGCCGTAAGGGCCGATGGAAAAAGCGTCGCAGGGTAGGGGGCCCCGCGCCGTGACTTCGGACCAATGAGGCGTGGGCCGACCGGAGACCTTTTTTCAGCGGGCCGTAAGGGCCGATGGAAAAAGCGTCGCAGGGTAGGGGGCCCCGCGCCGTGACGCGCCGTGACGCGCCGTGACCTGCTGGGGGACTAGCCTTGGCTTGGGCCGAGGGGTTCCCAGACGGGTTGGAGGCCGTGGGCGCTGCGTGTGGCTTCGCGGTTGCTGATGCGGATGGCCAGGTGCAGCGACACCGCCGCCGTCAGCAGGCCCGCCAAGACATCGATGCCAAAGTGCCAGCGCAGAAACAGCGTGGCGATGATGATGTTGATGGTGAAAAAGACAATCACCGGGGCGGTCAGGCGAAACGGCAGCGTGTGGCGGTGCCGCAGCGACACCAGCGAAAAGTAGGTCGGCAGCGCGGTGTGAAGCGAGGGGAAGATGTCAAGCTGCGCCCCGGCGGACTGGACCATCTGATCGACCAGGCCCCAGAAGAAGCCCCCGACCGACAGGCTCTGTGCAAAGTGCATGGCCGCGTGCGGACCCACGCCGGGTACCAAGGTGTACAGCGAGTGCCCGATCGCCGTGACCAGCATGGCCCCGCACAGCAGCTCCCGCATCGGCTGGCCCCGACCAAACAGCACAAACGGGATGAGCTGAAGACCCAAGATTGGCAGGTAGCTCCAGTAGAAGAAGGAAAACCACTCCACCGTGCCGAAGCGAATGAACGGCTCTAGCCACACGGCGGGGGTCTTGCCAAAGAACAGCAGCTCATCGATTTGCAGAAGCTGGGCATCGAGCAAGACCGGGCGCAGCGCGGGCAGCAAGAACTGAAGGCCCAGGTAGGACGCGGGCACCGGCACAAACACACACAGCCGATACAACAGCGCGCGCAGCCAGGGCGGACGCAGCAGCTCGGCGCGACCGAGCGCGATCCCCAGCAGGGTGATGCCGAGCAGTCCCGACCAAATGAAGCGCGCAGTGACCGCCTGGCCCGAGTCGGGGGCCAGCAGCACGCGCACGAGCAGGTAGCTGTGAAACAGCACCAAGATGTAGTCCTGGGCCGCCAGGTTGCGACGCAGCAGGATCCAGCGGGACAGAGGGACGGCACAAGCCGCAGCAGCCGAAGGGGACGCCATGACGGCGCTAGCATGTCGCAAGTTGATGCGGGACGAAACGGGCTCGCGTACGTGGGGGGAAGGACCGGCTACGGATCGAGCGCGGTCATGCCCACGGGCGACACATAGGGCAGCGGGGTGTGCCGGACAAAGTACGCGCCGGTCTGCTTTCGCTCGGCCAGCGTGGTGAAGCGGTACTGATAGTGGGTGATGCGCAGGTAGCGCGGGCGCTGTCCGGCAAACGGATCGTGATCGAACAGCCACAGCACATCGGGGGAGCCCTCAAGCAGGCGCAGCAGCAGCACTTCCAGCCACGGACTGTCTTTGGGCGATCCCAGGGCCGCGAACCACATCTGCCAGTCGAGCCGGGGCTGATGCGGTGCATTCCAGCGCGGTGCCCGCTGGAGATCGCCGGGCTTGTAGCGGAAGGAATACTCGCGCCAGGTCAGGCCGTCTTGGCTGCCTTCGAGGATCAGCTCGGGGCGGGTGGTGGTCATGGCCGCAAACGGTCCGTAGTGCGAGACGGCATGGATCGGCGCGGTGACCTGCATGGCGCGGCGGATCGGGGACGGAAGCTGGGGATCGATGCGCAGCGTGAGCAGCAGATGACCGATGCTGGCCGCAAACAGGATGAGCGCTGCTGCAAGGCGTGGCAGGGCGGTGAGCAGGTGTGGTGGCAAGCGATGCTGGCTGGGATCGTCTTCATCCTCGGCAGCGCGGGCGGTGGGCACGGGCACAAGGCGCGACAGCCAGTGCGGGGGCGACAGCCAGTGTGGGGGCGACAGCAAAAGGCACAGCACCAGCACTTGCAGGTTGAAGTAGCCGTAGTTGCCGGTGAGCAAGATGCCAAGCTGGAGCAGCACGGTGGGCCCGAGCAGGTACGGACGCAGGCGCGGCAGCAAAAAGAGCGGGGGCAGGACCGTCTCGCACAGGAGCGCGTAGACGACCAGCGACCGCTTGATGATCGAAGGCAGGGCGTGGGCGTAGTAGCCAAGCAGGGTCGGGAGCGGTTGGGTCTCGAAGTGGTGGTGCAGGGCGGTCAGGCTGCGCCAGGTCGGATCTCCCGAGGCGAGCTTGACGAACCCGGCACCAAACAGGACGCGCACCAGCAGCCACACAAGCAGCCAGCGGCCCAGCTGGATGAGCACGAGCGGCTCGGGACGGCGATAGCGCACCGGCACGGCAAGCAGAAGGAGCAGGCCCAGCTCGGACTGGAGCGCGTCCCACTGAAACGACAGAAACGCGCCGCCCACGGACAGCAGCGACAGGTGACAGAGCCAGGCAAGCAGCAGGCTGGGCCAGACCAGGCGCAGAAGGAGCACAGACAGCCCGGCCAGGATCCCGGCGGCACAGCACAGGTGCAGCGCGGTGTCGGTCGGGCTCAGCCACAGGGCGGTGGGAAGCAGCAGGTACTTGCGCGGTCCCAGATCCGCAGCGACCGAGCCGAGGACGAGGTGGGTGGGATACAGACCTTGGGTGCCAAACAGTCCCAGGAGCTGCGGCCACAGCGAAGCAAAGACCAGGACGTAGAGCAGCCCAACGAGCCGGACAAACAGCGCATCCCGACCCGCCGACAGCGGAAGCTGCGGCAGCTCCGTGGGCAGAAGGAGCGCGCGCAGCCGCTGGCGAAGGGCGCCGAAGCTCACGGTTTTTCGACAACCGGGCGCGCTTTGGCAGGCCGACTATCGAGGTAGAGCAGGACGCCGCCGGTGACGCCGAGGACGCCAGCTCCCACGAGCATGCTGACGCCGGGGGCGAGGTTGTCGTACTTGAACGGGCAGTGGGTGCCGGACAGGCCGAGGTCGGGACACTCGGGGGTGTAGACGGGATCGTTGTGCTTGTAGAGCAGGACGGCGCTGCCCGCGAGGAGTCCGACGGCACCCACGATGCTGGCGATGCCAAGGCCGGTCATCCAGGATCGACGTACGCTCTGGGCGCTGAGGCTGAGCCGCAAGGTGATGGGCTGGCTGCCCGCTGCGACCTCGACCTTTTGGCGGACGCGGCGACGGCTTTCGTCTTGGACCAGCAGATCGTGAACGCCAGCGGCCAGGAGATAGGATGCGGGGGTGCGCTCGCTGCGGAGCACGCCGTCGATGGTGACGGTGGCTCCGGGGGGCTCGGTCTCGATGACGAGGATGCCGCTCTCGTTCATGCGCGGCTCGGCGACCTGGGGACCACGCGGCGGCACCTCACGGGTGAGTCGCTCGGCGGCGTGGAGGACCATCTGGCGGACATCATCGGTGCTACAGACCTCGCAGCGCTCGAGGATGGGCGGGGTGGCCTGGCCGGAAAACAGGTCGCGCATCTGAAGCTTCATCGAAAACGTAGAGAGCTGAAGTCGCTGGACTTCGCCTTCGATGACGCGCCGGACGCCGAGCGTCTGGGCCAACCGTCCGTAACAGCTCGCGGTGGTGCAGCCGAGCAGCCGCAGCTCACTGCCGAGCAGGCTTTCGACTTCGGCCTGACTGCGAACCGAGTAGCCGCCGCGCTGAAGCACCGAGGTCATGTTGCCGCGCAGATCGGCGGCAAACTCTTCGGCCATGCCCGAAAACACCAGCTTCGAGATGGCGATCGGTTCACTGGGCAGGGGCTCGCTCTGCGCCTGCTGCGCTCGGGCCGCCGCGTAGGGTTCCATTCCCCCGAGCAGCACCATCAGAAGTGCGCAGGCTGAGTGCCTCCGCAAGCCAGTTTGCACCATGACTTAAATGAATCGCACGCTGGCTGCCGTGTCAATCGCCGTCCTTGCATTGCGAAAGCGGGAAGCAGTCCACCCATCGCGTGCGCACGCAAACCGGGCGGATGGCTGCGGCGCACAAGGACGAGATCGAGCCGCTTGGGCGTGGACCTGACTGTGCGCGACCAGTGGTGCCATGGATAAAAGGGATACGAGCCGGTTAGGTGGGGCCAGGGCGGGGCGGTGATGGCCGTGTGGGCGCGCGCACTTCATCGAGCGACAAGGCAACGTGCTGACGGCGGGAAAAGACGATCAGGGCGAAGACGCCCAGGAGCACCGCAAACCACAAGGTCTGGGCGCGAATGATCAAGGTGACGGCGACGGCGCTGGACTTGGACATGGCGGCCAGCTCGGAGAGTAGGAGCGCCATGCCTCCTTCGGTGACGCCGAGTCCGCCGGGCACAAACGCGAGCGCTCCCGCGACGGTCATGACCGCATAGATAAAGGTGGCCAGCGTGAGGGTGGCTTGTCCGCCATCGGCAAAGCCACGAATCATCAGATAGAAGGCCAAGCACTCGGCAAACCACGAGCAGATGGAAGTCAGCGTCGCCAGCATCAGCGGCACAGGTCGTAGCAGCACGTAGGTGGCGTCGTAGAACTCGCGCAGCGTGGGCACCAGCTTGGCACCCAAGCCGGGCAGCTTTTCGATCAGCGCCAGCACCGCATAGACCAGCGATCGCCACGACGCCACAAGCAGCAGCAGCAGGCACAGCCCCAGTCCGATCGCGAGCAGGTAGTGATGTTCGGGGCGCATCCAGGTCGCGACACCGATCAGCATGAGCAGCAGCAGGCCGATGAGGTCGGTGAGCCGCTCGGCCAAGACGATCGGTGCGGTCTTGGCGATGGGCTGCTGATGACTCTCGCGCAGCAGGTAGGACTTGAGCACCTCGCCGACCTTGCCGGGCGTCACCGTCAGGGCAAAGCCGGAAAGAAAGATGAGCAGCGAGTCATACAGTGGCAGCCGCTTGGCCTGCGGGGGCAGCTCGCGCGCGGGCCAGGTCGGGATGTCGAGCAGCCGCAGGTAATACTGCCAGCGCACAAAGCGAAACAGATAGTTTACCGAGGCCAGAAGCAAGCCAAGCACGAGCAGCAGCGGGGAAAACTGACGAAGCTGCGCCAGGACTTGCCGACCTTCGCCATAGCCTGCGGCCAGTGCGACATAGAGCACCGCACCGACTGCCACCGAGAGGATTACACCGCGCGCGGTTCTGCTCACGGACTGGACGATGTCGCAGGTGTCTTGACCTGTCAAGGTGGGCAGGCTAGCGTGGTTGGCATGCCTGCACCGACGATAACGGCTGCTGCCTCGAAGGGCACAGTCCTGATTGCTGACGATGATCCCGAGATCCTGACGATGCTGTCGCTTCGGCTCAACAAGAAGGGCTACAAGGTCTACGAGGCTGCCGATGGGCTTCTGACCGTCCAGATCGCCCGCGAAAAGCGACCCGATCTGGTGCTGCTCGACGTGATGATGCCGGGCAAAAATGGCTGGGAAGTGGCGCGTGAGCTGCGCAGCGACCCGCAGTTTGCTGACATTGGCATCGTGATGCTGACCGCGATTGGCGAAAAAGTGAACGAGATGACCTCGCCGCTGTATGGAGCGGATGAGTACGTCGATAAGCCGTTCGACTTCGCGGACTTGGAAGGCAAGATTGCCAAGGTGATTGCCTCGCGAAAGAAGCCTGCGAAGTAAGAGCCGCGCGCTTCGTCCAAAGCCGTGCGATAATGGCGGAACTTGGGAAGTGCGATGAGAGGGGCGGCTCGTGTGCTTGTGGTGGCTTTGGGCCTGATGGGCCAGCTTGGTGCTGGTGAGGCCAAAAAGCCATTGGCTGCTGCGACCAGCGCGGGAAAGAAGCAAGCCGACAAACAGGCCGAGCAAGGTCTGGCTGCGCTCAAGGCTGGACAGCTTGGGGCGGCTGCGGCGGCGTTCACCGATGCCTTCAAGCTGAGCCCGAACCCGAAGTGGCTGCTGTATCTGGGGCAAGTGGCAGCGGCGGAAAAGCGCTCGGTGGAAGCGCGGGATCTGCTGCGTCGGTTCTTGGCGGATACGACGGTGGAATCGGACGATCCGCTGCGCAAGGAAGCGCAGACGCTGCTTGATGCTCAGCCGGTGGTGGATGCGGGCGAGATCTTGGTGGCTGGACCTCGGGGCGCGCTGCTGTCGCTCGATGGTCGCTTGATTGGTAGCTTGCCGCTGCCGCTGCCGCTGCTGGTGCCGACGGGTCCGCATCGGCTGGTGGCCAGCTTGGACAAGTGGCAAGCGAGCAGTGAGGTCAAGACGCGGCTGGCTCGTCAGGTGGAGCTGCGGTTTAAGCAAGGCTCGGACGTGGCGGTGGTGACGCTGCCGCCTGCGGTGCTGGTGATCGATCAAGCGCCGGATGCTCAGACGGCGGATGCGCTGCAAAAGCGTGTACAAACGGCGCTCAGTCGAGAAAGCTATGCGGTGGTGCCTCGTCGAGCGCTGGAGACATACGCCAAAGATCTGGCCGAGTGTCTGTCGGATGCAGGGTGTCTGCGCAAAGCGGGTGAGCGCTTCGGCGTCGAGTTTGCGATCTGGGCGCGCGTCGAAAAGCAAGGCAACGGCTGGCGGGTGTTCTTGAAGCTGCGCGATGCTGCGACGGGCTCCGAGCTGGGCAGTGAGACGGTTTCGTGTGAATCGTGTGCGATCGACGCTGTGCTGTCCAAGGTGGTGGAGACGACGAGTGCGCTGACCAGTGCGGCGGTCGGTCGCGATCACGGCGAGCTGGATGTTCGTTCGTCCCAACCGGGAGCCGAGGTGTTGCTCGATGGCGTCAAGCTGGGTGTGGTGCCGCTGCGACAGTCGGTGATCGCGGGACACTACACGCTGGTGGTGCGCAAGCCGGGCTTTGTCGATTACTCGCAGCCGGTCGAAATTCGGAGTGGCGCGGTGACGGTGGATGCAGCGCTCATCGATCGCGATGTGCAGTCGGAGCCTGCGCCATCGCTGCGTGTGGAAGCGGCTCCGGTTCGGCTGGGCGTGGAAAAGCGACCGCTGTGGCGGATTGCGGCGGGCGCGGCAGGAATCGGAATCGGTGCGGTGCTGATTGGCTTTGGCGTCAGCGCATTTGTGCAAAACGGCGTGACGCTCTCGGGGGAGTGTCCGGCGGAGTTCAATCGGCAGAGCTGTCAGTTTCAGACGATGGTTCCGGGCATCGGCTTGACGGTGGGCGGTGCGGTGCTCGCCGGTGCTGGTGCGGGGCTTATCGCTTGGCCGCCGCCGAAAGCCAAGCCGCAGGTTGCTGTCTTCGGAAGCCTAGGCGAGCTGGGCGTCGCGGTTCGTTATTAAAGAGCGAAGACGGGACGCCAGCTTGCCAAAAACGTCGGCAGGTCGGAGAGGTCGAAGCGGACCTCGGCTTGGCCGATTTCTCGACCGTGTGCGTCGTACAGATAGCTCGGCAGCGTGGTCATGGTTTCCACAGGCGCAAGCGGCGAGACATCTTTCTGTCCGGCGAAGCGACACGGGCTGCCGTCGTTGGCGGTAAACGAAAAGTCGTAGCGAAGGATGCGCTTGTGCGGCCAGATCCACAGCGAGCCCTGGAGCGCGGCAGAGTCAGCCACACCGGGAATCGACACGGTGCCTGCGATGTGGGTGCGTCCGTCGCTCAGAAACGATCCAAGCGAGGGCACTTCCGCGTGGATCCGAAATTCCATGTGCTGCGGGTGGCTGTGTCCTTCGAGTGTGATCGGTCCCGACATGGTCTCGTCGAAGGAAAAGCCGGGCAGCTTGTGAACGTAGCTGGCGGCCTGGTTTTGCACGGAAACCGCAGTCGCCAGAAGCTGCTGGGCACGATCGAGGATCGATGCGATGTTCATGTCCCAACCTGTAGCACAAGCGCTGTCGGACGGCTCTTGGCACAGAGGCTGCGCGAGTGGAAAAGACGGACGGACGGATCCGCTACGGAGCCAGCTTGGTGAGCAGCGCGGTGCGCTCGGCAGGCAGTGGCGCATCGACGGTGATTCGTCGGCCTGGCTGCGATGGCGATGGGAAGGTCAGCCGACATGCGTGAAGGAACTGTCCGCCGGGCTCGCCTTGTCCGTAGAGCGGATCTCCGACGATCGGTAGTCCCAAGTGAGCCAGGTGAACGCGAATCTGGTGTCGTCGTCCGGTCTTGGCTGAAACGCGCAGCAGCGTGTGCTCAGGTCCGCGTCGCTCGACGGAAAAGCAGGTATGGGCATCGAGCGCGGCTGGGTGATAAATCTCCTCGGGCGTCGTCGCGACCTGCATCTTGGGGCTGCCGTTTCGACCGCTGAGCAGCGGGAGCGTCACGTCGAACTCATCATCGCTGGGATTTCCGACGACGAGCGCCAGATATTCCTTGTCGATGCGTCCTTCGGCAAAGTCTTCGCGCAGAAGCTGCCACGCCGTCGGAGTCTTTGCAAACAGCAGCACGCCGCTCGTGTCGGTGTCCAGCCGATGACAGACGCCACCTTCGCGAACGGGCTGCGCGGCTTGCGCACACGACGGAAAGCGCGCCACCACCGCCGAAGCCACGGTTCCTTTTTCTCCGGCGCGCAGCGGATGACACGCCATGCCTTGCGGCTTGCTTACCACGACGACATCGGCGTCTTCGTACAGCACATCAAGCGGCAAGCTTTCGTCGGGCAGCGGCGGAGTTGTCACATCATCTTGCGCTTGCTCTGGCAGCGCCACCGTCTGACCGGCTTGTAGCGTGATGCCTTTCTTTCCGACGCGACCATCGACTTGAACCAGTCCGTCGGCAATCAGACGCATGGCTGCACCGCGACTGAGTCCGGTGTGATCTGCGACGAAACGATCGAGTCGCTGCGTCGCTGCCGCTTGGCTTACCACAAACTTTTGCACAGGCTCTCCTTGCTAGAAACGGAACTCGGGGCCACCACCGACGTAGAAGCCGACCAGTCGCCAGCCTCCGTCGAGATGCCAATAGACGTGATCTTGCAGCTTGAAGCGCAGACCGATCAGCGTGTTTAGCACCGGCACGATGCGCGGGTTAAACGGATAGCTCTGCGTCGAGCGCTGGCACGGGCTCGCGGGCGTATCGAGCTTGTCATTGTCGTCGGGGCAGTTCGCTGCGTTGAGCCGATCCACCGTCGCGGAATCGGTGTTCGAGATCTGTCCGACGTTCTTCGGGTAGCACTTGGTGGAATCTCCCGCGTTGTCAGCGGTGCAGCCCGAGTTGTTGGTGATCTGATAGATGTTGCCGAAGACGTAGCCCAGACCGAGCCCGGCTCCGACGCGAAACTCGAGCCAGCTCGTCAGGTTCCAGTGCCCGATGAGCGACGCATCAAACGACAGCGACGACAGCTTATCGAAGCGCGTAAAGTGCGTGTCCGTCGCGGGATTGTTGCCTTTGCCCAGGAAGTTTCCCGACGCAGCTTCCAGCCACGAGTAGTCCACCGACAGCACCACATCGAAGCCTGCTCGGCGATACAGATACTCGAGGCCGACCGACCAGCCGTCGTTTAGCTGGGTGTGCGCGTCCAAAAACGCCGAGATCGACCAGCCGGGAACCGTCACCCAGCGGGCGCGCAGAGCCAGCGCATGCGGCGTGACTTCCGATGGCTGTCTGACGGGCTCGGCAAACAGCGGGGCGTTGTTCTGCGTCGGCATACCGACTTGGGCTTGCGTCGGTGAACCGACTTGGGCTTGCGAAGCTGCGGTTGGCTCGGTCTGCGCGTGGGCAGCCGAAGTGAGTGCCAAAGAAAGCGAAAGGGCGAATAAGGCTATCAGTCGTCGCATGGAGGCTCCTTCGCGCGAGGTTTCGGGGAAAAGCGCTTGCTGTGCGGGGAAAGCTAGCACTTTGTTATCGGCGGTCCTAATGCGAAGTTGGCGACGGAGCTTGCGATGGATCGCAAATGTTGCTCTCTTTGGGCCATGCATGCTCTGAATCGTGATGCGCTTCGGTCGTTCTGTGCGGCGGAATCGGTGACGGTGCGCTGCGATCGAACGCTCGCCAATGATCGGGTGTCGATGGCGATTCGTCCCGGCGAAGTGGTGGCGCTGCTTGGCGAAAACGGTGCGGGCAAATCGACGCTGCTGCATACGCTGTACGGACTGGTTCAGCCGACGAGCGGCGTTGTGCGCTATCACGGGCAAGTGGTTCGTCCGACGCCAGAGCGTGCGATTGCGGCGGGAATCGGCTTGATCCATCAGCACTTTCTGTTGGTTCCGACGCTGACCGTCGCGGAAAACATCGTGCTCGGCAAAGAGCCGCGACGGCTTGGACTGTGGGTCGATCGCAAGCGCGCGGCAGAGCAAGTGGCGAAGCTCGGTGAGCGACACGGACTGCCGGTTGGTCCCGATCGGCTGGTTTCGGACCTGAGCGTCGGAGAAGCGCAGCGAGTCGAGATCTTGAAAGCGCTGTATCGCGGTGCGCGGCTGCTGCTGCTCGATGAACCGACGGCGGTGCTGACGCCGGGGGAAGCGTTGCGGCTGCTTGCGACGCTGCGAGGGCTGCTCGACGAGCCAAGTGGTGAAGAGCGTGCGCTGCTCATCGTGACGCACAAGCTGGATGAAGTGTTGCAAGTGGCGGACCGCGCGGTGGTGATGCGTCAAGGTCGCGTCGTCGAAGAGTTTCAGCGCAGCGAGTTTTCGGCACAAGCGATGGCGCGAGCGATGGTCGGACGTGAGGTGTTTTCGCTGCGCCGTCCGTCGATGGATGCTCATCGGGAGCAGTCTGCTCGGCCCGTGCCGCTGCAAGTGCGGGATGTGGTGGTGTCGCGGGCGGGCGTGGACTGGGTGCGCGGGGTCTCTCTCGATGTTCCGGCGGGACAGATCGTCGGGATCGCGGGTGTGGCTGGCAACGGACAGAGCGAGCTGGTCGAGTCGCTGTCAGGGCTCTTGCCGGTGCGAAGTGGTCAGGTGGTGCTGGGGGGCGACGATGTGACGACGCTGGATGTGCGCGCGCGGGCGCAGCGTGGACTCGCGGTGGTTCCCGAAGACCGGCAGCGACACGGGCTGGTGCTGGAGATGTCGCTTTGTGAAAACCTGCTCCTCGGGCATGAGACGGAGCTGTCCTATGGACCGGGGCGACAGCTTCTCGACTGGCCCAAGATTCGGACGCTGGCCGCTGAAGTGCTGCCCGAAGCAGAGGTTCGTCCCGCCGATCCCGATGCGCTCGCGCGGACGCTGTCGGGTGGCAATCAGCAAAAAGTTGTGCTGGCACGGGCGCTCGCGATGGCCAAGTCGCTGCCGAAGGTGCTGATTGCGGCGCAGCCGACGCGCGGTGTGGACATCGGTGCGATTGAGACGATTCACAAGACGCTGCTCGCCGCGAAAGAAGCAGGCTGCGCGATCCTGCTGTTGTCGGCGGAGCTGTCAGAGCTGCAAGCGCTGTGTGATCGAATCTTGGTGATGTATCGCGGCCAGCTGGTCGCCAGCTTGGAAAACGATCCGCAGTCGCCGGTCAGTCGCGAGCAGCTCGGTGAGCTGATGGCAGGTGTGGGAACCAGCGTCGAAGGCTGACGGTGCGCTGGCTGACAGCGCGATGGCTACAGCGAGATCGGTTCGTCGCTGAAGGTCCGGCTTAGGTCGTCAAATGTCTCGGCGCGACGGACTCTGCGGATCGACTGTCCATCGACCAAGTATTCGGCGCAGCCCAGGTGCAGGTTGTAGCGGCTGGCCATGGCGAAGCCGTAGGCTCCGGCGTCGTAGACGATCAGTCCATCCCCCGCGCGCGGCGTCGGAAGCTGCCGACTTTGACCCAAAAAGTCACCCGATTCGCAGATAGGACCGACGACATCGAAGATTAGCGATGGACCAGCGACGGACTCATCGAGCAGATCGATGTGATGATACGCGCCGTAGAGACAGGGCCGAATAAGCTGCGCCATCGAGGCATCCGTGACGATGAAGTGCTTGCGTCCGTTGTCTTTGACGCCGAGCACGCGACCGATGAGCGCGCCCGCCCGTCCGACCAGGCTGCGACCGGGCTCCAGAAACAGTCGCAGACCCAGCTCGCGCAGCACGGGGGAAACCGCCAGCGTCAGCTCGTCGGGAATCGGCAGCTGCTCAAGGCCTCGGCTGTAGTCGATGCCCAGTCCGCCACCCATGTCGAGGATGTCGATCGGATGTCCGTCGGAACGCAGCGCGAGAACCAGCGTCGCAAGCAGTCGCGCCGCGTCACGCACCGGCTGGACCGTCTTCAGCGTCGATCCCAAGTGACAGTGCAGGCCGCGAACCTCGACGGAAGGCAGGCTCTGTAGTCGTTGGCGAGTCCGTTCGACGGCAGCTTCTGAAAAACCAAACTTGCTATCGAGAAGCCCCGTCGAGATATACGGATGCACCTGCGGATCGATGTCGGGATTGACGCGCAGCAGCAGCTTGGCCTTCGTCTTGTGCGCGAGTGCGCGGGCCGCAATCTGCTCTAGATCGAACTCGCTATCGACGGACAGGATGATTCCAGCTTGAAGTGCAGCGTCGATGTCGCGGCTTCGCTTGCCGTTGCCGTGAAGCAGCATCCGTGCCGGGGAAAAGCCGGACTCTAGCGCCAGACGGACTTCGTGATCGGAGACGACCACCGCACCTGCGCCGAAGCCCGCGAGCAGACGCAGGATCGCCGGGTTGCTGTTGGCTTTGATCGCGTAACCGACCACCGCATCGATCCCGCGCACCGCTTGCGCATAGGCTTGCCAGTCGCTGACAAGCTGCGCCGTGCTGTAGATGAAAAAAGGCGTCTCGAGGCCGGATGAGAGCAGAGAGGACAGACGAACACGCTCGAGATAGAGCGCGCCGTTTTCTCGGTGAAAGACAGCGCTTGACACGGGCCGAGTGTATAGCACGCCTTGCGCGCCGCCACGGTCGCTTTGTCGGGGAATATGCGTCGCTGCTGTGCGCTGGCTTACAGACTGGACCGAATGCTGGCGACTTCGTCCATGAAGCGGACCAGCTCGTCATCGGTGTTGTAGAAGTGCGGAGAGCAGCGAATGCCTGCGCCGGGACGATGGTCGCAGAAGAAGCGGCGACGGTTTAGCTCGGCACAGACCTTGTCAGCACCGGGGAAGTCCATGCAGACGGTGCCGCCGCGCTGCTCGTCGCGTGGAGAGTTTAGCCGATAGCCCGCAGCGACTGCGCGCTCGATGAGATACGCGGTCTGACGCAGCGACTTGCGACGCACGGCTGCGATGTCAAGCTGACCGATCAGCTCGGCTCCGGCGCGGGCTTGATACAGCGGTGCAATCGCCAAGGTTCCGCCGCCAAAGCGAGCGACTCCGTCGGAATACTCTTGCTCGGGCATCGTGAAGGCAAACGGTGCGCGGTGGGCAAACCAGCCAGTGGTGCGCGGCGTAAACTGCCGCACCAGGTCGGGACGAACGTACAGATAAGCCGCACCGGGCCCGCCGCACAGCCACTTGACCGAGCCGCCCGTCACAAAATCGACGCCCAGCTCGGTGACATGAAGCGGCACAATCCCCGCCGACTGATATACGTCGAGCAGCACCAGCGCTCCGACTTCGTGCGCACGCTTCACAATCGCCGCTGCGTCCTGAATGTACGAGCTGCGGAACAGCACATGACTGATCGGCACAATCAAGGTGCGCTCGTCGATGGCTGCCAGCATCTTTTCGGTCGGAACGGTGATGCCATCGTCGCTCTTGACCAGGACGACCTCGGCACCACGTCGCTCTTCGGCCTTCCACACGTAGCTGACCGACGGAAAGTTCATGTCGCTGTAGACGACGCGATTGCGCGGCGCACGATATTCCAGGCAGCTTGCGATGGTCGCTTGGACCTGGCTCACGTTGGTGGCCATCTGCACGGTTCCCGGTGCTGCACCGAGTACGCGCTCGATTCGACTGGCCGCCAGCTGGGCTTCCCGCAGCCAGTCTTCCCACGCGACGATCGACTTGTTCACCCACAGCGACGCAAACTCTTGCAGCGCGGCGGTGGTCGCTTGGGGCATCGCGCCCAGTGAGTGGCTGATCATGTATACGCTCTGCGACAGGGCTGGAAACTCGCCTCGCAGCGCCAACAGGTCTTGCTCGGTCATCGGTATCCTCATCCTCGCGGTGGGCTTACTTGGCTCTGCGCTTGGGCGGTTTGGGCGCGCGCGCAGGGGGTGGAGCAGCGGGGCTCTCCGGTTCCGGCTGAACCGTGCCGGTCAGTGCATAGCCAGCGCCCGACGGATGAGCTGCTGACCACTCGCCGTATAGATCGTCGCGAACCTGCCACAGCTTCGGGAAAAACTGCTGCCGCAGGCCGCGCTCCAGTAGCTCCGAGTGCTTGCCTTTGAGCGACGGCGTACCGACCCCGATTGTGCGATAGACGAGCAGGATGTGACGGTTTCGCCATTCCTGAAGTCGCAGGTCGTAATCCACCAGCGCTTCGGCGACCTGGAACAAGTCGGCGTGCAGCGACGGCTGGCGATACAGCTCAATCAGCGTCACCTTGCGACGATCGAGCAGCGCTTCAAAGTGCGGATAGACCTCGCCGGGCACCGCCATCATGCGCTTAAAGCCCGGCGACTCTTGTCCCGAGCCGCGCCCGAGCACCTCTCGGATGCGCATGTAGTCCGCCGGGGTCAGCGAATACAGCGTCTCTAGGCTTTGGCCGAGCAGTGCCAGCACCGAGTGAATGCGTCGCAGCGTCTTGAGCGCATCCGCCAGCTGGTCAGCGGACAGGCGCGCTCCGACCTGCTGCATCTCGTGATCGACAAGCTTCATCCACAGCTCGGCGGCTTGATGCACCACCTGGAAGAGCAGCTCGTCTGGACAGGCGCGCTCGCTGGGCGACTTTTGCAGGCTCAGCAGCTCGGGAACGCGCAGGTACAGCTCGTAGTCGGTCGTAGGAGAGAAAGACATGCCGCACGCATATCACATGCGGCCTGGCAGTCCCTATTCCTCGTCGTCACCGTCGAGATCGACCTTTCGTGGTCCCATGATGCCCGCTTCGGTCCGCATCGCCGATGCTTCGCCGTCCAGTCCGTAGTCGCGCATCTTGTCGTAGAGCGCGCGTCTCGACACGCCCAGCCAAGCTGCCGTCTGGCTATTGTGGCCACGGTGCATTCGCAGTGCCTTCAGGATGAAGTCCCGCTCACACCTGCGAAGATACTTCGCAAGCCGCCCCTCACTTCGTGGTCTTCGTGCAGTAGTCACCTGAATTACCTTACGAAAATTTTCGCTTCTAATCAATTGTAGAGTGATTTAGACCACAAAAATACTGTGAACCAATATGCTCCTCTTGGCCGACGGAACCGACATGACCGTCGCCGATGTCCGGCCATTGCCGCGCAGTGCGCTTCGCATGCCTCGCCACTTTCGGGAAGCAAGCAACTCGTAATAGGATGCGAACCCTTTGGCTCGCCGCTTGACGAGAACGAACGCCATGAGCAATCAGCCCGCTGCCGCTCCGACGGATATGAACGCTGCCGATTTTGAAGAGGACACGCTGCTACCGCCGCCAGCACCGGGCATGGAGGCTCCGTCACACGCGCTGCCTGCCGATGTCGCTGCGGAGCACGCCGCGATCCCCGAGCATGTGTCCGACTCCGTGTCTGCCCATCGCTTGGACTCCGCTGTAACTGGTCCGGCCTCTGGAACAGGCACGCCGTCCGATCCGCTCGCATCCGTAAGCGGAGATACGGTTGCCCACGTCCTGTCCGAGCTTCCCGTCGATCGAACCCTGCGCATGCCGCTGTTTGTGCCGTCGCGACTGCGCGCCGATGAGCATCCGGCAGAGTCGCTGCCGCCCGAGCATCACCCGCTGGACCTGGCGAGCGCGCACCTGGACCCAAACGCGACCGTGGAGCTGCCGCTGCGTGCGCGAACCAAGACCGTGCGCTTTCCGGCGCTGCTCCCGAGCACAACCTCGCCGCTTGGGGGCCGCCAGGCCGGGGACACCCAGCAGCTTGCGCCGCTGCCTTCGCAAATGACGCTGCGTCTGCCGATCATCGCCCAGCCAGTCCGCCCCGCGCCGACCCCGCCTGAGCCAAGCCCGGCAGAGACGGAAGACACCGCAGAGATCGCGCGCGCCGATCTCTACGCCGCTTCGACGGTTGAGATGCCGGTGGTGCTGCCGCTGCCCGAGCCAGAGATCCCATCGCAAGCCGCGCTGTCGCAGAGCACGCGCTCGATGCCAAAGATCAGTGTTCCGCCGCCCAGTGAAGACACGCTGCCACCGCTGCCGCTCCTGGCGGTATCGGACACGGTGCCCGGTCGGATCGGCTATGCGGTGTCGGGCCTGCGCTCGCTGTGGCGTCGGCATCGACAGCTCGGACGACTGCGGCGCGAGCTGACCGAGCGGCTGGCTGCCTATGATCGCGCGCTGGTTCAGCTTGGCGAGCTGGCGTATTCCGAGCACCTCGAGCTGGTCGCACATGTGCCGGGCCTCGATGTCCAGGGAAGCGCTGAGCTGCCGCTCGGCAAAGACGCCGCCCTGCTGCGGGTCCAGCAGGCATCCGAGCGGTTTTGGGCCAAGTCGCAAAAGGATCAGCGGGCGCTCGCTCGCAAAGAGGCGCTGCTGTCTTCGGAGCTGCGTGGACTGCACCAGCGCCGGGATGCGCTGTATCAGCGGCTGCTACAGCTGGCCGGGGATCTGCGCAGCAGCAGCTCTGGCGCCAGCAGCGATGAGCGCTATGCCGTTGGGATGGAGCTGGCAGGCATCGATGGCGAGACCCACAAGATCGCCGCCCGCCTGGGAGAAGCCCGTGCCGAGCTGCGCCTGCTGCGAAGACAGAACCAGCACATAAAGACCCGGCGCGATCAGCTGGTCTATGCCCTGAGCGTGGATCTGGCCGATGCCGCCCGGCGATCCCCGCATCTTTTGCTGCTGGGCGTGCTGACCACGCTGTTTCGTCCGCAGCCGTCCTCGGGTCGCGAAAAGCGTGCGCGCTTTGACTCGCTCTATGCGCTGCTCGATGGCCTGCGCAGTGGCATCGCCAAGATCGAAGCGCGGCTCGCGCTGTCATCGGTCAGCCGCCGTCAGGCCGAGCAAAGGGCGCTGCGAACCTCGCTGCTGTGGCTCGGTGGGCTGTCTCTGCTCGGCGTGTCCGTGTTGCTTGCGCTGCTCTTTTACTTGCTCGCGGCTTGAAACCCTTATCGGCCTTTGACTACCCTGCGCGGCCATGGAACGCGCCTTGGCCGACATGGAGCGAGCTTTCTATCTTCTGGATCGAGGCACCCGCTTTAACGGCGTCCAGGTGGTGTCGATCCAAGGCCCCATCGAGGAACCGCTGCTGCGGCTCGCGCTTGATCGACTGCAAGCCCGGCATCCGCTGCTGCGAGTCCGGCTTGCCGGGACCGACCGCACGCTGCGCTTTACCGAAGACGGAGCCGGGCCGCTGCCGCTTACGGTGGTGCCCAGGAAAGGCGCTGCTCACTGGCAAGCCGTGGCGGAAGTCGAGCTCAACCGACCCTTTGCGCTGACCGATGATCACCTGACCCGGCTGACCTGGCTGCGGGGGACGGACCGCAGCGAGCTGGTGATTGCTCATCATCACGTCACCGCCGATGCGCTGTCGATTGTGTTTGCGGTGCGTGACCTGCTGACCGACCTGGGCGCGCTGTCTCTCGGTCACAGCCTGCTTCCACCCGAGAGCCTGCCGCTGCGTCCGCCGATGCCCGCGCTGCTTCCGCCTGCGGCCAGGGGTCTGCGGCTGTTTCCGGCGATGCACGACTTCTTTTTCAAGCATGTGCTGGGCAAGCCGCTGCGTCGCGCCAAGACCCTGCCGGTCGAGCAGCCTGTCCCCGCCGAAGCGCGGCACAATCGCTTGGTCCATCGCTCCCTGTCCGGGGCTCTGCTGCGACAGCTACGGGACCGCGCCAAGGCCGAGCAGACCACCGTGCATGGTGCGCTGTGTGCGGCCCTCCTGTTATCGACCAGCGCCGAGGTCTTTTCCGACCGCATCACCCACAACCAGGCCACCAGCGTCGGCTGCTTCTCTGCGGTGAACCTGCGCGACAAGCTGTCCCCAAGCGTCGGCGAGGAGATGGGCCTTTATATCTCCCAGGTGACGACCTTCCACGACGTGGTGCCACCGCCCAGCCTGTGGGACTTGGCGCGCGAGTCCCGGCAGAAGCTGACCCAGACCCTCGACAGTGGCGAGCAGTACCTGACGATGCCGCTCATCGGGCTGTTTATCCCGCGCCTGGGCAACGTCGCCGAGCGCTTCGTCCGTAGCTTCGATGCAGCCTCACCGGCGCTCACCGGCGTGACCAACTTGCAGAAGCTGCCGATTCCGCTGACCTACGGGCCGCTGTCGATCGTGGACTTTCAGATCACCGTTGGGCTGTCGGTGGTCGGGCAGCTCCTGCTGGCGGTGACGACGGTCGGCGAAAAGATGAACCTCAACGTGATCTTCGTCGATCCGCTGGTCTCGCGCGCCCGCGCCGAGCGGATCAGCGATGGCTTGTTACAGATCCTCGCGGACGGCATCTGCCTTGCAAAGGCCGCATGAAACGCCATCAGCTCTTTGAGTTCTGTGACTTGCCCTGGCTGCCCACCTCGCTGCGCAGCTTGACCCCGACCTTCCTAGAGGCCGCGTTCCGGCTGCTCGGGGCCTACCAGGTGGCGGTCAGACCCCTGGCCGAGGCCCTGCGCGCCACCGGCAGCAGTCGCATCTTGGACCTGGGCTCGGGCGGGGCCGGTCCGCTGCCGCTCCTTTTGGATGGACTGGCGGCCCAGGGACTGTCGGTGCAGGCGACGATGACCGACAAGTTTCCCAACGTGGCGGCGCTCTCTACGGCGGCCCAGTCCGACCCGCAGCGGCTGTCATTTTTGCCGACTTCGGTCGATGCCACCGCTGTGCCCAAAGACCTGCCGGGTCTGCGCACGATGTTTCAGCTTCTGCATCACTTTCCGCCGCAGACCGCGCAGGCCATCTTGCAAGACGCCGTAGACAAAGAGCAGGGCATTGCCATCTTCGAGGTCACGCAGCGTCGGTTCCTTGGGGTGGTGATGGCGCTGCTCATTCCGTTTTTGGTCCTGGTGGTCACGCCGCTGATTCGTCCGCTGCGCCTGGGCCGCCTGCTGCTGACCTATGTGCTGCCGCTGGCTCCGATCATCATTGCCTGGGATGCGATTGTTTCGACGCTGCGTAGCTACACCGAGCCCGAGCTGTGGCAGATGACTCGCAGCCTGCACGGCGTGCCCTACATCTGGAAGCAGGGCAGCGGACGCCACGCGCTCACCGAAGTGACCTGGCTGATTGGCTATCCCGCGCCCGAGCTGCCGATCCCCTCGCGTCCCGAGGTCTAGCCCGCGATGTTTGCCTGGCTGCTTCGCCACGTCCTGTTGCGTGGTCTGCCTGTCGAGACGGTCGAAGCGTGCGTGGCGCACCCGGAAGTGCTGGCGCTGCTGCGCTTTCGCTTTGCCTATCTGTTTGCGTTCCATGCGCCGGTGCTGGTGCCGCTTCTGGAGCTACTCGGCGGTCAGCCAGGCAGGCCGGGCGATCCCTCGCTGCCGGTGCTGTCGCTTGGGCTGGCCAGCTTGACCATGGTGCTGTCCGACGTGCCGACCGGGCTGTATGCCGATCGCCACGGGGCCAAAGCCGCGCTGCGCCGGGGCCTGCAAGCCACCAACGTGATCATGCTCGGCTTCTTTGCGCTTGGGATTGCGCGGGCGATCTGGCCAGAGGCTGCGGTCCGCATCGGGCCGTGGGGCGTGCTGCTCTTAGAGTCGGCCATCGGGATCAGCCTGGCGCTGCTTAGCGGGGCCGACACCGTGCTGTTTTTGCAGGTGGCGCGGCGGTCGCAGATTCCCGGCCTGCTGGACCGCAGCTTCGAGGGCGTCGGCAGCTCGATTCGCTATCTGGGAACGATGGTCGCGGTGCTGGTTGGATCGGTGCTGTACGACCTGGCGGCGTGGCTGGTCCTGTCCGATGCGCGCAGGCTGGTGCTTCAGTCGGGGCTGTTTGGGCTGACGGTGCTGGCCGAGCTGTGGGCCCTGCGTGAGCTGCGCAAGATCCACGACGGTCACGCCCCGCTGCACCGTCCGGGCCCGCAGGAGCTGCTGCGCGGCTTTGCCGAGGTGCTGCGCGTGCCGCGCTTTTTCGCCGAGATGTGGCTCCTGTCGATGGCGGGGGCGGTGGCGCTGTTCGCGGTCTATCTGGTCCAGTCGCCGCTCAGTCGGCTGCTGACCGCGCGGGCCCAGACAAGCCCGTGGTACTGGCCGCTGTACACGCTGCTCGCCGTGCTCGGCTACTTTGCCTGTAGCGTCGGGTCGCAGCACTACGCCCGCCACCGGCAAGACGGTCTTGACAAGCTGCCGCAGCGCTCGGTCGGGCTGTGGCTGTCGTCGTGGCTGCTGCTGTGGCTGTTGCCGCTCCTACACGGGCTGCTCGCAGGCGGGCCGTGGCACAAGGTCGCAGTGCTCTGCGGCTGCGCGGTGCTCGGCGTGCTCTATAACTACATTCGCGGCTTCATCGAGCCGTACAGCGCGGCGACGCTGGTGCGCTTTACCCAAGCGTCCGGGCGCACCGTGCCAGTGTCGGTCGTGTCGGGGTTTAACTCGCTCAAGCGCGGGGCCCACTTTGCCTACAGCGCGGTGTTCTTCTGGCTTCAGCGGCGCTCGCCCCACGGAGATCCCGACGTGCGCCTGTCGCACAGCCTGGGCTACCTGGCCCTCGGCTTTCTTTTGCTGTGCCTGCCTGCGCTATTCGGGCTGCGCCGGGCTGCGCCCCAGGATGCCCCCACTTTGTGAGTGCCCAAGGGGTCAAAAGGGAAGCTCGCATCGATGTAAAAGATGCCCAAGGGGTCAAAAGGGAAGCTCGCATCGATGTGAAAGATGCCCTAGGGGTCAAAAGGGATAGGCGAATCGATGTTGGAGATGCCCTAGGGGTCAAAAGGGATAGGCGAATCGATGTGGAAGATGCCCTAGGGGTCAAAAGGGATAGGCGAATCGATGTTGGAGAGCCTCTAGAGGGTTCAAGGGATAGGCGAATCGATGTTGGAGAGCCTCTAGAGGGTTCAAGGGAAGGGCGAATCGATGTTGGAGAGCCTCTAGAGGGTTCAAGGGAGGGGCGAATCGATGTTGGAGAGCCTCTAGAGGGTTCAAGGGAAGGGCGCGCGGAGGGCTGTGGCCCTTGCAGGTTCTTCAAACGACGGGGCGGGGCGTGCTACGACACCAGCATGCAAGACACAATCGCCCGATATGGTGAACCGAAGAACGAGCCGGTGTTTGGCTACCTTCCCGGCAGTGCCGAGCGTGCCGCGCTCAAGGCAGAGCTGGGCAAGCAGGCCGGTCAGAGCGCCGATGTGCCGCTGTACATTGGTGGCGAGCGCCTGCGCACCGGCAAGCTGCGCAACATCGTCTGTCCGCACCTGCACCGGCACTCGCTGGGGGTGTTTCATCAGGGCGGGGCAGGGCACGTCGAGCAGGCCATCCAAGCGGCGCTCGCGGCGCAGGCTGACTGGGCCGCGCTACCGTGGCAGCAGCGGGCAGCGGTCTTTCTAAAGGCAGCGGATCTGCTGGCCGGGCCGTGGCGGATGAAGGTCAATGCAGCCACGATGCTCGGGCAGAGCAAGACCTGCTACCAAGCCGAGATCGACGCCGCCTGCGAGCTGGCCGACTTCTTCCGCTTCAACGTCTACTTCTATCGGCGACTGCTCGAAGGGGATCAGCCGCTGTCACCGACGCCGACTTGGAACCAGCTCGACCTGCGACCGCTGGAAGGCTTTGTCTTTGCGGTGACGCCGTTTAACTTCACCAGCATTGCGGGCAACCTGCCGACCGCTCCGGCGCTGCTCGGCAACGTGGTGTTGTGGAAGCCTGCCGCTACGTCGATGCTGTCGGCCTACTACATCATGGAGCTGCTCATCGAGGCGGGTCTGCCCAAAGGCGTCATCAACCTGGTGGCCGGTCCAGCCCAGGAGATCGGGGCGGTGGCCCTGTCGCATCCCAGCCTGGCGGGCGTTCACTTCACCGGATCGACCGGCGTGTTCCAGCAGATGTGGCGGACGGTGGGCAGCGGCATCGATCGCTACCGCACCTATCCGCGCCTGGTCGGCGAGACGGGCGGCAAGGACTTCATCTTGGCCCACGACAGCGCCGACGAAGACGCGCTCATCGCCGCGATCGTGCGGGGCGGCTTCGAGTACCAGGGCCAGAAGTGCTCGGCGGCTTCGCGCATCTACGTGCCGCAGTCGCTGTGGGGCCGCATCCGCGACAAGCTGTGCGCCGAGATCGAGTCCATCCGCATGGGCGACCCGAGCGACTTCCGCAACTTCATGGGCGCAGTCATCGACGCGGGCGCGTTCCAGTCCATCACCGGCTACATCCGGGCGGCCAGCTCGGTGCCGGGGGCGCGGGTGCTGTGTGGCGGCGAAAGCGATGACACGCAGGGCTACTTCATTCGTCCGACGCTGGTCTTGGCCGACGATCCCCGTCACAAGCTGATGTGTGAAGAGATCTTCGGCCCGGTGGTGACGCTGCACGTCTACGATGACTGGAAAGAGGCGCTGCGGCTGGTCGATACCTCGTCGCCGTACGCGCTGACCGGGGCGGTGTTTGCGCGGGACCGGCAGATCATCGATCAAGCGCTGGGCAGCCTGCGGCACGCGGCGGGCAACTTCTACGTGAACGACAAGCCGACCGGCGCGGTGGTCGGTCAGCAGCCGTTTGGCGGCGCACGCGGCTCGGGCACCAACGACAAGGCTGGCTCGGCGATGAACCTGCTGCGCTGGACCAGCCTGCGCGCGATCAAAGAAAACTTCGTCCCCCCCAAGGACTACCGCTACGGCTTCTTGACAGCGGAATAGGCCGCCTGCTGCCCGCCGCTTGGCGGACGGCTACGACTCGGGATGCTGACGGAGCAGGTCCATGGCCTCTTCGTCGGTCATCTTGTCGAGCTTGCGCTTGATCATCTGCCGCTTGATCGGCCCGGCATGGTCGTACAGCAGCTTGTTGATCAGGTGATCGTGCTCGTGCTGGATGGCGCGGGCAAAGAAGTCCTCGGCATCGATCGAAAACGGCTTGCCGTCGAGATCAAGCGCCGACACCTTGAGCCGCAGCGACCGCTTCACCGAGATAAACACGCCGGGGAACGACAGGCAGCCCTCATCGCGGACATCGGTCTCGGGCGACAGGTCTTCCAGCACGGGGTTGATAAAGACCTTGGGCGATTCGGTGCGCTCGCCCCCGGCAGCCAGCGCTTCGATGATGAAGATGCGATGGAGCGAGCCGACCTGGATGGCGGCCAGTCCCGCCCCGTTTACGTCGCACATCGTCTCCATCATGTCTTCGACCAAGGTGCGGACCTGTTTGTCGATGACCTTCACCTCTTGGGTGGGCTGACGAAGAAAGGGGGACGGAAAGCGGACAATTTTCAGCAGCGACATGACAGGCCCAGACCCTACCCGCTTCGCAGCGGTCTTTCAATTTGGAACTACGATGCCACGCGCGTGCATGCTGCGCCCGCTATGGCGAGTGTCTGCGGGGCAGATGCTGGCAAGTAGGGATCGTGATTCGTTACGACTGCGCGCCGGTCTGGGGATAGCCGTGCTGGCGAGCGCGCTCTAGGTTCCAGCCCAGGCTGCTCTGCTTGGCGATGAGCTTGTGGGTGGCTGGACCGACGACGCCATCGACATCGTAGCCAAAGATGACCTGGATGGCGACGACGACGTTGTGGGTGATGTCGCCGAAGTGACCGTCAGCTTCCAGGCTGAAGCCGAGCTGGCGAAGCTGCTGCTGAATGGCGCGAACCGATTCCCCTTTGGACCCTTTGCGAAGCACGTCCGACATGTTGCTGACTCCTTGGCGATGGCAAAGATGCTGCGGGCCTATCGTAGCATGGCCGCGCGCGGTGTTTGGCTGCGGACGGGCCAGGCGCGCAAGCTGCGGGGTTCCGATCCGATGCTTCGGGGGCCGGGGCGGCAGGATCAGGCGGGCGTGCTAGACTCTGCGTCGGTCCGTTCTTGGTAGGAAAGACGCGATGAGTCAGACCGTTTCTACGCCGAAGCAGCTGGGTCGTTACACGGAGCTGACGCTCCTTGGGCAAGGTGGCATGGGGGCGGTCTATCGCGCCTTCGATCCGTCGCTTCAGCGGACGGTGGCCATCAAGGTGATGCTCGGGCAAAACCCAGAGTTTCTGGCGCGCTTTGAGCGAGAGGCCCGCGCGGTGGCCAAGCTGTCGCATCCAAACGTGGTGCAGGTCTACGACTTCGGTCGCGATGAGCAGGACAATCCCTACTTCGTGATGGAGCTTTTGCCGGGGCGGTCGCTCGATAGCCTGCTCAAGGAAAAGGGGCCGCTGCCTGCGCTGAAGGTGGTGGACGTGCTGCGCCAGGCGGCAGATGGGCTGCAAGCGGCGCACGCGGTCGGGATCGTCCACCGTGACATCAAGCCGCACAACCTGATGCTCGATGATCAGGGCAACGTGAAGCTGGTGGACTTTGGCATTGCGCGGGATCTGGCTTCGACGGATGAGCTGACCTCGACGCAGGCCACGCCGGGGACGCTGCACTACATGGCACCCGAGGTGCTGTCGGGGCAGGCCGCTGATGCGCGCGCCGACATCTATGCGCTGGGGCTGGTTGGGTTTCACCTGCTGGCGGGCAAGCCGCCATTTACCGGGCAGAGCGCGGTGGCGGTGGCGATGAAGCAGATCAACGAGCCGCTGCCGGACCTGCGCGATGAAGTGCCGAGTGTCCCGGCTTCGCTGCGGCGGCTGATTGAGCGGATGACCGAAAAGCGGGTGACCTCGCGGGTGCAGAGCTGCGCCGAGGTGTCGCGGGAAGCCTCGCTGATTGCCCACGAGATCCTGTCCGGGACGACCGAGCCATCCAGGCCGCAGATTCCCACGGGCGGGTCGCGTACGCTGCTGGCGGCGGCGGCAGGTCTGGGGCTGTTTGCGGCTGTGCTGCTGATGCTGGTGGTCGGCAAGGGGACGCGGCGCGGCACAGCGGGAACGGACACAGCGCGGGCTACGCAGGGTCGCAGCACGGCGAGGACGCTGGCGGCAGCGGGCGCAGGACCGGGGGTCGATCCAAGTGGCGCAGGTGCAGGGTCGGTCCCCACGCCGCCACAGCCGCCGTCTGCTGGCAAGGCGGTCGTGGCCCCGAGCCCGCCCGCATCGGCTGCGGAGCCTTCCAGTGCGCTGCCTGCGCCGATGACGCGAACCAGCACGGGACCGCTGCGGGTGGCGGTGCTGAAGTTTCGCAACCTGGGACAAGATGCCGGGCTCGTCTCGCTGTGCGAAGGGCTGGGCGAGGTGCTGCTCGATACGTTTTCCAACAGCCCGGCGGTGCGCAAGCGGGTCAAGCTGCTGGAGCGCAACCAGTTTGATGAACAGAACCTCAAAGAGCTGATGCGCAGCACCGAGGAATACATCGACAAGAGCACGGCGGCCAAGCTTGGCAAGGTGATTGGGGCCGAGGTGGTGGTGCAAGGCGCGTTTGAGCGGCAAGGCAAGCTGCTGCGGGTGACGGCCCGGATGATCTCGCTGCAAGACGGAGAAGTGCTCGACTCGATGATGGAGGTGCTGCCGTACGTCAGCGATGTCGAAAAGCTGCGGGCGGCAGAGGTCGTGGCGGACAAGCTGCGCGGTCGGCTGGTGGCACTCGCGGGCGGCTAAGCAGTAAGCCCTGGGTTTGCCAACAGCTTGGCTGGTGGTGGTAGCATGGGCTTCGTTATGCGCTTGCTGCTCTGCCGATTTTGGCTGCTTGTGCCACTTTTGCTGCTGTTTATGCAGGGCAGCGGTGGCCTGCATGCCGAAGGGGGGACCCTGGCAGCAGCGACGACAAGCTACCTTCCCGCAGAGCCATCAGGAGCGGAGCGCCGTGCAGCGGAGGAAGCCGCGACGGTCGAGTCCGATGATGATGAAAGCAGTGCCGAGCGCGATGGGGATGTGGGCGAAGAGCGGTCGGAGCTTGCGCAGGCTCCAGCGGCTGCGGATCCCCGACCGGCGCTGCTGCTGGGCTGGCGACATCGCCGAGTCGATGGCGGCCAGGCTGCGCTGTTGTTTCGACGGGTGGCGTTGCCTTTACGTGGTCCCCCAATCGTCCGTGATGGCAAGGGCTAACGCGCAAGACTGGGTCGGAACCAAGGTCGCGGTCGTCAGGGACCGCTGTCGGCCCAGGCGTGTTGGCCTCTTGCTGTGGCGGTCAGGTCAGCGGGCTTGGCTCGATGGATGTCGAGCGCAGTCGCTGGCTCAGCATGTGGATGAAAACTCCCGAGGCCGGGCTGGCCAAGGAGAACGTCATGGGGACTGCGGAAGAAGAAGAAGAACATCACCAGGCTGCGGGACATAGTCGTTCCGAGCGCCTGCATCACGCGCTCCGACACGCGGCGCACTACCTGCCTGCTCAGGCTCCGCTTGAGGTCTTTGTTCACCACAACACGCTGCATGCCTTTCAGTCGCTGCCGTTTTATGACGCGCTGACCGTGGCGGGGCGTCGGCTCGGGGCGCGGATGTTTCTGCCCGAGTCTGCTTATCGCAGTGCGCTTGAGCGCGGGCGAATCAGCGAGGTCGAGCTGCGTCGTGTCCTGGCTTCTGCGCCTGCGCTTTTGCGGCCCGCCCACTGGCCGGAGCGACTGCCTTCGCCCGAGGTGCTGGCGTTTCTGATCATGCGGCATGGTCTGCATGAGACGACAGCGGCGGGGCTTGGCTGGCTGCTCAGCGAGACGGAGGCGATGCACAAGCTGCGCGACGATCTGCCGGATGCAGCGCGCAAGCGGCTCCTGTCGGTGCCCAATGCGGACTCGGTGTCGGTGCGGCCTGCCAGTGAAGCGGCGATGACCGAAGCGCTGTGGCAAGCCTGCGCGGAGCTGGCGCAGCAGGTGACGCCCCCGCAGCCAGCGCAGGCCGCGCCGCTGTTTTTTCGGGATCCGCTGTGGCAGCTATCCGGCGAAGACCCTTGCGAGCTGGTTCATCAGACGCTGATTCCACTGGCAGCGGCTTTCTTGGACCGAGGCGAAGCGCAGTGGCCGATGCCGGACCGGATGCAGGGCTTTTATCTGGTCTGGGAAGACATCATGACGGCGGGCCTGGTGGTGCGTCCGGCGTGGAGTCGTCAGCTCGGGCGACGCATTCGTGCGCACCGGCGTGAAGGCTATGACTCCGAGCATGAGGTGCTCGATCTGCTCGATGAGCTGGGCATCTTGGACGATGAGCTGGAAGAGTACGTGACGCAGACGCTGCTGTATCTGCCGGGCTGGGCGGGCATGTTTGCGCGGCTGGAACAGAACAGCGATCCGATCATGGCCGACCGCGCCAAGGTGCGGCTCATCGACTTTTTGGCGGTGCGGCTGGAGCTGGACGAGCTGGCCTTTACCGACATCGCGCAGCGGCTGGGGTACGAAGGTCCGCTGCGGGGGCTGCGCGACTGGCTGCGCTCGCAGATCAACAAGCAGCAGGCTGGCTTTGCGCACGGGCCGCTCAGCTGGGCGCTGTTTCAGCTGATGCAGCTGGCCGGGCAGCGTCCGCAGGATCTGTGGCAGCTCAGCGCGACCGAAGCGCAGGCGCTCGGGGACTGGGTGGTGCGCTTTTCAGAGTCGGTGCGGCTGCCGCTGTGGCACGACGCTTACGAGCTGCACTATCGCGACGAGCTGCTGCTCGGGCTGTGGGCCAATCGGGTGGCGCAGCGTGAGGCTTCCGCGCTGCCTGCGCAGCACCCGCCCACGCTTCAGCTTCTGTGCTGCATGGATGATCGCGAAGAGTCGCTGCGACGGCACTTCGAGGTCTTGTGTCCCGACAGCGAGACGTTTGGCACGGCGGGTTTTTTCAACCTGGCGATTGCCTATCAGGGGATTGACGATCCCTCGACGTTTCCGCTGTGTCCGGTGGTGGTGACGCCGCACCACAAAATCGTCGAAGAACCGGACGAAGAGCATGTCGAGAGCTACGCACGCAGGCAGCGTCGGCAGGCGCGCTGGAGTCGGCTGACCGGCCTGTACAAAGAAGCGTCGCGCTCGCTGCTCGTGGGCTCGCTTGTGACGGCGGCAAGCGGGCTGTGGTCAGCGGTGCCTCTGCTGCTGACGATCTTTGCGCCGGGGCTGGCTGCCAAGCTCCGGCAGCGGGTCAGCAAGCGGCTGATTCCCGAAGTGCGTACCCACTTGTCGGTGCGTGGCGAGGGCTCATCCGGCCTGGATACGCAGCTTCAGACGGGGTTTTCGATTCCCGAAAAGGCCGATCGGGTCGCGACGCTGCTCCAGAACATCGGGCTGGTGCGCGGCTTTGCGAAGCTGGTGATCATCTTGGGTCATACCTCGCACAGCGTGAACAACCCGCACTTTGCGGCGTATGCGTGCGGGGCCTGTGGAGGTCGCAGCGGGGGGCCCAATGCCCGGCTGTTTGCGCGCATGGCGAACCGCAAAGAAGTGCGGGCGCTGCTGCGGACGCGCGGCATCGACATCCCCGATGGCACGCGCTTTGTCGGTGGCGAGCACGATACCTGCGACGACACGGTGCGGCTGTTTGATGAAGAAGAAGTTCCGTCCGCGCTGCATGCCGAACTGGTGCAGGCCAAGGTGCTGCTCCAGCGAGCGCTGCTGGACAATGCGCGTGAGCGTGTGCGTCGGTTTGATGCGGCTCCGCTTGGGCTTGGGGCGGTGGCGGCGCAGGCTCACGTCGATGAGCGCAGCGCGGATCTCAGCCAGGCCCGACCGGAGCTGGGGCATGCCACCAACGCTTCGGCGATCATTGGGCGACGGACGCTGTCGATGGGTCTGTTTCTCGATCGACGGACGTTTTTGATCTCGTACGACCCGACGATTGACCCGGACGGCGCGATCTTGGAACGGACGCTGGTGGCGGCGACGCCGGTCGGTGCGGGCATCAACCTGGAATACTTCTTTTCGACGGTCGATAACCAGCGGCTCGGGGCGGGCACCAAGCTGCCGCACAACGTCACCGGGCTGTTTGGGGTGATGAACGGCGCGTCGAGTGATCTGCGGACCGGGCTGCCCGCGCAGATGATCGAAATTCACGAGCCGGTGCGGCTACAGCTCGTCATCGAGAACCGACCGGCGATGCTGGCGGCGATCTTGGAACGACAGCCCTCGGTGGCAGAGCTTGTCGTCAACCACTGGGTGCAGGTGATCTCGCTGGACCCGGACACGGGAGAGCTGGCGGTGTTTGTGCCGGGTCGGGGCTTTGAGCCGTGGACTCCGGCCAGCGGCAGAGGCTGGGAGTCGGTCCCAACGACCGAGTCGTGGCATGCGTACTACGCAGGACAGCGCAGCTTTTTGCCCCCGGCGCGACTGGTTGCGCAACCGGACGAAGACGCCCGGCCCAGTGCGCGAAGAGAGAGAGGCGAGCAATGATGCCCTCGATGACGATGTGGAACTTTGCGGCGATGGCTCCGGCCTGGCCCGCGATGTGTGCGCTGCTGATTGGCGTGCTGTCGTTTGGGCAACACCGCCCGCGTGAGCAAGTGGTGGTGACGCTGACGCACCTGGCGCTGTGGCTGACGCTGGGATCGATGAGTGTGGGGACGCTGCTGTGGCTGGCCGGTGGGCAGCAGCCGGTGGATCTGCGGCTGTTTGACATCTATCGCAGCGGCGACTACGCGCTGGAGCTGCGGCTGTACTTTGACCTGGCGAGCGTGGTGGTGGCGACGGTGGCATCGGTGCTGATCCTGGCAACGAGCCGCTTTGCGCAGCGCTACCTGCACCGCGAGCCGGGCTTTGTGCGCTTCTTTGTGCTGATGCTGATCTTTGCGTCGGGGGTGATGCTGCTTGTGCTGGGCGGTAGCTTCGATCTGCTGCTGGCCGGGTGGGAGATTGTCGGCTGGACCTCGGTGCTGCTGGTCGGCTTCTTTCACGAACGACAAGGCCCGGTGCGCGCGGCGCTGCGGGTGCTGGTGACGTATCGGCTGTGCGACATCGGGCTGCTGGTGGGCGCAGTGGCGCTGCATGGCTGGCTGCACAGCACGGCGTATCGCGATCTCTTTGAGCATGTGGGCGGTGCAGCGGGCGGAGGCTCGGCGCTGTTTGTCGGGCTGTGCCTGCTGTTTGCGGCGATGGGCAAGTCGGCGCAGATTCCGGTCGGTGGCTGGCTGCCGCGTGCGATGGAAGGCCCAACAGCATCGAGCGCGGTGTTCTACGGGGGGCTGTCGGTTCACATGGGCGTCTATCTGCTGATTCGCGCGGAGCCGGTGCTGGCACAGGCCCCGCTGGTGCGGCTGGCGATCATCGGGATTGGCGGCGTAACGGCGGTGATGGCAGCGCTGTCAGGTCAGGTGAGCGCCGATGCCAAGAGCGGGCTGGCCTATGCGACGATCAGCCAGGTCGGCCTGATGTTTGTCGAGGTCGGGCTGGGGTTGCCGAAGCTGGCGCTGCTTCACCTGTTGGCGCACTCACTGCTGCGCTACTACCAGTTTTTGCGAACGCCTTCGACGCTTCAGGATGCGCTCATGCGGCGACGCACGGGGGGAAGTGTGCAGCGACCTGTGCAGGGGCAGGGCGCGTCCCCGCTTCAGCGCTTTGTCTATCGCCTGGCGATTGAGCGGTTCGCGGTGGAAGCGGTGCTGGATCGCTGGGTGGCGCGTCCGCTGTTGTCGCTGGCGCGGGCGCTCGGTCGTCGCGAAGATGCGCTGGTGGGCTGGCTGATGGGCCAGTCGGAAGCAGGAAAGGAGAGCGGCCATGGACAGTGATCTGCTGCTGATGACGCTCATCTGGGCGCTGCCGCTGGTGATGTCGTTGGTGCTGCGCGGTCAGCGTCTGGAACGGGCGGTGCGACCGCTGGCAATTGTCACGACGGCGCTGGTGGTGATGCTGTCACTGTGGGCGTTTGTCAAAGATGGCTCAGAGCATCACTTTGCGCGCAGCGAAGCGACCTGGGCACCGATGCTGCTGGGGATTCGCTATCACGTTGGGATCGATGGCCTGAGCGCCGTGCTGCTGCCGGTGTCATCGGGAATCATCTTGGGCGTGCTGTGGGCGGCTCCGAGGCGGCTTTTGACCGCTGCGCTGATTCGGCGAATGCTTCTGACCGAAAGCCTGCTGCTCGGCGTGCTGGTGTCGCTGGATCTGAGCATCCTGCTTGTGTTTTGGGTGTCGTCGCTGTGGCCGCTGCTGTGGGACATGTCAAAGCGGGGCGAGCGCGGCGGGGTGCGGATGATGACGATCCTGGGCGTGGCAAGTGCGCTGCCGATGGTGGTGTTTGTGCTGCTGCTCGGGGTGTTTCGCGCCAAGACGGGTGCGGCGGTGGAGACCCCGTACGACCTGATTGCGCTGGCGCAGCGTCAGATGACAGAGCCGCTGCCGAGCTGGCTCGGGATCTTGGTGATGGTCGGCGCGCTGTCGCGGATGGGCTGCTTTCCGTTTCACTTCTGGATTGTGCCGCTGTCGGAGCGAGGCCCGGCACCGCTGGTGCTGACGGCGTTTGCGACGCCGCTCGGTCTGTTTGTGATGACGCGGGTGATGATGCCGCTGTTTCCGGATCTGTTTACGCAGGCGATGCCGGTGCTCTTGCCGCTGGCGCTGGTCACGGCGACCTACGGCGCGATCCTGGCGATGGCGCAGCACGATCTGCGGCGGATGCTCGGTTACTTTTGGATCAGTCAGCAGGGGTTTCTGCTGGCCGGAGTGGCCGCGATGAACGCGCCGGGCGTGAGCGGATCGCTGATTCACGCGATTGGCACGGTGGTGGTGCGGACCGGCCTGGCGCTGCTGATTGGCGCAATCTATGCGCGCACCGGAACGTGTGATGTGCGCAAGCTCGGTGGGCTGGTGCGAACGGCGCCGCGCATGGCGACGGGCTTTCTGCTGCTGGGGATGGCGGCTGTGGGCAGTCCGGGCTCCCTGGGCTTTGTGTCAGAGGACCTGATCGTGCAAGGCCTGCTGGAGCACCACGCGATTGCGGCGGTGATGGTGCTGATTACGACCGCGCTCAACGGAATCTTGCTGTTTTTGGCGTTCCAGCGGGTGTTTTTGGGGGAAGGGCTGGGGCTCTTGGCCACAGAGACGACGTTCCCGGACCTACTGCCGCGTGAGCGCTGGGTGGCGGTGTCGCTGTTTGGGCTGCTCTTGGCGGGGGGACTTTTGCCTGCGCCGCTGTTGGCGGTGCGGACTTCGGTGGTGGATGCGCTGCACGACATCGAAAAGCCGGGGCTGCATGCTCCGGTGGACAGTGCAGCGGCGCTGGATGGGCATGCCGCCCCAGCGCACGAGCCGTAGCGCGCGTTACCCGATGCCGAGCCCGTGGCGGACCACATCGACGAGGGCTTCGGCGCGGGCGCGCAGGCCCGTCAGGTCGAGCGGCCTATAGATGAGGTTTACGGCGGCGCGCACCAGCTCGTAGTCGCCGGGCTTCACCGGGTAGATCTTCGACGGGATGTGAATCGGGAAGCGATCGCCGACGACGGCCTTGGCGTTGCAGCAAGCGCGCAAGCCTTCGCGACCGTTGAGCCTGCCAAAGCCCGAGCTGCGGACGCCGCCAAACGGCAAGCCCTGGACCATGTAGGCCAGTCCGTAGTCGTTGATGCAGGTCGAGCCCGCGATGAGCTGATCGGCGAGGCGACGGGCGCGCGCTTGATCCTTGCTAAACACGCTGGAGCCGAGTCCAAAGACGCTGTCGTTGGCCAGCTCGATGGCGTGGGCGTCGTCGCGGACGCGCATGATGGCCATGACCGGACCGAAGGTCTCTTCGCGCATGATGGCCATGGTGTGATCGACATCGACGAGGACGGTGGGCTGAAAGAAGCTGCCGCCGGGACGACGGGCTCCGCCGACCAGGGCTCGGGCCCCCTTGCTGAGCGCGTCGTTGACGAGGTGCTCGACGATCTCGACTTGATGGGGCATGGTCATGGCTCCGACATCGATGTCGGCCCCGTTGCCGGACAGCGGATCGCCTTGACGCAGGGCTTGGGCCTGGGCCACGACTTGCTCGACGAAGCGATCGTAGATGCCGTCCATGACGTAGATGCGCTCTGCGGCGAGGCACATCTGACCGGAGCAGATGAAGACGCCCGCGAGCGCGCCCGCGACGGCTTGGTCGAGGTCAGCGTCGTCACAGACGATGAGCGGATCTTTGCCGCCCAGCTCCAAGATGACCGGCGTGAGGTTTTGCACGCTGCCTTCGAGGACGCGACGACCGTTTGGCACCGAGCCGGTAAAGACGATCTTATCGACGCCGCAGCGAACCAGGGCCGCGCCGGTGTCGCCGTAGCCGGTGATGATCTGCACGAGGTCGGGCGAGTGACCGCAGGAAGAGAGCACCTCGTCGAGAAGCGCTTGCACACGCGGCGCGGAGTAGCTGGACCACTCGGAGACCTTGGCGAGGACGGCGTTGCCGGAAAACAGCGCCGGAATCATCGGTCCCAGGATGTTTTGCAGCGGGAAGTTCCACGGACAGATGACGCCGATGACACCGAGCGGATGGAACTCGATGGTGGCGGTCTTGTGCAGCAGCAGTCCCGACGAGATCTTTTCCGACCTGAGGTCGTCTTCGCCGTTTTTGAGGGTGTAGCGGATCTTTTCGCAGACGGGGAAGATCTCTCCCATCATCGCGTTTTGCAGGGTCTTGCCCGCTTCGGCTGACAGCATCCGGCACAGCTCGTCGGCGTGGTTGAGGATGGTGTCGAGCAGCTTGCGCAGGACGCGGCGACGCTCGGCAAAGCTGGTCTTTTTCCAGTCGGCCTGGGCGATGCGGGCGCGGGCCAGGCGGGCGCTGACCTCGGCGGCGTCCATGGCTGGGACTTCACCGAGCAGCTCGCCGTTTGCGGGATTGCGACAGAGGATGGTGCGTGGGCTGACGGGGCCGGTCGGTCCCGAGGGAGGCGGACCGGCGCTTGAGCCATCGTTGCGTTCGTCCGAAGACGAAGAAGCGGAGGGCTCTGCGGCCTTGGGGGCGGATGCTTCGCTGACGATGGGCGCTGCGGCTTCATCTTGCGCGGGCGCTGTGGCTTGCGCGGTCAGTGCGTCACTTGGTGGTGCGTGCTCGGCGATGGCTGCAACGGACGATTCCTCGGCGGGCTGGGCGACTTCGGGCGGCGCGCTGATGGCGACGGCGGGAACCTCATGGGTGGCAGTCTTGGGCTTGGCACGACGAGAGGCTTTGGTCTGAGTGGCTTTCTTCATGATGGCTCCGACAGCGACCGGGGAGGACGCTGTCCTTTGACTAGGGCGGCGGACTTTAGCAACAAGGTCGCGAAACGAAAAGCGCAAAGGCGAGAGGGCTTCTGCTAGATTTCCGCGCCGTGAACCGTCTCAAAACGCAGCCTGTGCGGCGAGTGCTGGCCCTGGAGTCGTCGTGTGACGAGACTGCCTGCGCCATCGTCGAGGCTGAGCACGACTATGGTCATCCTCAGCATCGCCTGCTGGTGCGCGCGGACGTGGTGGCGTCGCAGGCGGCGATTCATGCGCGCTTTGGCGGCGTGGTTCCCGAGGTGGCGGCGCGACATCACATTCAGAACCTGATCCCGGTGATCGATGAAGCGCTGTCGCAAGCGGAGCTGACGCTCGATGACATCTCGGCGCTGGCGGTGACGCGCGGTCCGGGGCTGATTGGGGCGCTGCTGGTGGCGGTGCAGGCGGCGAAGGCACTGGCGTTTGCGCGACAGCTTCCGGTCGTCGGGGTGAACCACCTGGAAGCGCACCTTCTTGCGGCGTATCTGTCCGACGGAAGTCCTGAACACAAGCGGCCTCCGCTGCCGCACTTGGGGCTGCTCGTGTCGGGCGGGCACTCGTCGCTGGTGCTGGTCCATGATTTTGGGCGCTATGAAGTGCTGGGCGCAACCTGTGACGACGCAGCGGGGGAAGCGTTCGACAAGGTCGGCAAGCTGCTTGGGCTGGGCTATCCGGCGGGGCCGCTGATCGATCGGCTCTCGACGCAGGGGGATCCGAAAGCGGTGCCGATGCCGAGAGCGATGCTCGGTGCCAAGCGCGGTCTGGCGATGAGCTTTTCCGGGCTCAAGACGGCGGTGGCGTCGCACCTGGAAAGCCACGGTCAGCCGAAGACAGAGCAGGCGCTGGCGGATCTGTGCGCATCGTTTCAAGCGTCGGTGGTCGAGCAGCTGGTGCGCAAGACCGGGCTGGCGATCGATGCGTACAAGCTGCCTGCGGTGGTGCTGTCGGGCGGTGTGGCGTGCAATCGCGCGCTGCGCAGTGCGGTGGCGGCGCTGTGTGCGTCGCGTGGTCTGTCGTTCTTCGTCGCGCCACCGAGGCTGTGCAGTGACAACGCTGCGATGGTGGGCGCGGCTGGATATTACCGTCTGTGGCGCGGAGAGAGCGCCGGACTGGACTTACATGCTGTTGCCAACCTCCCTCTCTGAAGAGCCGTCATTTGCCATCGGTGGCAAGCTCGAAGCGCTGAGCCCGAGTGGATCGGATGTGCTGGACGCGCGCGAGCTGCTGCGTCGCTACGGACTTGCGGCCAAGAAGTCGTGGGGACAGAACTTTCTCGTCGATGAGCGCTCGTACGCGGCGATTGTGCGGGCTTGCGGACTGACCCCGGAAGAGGTTGCCGTCGAAGTGGGCGCGGGGCTGGGCACGCTGACGAGTCGCTTGCTGGCGACCGGGGCCCAGGTGGTTGCGGTCGAGCGCGAGCGCGACATGTGCGAGGTCTTGCGTCGAGAGCTGGACGGACGCCCCGGCTTTGTGCTGCGCGAGGAAAACGCCCTGCACCTGGATCTTCCGTTGCTGGCGAGTCAGTACGGGCGAAAGCTGACGCTGGTGGGGAACCTGCCGTATCAGATTGCGTCGCCGCTCATCTTTCAGTTTCTGGCGGCTCGGTCGTCGCTGCGACAGATCGTGATCATGATCCAGCGAGAGATGGCCGATCGGCTGCTGGCTCCGCCGGGAAGCCGAGACTCGAACGCGCTTGGGGTGCAAGTCCAGATGGTCTGTGCGACGCGACGAGTCTGTCAGGTTGGGCGTGGAGCGTTCTTGCCGCCGCCGCGTGTCGATTCGTCAGTGGTGATGCTGACGCCGCTGCCGGGGACGGCGGTGCCGCTGCGTGATCTGGACGTGTTTCACCAAGTGGTGCGGGCGGCCTTTGGGCAGAGACGAAAGACGCTGCGCAATGCGCTGTCGGCGGTGTTTTCAGACGAGCAGATGGCGAGCTTAAGCCACTGCGGGGTGGACTTGTCCCGTCGCGGTGAGTCGCTGCTGTTGTCGGAGTTTGCGCTGCTATCCGATGCGCTGTCTGTCCTCAAATCGCAGCCGGTGAAGGACTGACGGAGGCTTGCCATGAACCGTCGAGCGTGGGGCCTGGCCATCATCGTGCTGGTTGTGACGGTGACGGTGTTTTTCTATCGCAAGCGCGAGCGAGCGCTGGCCGAGCTGAAGGTCGATCCGGGTCCGACGATGCTGGCGCGGCTTCAGAGTGATAACTCGTCGCTGAGCTTGACCGGCGGTGCGCCACTGGCTTCGTCGGCTGGAACGGCAAAGCGCGACGGAGCGGTGGTGGTCAAAGGCGGCTGGGGCGGCGGGCTGGGACAGTTTGGACACAAGCGCGCGGCGGAATCGAGTCCAGAAGGGCCGATGGCGCTGTCGGTGGCTCCCGATGGAAGCGTGCTGATTGTGGATCAGATAAACCGGCGGATTGAGCGCTATCGCGACGGAAAGCCGCTGAGCACGACGCCGATCGGTGGCGATACGGTGCAGGACTTGGCGCTGCTTCCCGAGGGAAGGCTGGCGGTGCTCGATCGGTTCGTGGACAAGGGCGTGCAGATCTATGATTCCGACGGAAAGCTGCTAAATGATGTAGCGCTGTTTGGACAGCACGAGCTGGGCAGCTTGACCGGGGTGTTTGCCGACGCTCGCGGTGTCTATGTCGAGCGTGAGCACGGGCTCTTGCTGCGCATCACTGACGCCAGCGGCAATCGGGTCACGGGCGAGCGAGAGCTGCCAGGGCGTCCGTCGCGGGACGGTCAGCTGGTGATCGCGGCGGCGCTGCTGGAACGGCAAAGTGGTCAGTTTTTGGTGCGGGCGATCGATCGCGTCAAAGGCTCGTCGGTGTGGGAGCGGGTGATTCAGCTTCCGACGCCGATCTTGCACATGGTGATGCTCGACAGCGACCGACAAGGGCGGATCTACGCAGCGGCAGTGACGGCGCTGGAAGAACAAGTGCCGCCGTATCGACTGACGGACGAAGCGCTGATTGCGGTGCAGCTTGGACGCGATGGTACCGAGCGCGGGCGACTGAAGCTTCCGCCTCTTCATGGCAGCGACGAGTCGTTTCGACCAGTAACGGTGGATGACGACGGTCGTTTGTATGTGATGCGATCGAGTGAATCAGGGCTGACGGTGACTCGCTACATGTTCTAAGCTTTCAGACGGAGGATGGACGATGGCCGTGGGAACCGATCTCGCCAGCAGTGCCAAGCTTCCGCCCGTCGCGGGTCAGGCGGTGTATCTGGGTCGCATCGACTACGGTGTGGCGTGGAAGCTTCAGCAGCTTGTCGTCGAGCAGCGACAGCTTGGACAGCTTTCCGATACGCTGCTTTTGTGCGAGCACGGCGATGTCATCACCGTTGGACGAAGGCAGACTGGGCTCAGCAATGTGCTGGAGCGACGCTTTCCGGTCTTCGAGATCGAGCGCGGCGGCGACGTGACCTATCACGGACCGGGACAGCTCGTCGGATATCCGATTGTGGCGCTGCGTCCGAGCGAAGATCCGGCGCAGCCCTTTGGGGAACAGGATCTGCATGCGTTTTTGCGAGCGCTCGAAGACGGTCTGATGGAGCTGTGCAGAGGCTGCGGCATCGTCTGTGATCGCAAGCCTCGCTATACCGGCGTGTGGACGGCGGATCTGCGCTTCAAGCTGGCGTCGCTGGGTGTGGCGGTGCGTCGCTGGGTGACTTCACACGGGTTTGCGCTGAACGTGACGACGGATCTGACGCGGTTTTTTGCGATCAATCCGTGCGGCATGCAGGCAGAGGTGATGTCGTCGCTGGCGCAGCTTGGCGGTCAGCGGGACGGTCAGCCGGTGTCGCTGCAAGGGCTGCTTGGGCCCTGTGCGCAGGCGATTGGCGACGCGCTGGGACGGTCGTTTCCGCTCCGTTCGGTGGCTGATTCGGGGCTTGCGCCACTACTGCAAGAAGCGACGCTGCGACCGGAGCTGCCGAGGCCAGCGCTCGATCGAGAAGGGCGAGAAGGACAAGAAGGGCTAGACCGGCTCACGTAGTCGTCGCTGGGTCATCTCGTAGGCCAGTCGCAGCGCTTCGCGTCCGGGCTCTAGACGGAACGGCGACAGCTTGGGCAGCGACGGTTCGTGCAGCAGATGCAGCTCTGGCCAGGCGGGGACGTGGTTTTGCAGCTTCACCACTTTGCGCCACGGGGAGTGTGCGGGCAGGTGATGAAACAGCACGCGCGCGCCGGGTGTTGCCGTCGAGATACCGGGACGATCGGCAATGCCTCCATCGAGGTAGCGCTCGCTGCCAATCTCGACGGGCTGAAACATGCCGGGGAAGCAGCACGAAGCGCGGATCGCCAAGGCCAGGTCTCCGTCGTCGAGCACATCGGTAGACAGCGTGCGCAGGTTGAACGCAGCCAGGCGAATCTTGGTGGGACACTCGGAAAAGTCACGGACATCGACGCGATCGAGCAGGTCACGAATCATCGCGTCGAAGGCATGCCCGCGCAGCAGACCGGGACCGCTGGCTTCGTCGGCGAGTCGATCGACACCGAAGAACTCTGCAAACGAGCGACGCAGGCCGTGACGCAGGAAATAGGGCATCCCGACGAGCGGATCGAAGTCCCAGAACGCATCGCGTGACAGCTTGAGCAGCTCTTCTTTTAACACCGTCGCTGAGAGTCCCGCGCCCCACAGACCGGACACCAGCGCACCGGCGGACGAGCCGCCGACTTGGGTTGGACGCAGACCGGCTTCTTCCAGCGCCAGCACCACGCCAGTGTGCGCAAAGAAACCAAAGAATCCCGACGACAAGATCAGCTCGAAGGGATGTGAGTCGAGGTATTCACGAAGCGTTGGCATGACGAAACCTTGGTGTGATGAACAAGCGCCAAAAAGAGACAGCAGTGATGACTATTTTTGTTTGTGTCGTCGCGGCAAGTCGGCCAGCGCAGCCAGATAGTCGATCGGTGTATCGACGGGCGGTGGACCCAGCTCTTGCTCGGACAGCGGACCCAGCTCGCGCAGCCCGCGTGCCAAAGAGCGCAAAAGCTCTCGCGTTCCGGGCAGCGCTCCGAGGGCAGGCAGCAGATCACGCGCACCGGCTCCGTCGGCGATGATGCGACCCAAGCTGTTTACGGTGTCAATGGATACGCGCCGACGACGCAGCAGATCTTGGAGCGAGTTGCGCAGCGCTTCGACGCTGTAGGCGTGACGATCCACCATCTCGACCGCGACGCGAACCACCGCAGCGGCTTCGAGCCGGTCGTCTTGAAACAGCACGAGCGCCGCCTGAAAGTAGTTGTAAATCGGGACCAGGCGGGTGCCGTAGCGATCGAACTTGCTCGGCGGAGACTTGCGATCAAGGTGAATGAAGATGCGCTCGACGGCCTCGGCATGCGGCAGCGATTCAAACAGCGAGATCGTCCGCGCGGCGTCGTTTTCATAGGTTCCAGCGCTGCGCAGCACTTGCTCGAGCACGGTTCGATCGACGCGACGGGACACCAGATCGCCATAGAGCGAATAGATGAGCGCGTCGGACTCGGCATCGTCGCCAAAGCAGACCTCGCGCGTCTTGTCGGTGACGCCCGCTCGACCCGCGAGCAGCGCCGGGAGCTTGTAGCCGACTTGCTCTCGCAGCGCGCGAAACCGTCCCGTCAGCATGTTGCGCAGGTTGGGCTTTAGGACGAACTCGTCAAACTCAATGCCGTCGAGCCGCAGCTTTTCGGTCAGCACCTTGCGCATCTGTCGCGGCGAACCCGAGATAAAGCAGATCCGTGCGCGACCGTTTCCCGACTGACGAAGCTCTCGCAACAGCGTTGCAGCGCCGGGCACAGTGCGCTTGTCCTCGGCATCTTCAAACGCAGTACGCAGCAGCGACATGAACGTGTCGAAGTCAGTGCGCAGGTACGTCTTGTCGAGATCCCAGCGATAAATGACGTTGGGAGCGCTCGTCTGACTGCCGTCGGGCTGACTCTGGCGTGCTGGCTGATCGGCAAGCGCGCTCACTGGTTGCCCTCTTCGGTCTTGGTTCGCAGCGCTTCGGCTTCGCGTAGACCGCGCTCCATCTCGACAAGAAGACCGCTGGAGATGCCTTTTTTGGCGACCTTGATGGCGTTTTGGATCGCTTGGGCCTGGCTGCGTCCGTGTGCTTTGATGAGCAAGTGATCGAAGCCGAGCAGCGGCGCTCCACCGTACTGTTTCCAGTCGGTCAGATCCTTGAGCTTGCCGATTCCTCCCGACAGCATCGCCAGACCTGCGCGCCACATTAGCTTTTCTTTGTACGCATAGTGAGCCAGTCGCACCACCGTCTCGGACACGCCTTCCAGCATCTTGAGGACGACGTTGCCGACGAAGCCCGAGCAGACCACCACGTCGGCGACACCGCGCGGGATGTCTACACCTTCGACGTTGCCGATGAAGTGGATGCCGCGCAGCTGCCTAAGCTGAGCATGCGCAGCGACGACTTCTTTGGGGCCTTTGCCTGCTTCGGCACCGTTTGACAGCAGCGCCACCTTGGGCCGGGGATTTTTGGAAATCCGCGACGCATAGGCAGAGCCCATCACCGCGAAGCTGACCAGATCCTCTGCCGTCACATCGAGCGTCGCACCGACATCGAGGATCAGCGAAAACGGATCGTCTTTTTCGCCGCGTCGTACCTCGGTGGGATAGACCGCTGCCAGCGCACAGCGACGGATACCGGGCAGTCTCTTCCAGTGCTGTAAGCACGACAGAACCGCCGCTCCGGTGTTGCCTGCGGACACCAGCGCCGACGCTCGACCTTCCGCACACAGTCGCGCTGCCACCGCGATGCTGCTGTCGGGTTTTTGCTCAAGCGCTTCCCGAGGCGACTCGTCCATCGTGATGACCTGGCTGGCGTGATGAATCGCGATGCGCTCTGCGTCGTAGCGCTGCTTCATCAGCAGTCCATGTAGGCGCGGTGCATCTCCAACGAGCAGCAGGTGCAGCGGCTCTGAACCATCTCTGCGCTCGTCTGGCTTTTCAGTCGCGTGCTTGTCGCCGGAAGACTTGCCGCTGGTCGATTTGCTTCCCGCTGCATGATCACCGGGAGCTTCCAAAGACAGCGCACAAGCCGCAGCGACCACTTCCTCGGGGGCATGGTCACCGCCCATAGCGTCGATAACAATGGTGATGGGTTGGCGTTCGGTGACGTGACCAGACATCTGGATTTCACCATATCACGCGCTGCCAGGGTTTGCGGTTTGCGGTGCGCGGTGCTTCCGGAACTTGCGCGCGGGCTCCCTCGCAGGGCGGCATAACGGTTGATTTCTTGGCCAAAAACGCCGTACGATAAGGACCACCACACACCCTCACTTCTGACGGCAGTTCACACGCAGTGACGCGCTCATCAGGAGGCCGGGTTCCAGTTGGTTCACTTTGGGGAGGGCAGCGTGAGCGAGGACGACATCATCTATTGGCAAGATGTCCTGGAACTGGTGCAGGCGGGAAAGACCGCGAACCTAAAGTGTCCCTTCTGCCAAGGCGATACGCTGACGGTCACCAAGCGTGAGCGCGTCACTTCCGTACAGTGTACGGCCAAGAAGTGCGGACACTTCATTGAAGGACGTTTTTCCGCAGAAGATGTGGCGGAGTAAGTCCAGGTAGGAATCGGTTGGGAGTCGTTAGGGAGTCGTTAGGGAGTCGCTTGGGAGTCTCTGTCGGAGTCCTTGGGAATTGCTTAGGAATCGCACAAGGAATCACACCAGCGCTTCATGTCTTCCGTCTGGAAACGATGTATGGACGACCCCTACGATGGATTCCTAATCAGGTGGTCAGCGAAGCAAGAAAGTTTGGGTTCGTGAGCATTTGGGAGTGAAGCTGTTGATGCAGGATCGGCTATATTCTTGCTTCGCTGGGATAGAAGGTTTTGGGGCTTGCGGATAGCGGTGTACGCGTTTGGTTTTGATGCACAAGCCACATCGTTTGTGAGGAGAAAAGGGACAGAACATGGCGCGCAACTTCCTCGGAAAAGGATGGCGCTATCCGGTGATGATAGACCGCCACGGCGGGATGGCGCAGAGCTCTCTCGATGATCTCGTGCGCGAGTCTATCTTGATCATCCTTGGTACTGCTCCTGGCGAGCGTGTGATGCGTCCGTACTTCGGATGTGACATTCACGAGCTGCTGTTTGCTCCGAACAACGTCAACACCGCTGGACTTGCAGCCCACTACGTTGTCGAGGCGCTAGAGAAATGGGAGCCCCGCGTCGAGGATGTCTTCGCCGATGCGAACCCAGATCCGAATGAGCCTCATAAGCTGATCATCGATATCAAGTACAAGATTCGCGGCCAGAACGTTACTCGAAACCTCGTCTATCCGTTCTATCTGCGCAGGAGAGATCAAGAATGATCCCGACGCCGAAACTGGACGATCGGACGTACGCCGATATCATTGCCGAGGCCATTCGGCTGATTCCTAGGTACTGTCCAGAGTGGACGAACCACAATCCCTCTGATCCAGGTATCACCATCTTGGAACTCTGTTCCTGGATGACAGAGCTGATTCTGTATCGACTGAACAAGGTTCCAGAGAAGAACTATCTGACCTTCCTGGACATGCTTGGAATCAAGCTTCAGGCGGCCCAGCCAGCCAGAGCACTCCTTACGTTCAAGCTGGCGGAAGGAGTCGAGCGTCAGACGATTCGTCGCGGCCTACAGGTGTCCACTCCGCAGGCCGATGAGGATGATGCAGTCCTGTTCGAGACACAGCGCGATCTGACCGTGATCAGCGCAAACCTCGATCGCTGCTTTTCCTATTTCGATGAAGCGTATTCCGATAACTCTCCCTATCTGCAAGGAGAGCGTACGGAAGGCTTCCTGGCCTTTGCAGGAGCCGAGCGCGTTGATCGATTCATCTACCTGGGTGATGAGCGCCTGATCGGAGTCAATGACTCGACGGTGCTACGGCTCCGTTTGACGGCTCCTGAGCACGGCGGACGTGACCTTGCGCGGCTGCTGAACTGGGAATACTGGAACGGAAGACGCTGGCGCGAGCTGACGCTTTCACAGCTAGAAGTAGAGCGCGGCGAGGTCATCTTCCAAGGCGTGGTCGATATTCAAAAGACCACGGTGAACGGTCTAGAAACGTACTGGATTCGCGGCAGACTTGCGGAAGTTCCGCGCTCTCCAGCGGAGACAGAAGTCGATACCGTTCGCGGCGTCATCGAGGTCACGGGAGAAGGAATCCTTCCCGACCAAGCGTTTGCCAACCTGGATAACAACGTCTTCATTGCGCTGGATCTCGGGAAGAACGTCCATCCGTTTGGTACAGAGCCAAAGCCCGATCACGTCCTGTATCTGGCATCGCAAGAAGCGCTCAGTCAGCTTGGTGTGCAAGTCGAGATCGACTTTGCGCTGAGCGATCCGCAGATTGCGCCACCTCCCAAAGCCAGTGATGACCTCATCATGTCGTGGGAGTACTTCGACGGAAAGAAGTGGCGGATCTTAGGAAAGAGCACTCCTTCTGGAAAGCCTCCGCAGGGTTGGGAACAGAGCGTGCTTGGTTTTGTCGATGGAACCAACGCGTTCACCAAGGGCGGGACGGTGCGCTTTAACCGGCCTCCTGATCTGCAACCGGGCGAAGTAACGGGCGAGCCAAACTACTGGATTCGCATCCGCATCGAGCAAGGTGACTTCGGTATTCCGGGCGCGTACATGCTCGACAATGACAAGTGGGTCTGGCGCGACGAGCGTCCGCTCAAACCACCTGCGTTCAAGAGCATCGGAATCCGCTATCAGACCGATCTTGATCACCTAAAGTACTTCGTTTCCTATAACGACTTTCGGTATCGCGATCACTCCGAAGAGGAGAAAAACGAATACCGACCGTTCCAGCCATTCCAGGCAATTGCCGACGAAGGCGCTGCGGTGTATCTGGGATTCGATCATCGTCTTCCCAATGAAACGATGAGCCTGTATTTCCAGTTCCAAGAGAGCACGGTTCTGGAACAGGACTTCTCTCACGCAGAGCATCTGACGCAGTACTACGAAAAGCGAAAGACGATCTGGGAACCCGAACAGCGCATCGCTTGGGAGTACTACAACGGAAAGGCTTGGGTGACGCTGGTTGTCGCGGACGGAACCAAGAACTTTACGGAGTCCGGCTTCATCGACTTTGTCGGTCCGGACGACATGGAAAAGACGCTGAAGTTTACCGAAGACCGCTTCTGGATTCGGGCGCGACTGGAAATGGGTGGCTACATCAAGCCGCCGCGCATCCGTCGCATCCTGCAAAACACGGTCGAGGTGGCCAACGTCCGTACTGTTCGCGATGAGATCCTCGGTTCGTCGGATGGCACGCCGCTACAGAGCTACACGCTGCTGCACGGGCCGCTGCTCGGCGGGCAGGTGATCGAAGTTCGCGAGCGTGAAGAGCCGATTCCAGACGAGATCGAAGAGCTGGGTGAGCACGCAGTCCGCGTCGCAGAAGATCGCGAAGGCGGCTACATGGTTCGCTGGAAAGAAGTCGAGAGCTTCTTTGAGTCGGGTCCGAAGTCGCGTCACTACATCATCGATCCGCTGACGCGACAGGTGCGCTTTGGCGACGGAATTCGCGGCATGGTGCCTCCGGTCAGTCGGAACACCGTCATCGCCAACGAATATCGCGTCGGTGGTGGTTCCAAAGGCAACGTCAACGCATTCACGCTTACGTCGCTGACGCGCGCGGTTCCGTACATCGAAAAGGTCTACAACGTCCTTCCTGCCGTCGGTGGCGCTGACGCAGAAACGGTCGAGCAGGCCAAAGAGCGCGCACCGCTGCAAATCAAGAGCCGCGATCGCGCGGTCACAGCGGAAGACTTCGAGACGCTGGCGATGCGATCGACGACGAGCATTGCTCGGGCGAAGGCGCTGTCGTCGGACGATCAAGCGGGACACGTTCACTTGGTCATCATCCCGCGCGGCGACGAAAAGAACCTGGATCTGACGCGCAAGCTGGTTCCGCCGCCGGAGCTGTGTCGGTTCGTTCGCAACTACCTGGATGAGCGACGGCTGATTACCACGATCCTCGACGTGACCAAGCCGGACTATGTGGAGATCTCGCTGAAGATCACGCTGATCCGTCGCACCGTCGGTCAGAGCGAGCGTCTGCGCACCGAAATCGAGCAGCGTATGCGTCGTTATCTGCATCCGCTCGTCGGTGGCAAAGACGGAAAAGGCTGGCAGTTTGGACGCCCGATCTATCGCACCGATCTGGTCCACATGGTGGAAGACATTCCCGGCATCGAGGCGATTGAGTCGATCCAAATCTACGATGAGGACCGTCGCATCAACGTCGATAGCGTGCGACTGAACGAAGACGAGCTGCCCCATGTCGTCAACGTTGCTGTCGTCGAGCGCGTCCGTCAGGAGATGATCTGATGCTGCAAGAGCGCGAGCCCATGCAGCGTCGCCTGGTCCGCGTTCCCGACGTGGTTGGGCTGAACCTGCAGAAGGCTCTGCTACTGATTCAGCACGCTGGCCTCAAGGTCGGCGCGGTGCTGTACAAGGAAAGCTACGAGGAAAAGGACACGATCCTCGAGCAGAAGCCGCAGCGCGGGCAGATGGTCTACGCGTCGGACGAAGTGACGCTGTGGACTTCGCGAGAGAGCTACATCAAGTGGCTGCCTGCGATTTACCAGCGCTCCGACGCGACGGGACGAAACTACGTTCGCGATCTGCTGTGGGTGATCCAGCACCTGTTTGGGTCGATCGAGACGATGCTCGATACGATCCACCTGTACTTTGACTCGTACGAGACGCCGGAGCACTTCCTTCCGTGGCTGGCCGCTTGGTCGGCCATGCTTCTGGAGCCGGACTGGCCCGTATCGAAGAAGCGACGCCTGATCAAAAAGGCGATGGAGCTGTATCGGCTGCGCGGCACGGTGCGCGGTCTGAAGCTGTTCATCTCGCTGTTTACCGGATTTGAGCCGCATCTGGCGGAAAATGAGTGGCCGTTTAACGGCTTCCGAATTGGTGTGTCTTCGACGGTGGGAATCGATACGGTCATCCTGCCGCCGGTGGACAAAGCGCACTCGTTCGTCGTGGTGATGCCGCACAAGTTCAAGGATGTCACCAGCCAGTCGATCATCCGTCTCCATGAGATCATCGAGATGGAAAAGCCGTCGCACAGCACGTACATGCTGAAGTTCGAGGATCCTCGTCAGGCTGTCGAGGAGCGCGAGTTCTATCGCATCGGCGTGACCTCGGGCGTAAACGTCGGTCAGGAAGTGGTGACGCCGCTGCCGCTCGATGCTGAGACGGGCGAACCGGAGTATCCGAAGGAGCCGGTGATGCCGCCGCCGCCGCCGAATCCGTCGGTGTACGAGCTGTTCGGGACGAAGAAGCGACAGCTTCCGCCGATCGTCGGTGCGGCCAAGGCTGACAATGCTCCCGTCGAAGGTCGCGAAGTCACGTCGAGCAAGTACGGCTTCGAGGGTGCGCGTGAGTTCCGTCTCGATGACATCATGAAAGAGCTGCTGGCACGCGCTGGACTCGAGCAGAGCGTCGATGTGTCCGTCGAGACTGGCTCGGGTACTGGCGAAGCAAGCAGCGTCGTACTGGAAGAGCTGGCCAAGACCGATGTCGGACCCGCGCAGAGCGACGAAGCGGTGCTCGAGTCGACGCTGCTCGGTCAAGACGATGTCGCGGCGAAGCTGGCAAGTCCCAGTGCAGCGTCAGTCGAGACAGTCAGCGAAGAGAGCAGCAAGACGCCGGTCACAGAGCCTGCGTCCGCGACGGCAGATGAGGAACAAAACATTCCTCGTGCGGGCCTTGGTGCCACCGTCGAAGGCGGGGTCAAAGGCCGTCAGCCCAAAGTCGATATCGATGTCAGCATCGAAGAGATTGGCGGCGACGAGATCGAAGAAGTCAACGCCGACGACTGGATTCAAGTGGCTGAGTCTGCGACGGACAGCAAGCCCGAGGTCAAGCCCGAGGTCAAGGCTTCGAGCAAGCCCGAGAGCGAGGGCGTGGCCAAGGTCAGCAGCACGGCCAGCGTTGAAGGCAGCGTCCAGACGGGCGGGCCTCGCGTCGAAATCGAGATCGAGAAGCGCGAAGTTCCAAGTGATGAAGGCCAAGCGCCAAGCGGCAGCGACACGCCTTCCGACGGTTCCAAGAAATAGGAAACTTCTAACCAGGGTTCCCAGCGAGGGGCACGATGGCGACTGAGAGTGAGAGCAAAGTCAAGGGCTTCAAGCGGATCAACTTCTTTAAGGGCTTTCTCACCACCGAGCATGACTGGAACGATGCCGAGCGGTACCACATCGAGAAGCGCCGTCTGCACAACAAGATGATGCACGCGCCCGGCGTGGTCTTCGGGTTCAGCGGCGATCTCAAGGTGACTGCGCGTCCTCGTGGCGATCTCTCGGTCGAGATTCAGCCCGGCTACGCCGTCGATGGCCAGGGTCGCGACCTGATGCTCTGGGACGCCGAGATCAAGACGCTCGTCCTCGAAGAGTACAAGCTGCCGCAGACCATCTACATCGTGCTGCGCTACTACGAGCAAGAGACGGACTTTATCGCCTACAAGGAAAACGCGGCCTACAAGGGGCATCGGCGGATTCTGGAAGGCTGCAAGGTTGAGATCTCGCAGACTGCGCCGGACATTCGGGAAGAAGTCGAGCTTGCGCGGATTTTGCTTGACAAAAACGCAACTCGTATTCGTGACGCGCGCGATCCGAATGAGCCGAAAGCCAACGAGATCGATCTGCGCTTTGTGCCGCGAGCGGGTGTCGCAGGCTCGTCGATTGATCCAGTGCTGCGGATTCGCTTGGCGCTGCTGCTCGATCGGATGCGTCGGCTGCTGCTGGCGATGGCGCGGGACAACAAAGTGGAAACGGCGCACGACGCGCTGGCGGGCGTGATTGCGGCGCAGACGCTGCACACGGCGGATCTGCTCGACAACCGCAACGGACACGAAATCCTGAACATGCTGGTGCAGCTTCAGGACGAGCTGACCAAGGATGTCGAGGTCAATCACCCGCAGCTTGGCCAGAAAAAAGAGTTTGGCAACTACAAGAAGAACCTCGACATCGTAAAAGGCCTGCTCGGCGAGCGTCGCAACACCCCCGAGGCGTTCGACAACATGCTCGTCTACATGGCCAAAGGTGCCGAGGAGCTGGCACCGCTTTACGGTGGCGAAGCGACGGAATCAGGACCGCCGACGCCGGGTCCGGTGCAGACGGTGCCTTCCGACGACGGCAAGGCCAAGGTCGAAGCCGCCGACAAGGACAAAAAGCCGCGCGGTAGCTACGGTCCAAACGAGATCCCGCCCGACGACATGGAGCGCATCAAGGGCATCTCCGAGCAGGATCTGCCGATGGAGCTGGAGATCAACGGCGAGACCTGGGTCCGCATCGACATGATCAAGGTCATGGACACCGACTCGGAGAGCGCGCACGACCTGAAGATTCAGGAAGCGCGTGACTCGTACCGGTCGCGTCAGCGGCTCAAGTATCCCGACGGCAAGTCGCTCGAAGATGTCGGTCGCGCCCACGTCTCTGGCTTCGTCACGTACAAGGTCAAAGGCGTCACGCCCGGCAAGCGACTGCTCATCGTCCGTCGCATGGACTACGTCTACGGCGACTACTCGCTGGAGTTCGAGGTCGATGGCAAAAAAGCTGGCGTGTGCGAGTGCCCCGGCACCGACCGCATCAACCGCTGGCGCAACTGGCCGCACATCGTTCCTGCCGAGTTTGTGGTCCGTGCGGAGCCAAACGTGAAGCAAATCGCGGTCACGGCTGGTCGCGACATCAACATGTTCCGTTACTGGTTCTACCAGCCGAGGCAATAAGGTAAGCTGGACAGGCCATGTTTATAGACAGGCTACTAGACACAATCCTTAGGCCCTTCCGTGAGCTCTGGGGCTACTTCAGCCGAGTCCGGGGCATTCAGACGGGCATCGTGAGTGATGTTCACCGCGTGCGCAACGTCGGCGACTACGCGCGCAGTGAAGTCGGCCAGATCAAGAACATGGTTGTGGCACCCGGGCAACTGCTGCCGGGCTACGGGCAAGCGCAGCAAGCGGCGCAGATGCCCCATATGGCGCAGCAACAGGCGGAAAAGAAAAAGATGGGCTGGTCGTTTCCCTGGAGCAAAAAGACGTGTCCGCGCTGCCAAAATAAGCTGCAGAAGAGCTGGGACCAGTGTCCCTACTGTGGCCAAAATCAAAACCAGCCGGTGACTGCGGGGCCGCCTGCTGCGGGTGGTGCTCCGGGGTATGGCGCGCCTCCTGCGGGCTATGGCGGGGCTCCTGGGGCCGGTGGAGCGCCTGGTTACGGATCGCCTCCGCCTGGGGCTCCGTACGGTGCGCCGATGCCTTCCCCCGGTGGCGCGGCCAAGACGATCGCCATGGATGCGGCTGCGATTGATGCGCCGCTGCTGGCCACGGGTGATCGGGCAGAAAACGTTGCATGGCTGGTTCCACTCGAAGGGGCGCTTACCGGCGAGCTGCTTCAGATTCGCACCCGCGCCATCATCGGCACCGCTGAAGGCTGCGAGGTCAAGCTGTTCGATGCCGCAATCTCGGGTCGTCACGCCGAAATCGTGCTGTCGCAGGGCAGTCGCTTTCGCATCAATGACCTGGGCTCACGCAATGGCACGTACGTCAACGACAAGGCGATTGCTTCGACGGAGCTGGTCGATGGCGACAACATCCGTCTGGGCCGCACCACCTTCCGCTTCAAGACCAAGCACTAAAGGCAGATCATGCAGCGGCGATCCATCCATCGGAACTCTTCAGGATTTTTGGCGACCAAGCTGTGGGCGTCGGTGCTGTCGTCGCTCGTGGTGCTGTGTGCGCTGCTCGGGTCTGCGCCGTCGTACGCGCAGAATGCCAAGCTTCGTCTGGAGCGCTTCGGCTTCGACAAGCTGCCCGACTTGAAGGTGTACATCACCTACGTCGAGGAAGACGGCACGGTCATCGCTGGGCGGCAGGCGTCGGACTTTAAGCTGCAAGTAGACTCGATCGACCAAGGTGCGGGACGCGCGATCACTTCGTTTGATCAGGCCAAAGAGCCGATCTTCGTCATGGCTGTCGTGCAGGTGGGTGGTGCCGTCGATGAGCGCGTGCTCGCCGAGGTCAAAGGCGGCCTGCGTCGCGTCAACGATGCCGTCGGCAACACGCCGGGCGGTCGCATGGGCATCTTGTCTTATGCCGACAAGACCAACCGCATCATCGAGTTTGGCACCAGCACTGAAGTAGACGCGGGCATCGGCAAGCTGGCGCTGGAAACCGAAGCGAGCGAGTCGCACATGCTCGACGCGGTGCGGACGGCGATTGACCTTCTGAAGCAGCAGGAAAAGGGTCGTCGCAAGCTGATCATCTTGGTGTCCGACGGCATTGACGTAAACAACGAGAAGAAAAACTTCACCGAAATCGGCAACCGCGCGCAGCTGGGCGGCATCGTCATCGACACCGTCGGCTACAACGCATTTGATGCCTCGAAGCTGCGCAACTTGCAGGAAATGACCAAGCGCTGCTACGGCACCGATCGAGTGGCGAAGGCTCCGACGGAAATCGGTCCGAAGATCGATGGCATCGTCGATGAAGTCCAAAAGCAGTACATCGTGCAGTTTCCGCTGACGATCGTCGGTGACGATCAGGATCACTTGTTTCAAGTGACGCACGAAGCGGGCGGCAAGCCGGTCTACAGCAACACGATTCAGGAAAAGCTGCTGTCGAAGGCTCCGGTGAGTGCAGCGCCAGCACCGAAGGAAAAGAGCAAGTGGTGGCTGTATGCGCTGATCGCGGCGGGCGTGCTCGGGACGATTCTGATTGCGCTCAAGCTGCGTAAAAAGCCCGTTGAAGCAGCACCGGCACCGGCTCCGCAGCCTGGCAAGCCAGATGCACCCGCACCGAGGATGAGCAACAAGACGGTGGCGCTGGAAGCAGCGGGCGACATCGCGATGGGCTGGGTGATGGGTCTGACGGGGAAGTACAAAGACGTGACGTTCAAGCTCAAGGATCGCGCTGTGATTGGGACTGCGCCCGACTGTGACATCGTGATCGAGGACGGCTTTATGTCGCACCGTCACTGCGAGATTCGCAAAGTAGACGGCGGCTTTAAGCTGGTGGATCTGGGCGCGACCAACGGTGTGATCGTCAACGACAAGCGAGTGAAGGAACACTTCCTCGTCGATAACGACAACTTTCGACTGGGTCGCACCGAGTTCAAGTTCAAGTCGATCTTCGGCTAGCGACGGGGAGCGCTTGCGATGGCGTCGATTGCTGCATATCTGCTGATGACCCTGTCCGGCTTGGCCGGTGGTGCGACGATGTTTCTGTCGCTGCAAGGTGCGGGCGTGCGTCCGTGTCCCAAGTGCAAAAAAGAGATGATGCCCGACTGGACGCAGTGCCTGTTTTGCAAAGCAGTGCCTGAGTTTGAGGAAGGCAAGCCTGCGCTGCTACACTTTCTGAACGGGCCTCTCGCTGAGCAGGTTGCGACGCTCGATAAGCAGGTGGTGACGATCGGTAGCGTGCCGGGCAACGACGTTGTGATTGCTGATCCAAGCGTGTCTCGCAAGCACATCGGAATCCGCAAGGTCGAAGGTGGCTACGAGATCGCTGACTTTGGCTCGACCAATGGTGTGTTCGTCAACGGAGACCGGGTGCCGAAGAAGAAGCTGGCTATCGGCGACGTGCTCCGTGTCGGCAACATCGAGATGATTTTCCGACTGTAAACCGATTTTGGCTTTAGAGAAGAAGCGAAGATGGCAGCGAAGCTCCTATATCGAGATGCTCAAGGCCGAGACGCCGCAGTGAATCTTCCCGAGACGGGCTCATTTTTGGGCCGCGCGGTCGATTGCATCATCCGCACCGACGACGCGATGGTGTCGCGGAAGAACTGCAAGATCAGCTTTATCAACGGTCGCTGGTACGTCGAAGACCTTGGATCGGCAAACGGAACCTACATCAACGAGCGTCGCATCAGCCGAGACGAGCTAAATCATGGCGACGTGATCCGCTGTGGCTCGCTACAGGTTCGTTTCGTCGATGCGCCAGAGCAGCAGGTTCGTCAGACGATTCCTCAGTCGAGCGGTCCGAACCCGTTGCCACAGCCGCAGCAGCCGGGCGCAAATCCTGTCATTCCGGCGGCAAATCCTGCGACGCCAGCGGTTCCGCCTCCGATTCCGGGCGCGCAGGCACCGACAGCGGGACAGAGCAGCAAGCCGGAAGGTTCGGCTTCGTCGGATGCCGAAAAGCCAGCCGATGCCAAAGCAGCGGAACCAGCCAAGGTCAGCGTCTCGGAAGAAGCGGTCAAGAAGGTTCAAGAAGAGGTCAACAAGCTGACCTCGGAGCTGGAAGCCGCGAAGAAAGCGTCGGACGAGCTAAAGACCGAGCGCGACCAAGCGGTGACCAAGATCGAGTCGATGGAAGGCGAGGTCAAGAAGCTGCGACAAGAAGCAGCTACGGCCAAGTCCACCGCCGAGAAGCTGTCGCGGCAGATGCAGCAGACGGAAAAAGAGCTGCGCGAAGAGAGCCGCAACAACGAGGAGCTGCGTCACGATCTGAAGCAGCTCAAAGAGCAGTTTGACAAAGCGAAGACGCAGGCCGACGAGCTAAAGACGCAGGTCGAAGCCAAAGAGCGCGAGCTTTCGACAGCCAAAGAAGACGTTCGTCGCAGCAAGCAAGCCGCCGACAACCTGACGCAGAAGCTACAGGAAATGGTGCGCTCTCGCGACGAGCAGATGCGCGCGATCAACTCGCAGATCGGCGACGTGGACAAGCTGCGCGACATCCTGAAAGAGCGCGAGCGCCTGATCGAGGAGCAGCGCGTCGGACTTGTGAATCAGGAATCGCAGCTCAAAGACACGCGCAAGCGCAGTGAAGAGCTAGAGCGCGATCTGTCGGTGATTCGAGGAGAGCGCGACAACCTGCGGGATCGGCAAAATCGCGCGCAGGTTCAGGTCGAGGAGCTTCGCTCGGAGCTGGATCGTCTGCACAACATGCTGTCTACCCAGGTCGAAGGCGGTGAGCAGATTGCGGCTCTTACGCGCGACATGGCGGCCCTGCGCGACAATTTGAGCGACGCCAACGCTGAGATTTCTCGACTGCACGACGAGCTGGCGAAGACGACCGTGGATCTTCAGGCGGTGTCCAAGCAGCGCGATCAGCTCGCGGAAGAGCGTCGGGGCGGTCAAGCCAAGGTTCAGTCGGCGATTGAGCAAGCCGTGCAGCAAGCTGTGACGGAGCTGCGCGCCAAGGCGGACAAAGAAAAGCAAGAGATCGTCGCGCAGCACAACGTGAAGGCGCAGGAAGTTGCGGATCTGAAGAACCAGCTTCAGGCGATCACTCCGTCGGATACCGTGCTGCAAGAGCTGTCATCGACGCGCGGCGAGCGGGATCAGTATCGGTCGCGCGTGGCTGAGCTGGAAGCGATGGTTCGCGAGCTTCAGAAAGCAGCAGCGGCGGCAGCGGCAGCAGTTCCGGCAGCGGCAGCAGTTCCAGCGGGAAATCCCGAAGCCGATCGCATGCTGGCCGAGATGAGAGGTGTCGCGACGACCGCGTATGACGGCATCAACGATGCACTGTCGGAGCTTCGACTGGCGATCGTGATGGCGCAAGAGACGTGGAACAAGATGGAGCGCACCTACACCGACCGCGACGCTGCGCGCAAGCTGCGGGACGCGATCGACGAGACAATGACGCGCGCCGACGAAGCCAAAGGCCACGTTCGCAGCCTGCGCAGCTTGATTGAGTAGCGAGCCCAGCTCACATCGCATTCCTTTTCCACAGGTGAAATCATGACCCAAGAGCAAGCTGCTGTATCTGCGACGGACGGCGAAGAGCTAAATCGCAGCGAAAAAGAGATCCTGGATCTGATTCGCGCGCGCTATTCGCTGATGTACATCATCTCGTCGGAAGAGCAGCGCGTAGAAGAGTCGCTGCTGAAGCTGGCCCGACGACGAGACATGAAGCTCGGTTCGTGGTCGATTACGCGCGGCTTCGTGCAAAAGTTTGGAACGCTCAAGGGCGGCGACGCCAAAGATCCGATCAAGGCGCTCGACTACATCGCGGCGGCGGAAGGTCGCTGTCTGTTTGTGCTGCGTGACTTTCATGCCTTCGTCAATGATCCGACGGTGGTTCGCAAGCTGCGCGACCTGGCACACGATCTGCGCAAGACCCAGAAAAACATCTTCATCTTGTCGGCGGTGACCAAGATTCCGCCGGAGCTAGAAAAGGATGTCTGCATCGTCGATTGGGAGCTGCCCAACCGCAACGAGCTGACCAAGGTCGTCGAGGGACTGCTTCATCAGCTTCCGCAAGGCTGTGATCCGGGTCCGGCCAAAGACTCTGAGGGTCGCGAGCAGATCGTCGATGCATCGCTCGGTCTGACGCTGACTGAAGCGGAAAACGTGATTGCGAAGTCGATCGTCCGTCACAAGACGTTCCACTTGCCGACGATCCTGGCGGAAAAAAAGCACATCATCCGCAAGAGCGGCATCCTCGAATACTACGAGGCGGAAGAAAATCTCGACGGAATCGGTGGTCTGGAAATCCTGAAGCAGTGGCTGGTGAAGCGTCGTCACGCGTTTACGTCGGACGCGCGCGAGTTCGGTCTGCCGCTGCCGAAGGGAATTCTGCTGCTGGGTCTGCCGGGCTGCGGTAAGTCGCTGACTGCAAAAGCCGTCGGTGCCGCGTGGCAGATGCCGCTGCTGCGTCTCGATGTGGGCAAGATCTTCGGTGGTCTGGTCGGTGCATCCGAAGAAAACATGCGCAAAGCGCTCAAGACGGCGGAAGCGGTGGCTCCGTCGATTCTGTGGCTCGATGAGATCGAAAAAGGTCTGTCGGGCACTGGATCGTCGAACATGTCCGACGGTGGAACGACCTCGCGCGTGTTCGGTACGTTCGTGACCTGGATGCAGGAAAAGACCTCGCCGGTGTTCGTCATCGCGACGGCCAACGATGTGCGCAGCCTGCCGCCCGAGCTGCTGCGTAAGGGTCGCTTTGATGAGATCTTCTTCGTCGATCTTCCGTCGCAGGAAGAGCGTGGCGAGATCATGAAGATTCATCTCAAAAAGAAGGGTCGCAGCGCATCGCACCTCGATATGCACAAGATCATCGACTCGATGGCCGACTTTTCAGGCAGCGAGGTCGAGCAGGTTGTGGTGTCGGCGCTGTACGAAGCCTTCGACGCAGATCCGCACAATCGCGAGCTGACGACCGATCAGCTGCTGCACTCGGCGCGAGAGATCGTTCCGCTGGCGGTGACGATGGCCGAAAAGATTGCCGATATGCGTGAGTGGGCTCGGACGCGCGCGCGAACTGCGTCGCTGCCGCAGACCCAGTCGCAGCCGCGACGAACCAAAGATCGCTTTGCTGTCCCGACGGAACCCGGTGGTCGGATTGAGCTGTAGTTCGAGAGGAAGCCGATGAGTCACTTTACGACGGTCGCGACGAAGATTAACAACATCCAGTGCCTGCTCAAGGCGCTCGACAAGCTCAAGCTCAAGTACACGCACGCCGAGCAAGGTGTTGAAGTCCGAGGCTGGCGCGGTCAAAAAAGCACTGCGGAAGTCTCGATCAACATGGGTCGCTACGACATCGGCGTCGTCAAGAACGAAGACGGAACCTACGGTCTGCAAGCCGACTGGTGGGGAATCGAAACCACCGTCGGAAAGACCGAACAGGAAGTCGTGGACGAGATAAACCGCGAGTACGCGTATCAGACCGTTGTCGTCGCGTGCGAAGAGCAAGGCTACCGAATCGAAGAGCAGAATGTCTCCGAGGACGGTACGATCAAGCTTTCGGTATCAAAGTGGGGCTAGTCCCAGTCGAGTTCGTGCCACAAGGAGTTCACCATGGCGCAGCGTAAAGAGCTTGAAATCACCATCTCTCCGTCGGGCGAGGTGTCGGTCCAGGTCAAGTGCATTCCCGGTCAGTCGTGCGTCGAGGAAACCAAGTTTCTCGAGGAAGCGCTCGGCAACCAGATCACCGACCGTCAGCTTACGTCGGACTACTACCAGCAGGGCAACACCAACAGCGGCGGCGTCTACAACCGCAGCTAGTCCGCCCGTCGGATCTCGCTTCGCTGATCCAGTTCCGTCGCTGAGCTTTTCTTCTTCCTGAATGTCCGTCACTGCCCGTCGCGGGCTGCTTGCGTCTTGGTCAGCGTACGATAGCGATCAATCATCGCCTGGGCCGCGTAAAGTAGCTCTTTTGTCGTCGCCATTGCCTCTTGCGGGCTGCGTGGCGCGGTCTGAAGCGCTTCTTTGGCGTGGCGCAGCGCTTGACGCGTCCGTCCATTTCGCAGCGCAAACATCGCCCACGATAGATGCTGCGCACAGCCGCTCAGGCGCACTTCTTTCGGCAGCGAAAACGGCTCAGGGATCGGCATTCCTCGTCGCTGATACGCTTCTTTCACCACGTCGAGCTTGCGCTGCGACTGGGTGTCGGAAAACTGCACACAGGTGCTGGTGAAGTGTTGTCGAAACGACAGCAGCACGTCGGGCAAGTTGGCCAGTCGTCCACGCTCGGCCAGGCGCAGAAACAGATCGAGATCTTCCACCTTGTTGTACTGAGTCCGATATCCACCCAGATCGAGCACCGCTTGACGACGCATCATCGCCGCCGGATGCACCAAGGCCCAGCCGTATCCCGACAAAAGCTGCGCGTCGATCTCTTCGTGTGACAGCGCTTGCTTGGGCTGTTTGATGGGCTCACCGAGCGGATCGATGACGATGATTGCCGAGCCGACAGCGACGCACTCGGGGTGTTGCGACAGATACGCGGCTTGCTTGGCAAATCGCGTGGGCCACGCGATGTCGTCGGCATCCATTCGTGCCACCAAGTCAGCCCGCGCAAGCCCGAGTGCTTCATTGAGCGCACCGACGATGCCAGTGTTCGGACGACGCACCAAGCGAATGCGTGAGTCTTCGTCGGCCAGCGCGGTGAGCAGCTCTCCTGATCCGTCTGTCGAGCCATCGTCGATCACGATCAGCTCAAAGTCCGTGACCGTCTGCGCAAGGATGCTACGAACCGCTTCTTCGACGTAGGGCGCTGCGTTGTAGACGGGCAGCAGCACCGAAATACGCGGCAACTGGTTCGCTTGTTCGACGGACAGCGACTGGGAAAGACTAGTGTCCAAGGGCTGACTCCCGCGTCGCTGCTTTGCCGAGCACGCTCTTTGACAGCTTGACGCCGCGCTGAAACAGCATCCGCGCCGTCTCATACAGTCGTGGATACCGTCGCAGCTCGTGCTCTAGCTTCAGAAGTTCAGACAGCACTTGCATCATGTTCGGCGACAGCGTTGCGGTGTGCTGGCTGGCAAGCAAGCTTCGCGCAAGCAGCAGCGCGGGCCACAGCTCACTCGGCGTCGCTGTCTGATACGGTCGCAGTCGCTCTGTGGCACGCTGCGCGATGTTGGACTGGGTCTGATGTTCGCACAGCCCAGGCCAGCTCACCGTCAGCACTTCTGGCAGCACTTGCAGCGACTGTTGGCCGAGAACCAGCTTGGTGAGCAGCGTCTGTTCATCATCATTTGTCGCATCGTCGAGCGCTCGTCGCAGCGCATCACGACGAATCAGCAGATCAGGACCGCCGAAACAGGGACGAAACAGCCCCGCTGCGATACAAGCCCCGAGAGGAATCCGTCGAGACAGCTTCTTGGCGGATTCCTGCGGTCCGTCTTGTTCGTCGTGAAGCCAGGTCATAACCGTCGCTGAACTGTGCGCCACGGCCTGCTCGGCGACCGAGATCGATCGTGCATCAGCCAGTGCCGAGCCAAGCAGCAGCAGATATTCGCCCGTCGCAGCTTCCAGTGCCCAGCGTCGGGCCGCTTGTCGTGACAGATTTGGCTGCGCCAGCACTTGCCACAGCCGAGACGCTTCGCCAAGCTCGTCGCGGATCAGCGAGCGCGCGCTGGCTTCGTCGAGCCCACGCACCGCGAGCAGGCATTCGGACGGCTTGTGCGTCTGCATCGCAATCGACGCAAGCTGCCGACGCAGCGACGCAATGGCAGCCGGACCATCGTGAAGCGCGAGCAGACACAGGCTGATGCGGTGCGGCCTTACTTGTGGCGCTGTCCGACGCTGCTGCACCTGCGCGCGATGCCAGCTTAGCCAGGCTTGCTCGTTCGTCGCGACATCGACACGCGGACGACAGCGACGGATTCCGTGCAAAATCGTCTGCTCGAGTCGCTGCGCCAGCGCTTCCGGCTGCGGCGCAAACAGCACTGCATCATGATCTTCGTCGGCAATCAGATCGGGAATCCCTCCGATGCGCGTCGCCACAAACGGAATGCCCGAATGAAGACATTCCAGCACCGTGTACGGAGAGTTGTCCGCCAGCGACGCCATCAGCGCCAATCGTCCCGGCTGTCGCAGGTAGCTGAGCGCTTCGACATAGCTCTTGTCCGTCAGACACTGATGCGTGATGTGCCACTTGGCGCTGCGACGGTGAAGATATTCGCTGCTGGATATGCCATCGACGCTGCTGTCTTTGCCAAGAAACGTCACCTTCAAGCCGCGCTGGACTTCGACGGGAAGCTGATCGAGTGCGTCGCAGACCAGCACCAGCCCTTTGCGCGGCTCCAAGCGTCCGAAAAACACCACTTCGCGAACCGGCTCGATGGCTTCGTTATGCGGACTCAGTCCAAACGGGAGCGGCGGAAGCAGGTTCTGCTGCACATACGCTTCCGATGGAAGCTGCCAGCCTTCTTGTCGAAGCCAGCGCAGCATGTACTGACTTGGACTGACTACAACGTCGCACAGCTTGACCGACTGACGTTCCAGAAAGTCCATCTCGATTTCCCACAGCGCCGACAGGCTCTCGTGGTTTTGCAGCTTGTGCCACAGCATCGGGCTGTGCGTCGTCACACACAGCGTCGTATTCGCAAACGCCAGACCCGCTTGCTTGGCCAGACACGAGTAGTAGCCGCGTCCGTGCCATTCGTGAAAGTGGATGACATCGAAGTCATGGCGACGGAGCCAGTCAAACACTTCATACGAGCGAAACAGGTGATCTCCGTCGCTGTATGGCTGCGTGATCGTCGGCAAAGGCACCAGCTTGATGCCGCGCGAGCCATAGTCCAAGATCCAGTGCTCGAAGCTGTGACGCTCGCTGTAGGCACCGGCGGAAAACAGGATCGTGACATCGAATCCTGCGCGTCCGAGCGCTTCCGCGAGCGCCGTGTTGGCCGTACCGATTCCGCCGTTTTGGATCGGACCGACCAGATCGTCGGTGACGATACAAACCCGCACAGCGCTGGGTTGCGTCGAGCCTGTCTGCGGCAGCGGAGGAAAAGTGAGTTCCGACGGAGTTTCACTCGCCATATGCTGCGCAGGTAACACACAACCCACGAGCGACTCAAGGGTCTGCGTCGGAATCGCTGCCTGCGCACTTCGCGGCGCTTAGCCCGTCTGTTTGTCGTCGGAAGACACGTCTGGCGCAGCGTGACCGCGCGTGCAGGCTCCCGGTCGCTGATACGGAACCCCACGCAGTCGTGAAAAGGCCTGATTGGCGCGCCAGGCCAGGTAATTTTTCTGAAAAGGCACCGCGTGCTCGGGATCGAGATAGGGATTTCGCACGTCGGACAGCGCGACGACGGCCAGCACCTGCTCACAGACGCTCACCGGGCAGCCTTGCAGACGAACGTGCGTTTCTCCGTCGTTCCACAGCATGTTCATCGATACCGACGCCATCTTTGCGAACACATCGTCGTGGCTGGCTTTGTACGGATCACGCTGGCGTCCGTCTTTGTACAGGCTCTTGATTTGAACCAGCTCGCCGTTGATCGGACCTTCCCACTCGGCGCAGTCTCCGATGAAGATGACCTTTTCGCCGGGCAGCGCCGGAATCTGACCTTGGTACGCGCCGAACACGACGTGCAGCCGAGGCATCTTTTCATCGCACTGCTCGTCGTACAGCCTCAGCACCTCGATGGCTTCTTGGAGCGCACCGGGACAGCCGCCCCAGCAGTAGTCGCTGTGCTCTGGCTCGGGAGGCGATCCGGCGTACGCGGAAATCCGGCTGCCCTCGAAGTATTTTTCGATGCGAATGAGCCCGACTTGAAAGCCGCTCGCCCGTCGCTTGGCTTCATCGAGAGAGACATCGCCGATGATGCGAATGCTCGCGAGATCCGTGGTGCCAAAGCCGCGATCTTCCGCCAGGCGAATGTGATCGACGCTGCGCGGACTCAGTCCAACGATGTGACAGCACACTGCATCGAGCGCGAGCTGACTGTCGGCCATGATGATCATCCCGAGCGGAAACGGCTTCGGCGTCAGCATGCGACCTTCGCCACCGATGATCGCGTCGATGGCACAAAACGACGGCTGCACGATGTACTGCAAGTCCGCGATCTTGTCGTTGAGCCGATGATCGTGATCGATCAGCCGATGCCGGTCGTCCTGAATGCCGATGTAGTTTTTCAGACAGAACGTCACCGTCGTCCACGGGTGCGCTTTGAACTTCGGCAGGTTGATGAAAAAGTCGGCTTTGGCGATCGGCTCCGGCGTAAACACGTAGTCGCGCAGTCGTCCTTCGTGCGTGTAGCGGATCTCGACCTGCGGAACCTCGTCGAACAGATAGCGCTTGGCACCGGTTCGTTCGAGCATCGCGTCGAAGCCCGACTCTGAAAATGCGGCGCGCGACGGGATTGTGATGCCGCAGCGTTCTCCGACGGCGATTTCCGTCACGCTGTCGTCGGCAATTTCCTGAAGCGCACGAATCAGCCCTTCTGCGACCTCGGGACGAGTGTGCGCGTGGGGAAACAGTGGGCCCGCAGCGACGAGATTCGGCTTGATCAGCGTGCGACCCGTGGGCTTAAGTCCCAGCGTCGCCAGTCCTTCGCGGAAGAGCTGCTGAATCCGATCGGTGTCGTAGTCGGGGCAGTGACGGATGATGACGGTCGGCTGCTTGGGAATCCGCATGCGCGGAGCATTGCCAAAAAGCCTGCGCGCGGCAAATTCACAGCCAGTGATGGCGCTGGATGTCGCTGTGATCGGTCAAGTGTACGTCGCTGGCCAGCGGCAGAATCATCGGGACATCATCCGCTGCGGAAGTCGCTTCATCTGCGGAAGTCGCTTCGTCATCAAACAGCTCACGCTGGGTGCCGCTTTCCCAATACTCGACGGTGGGAAGCTGATGTTCGTAGGCAAACGCCTGGGCCGCAGCGACGACTTGGCTGACATCGGATCCTGGACCGGGGGCCGATAGAAGCAGCACGCGCAGCTTGCGCTCGTCTCGCTGAAAGTCGGCCTGCCAGATCAGCACCGCTTCGCCGCAGCGTGCCCCAATCTGCGCGGGATACGCACATCCGAGCTGCTGCGCGTAAAACCGTCCACGACTTACATGCCAGTCGAGCTGTTCTGTCGTCGGTGGGATGTGTAGCGGACTGTGCGGAGGCGGCGGGATGCGGGCGAGCGTCTGCGTCAAATCGGAATCGGTCAGCAGCTGGGCGTGATGCGGACGCGGCTGCGCGCGCTGGCGACGAATGCGAAGTGGGCGCGTCACATAACCGAGCCGAGCGTACAACGTCGGACCGATCTCGCTCATCAGATAGCAGAGCGCTGCGCCTTGTTCTGCAAACTGCCGGTGAAGACGCTGTAACAGCTCGGCTGCGTAGCCATGGCCGCGCTGCGCTTCATCGACGAACACGCTGGCGATGCCTAGCCCAAAGCCAAGCGAGCTTCGCAAAGGCACAGCCACAGGAACGCGATAGCTCTCGCAGCTTGCCAAGAGGGTGTCATCGTCGCTCAGCAGCGAATGGACGGTCAGCCCACGCGAAAACGGTCGTGTCTTGAGCACGCGCTCTCGTCGCAGGTATTCTTCGACGGAAAGATCCTTGGCCCAAGCACTGGCTGTGCGACGGTCGATGCGCTCCAGGTCAGAAGGCACGACGCACTCGCCACGGGCAATGGGCAAATTTCCGCAGGGATGATGAACAAGCCGCATGCCGGTGACATCTACCATGCAGAAAAAGTGCCGGGTATTGCGTGGAGAAATCCAAGCACTATCATAGGCCGCATTGATCCGAAGGTTTGTGCCGACGACAGGGCAGAGTGCCCGACCAGTGCGCGATGGTTTGTCGTCGGTTCGCCAGGTTGAAGTGAAGGAGCGATTCGATGTCCAAGCCCAAGGGGGGAACCCCAGACCAGAGCGGCCCAGTCGAGATTCCTGATGTGATCTCGATTTTGCCGCTGCGTAACTCGGTGCTCTTCCCGGGTTCGATCATTCCGATCGATGTGGGTCGGCGAAAGAGCGTGAAGCTCATTGAAGAGGCCATCGCGAAGGAAAAGCCGGTCATCGGCATCCTGACGCAGCGCGATGCACGGACGGAGGATCCCGGCGAAGGCGATATGTATTCCGTCGGGACTGCGGCGCGGATTCTGAAGGTGATCAAGCTCGCGAAGGACAACTTTTCGGTGATCCTTCAGGGCGTGGTTCGCTTCCGTGTGACGGGCTACGAAAGCTCGGATCCGTTTTTGAACGGTCATGTGACGGCGATTCCTGATCCGACGGTGGCCGATGTCGAGCTGGATGCGCTGGTGATGAACCTAAAAGACATCGCCAAGCGCGTGATCAAGCTGATGCCAGAGCTTCCGAAGGAAGCTTCGTCGCTGGTTGAGAGCGTGACCGAGGCCGGACAGCTCGCCGATCTGATCACCTCGCAGCTCGATATTCCCGTCGAGGAAAAGCAAGATCTGCTGGAGACATTTGATCTCAAGCAGCGGATGCGCAAGGTGCTCCAGTTTCTGACGCGGCAGCTTGAAGTGCTGAAGGTCCGCGAAAAGATCAACACGCAGGTCCAGGAAGAGATGGGCCGCAACCAGCGCGAATACGTGCTGCGTCAGCAGCTCAAAGCGATCAAAGAAGAGCTGGGCGAGCTAGACGAAGGCGGCAGCGACTCCGAGGAGTTTAAGACCAAGATCCTCGAAGCGAAGATGCCGCCGGAAGTCGAAAAGGTGGCGCTCAAGCAGTTCGATCGACTCAAGCAGATGCAGCAGTCGTCGGCGGAATACACCGTGACACGGACGTATCTCGACTGGCTGGTGGATATGCCGTGGTCGGTTTCGACGGAAGACAAGATCGACATTCAGGAAGCGCGCGGAATCCTCAATGAGGATCACTACGACCTGGAAAAGGTGAAAAAGCGCATCCTCGAGTACCTGGCGGTGCGCAAGCTCAAGAACGACAAAAAGGGTCCGATTCTGTGCCTTGTTGGACCGCCCGGCGTCGGCAAGACCTCGCTTGGAAAGTCGATTGCCAAGGCCGTCGGTCGCAAGTTTGTCCGCGTGAGCTTGGGCGGCGTGCGAGACGAAGCCGAAATCCGTGGCCATCGTCGGACGTACGTGGGCTCTTTGCCGGGCCGAATCATCCAGGGACTCAAGCGCGCTGGGACCAACAACCCGGTGTTTGTGCTCGATGAGCTGGACAAGCTGGGGCACGACTTCCGGGGCGATCCGTCGAGCGCGCTGCTGGAAGTGCTGGATCCAGAACAGAACAACACGTTCAGCGATCACTACCTGGAAGTGCCGTTTGATCTGTCGAAGGTGATGTTCATCGCGACGGCGAACGTGCTGGATCCCATTCCGGCGGCACTGCGCGATCGTCTCGAAGTGCTGGAGATTCCTGGCTACACCCGCAGTGAAAAGCTTCAGATTGCCAAGAACTTCCTGATTCCCAAGCAGGTCGATGAGCACGGCCTGACCAAGGAAAACATCAACTTTGAAGACGCCGCCGTGAGCGAAGTCATCGACAGCTACACGCGGGAAGCGGGCGTTCGTACGCTGGAGCGCGAGCTGGGAAGCATCTGCCGTGGCGTCGCGGTCAAGGTTGCAGAAGGTGAAGTCACCGACAAGACCACGATCGTCTCTGACAAGATTGCCGACTACCTGGGACCGCAAAAGTACCTGTCAGAAGTGGCCGAGCGAACCAGCATCCCTGGTGTCGCGACGGGACTCGCCTGGACTCCGGTGGGTGGCGACATCCTGTTTATCGAAGCGACGCGGATGCCAGGCAAGAGCAGCCTGACGCTGACCGGACAGCTCGGTGACGTGATGAAGGAATCGGCGCAGACGGCGACCTCGTATGTGCGAAGCCGCGCCAAGCTGTATGGCATCGACGAGCACTTCTTGGACAAAGCCGACTTGCACGTTCACGTTCCGGCGGGTGCGATGCCCAAGGACGGTCCGAGCGCTGGCATCACGATGTTTGTGGCGCTGACCTCGATGCTGACTGGCATTCCGGTGCGTAACGATGTCGCCATGACCGGCGAGATCACGCTGCGCGGAAACGTGCTTCCGGTCGGTGGGATCAAGGAAAAGCTGCTGGCTGCGCACCGTGCGGGCATTCGTCGCGCGGTCCTGCCCGAGCGCAATCGCAAAGACATCTTGGATGTGCCCGACGAGGTCAAAAATGACATGGAGATCTTCTATGCCACCAAGATGGACGACGTGCTGCCGCTGGTTCTGACCGGACCGCTGCCGCTCGTGACGCCGCCCGTGCCGCCAGCGCCGCCGGTCGAAAGCCTTCCCTCGACGAACTAACGAACGCTTCGTTAGACCATCCGCTTCCACATCCCGTCGAAATCTATCGGCCCACTGTCGATAGATTTCACATTCCGTAACAACCTACGAAGCTGCTACGCCGCCCGGTACTCCTCGGGGGCTCGCGGCTTGCTATCGCGCAGAAGCTGGAGCGCTTCATCCAGCAGCTTGCGCGGTAGCTGGGCCGGTTTGCGCGGATCGAGGGTCGATTCCAGCTTCCAGGCTGCCGTCGGAAGCATCCGAGGCGCTGGCTGTCCAGCCAAGATCACCGTCGAAAGCAGGCTCGCTTGGCGCATCATCCGCGACGACACTTGCAGCAGGCTCTCGCTGGCTTGCCACGACTCAGGAGACGGCAAAAGTGGCCTCGCTGCTCCGTTGAGTGCGCTCTGTGACCAGGCGTTGGTCTGCTCGGCCCGCTGTGCAAAGGCTTCATCGCTCGGCGCACCGGCGAGCAGCAGCGCTTTGTCCCCGCTGAGCGCCGCCACCAGGCGCTGTTCCCACATCGAAGCCGCACAGCCAGCCAGTCGGACCTGCGCGCCACGACGGCAGCCTTCCCGCACCAGCAGATCCACCGTGGCATCCAGCAGCAGATACGCAACCCGCTGACCCGTCACGGCGCTCTGCCAGCGCTCGCTCGACAGAATCGTGCTCGGCAGCGCTGCCAGGACCAGACGCAGCTCTTGGCTTAGCTTGGCCACGTCGGACTTTTCACTGCTGCCCAGCTGCGCCTTCCAGCGCGCCATGTAGCGCGTGCCCGTGCCCAGTCGATTGAGCTTCGGCCACGCTTGTCCACGCTCTGTGAGAGACAGCGCCAGCCGCAGCAGCTTCGACAGCGCGGACAGCTCGCGACTTTCGGCCAGCGCCGGTTCTGCATCGGGCCCCACCAGCAGCGGCAGCGCATCGATCAGCTCGATCATCACACCGCTTGCCTGACGAAACGCCAGCTCGGTCCCAGGAAGCAGCAAGCGAGCCTGCGTCGGCCAGCCTTGCGCTCTCAGCCGTTCTAGCAGTGCGTTGTGCTGCGCGCCGGAGCTGTTTTCGCTCGCGGAGTCAGCGATGAAAAGCGCACGGGAAGCTGGCACAAAAGCGATCGAGTTCATGGCAAAGACCCTATGTTTGGGGTCTGACAGCGTCCGATCCGTGCTGTGCCGTATGGACTGATTCAGCGACGTGACAACCGCCCCTTGGGTGTGTCAAAACCGCAGCCCACAATGAGCGCAGAACTTCCCATGGGTACAGATCAAGACCGGACCGGATCCCTGTCCGCACAGCTCCAGGCCGCGACGGTGCGTGAGCTTCTGCGCGCCTGGCATCACTTCAACGCGACCCTGTTTCGACGGGCGCTCAGTCCGCCGCAGCTTGGGCTGTCGCCATCGGGATCGAAGCTGGGAATGTGGCTGCCTGCGACGAGAGCGCTGCTCCTGTCCGAGTCGCTGGTCCTCACCAAGCCGTGGGGCATCGTGCTGGAAGTGCTCAAGCACGAGATGGCGCATCAGTACGTTCACGAAATCCTGGTCCGTACCGACGAAAGCGCGCATGGTCCTGCGTTCCAAGCGGTCTGTGCGCGGATGGGAATTGATGCCAGCGCCGCCGGTCTGCCCACCGAGCCAAGCCGTGAAGCTGCTGAGGATGACGATGATCGATCGCGCCAGCTCCGGCGGATTGCCCGCCTTCTGTCGCTGGCGGAAAGTCAGAACGTCCACGAAGCCGAAAGCGCGATGCAGCAGGCACAGCGACTGCTGCTCAAGTACAACCTGGAAGCGCCGACGAAAGAGGGCCTGCGCTATGCGTTCCGGCACCTCGGTCAGCCGAGCGGACGCATCGACGAGCACTTGCGCCTGGTGGCCGTCGTGCTCGGGCGCTTTTTCTTCGTAGAGACGATCTGGGTATCGAGCTTCGATCCGCTCACCGGGCGTCGCGGCAGCGTGCTGGAAGTCATCGGTCGCCCCGAAAACCTAGAGATGTCGGCCTACGTGTACGACTTCCTGCTGCACTCGGCCGATCAGCTGTGGCTGGAGCACAAGCGACTTCATCGCCTGACCGGCAACCGCGAGCGACGGACGTTTTTATCGGGCGTGATGCTCGGCTTTGCCGACAAGCTGGCGCAGCAGCAGCAAGGGCAGACGCAGCAAGGGCTTGTGTGGGTGGCCGACGCCGCGCTCAGCAACTACCTGCGTAGTCGTCACCCGAACATTCGTCGCGTCTACAGCCAAGGTCAGCCGCGCAGCGAGACGCGGGCCGCCGGCAAGCAAGCGGGTCAGCAGCTGGTGCTGCACAAGCCGATTGGGGGACGGTCCACACCAGCGGGAGCCCCGAAGCTGCTCGGTCCACGCAAGCCCGCATAGTCCCGCTCTTCCCAAGATCTGTAGTTGTCGTCGCTGGAAAAGCTGTATTTTCTCTGATCCGGGACGCTGCGTGGCATAATGAAGGCGCAGTCCTGCGTGCTGCGTGCTGACGACGGCTTGGTGATGAGCAAAGATCCTGTTTCTCCTGAAAACTTGGCCAACCTGCGGCGGACGCTGCCAGGTCTGGGTGTCGGCGACGGTCAGCCGATTCCGCTCCAGGAAGTCACTGCGGCGGATGTGCAGAGCGTGCTGGAGCTGGCCGGGCAGTCTGCGCCGCCTGCTTCGGTGTCGTCGTCGTCGCTTCCTTCGGTGATGGAGCCGAGCGTGCGGGCATCGAGTCCGGCGCTGGCTGCGATGCGCTCTGCGAGCAATCCCGCGATGCCGATGCTGCGTCAGACCGGCAGTCCCGCGATGCCGATGCTGCGTCAGCCGAGCAATCCCGCGATGCCGATGCTGCGTCAGACCGGCAACCCCGCAATGCCGATGCTGCGTCAGCCGAGCAATCCCGCGATGCCGATGCTGCGTGGCGTCAGCAGTCCATCGCTGCCGCAGCTTCGGGTGACGGGCACCTCGGATCCGGCGCTCGGTCGCTCTTCTTCGGATGTCAGCATTCCTTCCCAGCCTGCGCCGCCGAACCGGCTGCCGCTGCTTATCGTGGGGCTGGGCTCGCTGGGAGTCGCGATTGGTGTGGTGGCGTGGCTGTATCCCGGTCAGCCGACGGTTGCGCCCAAGCCCAGGCCGGTGCCCAAAGCCGCAGCGCAGTCGGTGGTGCGGGAAGAAGGTCCGCAGGTCGCTGTGCCGGTCCATACCGTGGCGGGCGCGCTGCCAACGGAGCCGAACAAGCCCGCGATCGAAAAGCCAGCCTCTCCCGAGGTCACTGGGCGCGCCGCCGTGAAAAAGCCAGCCGAGCCAGCGGTGGCCACGACCAGCAAGCCCGCGACGACCGCGCTGCCCGACAAGCCGGTGGCCAAGAAGGTCGATCCCAAGCCTGCGAAGGCGGTGGCGCTGGACTACTCGCCGGTTGCGCAGCTGACGCCGCAGATCTTGCGCCAGCACATGACCGTCGCCGAGCCCAAGTGGCAGGGCTGTCCCAAAGACGGCAGCGGCAAGAACCTGAGCATCGGCATCGTGGTGGCGCCCTCGGGTTCGGTGGTCAAGGCCGATGTCATGGGTCCATCGGCCAGCACCGATACGGCTCGCTGTGTCACCGACAAGATTCGCAACATGCGCTTTCCGGCCTACGCCGAAGGCGGACCCAAGACATTTTTCTGGAGCTACCTGGTTCCGTAGCGCGGGCAGGACCGATTCGGCGGCTCGGCGTTGGTCGGATGTGGGACTTGCCGCGCTCGCACAAGTGAATAACGGGCTGTTTTAGGCGCTCTGCGTGCCGTGATACGATGAAAAACGGCGCCCATACAACGTGCGATCTCCGTCGGTAAGATGGGAAGTTAAGCGCGTAAGGTTCGCCCAGAAACACTAGTGTCCGTCGTGAATCCGCAGCCGAGCCCTGCCAAGTTCTGCGCCTCGTGCCGAGGGATTTTTCCCATCGAAGCCACGGTGTGCGACCGCGACGGCTCGCCGCTTGTGCAGGTCGAGCAGGTCTTGGCCGGACGCTACGTCTTAAAGAGCGTGATCGGCTCGGGCAACATGGGCACGGTGTACCGAGCGACGCAGCTCCCGATGGGACGCGATGTCGCGGTGAAGCTGATGCATACCGATCTGGTGCGCAACCCAGATCTGGTCGAGCGCTTTGAGCGCGAAGCACAGGCCGCTGCGACGGTGGACCATCCCAACGCGATCACCGTGTTCGACAGCGGGCGGACCAGCGATGGGCAGGTCTACATCTCGATGGAGCTGCTCGAAGGCGAGAGCCTGTCCGCGATGATCGATCGCGAGACGCAGATTCCACCCGAGCGGGCCCTGGAGCTGTGGATCCCGGTCGTCAAAGCCATGGTCGTCGCCCACCGCAAGGGAGTGATCCACCGGGACCTCAAGCCCGACAACATCTTCGTGGCGCGGCGGCTGAGCGACGATGGGACGGTGGAGGAAGTGGTCAAGGTGCTCGACTTCGGGATCGCCAAGCTGCTGCAAGGCGGGCGGCGGGCGAACCAGACCGTCGTGGGCGCGCG
>JAEUKB010000081.1 GCA_016794365.1 Myxococcales bacterium
GGCTCGTGAGTGGCAGCACGGTTCCAATGGGCAGCTCCAGCCGACCCGTGATATTGATTTTTCAGATCACGGAACGCCCGGCATTCATCCCAAACCACATCAGCATGACCTATCGCCGAACAATCCTGACTTGGCCCCGCAGGGAGGATTTCGGCGGGGACCAGCGAAGCCACTATGAATCGATACTGGATCTTTGACGAAGACGGCTCCGCCCAGCGATTTCCGCTGGCGAAGCTCGTCGCACGCATCGGTGAGTTGGTGGATCGAGAGTCTGCGCAGATTGTTTTGACTCGCTCGCAAGGATACGGGGAGCACATCTGTAGCTGGGACGATCTGCTCGATCGCGTCGAAGCGCTACCGATACCTTTTGCTGCGCTGGCGAAGGTCGTGAATCAAACAGACGAGTTGTTCTACAACCTCGATGCGGTCTGCACGACCCCCGAAGGGTCGATACGATTCGGTCTACACGACAGTTCCGCACTGTTTGTCGATGCGCCAGATGTGCTGGCCGAGCGCTTGACAGCCGGATGTGCTGCGGTCCGAAAGGAGCCGGTCCCGTAATCCGGACTCCGATTATGTCGGAAGGAGCTGTCGTAGACGCTGTAGTTCCGACGGGGACAGGCTGGTTTGCAGAAGTGTGGCGAGTTGCTCGACATCGGCGGTTCCACGTCCGCTGCGGGTTCCGAGCAGATCTGCCACTCTGCGCAGACCAACATTCGCAACAGAGCTGGCGTCTGCATAGTGGCGTGCGGTGGTTGTGAAGGAGGCGTGACCGAGGGCGGCAGCGACGTGCTGGGCGGTGGCTCCAGCGTCGAGGGCGAGCGTGGCATTGAGGCCGCGCAGACTGTGCGGACAGACGGTTGGGAGTCCGAGCTGCTGACACAAGAGCTTCAGTCGATAACGGATGATGTCTCTCGTGTGGAGTGCATCCCCTGGCGGACCAAGGAGTGGTGCGTCGGCGGGCTTGTCCTTGGCGTGAAGGAGCAGGACTTCGCGCAGCGGATCGGGAACTTGAAGCCTCCGTTTCGCATTGCTCGTTTTGCCGAACGGAACCCACAGAATACGACCTTCGTCGTCGAGATCTCGCACCACGCGGACCAGTGATTCTGTTGGACGAAGTCCCAGGAAAATCTGCATCAGAATCGCGGTCGATCCGGCATCCAGGGTCTTCGCGCGCTCGATCGCAACAGAGACAAGCTTGCGCGCTTCATCGATGCGGAGCTGCTGCTTTCCGCGCTTGGGACGACCGATGGGAGACACTTCCGCAAACGGATTCTGCGCCACGTAGCGACGAGAAATCGCCCACTTGTAGAAGTGTTTGACGCGCCGCAGGAGCAGGTGATGGGAGTCGTTGGCGATGGGCTCTCCGTTCGACTTGGTACGCTTTGTTTCGTCGAGATACATCTGCGCGGCTCGCTCCGCATCAATGGCCGTCAGCGGTTCATCGAGCGGGAGGAATGGACGCAGCATCCTGCGGACTTTGTCGGCGGTATCGTGGCTGACTCCGCGATCGACGAGGTTCTGTAGGTACTCCGTAAGCGACTCCTCAAAGGAGCGGGCGATGTGCTTCTTGAGCGCGCCTTGAAGATCGTCGCGTAGCGCCAGCGCAGCCTCGTGCGTCTCGGCAACTACGGCCTTGCGCGAGCCTCCATCGAGAACCACCAGTCGCCACTTGTCGCCGTTGCGGTACGGTCCCAGCACGCGAGCAGACTTTTGCATCGTGTACTTATGTTCGCATGTCACGCCGTCGCTGAGAACCGTAGTCCTTTCCGCTACATGCGTGGCCGTGGTGAGACTTCGCCGCTTTCGCTTGCTCGCTTGCCGACGAGCGTCCTGGACGAGGCTGCTCATGGTCTGCGGTGAGAGCGTCATGGGGCGCGCCTCGGCTGCATTCGCCGCCGGTGGCTGATCTGCCTCGGTGTGACGATGATCCACCGGGCCAACCCATCGTCGGTCGGACCCTTACCGATCCCAATCGCCAGCACCAAGTAGCGGCTGCGACGATGAAATCGCCGGACCAACTCCGTGGCCGCGCCTTCCACTGGGTTGTGCTCGTCGAGCAGATTCGAGAGCAGGTTCAGGTTGTGACGAGAGCGTTCTTGATCGCTCAGCATGAGTTCGCCGTCGTCGCACCGACCGCTGTCAGGCCTTCGCGGACATAAGTGACATTCCTCCGTCTGTGCCACACATCAAGCCGACCCGCGAGCAGGTGCTTCGTTCCCTAGAAATCGGCATCGCCCAAGCCCGCGCAGGCATCGGTGAGGACTTCGACGTGGTGCAGGCCCTACTGCGCGCCAAGTTTTTTCCGTCGTCGTAATGCAGATTCAATTCACCGGGATGGCGATGGAGCGCTGGACCTCGGCCCTGAGCTATCTCACCGAGAGAAATCCCGCTGCCGCGCTGCGCTTGTTCAACAAGGTGCAAGCCAAGCATCGCTCGGAAGACTTCGTACGTTCCCGCTGCTCAGCTCGTCGGTGCGAGAGTATCAACATCTTCCCATCCGCGAAATCGTCGTCGCGCCGTAACGATTCTTGTACATCATCGAAGCCGACGGACGCACCGTGACCATCGTCGATGTCTGGCACGGAGTCCAGCTCCCCGACGAGCCAGAGCTACCAGATCCGTAGATTCCTATTCCGACGTTTTCCCTGCAATCTTCGTCGCTGAAAGCCAGCCAGGGAAAAGGAGGCGCGATGTTCCCGTCGAAGCCCGCTTCTTCAACGAAATCGATATTACAAAATTTCGTCGAAAAGTAAAAGGGCGGATGGCTTAGGGAATGGGCTGGGAACGCAGGCGTTTTCGGATAAGGAGGGACGGCATCGAGGCTAGGCACTGGCAAGGTATGATTT
>JAEUKB010000089.1 GCA_016794365.1 Myxococcales bacterium
ACGCCTCGGGAAGCGGAACCGCAATCGCACTCTTGCTGGCTTGAGAGCTCTGCGCCGCCGAGCCAAAGTCAATCAAGTGAACCTGAAGCCCACTTGTCGTTTGATCGACGATCAGATTCTGCGGCTTGATGTCTCGGTGGACTAACTTTCCGTCGAGAAGATGCCACCCTCTTTTCCCCGCCGTCGGGACTGGTGAAAAAGGAGAGAAATCAGAGAGGAAGGAGTGAAGTGAACGCTCGTCGGACGGAGTTTACAAACAGGAAGAACAAGAAACGTATCGCAGACCTCGTAAAAGAATGCGAAAATAAAGTCGTGTACATCTATGGTCCGTATCCGCCCGCTGAGGGGCGCACGAAGTGGCGAGTGGTGATTTACGACCCGAGCACGGGCAAGCGTAAGAGCGTGTGCGCGGAGACGCGAGGGGCGGCGGACCTCTTGGCGGTGCAGCTCCGGCGTGAGACGGAGACGAAGCCGGTGCTGACGGTGTACGAGGCGCTCGCGCAGTGGATTGACGAAAAGCGGGCCGCTTGGCGTCACCCGGATTCGGTCGCGCGTAACGTCGAGAATCGCGTCAAGGCGTGGATTCCCGACGTGCCGGTCGACGAGATTGACGCGGCGCGAGCGTCGGCACTGTACCTCGCCGTCACGAAGTCCGAGGGAAAGTTCGGGCCGCTCAAGGCGGCGACCCACCATGGCTATCTGAAGGTAGTCAAGGAATTTTGGCGCTGGCTGCTCGACAGAGAACTTGTTGAAAAGGATGCGTTCGCGAAGGTGAAGCCGATCGGCAAGGCGAACGCGGGGAAGCAGCAACTCGGGCCGCTCGAGGCGAAGACGCTGGAGCGGCTGCTGTTCGATCGCGCGAAGCTGGGCGAAGAGGGCGCGCTGGCCATTCTGGTGCAGCTCTATCTCGGCCTGCGTCCATCCGAAGTCCTCGGGCTGACCGTCGGAGCGGTGGACGGCATCAACGTCTTTGTGAACGGAACCAAGAACCAGAATGCGAAGCGTCGTCTGGAATTGTTCGCGCCCGTCGCGAAACTGCTGGCCAAGCACTGCGCGAAGCGACCCCTAAGCGATCGAATTTTTGCTGCCGATCGGGAGAAGCAGCCTGCGCCGAACTGGATGTACAAGCGGCTGCATGCCTACTGCGACGAGGCCAAGATCGGACGAGTCTGTCCACATTCTCTGCGCGGTCTGCACTCATCGCTGGCGCTCGAAGCGGGGGCCACGTCGAACGATGTCGCCCGATCGCTCGGGCATTCGAGTTTTGCGATCACCGCGAAGCACTACGCCAAGGCAGACTCGATCGAAGTCGGCAAAGCGCGACGGGTGGCGGGATCGCTGCACGCGAAGCGATAGCTTACTTCTTCGGCCCCGCGTGATACCGCATCAGTCGCTTTTCGCCGACGGTGTGGATCTTGTTGTCGGCCACCAACTCGCCGAGCGGCTGACGGAGCTTGTCCGCCAGTTCGTCGCGCTTCACGCCAATCGTCGCCAGCACATCGTCGCCCATCTGGCCCGCAATGTCTGTCCGGCTCAGCCCATCCTTGTGATTTCCGAGCACGCTGACGATCGCACCCTTCAGCGAGTTCTTCTGTGCATCAGAAATCCGCGTTCGCTTCGTCTGTTCCGGCGCATCCTTCGTCGGTTCGGCGCGCGGACTTCCGGCAATCAGCGACGCAAACTCGACCGCTGACATCGTAAGCACTGCCGACCAGACCTCGCGATGCTGCTGAAGGGAATCGAGAAACTCCGCCATCGTCACCCGCGCCGACGGACGCAGCTTCGGCAGCATCGACAGCGCCGCCTGCCGTCGCAGATCCTCGTTACGCGCCTGCAACTCCTGCTCGAACAGCGCACTGATATCGAACACCGAACCAGCCTTCTTGCCTGACATGTCTCTTCCTTGGGTT
>JAEUKB010000092.1 GCA_016794365.1 Myxococcales bacterium
GTGGTCGTTACCGACGGGAATCAAGTCCTCTTTGCGCTGATGTCCCGTGTAATTGAGGACCGACACATCATGTGCGACACATGCCGTTTGCGACGGAGAAACCTGCTCTCGCAGCCGTGCCTGCATCGGCGCATGCAGAGCCGTCCTCGTCACACCCTCGTGGTCGAAAAAGCGATAAGCCCCTCGCGTAAAGGCCTCCTGAGTGTCGTCGGCAGGAGCCAGACACCCGAGGCTGCTCGGCGAATGCCCTCGCACCATCGACTGCACGAGCTTGGCTGCGCGACGACGGAGTCGCTGATCCGGCAGGGGCGCATCTTGAAGCAAGGTCTCAAGGTTCAGCATGCTCCGTCGCAAAAGCAGCTTCCTTGCCAGCCCGACAAAAAGCGATCTGCCCGTCGCTGAGGGCAACTCATCGGGCGCTTACATCAGGCCCTCAGTCGTCCGAATCCCGGACGGCCAGCCGGACATGTGACCATGGGAAAGGGAAGAAGGGGGAGCAAGACAAGGACTCTCCGCACGGGCCACCGGGACCAGAGGGTTCCGACTTCGCCACCGACGAAGTAGCCGATAGCGAGTGGGGCTCGATATGATTTGATGATCACCAAATAGAAAATCGTAAAGTGTCCAGGAAATCGGATCAGGTCCATTCCAGTAGTTCCTGCGACCACATCCCCGAGCGCTTCTTACGACCATCCTGCAGTTCCTCACTCTAGGAAGTCCAGAACGTAACACGCGCGGAGCGGCGAATTGGTGACTCCATCCATTCTCGACACTTCGTGTGTATGATTGCGATGGTGAGGCGTGTTGACTCAAGCGCTACGACAGGAACGGATCAGGGCAGGAGCCGTGACCAGCAGGGAAGAGCGGACACTCCGCCAAAAGGACAGCCTGCGTCGCGCGTCGATGTCCATGAGGACACTAGCGTGCCGGTGCGAGGCTCAACGGACGTTGGTTTGCAGGCGACGGTAGCAAGGGAAGTTGAGTCTGCAGCCGTTGACGTACACGCCGCAACCGCTGCCGGCGGTCGGAATGTCTCCATGCCTAGCCCTGCCGAGTTTCCGGTGCATCGCTGGGAGCGCTACGAACTCCTGTCTCTGATTGGGAACGGAGGAATGGGGGCGGTATACAAAGCACGGGATCGTCGATTGGAACGAGTCGTCGCGCTGAAGTTTTTGCGCGTCGATGACCCGAGGTTGGTGGAACGCTTTCAGCGTGAAGCGAGCATGCAGGCGCGACTTGATCATCCCAATATCTGTCGCGTGTTTGAGGTAGGAGAGGTCGAGCACAAGCCCTACATCGCGATGCAGTTTGTCGATGGGAAGACACTCGCAGAAGCAGCTCCCTCTCTCTCGCTATTTGAAAAAGTATCGCTGATCAAGCAGGTCGCACTCGCGCTCCATGAAGCACATCGACTGGGAATTATTCATCGCGACATCAAGCCCTCGAACATTATGATCCAGCGAGGGGGAGAGGGTAGCAATCAGCCACTCCTAATGGATTTCGGCATCGCTCATGAATCGCGTGAAAACGCGGGTCTGACCGAGACGGGGGCGGTGATGGGGACACCCTCGTATATGTCACCAGAACAAGCGCGCGGCGGAAGCCGTACGGTAGATCGGCGAGCGGATGTGTATTCACTCGGTGCCACGCTCTATGAGCTGCTGACTGGGATGACTCCTTTTGGTGGAACAGAGGTTGTGGACGTACTGCTTGCGGTCCTGTCCGAAGAGCCGAAGCCCCCGAGAGCGATTGCATCGGATGTTCCGAGAGATCTGGAGACGATTGTGCTCAAGTGTCTCGCCAAGGATGCGGGACAGCGTTACGACTCTGCGCGGGCGTTGGCAGAGGACCTGCAACGCTACATTGATGGGGAGCCGATCCTTGGGAAGCGAGCCAGTCTCTTGCTGCGGCTGCGCAGGCAATACCGAAAGCACAGGGCGCTGTTCGCAATCGGAATCCTTGCGGCAATGCTCTCGACACTGCTGGCTGGAATCGGCATTCGAGAGAGGGTCCGTTCGCAACGACAAGCGGAGTTGGCTCAGCGGCTCGGTTCAGAAATGAAAGACATGGAGTGGCTGCTCCGCAGTGCGCGGCAGCTTCCGCTCCATGATCTGGGTCAAGAAAAAGCCATCATGCGGCAGCGGATGCAGAAGCTTCAGTCGCAAATACAGCGGTATGGGAAGGAGGGCGAAGGGTTCGGACATTTTGCGCTGGGACGCGGTCACCTGGCGCTGCAAGAGTATCCACAGGCGCTGGTAGAGCTACGAGCCGCGCAGAAGTTGGGAGTGGAGCGGCCCGAACTTCACTATGCGCTGGGGCTGGTGCTCGGCAAGCACTTTGACCAGGCGATGTATGAAGCCCGGCTAGCTGGTGGTGGGGACTGGGCACAGAAGAAGCGGAAGGAGCTGGTCGCAACCTACCTTGTACCGGCGCTGGACTCGCTCCGCAGGAGCCGGGCAACCGAAACCGTAGTGTCGGAGTACCTCGATGGAGTGATTGCGTATTATCAGCAAGACCATGCCGGAGCACTCCGTCATGCGCAGGCCGCGCTGGTAGCAGAGCCTTGGCTGTACGAGGCCTGGAAGCTGCAAGGAGACGTGTACCTGGAGGTGGCGCTCAAACAGCGCGATGCGGGTCAGTACACAGAGGCGGAGGGCTCGTTTGCTGCCACCGTGAAGGCGTATGAAGCCGCCGCGCGCATCGGACAGAGCGACAGCGAGGTCTACGAAGGGCTCGCAGAGGCCTGGGTCCGGCAGGTGGAGATGGCCATGAATCGTGGTCTTTCGACCGCCAGTGCCTATCAGCAAGCGGTCGTGGCAGGAAAGAAGCTTGCTCTGGCCGATCCGACGAGCGTGGAGGCATTCATTAAGCAGGCAGTTGCAGCGTACTTTGTGTTGGCATATGGCGTGCTCACCCCCGAGATTCAGCGTGCATGCCAGGTACACGCGCAAGCCATCATGAGCATGCACACGCGCAACCCATATGCCCAAGATGCGGCTGCGAACTGCCTGAGTCTCGTTGCTGCACTGCAGCAAGCACAAGGGGTGGATCCACAGCCAGCCTGGTTCCGGGCGATCGAGCTGCTGGAGTCCGCAGTGACACAGCACCCACAGTTCGTATGGGGTCGAAATGACCTGGCGAACGTGCAGAGCATGCTGGGACAGTATCAGCGACGTATCGGGCACCCGAGCGCACATCACACGCTGAGTGCCGGGCTGGGGGACTATATCTCAGTATGCAGTCTAGACCCGACTTATCGGCACGGGCCCGCGAACGTCCTTTTTGCCGTCTCGTTGCTTGTGCCTGAATCCCAGACGGAGGAACTGATTTCTCTTCTGGGTCGTGCCGAGGACTACTTTGCGCGCTGCATGGTTGTAAACAGCCAAAACGCTCAGTGCTTCAACAACTACTTTCAGATATATGCACAAGCGGCGCAGCGGGAGTCACTGGCCGGACGGGATCCTACGCGCTATGTAGCGAAGGCGCTGCCACACCTTCAGGCCTCACGCAGGCTAGGGGGCAAGCTGCTGGATGCCGAGCAGCTGGCGATGCTGCTTTATCTGGTGCAGGCTCGCGAGCTTGTGAATAAGCAGCAGGATCCCGCTCCCGCGCTCGCCGAGCTGCATGTGGCCCAGAAGGACTGTCTGGCGCTGTCGAAGACCGACGCCATGTGTTTGACGCTGGGGGCGCAGGCGATGTGGGTGGTGGCTCAAGCTGCGGGTCAGACTGGCCCTGCGACCGTGGCCGCGCTGGAAGACGCACGGATCAAGGCCCAGCAGGCAACGGAGAGCCCCGAGAAGTATCCCGACGCATGGCAGACCCTTGCCGAGACGCATGTCCGCTTGGCCCAGGCCAAGCCACTGCCTGCTCGCGCTCCACATCTAGCCCAGGCCCGCGCGGCCCTTGAGCGAGCCTTTGCCATCAACAAACATCACGCCGCCTCTCAAGCGACGGAGCAGCGTCTCGCGCGCCTGATGCCAATTAATGCGACTCCGTAGCTTCCCATCAGGGACTTGGCGCAGGCGTCGCTGCCACACGCCTTCGTCCTGGTAGTTCCATCGGCCCGATTCCGTAGCCGAGCCACCCTGGCGACACACCGAGGGCTGTCGCAAACGCTTCGACAGTCGCAATGCTGGGCATGCTGGTCCCCGCCTCGGTGGATCTCACGGCGGTATCGGTCAGCCCAGCGGCACGAGCCAGTGCGCGCATGGTCAGCCCGCGAGCGACGCGAGTCTGTCGAAGTCGTGAGGCCACCCCTTCGCAGCGCAAGCCCTCTGTCGGCTGGCTGCCGTCTGATTCGACGCCATAAGCCAGGAATGCAGGCGACAGCCCGAGCGCATAGGCGATCCGCTCGACGGTATCGAGGCGCGGAACGTGGCCCCGCTTGCGTTCAAGATGCAAGACGGTACTGCCATCGGTCAGCCCTGACGCTAGTGCGACGCTATCGAAGCTCAGGTTTTGGCGTGCAGTTTTCAGACGGACTGGAAGCCCGAAGTAGAGGGGATTTCGACGACCACGTACCACCCGGACTCGTTACCATGCGAGGGCTTTCTGTCTCTAGTTCGCGAAATAATACGCTGAAGTTGAGGCTAGAATATTGCAATCATTGGGAGCATTAGGTAACAGCTAGGTACGGGTAGCGATGCCCGGAAACAAAACAGGCTCGACGGCGGTGTATTGCCGATCGAGCCATTCGCCCGCGTCGAACTGTGTAGCCCTGAGAAAGCCCAGCCCGACGCGAACAGGAGCAGTGTATGCCGTGCCATGTCCCTGCTACAAGTGTGTCTTGCCGTCGTCGTACGCATTACCAGAAACGTCCGCCAGCTCCTTTGGCCCAGCTCGACCTGTCGAAGCCTGGCGAGGCGTGGGCGGAAGACTATCTCCGTCGCGCGTGCTCGGGCCGATCGCCGATGTGGCGATTGCTCGATCTTCGTCGGGATCAGTCGTTGCTGCGCGTCGCCGTGCGCTGGATGAAGTGCGATGACCAAGGTCCGTTCTCGGTCGTCACGCTCTCGCTCGTCGAGATGGCGCTACATTGGAACTACTTCGACTCTGAGACGGCAGCCCGCAAAGCACTTGCCGACACACCAGCCAAGAAATCAGCCGAGGCATCCACAACGCTCGGCTCGCGTCGAAATCGAACGAAGCAGCGTCCCAGCAGGTAGCTCTCGACATCGGCATCATCGACTCCGATCGAACCCGTCGCCAAACCTCGTCGCCACCTCCTGTCTCAGTCGCGTTCTCCAGTCGGGACCAAGCGCTGCGCTAAGCAGTCCAGCCTCGGCGGCATGTGCCCGACCATCCCCGTCTTCCCAGCACAGCACACCGACGTTCTCGACGAAGCCACAATCGCCCGGCGACTTCTGCGGATAAAACTCGCGCCACCGTCCCGGCTGACCGCCGAGCCCGCGCCCTTCCGACGGACCCACGCCAAGCACCGCCCGCGCCAGGAAATCGACTCGCCACTTTCCGTCGCGATAGCGCGTCGCTGACTCGAACGTCATCCTCCGTCCCCGAGCGTCCACAAAGTACAGCTCGACG
>JAEUKB010000015.1 GCA_016794365.1 Myxococcales bacterium
GTCGATCGTGCGCTCGTGGAGCTACCTCGACGATGCGACGTGGCAGCGCGCCAAGGACATCCTGACGATGGAAAACCTGTGGACGCTGTGTCTGGTGTTCGCGGGCTGGCTGCTGGCGACGATCATCGGCGGTCCCGTCGGCATCGCCATCAACGCGATCTTGACGGTCTGGGGCGTGATTTCACTGTGGGACATCGCGGGCGAGCTGTTTGAACTCGGCAAAGAGTGGGCGCTGTCGTGCTATCGGGCGCGCAGCGATGAGGATCTAGACGCGGCGGGACGGGTCTTTGCCAAGCTGCTGGCGACGGGCGTGCTCGATCTGCTTCAGGTGCTGGTGCTGCATCGGGTGTTTCGCTCGGTGCGGGCGAGGCTCCGCGACAAGATTCCGGTGCCAAGCGAACTGGCCGAGGCCGAGCGACGAGCCCGCGCCCAGCGGGAGCGCGGCAAGGTCGCAAAGACCGCCGAAGCCGCCGCAGAGCTGGTCGTGGACACGTCGTCGGCCATCATCCCGGCGTCGCCTGGCTCGTCGTTTCCGCTGCTCGTGGCTGCGCTGGCGGGCGTCGCGGGCATCGGCGGCGGGCTCTATCTGCTGTCTCGGAGGAGCAAGTGAACTGGCCGATTCCACCGAGCTTGATCCTCGACGTGGGCGAGACGGTGAAGGCGGTGCGTGCCCACAAGCCGCAGCCGCACAAGGGCGTCGACATTCACTGCGCGGCGGGGACTCCGGTGCTGTCGGCGGAAGATGGCGTCGTCGTGGCGGTCGTCGATGGTCGGCGGAGCCGTGACCCAAAGCGCCGAGCGGCGGGCCTGTTTGTCGACGTGAAGTCGAGCCGCTACGTCTGCCGCTATCTGCACCTGGGGGAAGTGTTTGTCTTTGTGCAGCAGCCAGCGCTCGTCGGGGATGCGCTCGGGACGGTGGCCTCGCCGTTTCAGAGCGGACTCGCCGAGCGGCCCCACCTGCACTTTGAGGTGCGCCACCTGGCCGACGTGGGCTACGGCGCGCCGCTCGATCCGCTGCGCCTGCTGCCGACGCGAAGGAGCTAAGGAACGAACCATGAGTGACGATTTCGACTGGAAAAAGATCGCCGTGGCCGCCGGAAAAGTCGTGGCGGGTGTCGGCAAAGTGGCAGCCGGAGCAACCGGCGGACCAGCAGCGGCGCAAGGCGTGGCCGATGCCGAGACGGGCATCTACGGCGCGCTCGACGGCTTTGGCGTCCAAGTGCCGGGCGCAGCCGAAGCGGGGCCAGCGGCCAAAGAGCCACCGCAAGTGACACCGGCTGCCAAAGAAGTGTCACCCAAAGCGGCCCCAGCTACCCCAGGCGTGTCACCACCTGCCCCCAAAGTGACATCGCAGTTGTCAGCGCCATCGCTTGTGGCGACACCACCGGGAACGGCTGCGCTCGACATGCAGACGCTCGCGCCAGAGCGAACACCGGGCAGCCCGCCCATGCGCACGGAAGTGACACCAAGCGTGGCGGTTCCAGCGCAAAAAGTGTCACAAGAGATGTCACCTGCGGTGCCGCCGGATGCGCCAAGCCGCAGGGAGCCGTCACGGCTGGAGTCGTTCGAGCGTGGGGGTCGTCAGGCTGCACTCCCGCCGACCCCGTCGCCATCACAGAGCGCTGGAGCATTCCATCGCGTCGATCAGTTTGACCGGGAAGCGACGCGGTCAAGGCCACTGCCTGCGGCCCCGCCTGCCCCGACGCCACAAGAGCAAGAGTCGCAGGTGCTCGTCGCTGTGCTCGTCGCAGCGGGCTGGAGTCACGACGAAGCGCAGGTCATCGAGCGTGGGCGCTCGGCGGAGAGCCTGCGGCTGATTGGGCCGATTGTGGAGGATTCCGAAGTCCGGGTCAGCGCGGTTCCCATCGAGAAGGTGACGGCGCAGCTCGTCAAGGAAGTGCCTGGCCAGGTGAAGGTGAGCGGCGGAAGTCCGCCGTGGCTGCTCGCGTTTTCGCGGCTTTGGCTGCTGTCGCCGTCGGAAAAGCTCGTGCTGGAAGACCGGCTGCTTTCGGGAATTGCGGACGACAATCCGCAGCTTCTGACGGCGCGAGAGCAGCTTCCCGAGTACGTGACGCTGGCTCGCACGTCTGCGGTGCCGCCCGCCGAGCTGCAACGGGACGTGGGACGACTGCCTACCGATCAACTGTGGCTGCTGCGTGCAGCCGTCGCTGGCTCAAAGCAA
>JAEUKB010000054.1 GCA_016794365.1 Myxococcales bacterium
TTCCCAAACCCGTACATTTCGCGAGGGGCCCCGCTACCCTGCGAGACTTTTTTCCGTTCCGCAGGCGGCCCGAAAAAAAGCTCTCCGGTCGCCCCCACGCTCTTTACTCAAACTGTTGGTTTCGTAGTGGTCGCAGGTTAGTTCAGGCCCAGCTCGCTGCGGAGCGCTTTTGCTTTTTCTTTGGCTTCGGCTTCTTGCTTGCGCAGCTCCTGAAGCTCCGCTTCTTTGCGCTTTCGCTCCGCCAGCGCCTCCGCCTCGGCCTTCGCGTCCGCTTCCAGCTCCGCTTTCTGCGTCTTGAGCACCGCCAGCTCCGCCTCTGCTTCGTGGATCAGCCCGTCAATCGACCCGAGCGTCACCACCGACTTGGCCCGCGACTTGGTCAGCTTCCGAAACAGCCCAATGTCGCCGTCACTGCCATCGAGCCGCTTTTGCTTCATCGCCTCGCCCCCGAGCGACTGCCGTTCCCCGTTCACCTTCGCCACAAACGGCCCGTGGACGTTCAGCGCAAACGCCGCCATATCCGATGCGGCCTTCGCGTGCGTCGCCATCACCGTGTCGATCCGCTTGAGCAGCGACTCCACATCCGTCCCCAGCGCCACCAGCTTCGCCAGCGGTGCCCCCGCCAGCAGCGCAGGCCAGGTCCGCACATGGTCCAGCTCTTCCCCGAGCTGCGGACGCACAAACCGGCTCGGCGCAAGCCCCTGAAACAGCGCCTTGAGCAGCAGGTCGCGCGGCCCTCCGCCCATCGACGCCCGGATGAACTTTTCGATGTACAGCGCCAGCACATCCAGCTCGCCATCGACCTGATCGAGCTGCGCTTCGGCATCTTCCAGCCCATCGCGCAGCTTCGTTTCTTGCGCAATCAGCGTATCGCACTGCTTGAGCAGCGCCTCAAACGCCAGCAGCTGAGAGCTGGCCCACGTAAGCGGTCGCAGCCGAACCAGGGTGTAGCGAAGCTCACGACGCACCGAAACCAGAGGATAATTCGCGGACATTGTCGGGATCTGCATGGACATCTCCTTAGATGGATGCAGTACACAACCGCCACCCCACAGCTCTTATTCCCCCACTTGCACCGCCGCCCTCCCTTTTTCCAAAAAAATCCCCACTCCCCTCCGGCAGCCCTGCCCGCCTAGTTTTGTCGCGCAAAAGTGTGCCTGGCAGCCCGCCCCGCGAGAACTTGCCGCCCATCAGGTACACCGGCAGCGCTGCCCGAATCGGTTTGGCAGTCGCGGACTAGGACGATTGATGAATCCCATTGCTACAAGACAGCTCATCTATCGCGACGAGGCCGATCGCGAGCACATCATGACCGTCCAGCTCGGTCCGCCCAGGCCGGACGATGGCTTCTGGGCCTGCGACTACGAGCTTGGGATGCCCGCACAGGTGGCGGCCACCGCGTATGGCGAAGATTCGCTCCAAGCGCTGGTCCTGGCACTGCATGCACTCCGCGCACACCTACTGGCACCGGGACTGCGAGACAGGGTGCGGTGGCTCGATGCGCCTGGAGCCGATGTGCTCCACCTGGCTTCCTTCGGCTTGTCCGAGCCACCTGAACGCGAATCACTCGCTGCGGCAGCCGTACCGGCACCCTGAGTTTGCGCAAAAGTGTGCCTGGCAGCCGGGAAGTCACCCTGAGTTTGCGCAAAACCGTGCATGGCAGCGCTGCCAACACGGTTTTGTCGCGCAGGTTTGTGCGTGGCAGCGCTGCCAGCACGATTTTGTCGCGCAGGTTTGTGCATGGCAGCGCTGCCAGCACGATTTTGTCGCGCAAGTTTGTGCATGGCAGCCGGACCAGCACGGTTTTGTCGCGCAGGTTTGTGCATGGCAGCCGGACCAGCACCTTGGGTTTGCGCAAAAGTGTGCATGGCAGCCGAAACGGCACCCTGAGTTTGCGCCAAACCGTGCATGGCAGCCGGGATCGGCACCTTGGGTTTGCGCAAAAGTGTGCATGGCAGCCGGACCGGCACCCTGGGTTTGCGCAAAAGTGTGCATGGCAGCGCTGCCAGCGCGGTTTTGTCGCGCAAGTTTGTGCATGGCAGCGCTGCCAGCACGATTTTGTCGCGCAAGGCTGGGCGTGGCAGGGCTGCCAGCGTGGTTTTGTCAGGATCCAGCGTGATGGGCAGGGACTGGCGGACGCTCCGTGATGGTCTCAAGCAGCTTGGCTTCAAGCCGAAGGCCTATCGCGTAGAGCACCTTCAAAACGGTCGCAAACTCTGGGTGTCCACTGGCGAGCGAGCGGTCGATGTTGCTGCCAGGAAGGCCGGACTCGCGCGCGACCTGGCTCATGCCGCGATCGCGGGCGATGAATCCGAGTGTCTCCATGATCTTGGCAGGGTCGCCAGAGGCAAGGGCGCGGTTTAGCACCAGCACGGCCTCATCAGATACCGGGACAATGGGCGGCGTTTCCAACAAGGGAGCGTCCAGCGCTGGCACCGCCGATGGGCTGAGCAGGCTTGGCTGGGTGGACGGCTCGCCAAGTGCCCACTCTTCTTCCGTTGCTCGTTCCTTGATGTCAGCCACTACACCTGGGCTGCACTGCGAGAGAAAGTCCCGCCAGTTGTCTGCCGACCTGATGTTGATGGCTGTCTTGTCGGCCACACGGAAGAGCACGGAGATCTTTCCGACCTGGACGAGCCGCAGGACGTTGAGGACCGTTCCAGGGCTCTTGCCATCCCAGATCATCAGTCCGAAATCGGCAGCCCGCGCCATTTCGCGATCTTTGGCTGCGTAGAAATGAAAGCCCTTGGCCCCCTTGGGCACTGCAACGTGATGGGTGCGCCAGTGCCCGAGATTGTGTCTCGGTGCATCGCCTGAGCAAAAGACCGTCACCTTTTCGTAGCGCGCATCCAAAAGGTGCTGCTGAACGGCCTTGTCGGCACCGCTGGCGTCTCCCACGAGAACCTGGTGGCCACTGGCGACGATGTTGTCGATGCGCTTTTTGACCTCAGCGGGTAGGCGAGAAACATGTCGCGAGCCGCCGATGAAGATGCTGTTCATTGGTTGCTCCGTGTCTTGGTGATGGTGAGGGCATAGACGATGGTCGCTTGCCCCGGACCCAGGAGGGCTTCGGTGATTGCGTTCATGGTGGAGCCGGAACGGAACAGGTCGTCAAAGAGCAGGATTCTTTTCCCCTGGGTCTGCGCGGCATCGACCACGTAGAGACCGTCCATTTGCTGTCTGCGCGCGACCCCGGACTTCCAGCGCCCGCTGATTTTCTGCGGATGTATTTCGACGGTGGCCATCGTGTCCCCAGCCGCTTCGACCGTAGCGCACAGGTCTGTGATTAGGCAAGCCGCACCCAGTCTGCACAGCTCCCCCAGCCGTGCCTGCGCTTAGTCCGCTGGGGTGAAGGCTTTGAGGGGGACTTGGACGGGGGATGGGAGGTTGCCGCGTGGCATGGGGAGCGGGGGGGGATCGTCGGTTAGCTCCAGCAGCTTGGGCAGGCGGCGGGACTTTTGCTGCATGCGGTCGCGCAGCTTTTGGTAGGGCGCATCGGTGACGGCGTGGAACGTCTGGAGGTCGGGATGGACCTGGCCGCGAAACGACGCAAGGGCTTCGCGCAGCTTCTGCTGCTCCGCCGGATCGACGGTCTTGCCCGGCAGCACCACGGTCGGTCGCGGCAGTAGCTCACTGCGGTAGAGCGTGCGCAGGTTGGTGGCCCGTACGCTCGCCAGGTTGTCTTCGTAGAGCAGCACCGCCTGCGCCTTCTGCACCGACAAAAGGCTCAGCGCCGACGCCACATCGCGCGCCGACTGGAGCATGTCCTTGCCAATCGCCAGCTCGCCCTCGAACACGAAGTGCTCTAGGAATGCCTGCGGGGGCTCGACCGGCGAGGCATAGACCAGGCCGCCGCGCCGCAGGTCGGTCAGGCTGCGCACCGCCGCCGTGGCCAGCACCAGCAGCCGGGTGTCGCTGCCGCTGCCCGCCGCCGCCAGGGGCAGAAGCTTTTGCAGGTTGGCCGCCACATACGGCGACTCGGTCAGGATCATGGCAATCCGGCCCGCATCGGCGTCCATCGCATCGGCGGACACGTAGACGCGCGCGCTCAGGTGGTACTTGTCGCCGAGCTTTTTGTGCAGGTGCGCCGCCAGCTCGCTGCCCAGGTCGAGCTTGCGCTCTAGCTGCGCGAAGTAGATGCCCGGCAGGTAGACGGCCAGCACCCGCTCCGGCGCGGCCCACGCGGCGTGGGACAGCCCCAGGATCACGCCCAGTACCGAGAGCAGCCGGGTCAGCCGGGTCAGCCAGGTCGTCCGGGGCTGCCGGATCTGCCGAGTCATGGCTGCCTCCGCACCGGGCGCTTGCCCGCTTTGCTGGGGTCGGGGATCGGATCGGCCCCCGGTGCCGCCCCTTCATAGAAGCGCGCCATCGCATCGACCCACTCGCGCACCTCGGCCACTTGGGTAAGCGGCGGGGTCTGCGGCGCGGCGGCGGCTTGCAAGTAGCGGCGGTACAGGTCGAGCGCACCGCGCGGATCGCCCTGGCTTTCGAGCAGCGCCCCTTGCAGGACCAGCACGTCGGGAAGCTGCACCGGGTCCAGCTTGGTCAGCATGGCTTTGGCATCGTCGGGTCGCGCCCGCAGAAGCTGAAGCACCGCCTGGTTGTACAAGACGCGCAGGAGCTGCTGGGGACTGGACGCCTGGGCCTGCACAAGCGCCGAGCGCAGAAGCCCGCTCGCCCGGTCGAAGTCGCCCTTGTGCGTGACCTCGACCGCTTTGTTATTGAAGGCCGTGGCGGTGGTGCTGTGCAGGGCCCGCGCCTGATCGGGGGTCAGAGTCGGCATCGCCTGCGCCGCCAGCGTGCTGCCTTGGTACAGGTCGCCCAGGCGCAGCAGCACCCGCGCATGCAGGTGGGTCAGCCCGCCCTTGCCCATCACCGCTTCGAGCGTCGGCCCGTCAAAGAGCTGCGCCACTTCCCCGACCAGCTTGGCCGCGACATCGATCTGACCGTTGCCGGACAGCGCCAGCACCTGCCACAGCTTGGCCTCGGCGCGCTGAATCGGCAGGACCGCCGGGCCGCCGCGCAGCACGCCCTGGGTCACAAACATCACGGACGGAAAGCTCGGCTGGGTACCGGGAGCGGCGGCGGCAAACAGCATCCGCACCGAGACAATCCCGGCCTGCGCGCGGATCTGCTGCGACAGGTCATCGCTCGCCCCTTCGACCGCTTTTTGCGCCAGGCGCGGCTGCTGAAGCTGAAGGTAGCACTGCGCGATCTCTTGCTTGAGCGCCAGCTTGAGCGGCTGATTGGCCGGTGCCGCCGAGGTCAGCCCTTCGGCCTTTTGCAGCACGAGCAGCGCGTCTTGCGCCTGTCCGGCATCGCGGAGCGCCCGCCCGTAGGCCCCCAGAAAGCGTGGCTCGGTGGCACCGTCTTTTAAGTGGTTTTGCAGCGTTTGCAGCGCGTCTTGCGGCTTGTCCGCCGCGATCAGCCCGAGCGCCAGCGCCTGGGCCGTCGTCAAGCTGGGCGCGATCTTGTGGGCTTCTTGCAGATCCGAAAGGCCCGCCGTCGATGGCCCCGCCGTGGTCGGCAGCTTCGACAGCCCGCGTCGCCACAGCGCCCCCGCCAGCTTGGTCTGAAGCGACGACAGGCCCGGATAGCGAGCCTGCACGCCCTTCCACGTTGCCATCGCGGGCTCGAACTTGTTGTTTTTGAGCTGAAGGTCGAGCCGTAGCAGCAGCGCCTTCTGGGCCCAGCCGTCCACCGAGCCCAGGTGTCCATCGGGACCAAGCAGCGGCTCGGTACAGCGCTCGATCTCGGCCACGGCTTGTGCGCCCTGCCCGGCTTGGTCGCGCAGCTGCGATAGCTCGGCACAGACGCGCAGGTTGCCCGGTGCAAGCGCGAGCGCCTTACCGAGTGCGGTCAGCGCGGCGGGCGTATCGGGCGGAACCTTGCGCAGGTAGAGCTGCCCGAGCATGGCCAGCGACTCCGCCGTCTCGCCCGCTTGCTCGAGCTGCTCGATGCCCGCCAGGAGCTGTCCACTTTCGGCCAGCGCTTGCCCGAGCGAAGCCTGCGCCCGTCCGTCTTTGGGCACGATGCCCAGGTAGCGTCGCAAGGTGGTGATGGCGTCGGTATGCCTGCCGAGTGCGACCTGCGCCTGGCCGAGTAGCAGCAGCGCTTCGGTGTCGTTTGGACGGGCCTTGAGCAGCTCGGTCAGCCCGCCCACGGCCTCGGTGCCTCGGTTTTTGGCGATGAGCAGCCGGGCGTGCAGCTTGCGCATCGACACGCCGTCCGTGCCGGGAAAGCGGCCTTCGAGCGGCAGCTTGGGCAGCACCAACAGAAGGAGCATGAGCGCCTGATCGACCTGGCCATCTTCGGCGAGCAGCTCGGCATGCAGGGCCGCGACCTCGGCATCGTTGGGATGGGCTTTGCGCAGCTCTTCGACGTGGCTGATGGCCTTGGCGCGCCGGTTCATGGCCCGCAGCGCCCGCGCGACCTGGATCTTCACCGACAGATCGTTTACGCCGCCGCGCACCTGCTGGGTGAGCAGCGCGTACGCCACCGCTGGATGACCGCGTCGGATGTGAATGTCGGCGAGCGGCGCGTACAGATCGGTGCGCATGGCGTTGGCTCGCAAGACCTGCTGAAAACCTGAGATCGCTTGATCCCACTCCCGGTTGGCGGCGGGCAGATCGCCGCGATCGGCCAAGGTGTTGCCGCGCTGATAGGCGGCCTGCGCTTCGGTGAGAACGCGCCACTCCTGCTCGATCGAGCCCGACTGCGCGCGTGCCTGCGGGACCGGCCCGAGCCCCTGCGCCGTCCACAAAGAAAGCGTCACAATAAGCGTCTTCCGCATCGCGCTATCCAACCGTTGCCAGTGTCACCAAAGATGCCGCCAGGCGCACCGCTTGCGTCCCGAGCACCATCACGGCGGAGCGGTGCTGGGCACTGGCGATGCTGTCGCGCAGCGCTTGATTGGCGCGGTTTAAGTCGCTGTAGACCGCGCGCACCACGACGTTGTCGTCACACAGCTTGGTGGCCACCCCGCGAAAGTAGGCATCACGGGCGGCGGCATGGAGCGCGCGCAGGTGGCTGCGGTCCTCGCTGGTCTGACAAGCGGCGTACAGCTCGTCAAAGTGGGTATCGAGCGTCTGATAGGCGCTCTCAATGGCCGCAAGGAAGCTCTGGTGCGTGTCGGGCAAAGACATAGCGATTCCATCTAGCAAGGCACAGCGTGCGTGGTCTGGCTTAGAACGCCTCACGAAACCTATTGCGGACCCTGGCTGCTGCATCGTCGGTCCTCACGTACTTGCGTACGCTCCGGTCCTCCTCTTTGCAATCAGGGTTCCTCATGACGGTTTCATTAGGCGTTCTTAGTAGGTTCCGAGTGCTCCGGGTCCGCCTGCGCCTTGGCGCTGGGCCATGTCGGCTTGTGCCTCGGCGAGCACGTTCTGCGGGCTGGCAAGTCCCTGGGCAATGCGCTGGAGCGTCGGCAAAAAGTCCGCAGCGGTCTTGACCGTGACACGGAAGTAGGCCTGGATTTCTTCGGCAGAAAGCCCGCCGCGCGGCATAAACGGCAAGGTGGTGCGGAAGCCGACCCGGCGCTGATCGTAGGCCAGCTCAAAGCCCGCGACGACCAGCGCGGGGTTTAGGCGACAAATGGCGGCTTCGAGCGCGGGGATGCGCTCAGCGGGAATCTCAAAAGGAAGCGGCTGGATGAACTGGACCACGCCCGCGTCTTGCTGCCAGCGCAACAGCAGGACCGCATCGAGCGCGCCGCGCTGGGTGGGAATGACCAGCTCTGATCCGGGCAGGTTGGCTTCGTGGGGAACTCCGTCACGCTGGAGCAGGGCCAAAAGGTCCGCAAAGCTGCGCACTAGCTGGGGGGTATCGCTCATCGCTCGGCCACGATCCTCTCTTGGGTGCCCTGGCTGGGCACCGCCGGTCTGTCGGTTTGTCGTCAGCTTATCACCAAGCTCTTTGTCATCTCTAGCGGGATTGCAGCAAGCTTTGCCGAGTAAGTGCCAGGACTTGGCATGGCTTGGTCACGTCGCCCGCATCTGACACCGGGCGTGAGTGTGGCCCAGCCAGCGCGGCGAAAGACAGCGCAAAAGCCCGAGAAAAGCTGGTAAAATCGTAAGTCGCATGCCTGCTTGTAACCGCACGATCTGGAAGAGAGGGGGCCGCTAACAATGGCGAAAGAGGCCATGATTCCCCGCGCGCACCGCACCGCCGTCAACGCCGAGTTTGAGACGGTCGATGCGCACCTGAGCGAATACGTCGTCAATGTGTCGCGGACCGGGGCCTTTATCCGATCCAAAGATCCGCTGCCGGTGGGAACCCGGGTAAACGTCCGCTTTTCGATCCTGCTCGATGAGATCGAGATCGTGGAAGGCGTCGCCGAAGTGGTTCGGGTGCAGAGCGCTCCGCCAGGAATGGGCGTGGTGTTTCGCCGCTTGTCGGAGTCGTCTGCTCGCCTGCTCGAGCGATTGGAGCGAAGTGGGTCTGTCCCCCACTAAGAACGCCTAACAAAACCGTCATGAGGAACCCTGGAAGCAAAGAGGAGGACCGGAGCGTACGCAAGTACGTGAGGACAGACGATGCAGCAGCCAGGGTCCGCAATAGGTTTTGTTCGGTGTTCTAAGAGGTCTGCGCTTGCGCCGTAGCCTGCTTGCGCTGGGGCCCGTGCTGCTGTGCGGCTGCATGTCGGGGCGGACCGCGCTGTCGGCGGTGGTGGTGGTGCTCACGGTCGTTTCGGTCGGGCTGTGGGCGTCGCGTCGGCGCAGTCGTTCGTCTCTGTCAGGGCTGAGCGGAGCGGCGGGTCCGGTCGCGGGGCTGGGGCACGCAAACCTGTCGTCTTCGGGGATGGTTCCGACGCTGCGGCTGCCGCAACCGACCGAAAAGCTGCCGCAGCTTCTGCTGGCGCTGGAAGACGCCCGGGCGCGCAAAGATGTCAGCGAGGAGTGCGACCTGTTGCTCGACCTGGCGCGGGCGTACTCGGATGCGGCGGACTATCCGTGCGCGGTGGAAAACCTGGACACCTGCCTGCACAAGAGCGGCGATCACATCGATCAGTCGTTTTCGGGGCAGGCCCACCTGGAAGCGGCGTATGTCCACCTGCGGGCGCGTCAGTTGGCGCGCGCGGTGCAGTCGTGTGAAGCGGCGCAGCGGCTGGCAGAGCGGACGCAGCAGCCCGCGCTGATGCTGCTGGCGCTGGATCGGCTGTCGGACGTGTGGGCGCTGTCGGGGAAGCTGCCGGAAGCGATTGCGAGCGCGGAAAAGCGGCTGGCGCTCACCGAGTCCAAGGACGAAGCGCAGGTTCCGGCGCTGCTGCGGCTGGGCGAGCTACACCTGTCGGCCCGCTGCGAAGAGCGCTGCTGGCACTACCTGGAGCAGGCGCTGGCGGCGGCGAATCGCACGGCGCAAGAGCGGGACGAGAGCCTGGTGCTGTCACGGATGGCGCGGGCGGCGCTCCAGCTCGGGCGGCCTCGGCAGGTGATTGATCTGCTGCTGCCCAAGCTCGATACGGTGCTGAGCTGGAGCGAGATGTTCGACAGCGCGCGGGTGCTGTCTTTGCTGGGCGAAGCGTACCTAGAGCTGGGACAGGTGGACAAAGCGGTGGCGGCGTTTGTGCGGCATCGCGGGCTTTTGCGTCACCACAACGATGATCGGGTCCGGCTGCTGGCGAACCTATCGCTGTGTTATCGGCAGCTTGGCAGCGCCAAAGAAGCGGCGGCGGCGTTTGCGGAGTGCGATGCACTGGCGAGCAAGCTGGGTCCGGCGAGCCTGGCGACGCTGGTGGTGCTGAGCCAGGCGTATCTACAGTCCGGGGAAGCGCAGGCGGCGATGTTTACGGCGCAGCTTGGGCTGGATCTTGCGCGGCATGGCGCGCCGGGGCTTCTGCCGCTGGATGGGGAAAGCTGGGCTCTTTTGGCGCTGGCGCGGGCGCAGCAAGAGCTGTCCCAGACGGAGCGGGCGGCGGCGGGACTGGCGCAGGCACTGAGCCTGCTGTGTCGGCCCCACGATCGGCGGCTTGTGTCGTTGATTCATGCCGAGCTGGCGAAGGTGCTGGACAAGCTGGGACAGCCGCAGGGCGCGGAAGAGTCACGGCAGATCCGGCAGGCGTACCTGCGGGACATCGGCTACGGGGAAGGCTAGGCGCGGCGCTTGGCCAGCTCGACCAGGACGCACGAGCCATCGGCGATGACGTGCAGTCCGGCGGCTTCGGCTTTGGCGACTGCGGCGGGACTTTCGGCCCCAGGCTGCATCCACACAAAGCGAACGCCTGCGGCGATGGCTTCGTCAATGACGCGCTCGGTCACGGCGGGCGGGGTGACGACCGACAGCGAGACAACCTGACCGGGCACATCACGCAGCGCGGCGAAGGCTTTCTGACCGGCGATCTCTGGCGCGCGCGGGTTGAGCGGATGCACCGCCCGGCCCGACTGGCGCAGCGCGACAAAGCAGCGATAGCCGTACTTATCGGTGTCGTTGCTGGCCCCCGCCACTGCGTAGAGAGGTGCCGCCAAAAAGCCATCAATCTTTTCGTGGATCGTCATGTGTCCTGCCGTAGTAGGGCGATCATATCGCGAACCGCTTGCTCCATGCCGGTGAGGACGGCACGGGCGACGATGGCATGGCCGATGTTTAGCTCTTCCACCCCGGCGATGCGGGCGACAGAGCGGACGTTGGGATAGTCGAGCCCGTGCCCGGCGGCGACATGCATCCCGAGTCGGATTGCATCTTCGGTGGCTTGGGCCAGGCGCTCTAGCTCGGTGGCGGCTTGGACGGCGTGGCCGGGGCGCAGCGTCTCTTCGCAGTACTGGCCGGTGTGCAGCTCGATGCGGGGCACCTTGAGCTGGGCGGCGGCGCGAACCTGGGTGAGATCGGGTGCAATGAACAAGCTGACCGGAATGCGGGCCTCGTGCAGCGCGGCCACCGCTTCTTGAACGGCGATCCGGGCTGCGCCCGCGACATCGAGTCCGCCTTCGGTGGTTCGCTCTTCGCGACGCTCGGGCACCAAGGTCACGATGTCGGGACGCAGCGCGATGGCTTTATCGACCATCTCGGGCGTGGCGGCCATCTCGAGGTTGAGCACGCCGCGCACGGTCTTGCGCAGAAGCTCTACGTCGCGGTCTTGGATGTGACGGCGATCTTCTCGCAGGTGAACGGTGATGCCATCGGCCCCGGCCAGCTCGCACAGCGAAGCCGCCCACACCGGGTCGGGATAGCTTGTGCCACGCGCTTGCCGCAGGGTCGCAACGTGGTCGATGTTGACGTGAAGTGCGATGGACATCGGCGGGCCTACATATCCGTTCCCATGTCGAACTTCATGCCGGTGCAGACGGTCAGGATGCAGGGCAGCGGGATGCCGAGGATGTCCTTGCAGGCGTTGCCGCAGCGACCGCAGTTTTCCCGATCGTTTAGGAGGTTGACGCACTTGCCATCGCAGCAGGTCTCGCCCGCGACGCAGCCAATGCACTCGCCTTCGCACAGACCGCCTTTGCAGGCTTTGCCGGGCTTGCAGGCCTTGCCGCACATGCCGCAGTTGGCCGCGTCGTTCTGCGGATCGCTACAGACCGCGCCGCAGCAGACCTGGCCGGTCTTGCACGCGATGCCAGAGGGACCGCACTTGCACTGGCCGCTTTCGCAGATCTCGCCTTTTTTGCAGACGATGCCGCAGCCGCCACAGTTGTTGGCATCGGAAGAAACATCGCGGCAGCCGTCGGCGCAGCACGAGGCGTTGGTGCCGCACGTTGCGGTGCGTCCTCCGCCGAGGCAGACGCAGTTGCCGTTGTTGCAGGCTTCCTTGGTGCGACACTTTTTGCCGCACGCGCCGCAGTTGTCGGTGCTGGCCATGATGTCCACGCAGGGCTCGCCGCCGCAGCAGATGGCCGCCGGGTTTTCACACTTCATCGAGGCACAAGCGGGCGACACGGACATGTCTTCTTTGTCCATGACGGGCGGGGTGGTGCCACCGCCGCCTTTGCTCGCGCAGCCCGACAAGAGTGCAGAAACCAGAACCAACGTGTTCGCGAGCCGAAGCACCGAACCCAAGAGAGACTTTGTCATCACAACCTTGCTCCTTGACTACTTGCGCTCGCTACCCGGCGCGGAAAGGTCCGGCCAGCGTCGAGCCGATAAGCCTATGCACGAGTGCGGAAAGTAGTAAGCGCACGGCGTACATGTCAACGGGCAGCGCACGCGAAATGCCGCAGCGGGAGCAGTGGATCGACACGCAGCAGGGTTTCAGACGGTGAGTTCAGGCGGTGCGTCGTGCAAAAAGCGATCGACCTGGGCGCGGGAAGGACAGCCGCGTCGTCCCAAGTCTGCGCACTTGAGGGCCGCCGCCGCGCTGGCAAAGCGAATGGCGGAAGGCAGCGCGTGGTCCAGCGAGACGGGCGCTGGCTGATCGGCAGAAGTCAACAGGGCCGCCAGGAGGGCTGCATGAAAGGTGTCTCCGCACGCGGTGGTATCGAGAAGCTGCGGCGGAGCAAAGGCCGGAAAGCGCCGGATGTGGGGACCGTCCACGAGCCAGCAGCCCCGATCACCTTGGGTCACGATCACCTGTCCGGGCGTTGCGTGTGAGAGCGCGAGCGCGGCCTGCTCGGGATCGGTCTTGTGGGTAAAGCGCGCAGGAAAGTGCTCGGACACCACGCACAGGTCGGTCAGGCGCAGCAGCTCGGCGCAGTGCGGTGCGGGTCGATCGAGGTCTACCGAGACGATGAGCCCGTGCGCCCTCGCCTGCTCGGCGGCCCATAGCGATGCGGATGGAAAGCTGAGATCAACGTGGAGCATGCGCGCTTCGGCCACGTCTTGGGCGGACAGCGTCTCGATGGGCAGCGTCAGGGCAGGATCGCGCCACTCGATGACAGAGCGCTCGCCCGACTGGCCCAGCAGGATCAGCGCAGTGCGGGTCTGACAGCGAGAACAGGTCTTCATTCGCGAGGTATCGACGGGCTCGCGGGCTAGCTCGGACCGCAGCGCCGCACCAGCATCGTCATCCCCAACGGCACCGACAAAGCGCGCGCGCAGGCCAAGACGCGCCGCTGCGGCACAGGCGGTGGCAATTTGTCCGCCACCAAGCACTTCCTGTCCGAGCGCGGAAGCCTTGTCGGGCAGCGGCTGCGAGAGCGCGAGCGGCACACGATACAGAAAGTCCAGCGAGCACTCGCCCAGGCCGAGCAGGTCGAAGGGCCGTCCGAAAGAGGCGCGCAGCCTATGCAGCAAGTCGGTCATGACGAGCGAAGTGGGAAGCAAGAGGCAGGAACGACGGCAGACGCTGGCTTACTTGGCCTGCTGAAGCTCGAAGGCGCCGATGTCGTAAGCGGTGCCGCTCGGACGCGGCTGATAGCGAACATCGAGCGTCGGAAAGCTGTCGCCTTCGGTCAGCACGGCTTGGTCGATGCAGCAGGTGCGGTTTGCGGCGGTGTCAGTGAGCAGGAACTGATCGTCGAACTCTGGGTTGAACTTGCGCAGGCCTGTCTCTGGACTGGTGTCGCTGCTGCCGACGACGTTGTTCACGAACTTGCAGCTTGCGCCAAACCCGATCTGCGAGCCCGCGATGGTCATGTTGCCAAAGAAGATGTTGTGGCCAAACATGGGCGGGTTGGGTGGCTGAAACGCAGAGCACAACAGACCGCCAGGTCGGGTGGCTGCCTGACGACCGTTGTACGCGATGGTATTGAACTGCGCCAAGAAGCGCTGGGTCGGGGATGCAGACTGATAGACATCGAAGCCAGTGCTGATGTTGCCCGCGATCAGGTTGTTTTCGATGCGGTAGCCGGTCTTGGTGCTCATTCCTTGATCGGCGACGCGAATGCCGGTGCCATGGGCGGCGGCGGTCGCTGACATGGCCTCGCTCAGCGAGGTGAGCCCGATGACGTTTTGTTCAATGCGGGCATTGCACTCGTTGAGAAGGAGCGCCGGGTTGAGCGCGTTCGCAAAGGCCGGGGTCGTCGAGCCACGCAGCATGCTGCGCAGCAAGGTGAAGCTGGGAATCTTGCTCGATCCGTTGCCGACGCAGGACAGTGCCACCGCGTTGACGTTCTGCTCGGTCATGTCGATCTGCTCGATGGTCACCACCGCGTCGTCTTGGACATTGAACAGCAGACCGCGACCTTTCATCATCGCCATCGTCGGGTAGTTTTTCCCTGGCGCACCGATGAACGAGTAGGTTCCAAACGTAATGGGCTTGGTGACGGGATCGTAGTTTGATCCCAAGACGCGAACGTAGCGGCGGCCCATGCTCTGCGCGATGTCGAGTGCGCGCGTCAGGCTACAGACTGGCTCGCTGAAGCGATAACCGTAGGCGGGATTGACATCGCTACAGTTGGGGTTGCCGTTGTGGGCGTAGATCACGCGGCCCGACGAGCTTAGCTCGTTTCTGGCGCAGCTTCCGGCGTTGCCTTCGGGTAAGTCTCCGTCGCGAATACAGACCATCGAGTCCGTACACAGGACGTTGCCGTCGCACTTGAGCTCGCCCTCGCAGTCTTTGTGCTCGCGACAGGTTCGGCACTTGTTGGCATCGCAGATGGGGCGCTCAGACGGACAGTCTATGCTGGCGCGACACTCGATGCACTGCGCGACACCGCCCACTTCGGCACACTGCGCGGTGTTTCCCAGCAGCGAGACACACGACTTGTCGTTGGCATCGCCGACCAAACAAGGCACGCACTGACCATCGTTTTCATCGGCGCTGCGCAGACAGCGACTGGCCGTTGACGAGGTGCAGTCCGCGTTGGTCGCACACGTTCCTTCTTTAAAAGGAAGACAGGTGTGCTTGTTCGGATGACAGATGAGCGCAGGTCCGTCGCTGTTTTCTTGTACGCACTCGGCGTTGGAAGAGCAATACAGCGGGTCTGCCACGATACAGCCTGTCGTGAGTGAAACGACAAGTCCCACCAGACCGCCACGGAGCAGCTTGCGAATCTGCCCCGACGTAGAAGGAAGCCATGCTCGACTACGGAAATGCGAGTCCATAGGGTCCGATGCTATCATGACTTTTCCCCGCAGCACCTGGAGCGGTGAGGCCTGCCGCACCTACAGAACGCCAGCCGCGCAGCGCGTACGCGGCGTAACCCTGCGGAACCGCTGTAAGTTCCTGAATGATTGGCAAATTCCGGCCTCGCATCACGGCGCTGTTTCGGATTATGCTGAGTCCACAGATCCGCGAGACGACACCGCTCATGTACTTAGCCTACGAGAACTCGATTCCACAAAGCGAACCGCACCGTATGGCTGTCCGTGCTTGGGCGCTGTGTCTGTTGCTGCTGACGATCCTGCCGACGCGCGCGCAGGCCGATGCAGAGGATCCGCTGCTGTGGCTGGCGGTACAGCGAGGAACGACGCTCGATCGGGTGGCCAGTGAGATGGTCAGAGAGCAGCTCGCGAGCCGCAAAGAGTTCAAGATCGTAGAGTCCACGCTGTCTGATGCGGATCGTCGCTGTCGAACTGCCCCGTGTCTGTCCGCGCTGGCGCGACAGCATCAAGCGTTTGTGGTGCTGAGCGGCGATGTCTTCCAAGTTGGTAGCAAGCAAAACCAGCGCGTGGTGATGCATCTGTACGACGGACGCCATCGGCAGGTGTTCGACGTAGAAAACCTGTGTACCGACTGTGATGAAACGAAGCTCGGTCTGATGATTCAGAGCACGCTCGGCGAGATCCTCGGGCGCTATCGCAAAGGCCAGGATGCCGATGTCCAGCTCAACGAGCTGCTCGATGGTGCCGCCAAAAATGGTCCGCCTGCGATTCCAGCGCCGAGCAGCGATCCGGTGATGGTTCCGCCGCTCATGACGACGCAAGTGCCCGCGCTGGCTCCGACCCCGGTTCAAGCGACGGGGACGCAGCCGGAAAAGATGCCACAGCTTGCGCCGATTCCAGTCGCGAAGCCGGTGCAGACAGCGACGGTTCCGCTTGCGCCGACTCCAGCGGGAAGTCAGCCCGGAACGCTGCCTGTGACAACGCTGCCACCGCCACTTCCGCCGACGGGAGCCGTGCCAGCGCAGACGTACATTCCGCAGCTGCCGGGCGCGGTGACGCAATATCCGCAGCAAAGTCCGGTGTCCTCTCCGCCGCTTGCGTGGCAGCCAAGTCCGACGCAGCAGCCTGAGCGCAAAGGTCTATCGCCACGTCGCAAAGCACTCGCGGGCGTGTTCGGTTCGCTCGGCTTTGCGATCTTGGGTGGAAGCATCGCAGCGCACTATCTGGACAAGAAGCTGGATTCATCGCTGGCGCTGAACGCGTCCGGACTGCCGTGTACAAACGGAAGCAACGCGGGACAAAGCTGCGTGCTGACGACGATTGGGCTGTGGGCTCCCGGCTATGCAGTGTCCGGTCTGATGCTGGGCGGCATGATCCTGAGCCTGGCGATTCCCGAAAAGTAGGAAGCGCCGCGATCGAAATATCGCAGCGACGCGCTTACTTGCCGTCACACTTGAGCGTCAGAAGCAGCGCCTGCGCATTCACTTGGATCTCGCCCGTCGGCACTGGGTGCTCGCGCAGGAGCCGCTGCGCCGTCTGACACGACTCTTGGATATGACCAAGTCGCGACAGAAGCTGCGCCAAGGAAAGCTGCGACTGAGAGCGCTCTGCCATCGTCGTCGAACGCTGCACCGCCAGATACATGTGTCCCAGCGCGCGCAGTCGATTGTGCTGGGCTTCGTACGCGCTGCTGAGCAAGCGATGAAGCTCTGCGTTTTCTTGCGTTTGACGCACCGCCAGCAGCTTGCGAATCGCTGCTTCGATGCCAGCGGCGCTCTGATCGGACGCGAGCAGCCGACGCGCTTGACGCAGATCATCGCTTTCAATGAGCGTGCTCGACGGACTTTTCCGCAGCAGCTTGGGCCCAACGTAGGCTCCGGTGCCCAGTAGAGCCGCCAGCCCCAGCACACCGATCAGCCAATACGGACGCTGCGGCACTTTGACCGGATCGTTGTGGCTGACGCTGCTTTCCTCATTGATCGCTGGCAGCTTGGTCGCCGGGAGCTTGAGCGCCGGAACCTCAGTCTGAGACGGCTCCGCGCTGGCTTCCACTTGCGCCACGACGGCGGGCGGTTCTTTGTCAGCGACAGAATCGGGCGAAGAAGCAGAACCATCGCCGGGAACACTGGCATCCGTCGGTCCAGCTGGAACGGGCAGCGGCTTTGGCGGACCACTGACGGGCTTTTCTCTCTTCCCAAGGGCTTCAAACGCGCTGGCCACTGCTGGTGAAGTCGGAGTGCTGGCTTTTGTGCCTCCGCTCTTGGGTACAGCAACGCGCTGAACGGTCTTGGCGATGCCTCCAGGCGCGGCTTCGCCCGGTTGAAGCGTTGGCTTTGACGGCGAGCTGGGCTGTAGCGAAGGATTCTTGGCTACGCTGACAGCGGGCGACGAAGATTCCTCGAGCACATCATCGAGGTTCTGCGCCAGCATCGCATCCAGCTCGTCGGCGATCTCTTCAGCGCTTGCGGGCCGATCTTCAGGCGTCTTTGCCAGACAGCGCAGGATCAAGTCTTCGAGTGAACCAGGGAGCTTCCCGCCGGGAACATGTAAGCTCGGACGCGGTGGCGGCTCATGAACCGTTTTGGCAATCAGCGCGATGAACGTCGGTGCGGAAAACGGCAGGCTGCCGGTCACCATCTGGTACATCACGACGCCGAGCGCATATAGATCGGTGTGTGGACCGAGCGTTCGTCCTTCGGCCTGTTCGGGTGACATGTACTCGGGCGTTCCAAAGACCACGCCGGTTCGAGTCAGCGAGCGATCGGGACCATCGTCACTTGCCGATCCCGTCGGTCCCGCCTCGTGCATCAGCTTGGCCAGACCGAAGTCGAGCACCTTGACGAGCTGACGACCTTTTCCCTTGCGCAAAATCACGACGTTTTCGGGCTTGAGATCGCGGTGAATCACACCTTGTTCGTGTGCGTGACCAAGGCCCATCGCAATGTCGCGTGCAATCGTCGCCGACCGTCGCCAAGTCAGCGCGCCTCGCTTGATGACCTGCGCCAGGTTTTCGCCATCGAGAAGCTCCATCACCAAGAACAGAAGCCCATCGTCGGTCTGACCGAAGTCCGTGACGCGAATGATGCTCTCGTGATCAAGTCGTGACGCAGAGCGTGCTTCGCGATGAAAGCGAGCCACTGCCTCGGTATCAGAGGCTAGCTCAGCACGCAGCACCTTCACCGCGACGGGCTTGTCCATCAGGATGTGATGCGCGCGATACACAGCGCCCATGCCGCCGCGACCGATAAGCTCCATCAAGCGATAACGCCCCGATAGAACGCGTCCCGATAGCGGATCGTCGGGCAGCGATGGCCGCAGCGGGGTTCCATCCCGAGGACAGAACTGCTCGCCACCAACGAAGCTGGATTTACAAGTTGGACAGAGGCTCACATGCCCTCGCTGCGACCGCGACGCTAAAAGCGCATGCCTCGCTTGGCGCGGAACATGAACCATTCGTACGTCAGATACGCCGCAGGGATCAGACCCAGAACTCCAAGAACCGGAGCCCCGGCGACCACTGCGGCACCGCTTGCCACCATCGCAGCCCCGGCCATCAGGCCTTTCTTTTGGGCAGCTTGCTCGTCTTTCTCGCGCAGCGTGGACATTGCGACCTCCTGCTCAGCAAAAGCTGAAGCCTTGCCGTCGAGAGTCTATCCTACACGGGCGCTTCCGCTTGGCCACCGAATTGTGCGCGCTAGGTGACCTGGCGAATGGAAAGACGAGTCAACAGAAGCTACTTGAGCGTTGGCGACTTGATGCTGCGGAACGCCTGGCTGATCTGCTTGTTGCCGGTCGGCGTGGTGGACTGGCTGACGTAGACTTGGCCGGTCTTGTCCTTCATCTCCGCGAGCAGCGAGGCTTCTGCCGACGTGCTCAGACCCAGGCGGCTGAGATCCACGGTGTTCCACAGCTCCGGCGCGGCGGTCTTGTTGACCAGCTCGGCTTGAACCACCGGACACGGCTGCTTTCCGCAGACCGCTTCCTTCGTTAGGTAAAAGCCGTCCTTTTCCGGGTTGTCGTCCGTCGTGGTGCTGACCTTCATGCTCGCGCGCGAGATCTGAAGCACCGTCATGTTCTGGCCAGATACCTTGACGGTGTTGTAACGGCCACGAAGCATCATGTTGAAGTGGTTCGCCTCGGCAGTGACAAGCTCGGTGCTGGTGAGCTTGAGCGCGCGCCAGTCGTACTTGTAGATGAGACGCGCTTCGCCGGTGTTGACCTCGGCCACTTGCTTGGTCGCACAGGGCGGTGCAAAGCAGTACACCGGGAACGAGCTGGGACGAACCCACACAAGCTGGCTGCCAGTCGTGTCTGCCTTGTCGTCTTCGGTAACGATCGGCAGCGAGTCAATATCAGTATCCTCGGCGCCAGTGCCACAGCCCGAGATGGTTGCGGAAAAAGCGATGCCGAGAGCCAGCGTGCGAAGCAGAGTACCCATGATGTTCTCCTTAAGGGCCAGGACGACGAGTGGACGCCAAGAAATAGCAGCCTCACTCGGAAAAACCTGAAGAATTTCCTTGACTTGCACCGGCATTCTGCGAATCGCCCCCCAGCGCGTCAAGGACGTTTTTGCGTGCGCACGCTCTTTTTTCTCTCGAAAACTGAGCAGACACATTCCCAACTTAACGTAAGGACTGTGCGACGGAAAGGAAGGAGAACAGCGGGACAGACTGCGCGGGTCACGCGGGCTGCGAATGGCTGGACTGCAACGCAGAATCGGCCAGCGAATGCGCCGAATTGCCAAGCAGAAACTGTGATCGATCGGGTTGTTGAGGTTGTGCAGCGTGCGCGGGAACGTCTTTGGATCGCTACGTCTGTTCCGGTTTCCACAGCACTTCAGGCTGTCCGGTCACACGCGCAGCATGACGGGCGAACACAAACAACGCATCGCTGAGCCGATTGAGGTAGTGGATGACCTCATCAGCGACAGGCTCACGATGACTCAGCGAGACAGCCAAGCGCTCGGCCCGACGACAAACTGTACGGCTTAGGTGAAGGTGCGACGTGAGCGCGCCTCCCGCTGGCAGCACGAAGCTAGTCAGCGATGGCAACTGGTCATTGAAGCGATCGATTTCCTGCTCAAGACGCTCGATGTGACGCGGATGGATGATGGGCTGCGTCGGTCGAATGTCTTCCGCGCGCGTCGCCAGCTGAGAGCCCAGGTTGAACAGCTCGCTTTGGACTCGCTCCAAGATGGCATCGATTTCTTTGGTATCTGCCGTCTGAGCATGGAGCCGCGACAGCCCGATGGTTGCATTTAGCTCATCGACGGTGCCGTAACACTCGATGCGCAGGTCATCTTTGGAAACGCGGTGACCACCGACGAGGTGAGTGCCTCCATCGTCGCCGGTCTTGGTATAGACACGATTGATGCGAACAGACATGGCTATTCCGATGCCACGACCTTCGCTTCGCCGCCAGGTCCGACCAAAATGACTCCACGGCTGGGATCATCGGCCAGGCCCAGCTTGTCTTCGTCGTGCATGGCCAGTGAAACTTGGGTGGAATCGACGAGCGGACCCACCACAGCGACACCTTCAATTCGTCCACGCGGACCGATCATCGTGATGCGCTGCTTGGCGACGAAGCGTCCGTTGCTGATGACCATCCACGGCTCTAGCGCGACGCCTGCGCCGAACAGCGCCTGGCAGTGCTCAGTGGTGAGCCGGACAAAACGCGGACGGTGGGGTTTGTGAAGCAATGACTTTTCCTCCGGGCACGATGCTACGTGCGCCCGCTTTTGTCCGTCAACACCCGGATTTTCCCGACACCTCGGCGGAGTTGACAAGCACGAGCGGCTCTGGTGGTCTGGCTAACAATGCAGAACGCGAGCGAGCAGCCTTCCGATTCGAGTGTCCGCGAAGAGCCGGTTCGATTGATCGTCATCACAGGCGGTCCCGGCGCGGGAAAGACCGCAGTGCTCGATATCGCGAGTCGAATGCTTCACCATCGGATTGCGGTGCTGCCCGAAGCGGCAACGCTGCTGTTTGCGGGAGGCTTTCCTCGCAAAGAGTCGTCGGCAGCCAGAAAAGCAGCCCAGCGCGCGATCTTTCATGTGCAGCACGAGCTGGAAAACCTGCTGATTGAGGAATCGACGGTTGACTGTGTGATCTGTGATCGCGGCACGCTCGATGGGCTGGCGTACTGGCCTGGGCCGTGTTCAGAGTTCTTTGCGCAGCTTGGCACCACGCGTGAGGCCGAACTACAGCGCTATTCGACGGTGATTCATCTGCGCACGCCGATCATTGGATACAACCATCAAAATCCGCTGCGCATCGAGACCGCCGAACAAGCCCGCATCATTGATGAGCGCATTGCCGAAGCGTGGGTCGGTCATCCGCAGCGCGTCTTCATCGACAACGCACCGGACTTTATGGCCAAGGCACACGCGGCGCTGGCTGCGATTGTTTCTGCGCTCCCAGCGACGTGTACGCGCAATTTGTCGATTCCCTCGCTGCCGTGATAGTAGGGGCCGTTGGCTCTTGACCTCTCATACAAAAGGCGGATCACGGCAATGAGCGAGAGAACGGCTGTACACGGACTCCTTCACGATCGCGTAGCAGTGGTAACCGGCGCGGGCCGAGGCATTGGTCGAACCTGCGCAACAACCTTGGTCGCAGCAGGTGCCCAGGTTGTCATCAATGATCTGGACGCAGACCCAGCCGATGAGGCTGTGCGCGAGTGCATCGCCATTCGTCCCGGCAGCGCCATCGCATCGATTGGCTCGGTCACGGACCCCAAATACACCGATCAGCTGATGAAGGCTGCGGTGGATGCATTTGGCAAGCTCGACATCTTGGTCAACAACGCGGGACTTTCGCGCGACAAGATGTGTCACCTCATGCCCGACGAGTGGTGGGACTTGGTGCTTGATGTCAACTTGACCGGCACCTTCAACTGCATTCGCTCGGCGTCGCCGTATATTCGTGAAGTGGCCAAGCGTGAGCTCGAAGAGCTGGGACAGCCTCGCTACAACCGCAAGATCGTCAACTTCTTTTCGACGGCAGCCATTCGCGGCAATCCCGGTCAGATCAACTACGTCGCAGCCAAAATGGGCAACGTCGGAATCACTCGCGTGGTCGCGCAGGAGTGGGCGCGCTATCACGTCAACTGCAATGCCGTTGCTCCGGGCTTTACCGAGACGCGCATGACGGCATCAAAAAAAGCGGGCGACTTGCTCGGCGTCCCCGAAGAACAGCGTCAAGCCACCCTGACGCGCATTCCCATGGGTCGATTTGGTCAGCCACAAGACATCGCAAACGCGGTGCTGTTCTTTTCGTCTTCGCTGTCGGACTACATCACGGGCCAGACCATCAACGTCTCGGGCGGGATGCAGATTCCGTAGCCAGCAATTGATGGCCTGCTGCACTTCATCGCGTGGAGCGTCCGCCAAGCAGCAGCGCTTTTCGCGATCGTGGCGGTAAAAACAGAAACGGCCCGCCTTGTTCAGGCAGGCCGTCTCACCGACTCGTCACACAAAGATGTGTGATGTTGCCGGGTGATCCACCCCAAGCGGTCGTAAAAGTAGCGCCTGAGGGTGGTCTCCAAGTTGCTGCGTTCTCGTTGGTAACAGTAAGAGCGAGTCAGCAGCACCAAGGTTAAGCGAAGTAACTACTTGCTAGATGTCTTCAGCAAAGCCTGTGCCAAGCGAACCGAGAGCCTGATCCGCAGCCCGATAACCAAGCGAATTCCTTGAAAAGAGAGGCTGGCTCGTGGTACGCGGAAGCGCTCCTATGCGACTGGTATTCGCCATCGCAACCGCGCCGCCTGACATGGGTGTCAGAGCCGCCGGGCGAGCATGAAACTTTTTTCATAGGCATACGGTATCGTGCCCAACTTGCTTGTCATCAACGCGGACGGACCCGAAACGAGGGTCGCTCTGGTCGAAAACGGTCAGGTCGTCGAACTCTACATCGAGCGCCGACGAGAGCGCGGCATCGTCGGCAACATCTACAAAGGCAAAGTTCTGCGCGTTCTTCCCGGCATGCAGGCTGCGTTTGTGGACATTGGAACGGACAAAGCAGCCTTTCTGTATGTCGCCGATGTGCGCGGCGCGCCGGAAGACATCAAGTCGCTGTTCGTCGATGAAGAGGACGAATCCAGCCGCAAGAGCGAAGACGACAAGAGCCGCGATGCTCGCATCGAAGATCTGCTACGACCCGGGCAAGAAGTCATTGTTCAGGTCGCAAAGGCTCCGATTGGAACCAAGGGATCGCGCTCAACGTCGTACATTTCACTGCCGGGACGCAACTTGGTGTTCATGCCGACCGTGGATCACGTCGGTATTTCTCGGCGGATTGGATCGGAAAAAGAGCGCAAGCGACTTCGTTCGATCGTCGATTCGATGCGTCCGCCGGGTACGGGCTTTATCGTCCGAACCGTCGCGGAAAATGTCCAAGAAGCCGAGCTGCGCGCGGACATGGAGTTCCTCATCAAGCTGTGGAACTCGATTGTGAAAAAGTCCGAGGCGGCGAAGGCTCCGGCGCTGCTGTATCACGATCTGGACTTGCTGCTTCGTACGGTGCGTGACCTGTTCACGAGCGATGTCGAGAAGCTCATCATCGATAGCAAGCCCGAGTATGACCGGCTGCTCAAGTTCACGAGCACGTTCATGCCCGAGTACGTGACCAAGATTGAGCTATACGACGCGAGCGAGCCGATCTTCGATGCGTACGGAATCGAGACGGAGCTGGATCGCGCGCTCGAGCGGAAAGTGTTTCTAAAGTCCGGTGGCACGCTGATCATCGATCAGGGAGAAGCGTTGACGGCGGTCGATGTGAACACCGGCAAGTTCGTCGGCAAGCGCAACCTCGAAGAGACGATCACCAAGACCAACTTGGAAGCATGCAAAGAGGTCGCAGATCAGCTTCGCCTGCGCAACATCGGCGGCATCATCATCATCGACTTCATCGACATGGATCGCGAGGCCAACCAAGACAAGGTGATGCGCGCGTTCCTCGATTCGGTCAAGCCCGATCGGGCGCGAACCAATGTGACCAAGATCTCGGAGCTTGGCCTCGTCGAGATGACGCGCAAGCGAACCCGCGAGTCGCTGGGTCGAATGCTGACCGAGCAGTGCGTGTACTGCGACGGAAAAGGCTACACCAAGTCGAAGACAACCATCGCGTACGAAGTGCTCCGTCAGATTCGTCGCGAAGGTCATGCGTTTGCCGACGAGACAATCGTTGTCCATACGCATCCTGAGATCGCAGAGCTGCTGGCTTCAGCCGACAACGAGTTCATCGAGGCACTGGAAAAGCGACTTCAGAAGAAAATCGCCATCAAGCCGCGCGAGCGCTTCGATCTCGAACAAGGTCACATCGAGCGATTCCACATTCGTGGTGCCAGCACCGATGCCAAAAAAGAGCGCTCCAGCGACTCGCAGCGTGGCAATCAGAGCCGAGGCCGTCCGACGCCCGCACCGGGAACCATTGCCGTTCCGCTGCCTGACACGGGAACCGGCGAACCCAAGAAATAGGCGAAATGACCGACTGGCTGCTTACTGACATCGCAGACGGTCGCGCTCTCCGCATTCGGGCGGGCCGCATTGTCGAGCATGCCCACGGACTCGCGCCAAACGGTGCAAGCGTCCTTGACTGTCAAGGCGGCACCATCGAGCCCGGTCGCGTCAACGCCCACACTCACTTATATAGCGGACTGGCACCGCTTGGGATGCCTGCTCCGTCGCCAGCACCGCAACACTTCGTACAGATCTTGGAGCGTGTCTGGTGGAAGCTCGATCGCGCACTGGATGCACAGTCGCTGCGAGCTGCGGCGCGCTTTTACATCGCGACGGCACTGCTTTCGGGCACCACGACGCTCGTCGATCATCACGAGTCACCGCGTTTTATCGAGGGATCGCTGGATGTGCTGGCTTCTGCCTGTGCAGAGCTTGGCTGTCGCGCGCTGCTGACTTTCGGTGCGACGGAACGCAACGGAGGCCGCGCCGAAGGTCTGGCTGGCCTTGGCGAGTGTCGTCGCTTCATCGAAAAAAACACGCACGTCGCGCTGCGTGGCCTGGTCGGTCTACACGCAAGCTTCACGGTGTCCGATGAAACGATTTCCGCTGCGGCTCAGCTCTGCAAAGATCTGGCTGTTCCCATGCATGTTCACGTCGCTGAAGATCGGGCCGATGTAGAAGATGCGCGTCGTCGCGGCTATCACGATCCGCTCGATCGACTGCTGCGGCTTTCGGCGCTGCCTCCCGGTTCGATCGTCGCGCACGGTGTTCACTTGGATGAAGCGGCGGTCCGACGCTGCGCTGACGAAGGACTGTGGCTGGTTCAGAATCCGCGCTCGAACCATGGCAATCGCGTCGGGTATCCGCGATCGCTGCGCCATTCATCGCGGGTTGCGCTGGGAACCGATGGCTATCCTGCGGTGATGTCCGACGAAGAAGCTGCTCTTACGCTGTATGCAAAAGAAGCCAGCGATGATGAAGCTTCCGTCGCGGCTCGTCTTCACGCGGGCTGGTCGCTGCTGAGCGAACACTTTGCCCTGCCTTTTGCCAAGCTCCAAGCGGGCGCGGCAGCGGATCTGGTGGTGCGCAGCGTGCATGGTGCCGTCCGTCATGTCTTCGTCGCGGGTCGCTTGGTGGTTCGCGATGGCGCGCTCATGGCTGCGGATGCGACGACGATTCGTCACGAAGCAGCGCAGCAAGCGCAGCGGCTGTGGCACATCATGGCGACGATCGATTCGTAAGCGCTCCGTCGCTTTTCTCTCTTTGAGCAAGGACGTTTCCCATGTCTTCCGCTGCTTCCGATCAGGCCGATTCATCCGCCGCGCTCTCGAGCGCAATCACTCGTCTGCGTGCGTCTAGCGTTCAGCTTCCGCAGCTTGCGCAGCTTGCTGATCCATCGCGAATCCCCAGCGAGATTTCGATGGCGCTGACCCAGGTTGATCCCGACGCTGCGCATCCTTTGAACCTGTGGCGCGTCCACTGGTTTAACGACGTAAGCCGTCGCGCAGTTCAGTCGGTTCCGGCTCACCTGGTCTTGGGCCCCGACGTGACGGGAGTCGATGCGCCGATTGTGGTGCTGCTCGGATCGCGCTTTCCGATGATCGCAGCGCACAAGGTGCTGGCGGCGTACGGCTGTCTGGTGCCTCGGCTGGTGTCTGGAGAGTTCGATCCATCCAAGCATCGCGCGCTGTGGCCATCGACGGGAAACTACTGTCGCGGCGGCGTCGCAATCTCACGCATTTTGGGCTGTCGCGGCGTGGCCATTTTGCCTGCGGGCATGAGCGCCGAGCGCTTCAACTGGCTGTCACGCTGGGTCATCGACGACAGCGACATCGTGCGTACGCCGGGAACCGAGAGCAACGTCAAGGAAATCTACGACAAGTGCAACGAGCTGCGTCGCGATCCAGGCAACGTGATCCTCAATCAGTTTTCGGAGTACGGAAACTACTTGGTTCACTTTCACTGCACGGGACGCGCGGCGGAACAGGCGGCTCTGTCGCATCCCGGTCTGGAAGTCGCAGCGTTTGTGTCCGCAACGGGATCAGCAGGAACCATTGGCGCAGGTGACTACTTAAAGGAACGATACGGTGCGCGCATCGTCGCGGTGGAAGCTACAGAGTGTCCGACTCTGCTTCGCAACGGCTTTGGAGAGCACAACATCCAAGGCATCGGCGACAAACACGTTCCGCTGATTCACAACGTGATGAACACGGACTTGGTGGTTGCAATTTCAGATCGCAGCACCGACGGACTACACTTTCTGTTTCAGCATCCGCAAGGACAGCGCTATCTGGCAGAGCGAAGACAGTTTTCTCCCGAGCTGCTCTGTTCTCTCGCGGGACTTGGTTTTTCAGGAATCTGCAATGTGCTGGCGGCGATCAAGACCGCGCGCTATCTGCGGCTTGGTTCTTCACAAGCGGTGGTCACGGTCGCGACGGACAGCGCTGCAATGTACGGATCCGAGCTGGCCAAGTACGAACAGAGACACCATCCGCACGGCTTCGATCAAGTCTCTGCGGCGGAGCTGTTTGGACAGCATCTCCTTGGTGTGCGCACCGACGATATGCTGGAGCTGACGCTGCGTGATCGCGATCGGATCTTCAACCTCGGTTACTTTACGTGGGTCGAGCAGCAAGGGATTCCGCTTGCGGACTTTGAAGCGCGTCGTCATCAGCGCTTTTGGCGTGATCTACGCGGTCACGTTGCGCAGTGGGATGCCGCGATAGCGACGATGAATCAGCGCATTTTGGAAGTCTCCGCGTGATTGCGCTGCGCTGTCTTGGCTGTGGAAACACGCAGTCTGTTCCGCTGCGCGCAGCCATTCCGTTTGTCTGTCCTCATCATGGAGATGGAGGAACGCACATTCTGCTTCCGATTCTGCCGAATCCGTCCGCGCATGGACAGACATCTGAATCGCAGCCTTTTTTGCGCTTTGCCGATCGAATGCTGGCGTTTCATCGCTGCACAGAGGCACACAGTCCGTCGCTGTATCGCGATGTGGTCGCTCAGCTGGATCAGCGAATCACTGCGCTCACCGGAAGATCGTTTCAGACGACTCCCTTTTGGCGAAGTGAGTCTCTGTCTGTGTATTTTGGTCTGTCTTCCCAAGGTGGTGTGTGGATCAAAGACGACACTCAGAATCCGGGTGGATCTCACAAAGGACGGCATCTGTTCGGAGTGATGGTCGAGCTTCTCGTCGAAGATGCACTGCGTAATGATGCAAAACAGGACTCTGCTCGTCCGCTCGCGATCGCAAGCTGTGGCAATGCTGCGCTGGCCGCAGCCGTGGTTGCGCGCGCTGCAGACCGATCACTTCGCGTGTTCATTCCGCCCGATGCAGAGCCGCAAGTGGTGAAGTCTCTGCGCGATTTGGGAGCCGAGATCAACATCTGTCACCGACGAAAACAGGAGTCCGGAGATCCATGCTATCTGCGCTTTGTGGAAGCGGTATCCCAAGGAGCGATTCCGTTCTGCTGTCAAGGTCCAGACAATGGTCTCACGATGGAAGGAGGACAGACGCTGATGGCAGAAGTGCTGTCTTCCCTTCATCAGGAACAGCGGATTCCTTCTCGCATCGTGGTGCAAGTTGGTGGTGGTGCGCTGGCTTCTTCATGTGCGATGGCCGTCGAGACAGCGCTGGAAGTGGGACTTCTTATGCAGCGTCCACGCTTTGACACCATCCAGACAGAGTCCGCTGCACCGCTTGCGCGAGCCTACAATCGATTGTCTGTTGCGTACGGATCGCAGCGCCCCAACATAGATGAAGCAGAGTGGCATCGCATCGCAGCCAACAAACAGGAATACATGTGGCCTTGGGAATGTGTTCCGCACAGCGCTGCACATGGAATCCTCGACGACGAAACCTACGACTATCTGGCACTTCTGCAAGCGATGAATCGATCACAAGGAAGCGCGCTGGTTGCTGCGGAATCGGACATCCTGGCAGCTTATGAGTTGGCTCAGACCAGCGCACAACATCCGGTCAGTGCAACGGGAAGTGCAGGTCTGGCGGGACTCCTTACCCTTCACAAGAATGCGCCACTGTTCGCTCATGAAAACGTAGTCTGTCTGTTTACGGGAGTGAAGCGATGACCGCTCGTCGTTTGGTACGCTGCGCGCTGACGCAGACTCGGAATGCCTATCCGCTGATGCCTGCCACCGTCGAAGAGCTGCCCAGCTTGCAACACAAGTTAGATGATGTTCGTCAAGCCAACGTCGCGCACAACGTGGACTTGATCGAACAAGCTGCGGAATCCGGTGCGCGCATCATCTGTCTGGGCGAGCTGTGTACGGCTCCCTATTTTGCGCTGGATACGCATCCCATGTGGCTGGCGCTCGCGGAAGATGCAGAGTCTGGACCTTCTGTTCAAGCATTCCGAACCGCTGCACAAGCAAACCGCATCATCGTGATCGCTCCGATCTTTGAGCAAGATGCACGATCCGCAAAGCGCTTCAATACAGCGATCGTCATCGACGAAAACGGCGAGATTCTTGGCAAGTATCGCAAGACGCACATTCCGTACGGACAAAACGATCGCGGATCGTTTCACGAGACGTTTTATTACGGCAGCAGCGATGGAAACCTGGGAACGCAGCGCGCCAACATCGCACGCAATCCGTACTTTCCGGTCTTCCAAACCAGCGTCGGAAACATCGGCGTTGCGATCTGTTACGATCGTCACTTTGAAGGCGTGATGCACTCTCTCAAGGAAGGCGGAGCAGAGCTGGTGTTCTGTCCCGCGATCACGTTTGGGAAAAAGAGTCAGAAGGTCTGGCATCAAGAGTTCCTCGTCGATGCTGTTCGTCATGGCGTATTTATCGCTGGTTCCAATCGCATAGGAAGAGAGCCGCCATGGACGATTGAATACTTCGGAGAGAGCTACTTCTGCGGTCCACAAGGACTCTGTCCGGTGACAGCAGCTCCGACGGGCTTGGTAATGGCAGATCTCGATCTGGCAGAGCTGTCGGCCCCCGATCCGTCAGGATGGAACCTGCCGCGCGACATTCGTTATGACATCTATTCGCCACGCATCAGTCGTCACGAATCAGTCGGAAGTCGAAAATGATGACTTCCCTGCCCCGCTCTGTTCCTGCGCTGGGAATCGTTCATATCTATCTGTCCACCGTCGCAGATCGTGGTGACGACGGAATCCGTCAGGATGCGCTGCTGCTCAGTCCAAGTGAACGGCAGATCGCGCAGCGCTTTGTGTTCGACAAAGATCGCAAGCTGTACTGCATGGCGCATGCACTGCTGCGTCGCGTGCTATCAAACTACACCCAGCTTGCACCCAATGAACTGCACTTTGAGCTGGGCTCTCACGGAAAGCCAGCACTGTCGCGCATCCATCATCCCGCGCTGACGCAGCTTCGCTTCAACTTGTCGCACTCTCACGATGTGGCGGCTTGTGCAGTAACAACAGGAATGGATGTAGGAATTGATGTGGAAGATCCTCAGCGTGGTGCGCCACTGGATGTTGCGGATCGCTTCTTTTCACCATCGGAAGTTCGCGAGTTAAGGAGTCTTCCCACAGACCTCCAAGCCAGCCGATTTTTTGAATACTGGACGCTCAAAGAGTCGTACATCAAAGCAAGAGGTCTTGGACTCGCGCTGCCCCTTCATGCGTTTTCCTTTTCTCTGTCCGCGCAGCATCCGATCACGATTTCCTTTACGCATGAGATTGCAGACACCCCAATCGGTTGGCACTTTTGGACCTGGCTTCACCGTCGGCGCTATCAGGTCTCTGTTGCGATACAGAGCCGCGAGTTGACGCCAAACATTGTCCTGTGTAACGAGTAGCAGTCTGTAAGAAAAGCTGCGCAAGCGTGGCTGTGATTCCTGATCTCTACGCAGGAATGCATGCAGAGAACCCAAGCAGACTGACCATCGTAGACAGGCTGCGCTATGATGAGTGCTGCTATGGCAACTCGGGTCAAAGGGGCCGCTATCCTCGACGGTGTCAGTGTGGTGCGTGAGGTCTGCGGAGCGGTACGGTTTGAAAAGCTGGTGCTCGCCTGTCCGCAAGATACCCAGAAGCTTCTTCAGCGGACGATGATGGCCATCGAGTGGGTGAGCCTCGATCTGTGGACGCCATTTCTGGAAGTCCTTCATGCGCAGCTTGCACTACATGATGAGCTGCGATTCCGTCGCCTGCTCCGTGCATTCTGTCAGCGTGACTTTCAGACCATCTATCGTCCGTATATCCAGAGTGCGACAGCCATCAGTCTGTGCCCCAAGATTCCGCAGATCTGGTCTGCGTACTTTGAGTCTGGATCGCTTTTACCAAGCGCTCTGTCTTCGCAAAACGATGTGTACGCAGTCTCTGTTCAGCTTCGCGATCTTGTGTCAGAGAGTCCGCTCGTCACCACGATGGTGCATTCCTATATCGAGCAAGTGCTGACGATGGTGGGTGCAAAGGAATGTCAGGTGACACGCGGAAAGGAAGCGCGTCATCAGCAGACTCGTCATAGCTGTGAGTATCTGATCCGCTTCCGTCTCGGTGCCTCGCGTGCGCTGGAACCCCTTACCAGATCCTGACATCGTGACCAGCGTTGGGTCCTACGAATCGAACGGACTACGAGACGAGTCGTCCGCTCTTTCGCTCCAAGAGCAGATCCTCATGCAAGGATCGATAGCATGACTGCACGCCATCAAATCGAACGGATCGCGCGCGCGTGGCGTGCGTATGGACACAGCCTGCTTTTTCAGCGTGCGCAGCCAGGACAAAGGAGTCCTCTTCTCCCATCTTGCGCAGATAGTCAGCAGCGAGCGCATGCCCGATTCTTCGGTCTTCTGCCGTCGCCATCTGATACAGCACTTCTCGCATCAGCGTGTGACGGAATCCGTACTCTACTTCTCCGGCCAAACGACTTTGACGATGCCGTTCGATCACTTCCGCGCGACACAGAAACAGCAGCCACTCTTCGACGCTCTGGCTAGGCAAGGCCAACACTTCACAGAGCCCTCCTTTCCAGAAGGTATCGCCAAAGATACTGGCTGCACACAGAATCCGTCTTGCATCAGGTGGCAGCCCACGAAGTCGCTGCTGTAGAAGCGCGAGCACCGACATCGGTAGTGCATCCGTGGCTCCAGCAGAAGCCGCGCGAATCAGCTCTTCCAAAAAGAGCGGATTCCCATCCGCAAGCAAAAGCACACGCTCTATCAGATCAGAAGAGACCGTCGCTGCCAACAGGAGACTGATCAGTCTATCGCAAGCTCTGCGACTGAGAGGCCGCAGCGGAAGCACATCTTTGGGAATGCCGATCCATAGATCTGGAAATCGCTCTGTCACTTCGTTTCGACCGACTGCCAAAACAAACAGTGGATGGGAATGCAGTTCCAGCAGGAGTGACTCGAGCACACGGACAGAGAGCGCATCACAGAAGTGAAAGTCTTCCAGGATCAACACGACGGGACCGATACAACATGCAGCACGCACAAAATCGAGGAGCGCGGTCACGACCAGTTCTTTCATCACAGCTGGATCATGACGCGCAGCCGCAAGCTGTGGATGGTGCTTGCCTGGAAACGGAACACCAATCAGCTCGCCGACAAACGCAGCGACACGATCTTGGTCAGCTGGACGCACATAGCGAGCCACCACCTCGATCAGACGCTCTTGCTGAAGCGCTCGTTCTTGTCCTACCTGCACCATGCACAGACTACGAATCGCACGCTGTAGAGATCCGTACGGAGTGCGCTCTGTCTGTCTGTCACAGCGCGCAAACAGCTGAAGATGTTCGACATTACGTTGCTTGAGCCGATGCAGATACTCTTGCAGCAGACGGGACTTCCCAATTCCTGATGGAGACAACATCACAACAGCGTGTGCCTGACACTCCTCCATGCACGTTCCTGACCACAGTTCCAACAGCGAAAGCTCTATGTCACGACCGACGAACGGACGCGGCTTTTCTTGGAACAGCTCCTGCAAGTCTTGACTGATTCGTGGCACCATCAAGCGCGTTCCGAACGGTCCCTTTTCGATGGCAAAGCGAGCGGACAGAACCCCGCTACTGACATCATCCAGCCAGATTTCGGGATGGCGTATCATCGCGGCATCCTGTTCACTTGCGCGCGCCAGCAGCTTGGTACAAAGCTCAACCAGCGGTCCAATAACCTGACGCTCTGATCCAGCTTGCTGTGCCACTGCGATCGAGACCTGCGTCATCGGTCGCAACTGCAAGATGTCTTGTGCAAGCTGCGCCGCACTAACAACTTGATCAAGTAGACCGATCTGTCCAACTGGATCAAAGACAGCCAGCAGCCAGCCATTCGTCAGCACAGAGATCCGCACACCGGGATAGGAACCCACGCTGGCCGGGATTCCTACGTCCTGTGTTTCCGAGCGTGTCTGACTGCGTGAGCGATGTGTTGTCACATCCAACAGTTCAGCGGCCCCTTTGCTGGGCGACGCGAGCACAGCTGTGATCATGCGCAGCTCGTCCTGCGTCTTGACACTCTGCACAAGAGGATGCGCTGCATCCTGATCCTTTTGTACGGACATCAGGTGATCTGTCACTTGCGTACGTAGCTTGCGAAGCAGCGATGCGACCGCAAGCGGACGCTGGCTGGGATCTTTGCTCAGCATCGACTGCACCAAACTAGACAGCTCGGTCGGAAGTTGCGGACTCCTTTTCTGTAAGTGCTGCGCTTCTTCAAACAGAATCCGTGCCAAGATCGCCGCTGCGTTCGTTCCCGTAAACGGAGGCTCTCCGCACAGACACTGATACAGCAGACAGCCCAGCGAATAGATGTCTGCACTGGGCCCCAGATCTCGGCTGCCGCGCACCTGTTCAGGAGCCATGTACTCGACGGTCCCAAGCACCGATCCTGTCTTCGTCAATCGTTCCGCAGAGAGCTTCCGTGCAATCCCAAAATCAAGCAGCTTCGCTTCCCCACCGCGATGAATGAAGATGTTTTCCGGCTTGATATCGCGATGGATAATCCCTCGGGAATGCGCAAACTCCAGTGCATCAGCCACTTGGATCACCAGATCGAGCAGCTGTCCTACAGGCATCCGCTCTGCGCGGCGTAGGCGACGGGATAGGTCTTCTCCATCCAGCCATTCCATCACCAGATAGAGAAGACCTTCCTTCATATGTCCGTGCGCCAAATAGGAAACGATTCCGGGATGATGAAGGTCCGCGAGCAGCCTCGCTTCCCGAAGGAATCGTTCATCATGACGACCATCGTTACAGTGCATTAGCTTGAGCGCGACATCTTGTCCGGTGCTCAAGTCCACTGCACAAAAGACGGTTCCCATACCGCCGCTGCCAACGACTCGCGTTAGCTCCCAGCGACCCGCCACCCGCAGCCCAAGCGAAGGAGTCTCTGCTGCCATCGTGCCTCTTCGAGATCGAGGTATCAGTGTAACAGGGGCAGATGGCTACTTGTGGGAATTCAACAGACTCAGAAAGACTGCTTTGCTGGGCTGCTTCTGTGGGCTCTCTTCGCTGCTACTTCGCGCCTTCTTGGACCCACACCACGAACTTACAAAGGTCCGCACTTGGGAGCTTGCTTCCGCCCTTCGGCATCAGCTCTCCGCGTCCACCGACGCCCGCAGCCAGGTGCTGATCCATCAGCTTGTAGATGAGATAGCTCTGATCGACATTGCTCGCCTTCACCACATCGAGAGTCGTCGCTTGACCGGACTTTTTGCCAACCATCGCGGACTTCATCGTAGCACCGTCGGTGAACGTCAGACCGCCTGCGCCCGTGCTATGGCAGCGACCGTTTGCGCACGATGCTTTTCCAACCGATGTAAACACCAAGTCCGCCGTCACGTTTTTGTCCGTGCAAGACGGCAAGCCCATGACTTTCGGACCTCCTGATGCCATGTCCGCACTGGCCATATCGGCAGGAATGCTGACCATGTCCATTCCTCCCGATGTCATATCATTCGTCGGTCCGGTCGTCAGATCGGGAGGACGGATCGCCAAGTCCAGCTTGTCATCGGGAATCGGAGGATCCTCTTTGTCGCAGCCTGTAGCAGCAAGCAGCGACGAAACAAGGAGAGCAGAGCCAACAAGACAGAGTGTTCCAAGCGAGCGTGTTTTCATCATGCGCGCACCTTGGCACACAATCCCCCCCACAGGTCAAGATCTGACCATGCGCGCGCGGCTATTCCCAGCCCACAATCACTTTGCGCGGTCCGTGATACGGAAGTCGTCCGTGTGACACCGCGCTGTTGTCGATAAGCAGCGCATCTCCGCGTCGCCAGCGCGTCACCACCATGTTGCGCCAGATCGCATCGCGTACCGCTTCCATATCGGAATCAGGAATCGGCGTTCCGTCTCCGTAAAGCGCTTGCATCGCTTGTTCGTCATCGGCAAGTCGCCAGCGCTTGTAGGACGAAACCACCGCAGCCAGCGCGCGCAGTAGGTGATAGCGATACGCTGGCAGTCGCTGAGAAATCCGTCGGTATTCCCCCTGCGCACTCGATAGATGAAACACCTGGGTGTGATTGAACCAGACTGGCTCTCCTGTCTGTGGATGATTCCGAATCGCTGCGGTCTGGTTGATCAGTCGGAGCCGACCATCGGGCAGCCACTCAAACTGCTGACCGACTTGCTGGCACTTCTGTTCGACGAGCGCACGGTCAGTGGTTCCGAAGATGTCGTGCCATGGCTTTAGCTGCCACAGATCGCGACGACCGTGACCTTCTGGGCCGCCGTAGTTGCGGATGACTTTCACACCGCGAGACGCAAAGCGACTGCGCACTTGCGGATCCAGATCGCGCAGCATCAAGCGAAAATCACACAGCGGAGTCTCTCCGCCAACGCTCTGCGGCTCGACGAGACAGCAGAAGAACAAGCGCCGAGGCGGATCGCGCAGAAAGCTCATCTCACAGTGCTGCGGAATCGGATAGTAGCCCGGCAGCTCGCTGGCATTGAAGATGTAGCGCGTCACCGCATTGCGAGGAGAGGTTCCTTGGTAGTCGTTCTTTAGCTCCGCTCCAAGTGCCAGCAGGACCGATTCAAACACCTGTGCAGAGTGAATGGGAAAGCCTCGCAGAAGCACTGCACCGTGCTGCAAGATCGCAGCGGATAGAGACTCCTTTTTGGCAGAGATCCAGTCGATAAGCTCAGCTTCCGCGACTGGCTTGGATGGCTCGATACACAGTGGCAGTCCTGATCCGTTGGCACTGCGTGGATCGATGACGCGCGCACGGACTTCCGTTCGATCGGTGTTCCACGGCTGCGCTTGTGATGGTGTGTTCACGGTGATTCCTCCGATACAGAGACGGGGCCAAGCTGAGCGGTGTCCTCAAGCTCGCGACCGCGCGTCTCTGGAAGCATGGCAACGATGAGCAGCAGCGCGAGCAGCGGAAACACCGCGATCGATTGCAGCGCCACCACATATCCAGACCGCTCCGCAAGCATTCCTACCAAAGCCGGAGAGGTCACCATTCCGATTCGACCAAGCAGGTTGTTTGACCACGCAAAGGAGCTAGATCGCAGCTCGGTGGGAAACAGCTCTGCGTTAAATGCATTCAAGACCACTTGCGATCCGGTCGCTGTGATCACGCACAACGTCAGCGCAGACAGAATCACTCCGCGATGATCAAAGGAAGAGCTTCCGATCGTTGCCAGCGTCGCACCAATCATGATCAAGACGGCTCCCTTGCGGCGACCGATTCGATCCAAGATCTTGCCAACAAAGTAGGTCAGCGGCATTCCCATCACCGCCGCAGTCGAGATGAGCGCGCCCGCTTCCGCATCGCTCATTCCGCGCGCAGACAGCGCCAGCTCTTTCCAAAACGTGATCACATTCCCAATGCCGCAGTACGACATGATCCAGATGAGCGCCATCACAAACACGCGATTCCGATAGGGCGTCCGCAAGATGTGAAAAAAGCTCTGTTCTTTGTGTGGTGTGGACACTGTGATGCGTTCTGTCTCTGTGCTGTGGGACAGGCTCGAAAAACGCTCTGTTTCGCGTAGTCTTCGTCGGAAAATCGCAACAAGCAGCAGCGGAACAGAGCCCAGAAAGTAGACGCTTCGCCAGCTCCACTGCGTCTTTAGCAGAATCGGAACCAGCGCTGAACAGATGATCGCACCCAAGCTTGCAGAGGACTGAATGACCCCAATCACCATGCCGCGTCGCTTGGCCGGAAACTCTTCTGCGGCATAGACGATCGCAACCGCCCACTCTGCGATCAGAAACAGCCGGGCCAGCATCTGACAGATCGCAAAGCTTGCGACTCCTTGGGCCAGACCGCTGCAAAACGAGCTGAGCGTATAGCCAATGATCGTGATGCTGAGCACACGCTTTCGTCCCCAGCGATCGGCGAGCCGCACCAAAAAGTACGCGAGCATCGTTCCGATGTTGATAAAGGAAACCAGCCATCCACCGTCACTGCGTCCAAGTCCCAACTCGACCCGAAGGTTTGGCAGAAGCTGCGCGAGCGCCATGAAGTCATAGCCTTCAAAGAACGTCGCCACCGACAGCAGCACAAACAGACGCTTCTGATAGGAAGTCAGCGCGGATGACGAGGATTCTGATGGACTTGGCACGGACTCACTCTATCGCAGAACCGCACGCAACTTGGTTGCAATACAAGAGCTGATATTCTCACCCGCATGGTCACTCGTTTTGCGCCCAGTCCGACGGGATTTTTGCATCTGGGCCACGCATACTCTGCACGAATGGGCTTTGATGCAGCCCGCGCCGAGCACGGTCGCTTCCTTGTGCGCATCGAAGACATTGACCGGACACGCTGCCGTCCTCTGTTTGTGGACGCGATCTTGTCCGATCTCCAGTTTCTGGGTCTGTCTTGGGATGGCGAAGTTCGCAGACAATCAGAACATCTGGCTGACTATGAAAGAGCCCTTGCGCAGCTTGATGAGTTGGGCGTTCTGTATCCGTGCTTTTGTACGCGCGCAGAGATCGCAGAAGAGATCGCTGCTGCGCAGAGTGCTCCGCAACAGGAGCCCGGAAGTGACTCGCCGCCGCGTTATCCCGGACGATGCAAGCGACTGGATCCCGCGCTTGTAGCCAAGCGAATCAGCGACGGAAATGGTTATGCGCTGCGACTTCACACAGAGCAAGTCCAAGCGATTCTGTCTGCGAAAGGAATGTGGCCGCTCACGTTTCGGGATCGTCATCACGGAGTCGTTCCAGTCGATCCGCAGCTTCTTGGGGATGTTGTACTGGCGCGCAAAGAGCTCAAGACGAGCTATCACCTCGCGGTGGTTGTGGACGATCATCTGCAAGGTGTGACGCTGGTGACGCGCGGTGCGGATCTGCTGTCTTCAACGCATGTTCACCGACAGCTGCAAGCGCTGCTTTCCCTGACAGAGCCCGCGTACTCGCATCATCCGCTGCTGACCGATCCCGATGGATCACGCTTGGCGAAGCGACGCGGCTCAGAATCGATTCGATCGCTGCGTGAAAAAGGACTGACTGCCGACGAGCTCTGGGCGAAGGTCGGACTGCGCAGCCCGGCTGTTCTATAATGAAGGACGACGGAGCTACGGAAGCGCCATGAAGCCAATGACTACTCTCTCGCGATCGCTGACTCGACGAGGTTTCGTCGCAAACCTGCTGGCCCTTTTTGCGCTGCTGTCGCGCAAGGTCAAAGGAATGCCCGCGCTGCGTCGGCGAAGTCCGGCAAGCGGCTGGTTCGGACACTGCTAACTGCGTCGGTCATCCCGTCGCACAGATCGCAATGAGTACGCTCACTATGGCGCGGGGCTTTTGTGCAAGATGGTTCCGAGCGCCCCCGACAGATACAGATGTCCGTCTTTCCCGACGATCGAGTGAAGCCGAGGCAGCTCTCCCTGGCTGACGATCGCAAAGCGCTGTCCGTCGTAACGAAGCACCGAACCTTGTAGCGTCACCGCCCACACATCACTGGGTCCGGTTCCTGAGATCGCGCTGATTGAGTCACCCAGTCCCGTCGGAATCACTGTCCAGCTTGTGCCATCAAAGTGCGCAGCAAAGCCGTTCGATCCACCGATCCAGACATCGCTTGGCGAGCTTCCCCACAGCGCTTGCAAGTTCTGTCGTCCCGTCGGTGCTGTTGTATCAGCACGCCAGCCTCCCGGCGCACGCACGGCCACCAGACCTTGCTCTCCGACGGCGTAGACCGTGCTGGCATCAATCGCAAAGACCTGATTGAGCGCAGCCGAAGTCCCCAGCGTAGAAGGATCGTCGCTGAGCATCGCGGTCTTGCTACTAAAGATGCGAAATACGCCGCCTTTGCCGACGACCCAGAACGTGTTGGCATCCAGGCCGTGAATGGCGGAATACTCGACGCCAGCGCGTGGCTTTTCGATCAGTGAGCAGTTGCGATTTTCACACAGCGACAGCGTGCTCCCGGCGGAATCGAAGCCGATCAGGTACGCAATCTCTTCGGATGGACTGAACACACCATAGATCGGCGATGTCGCCTCGCTGCGAATCGGCTCCCATGTTGTGCCACTGCGACGGAGCACAGTGCCCGCAAAGCCTACCGCCCACAGGGTTTCGGCAGTCGCAGCGGACAGCGAATAGATCGCTTCCTGTGGACGCGCATTCAACCGGGCCGGCAGCGACGAGCTGACCTTGTACAAGTCGGTGCCGCCGATCCACAGATCTCCGCTCGGGCTGGCCCACAGGCTGCTCGCAACTTCCATCGTCTTTAGCTCAAGCTGGGTCCACATGCTGCCGTCGAAGCGAAACAAGTTGCCCGGTTGTCCGCTGACAAAGGTGTTGTTGCCGCTTGATGCAGCGACGGAAAAGTAGCCGCTCTTGCTGGGCGGAAGGCTGCTTGGTGCGGTCATGCTGACCCACAAACCACCGCTTCTCTTGGCCATGCAGTAGCCTTCACCGACGCTGAGCAGCTCTCCTCCCACGGTTCCCAGTCCCAACATGGTGCCGGTGCAGGGAGTGGTTTCTCTGCTACCTGTGCTGCCATCCCAGCGCCACAGTGCGCTGCCATCACCAGCGACGAAGATTCCTTCACTTGTCCCGATCACCGATCGAAGCGTCGCGCTGGAATCCGTTCCGATGCGCTGCCAGACGCCCCCTTCGCGATGCAGCAGTGTTCCTTCCGATCCTGCTGCCCAGACGCTGTCGCTGCCATCGCTCCACGCGGAATACAAGCCAGCCGTGGTACCGGCGTCTTCGCGCTGAAACCGCTGACCATCAAAGCGAAGGATCG
>JAEUKB010000079.1 GCA_016794365.1 Myxococcales bacterium
TGCGATATATGAAGCCACGGATGTTCGCCTTGGCTTATTGCTGGTGTTGGATTTAACAGACAAATCAAAGGGTATTCCACATATTGAGCAGAATGTTTGGCTCGAAAAGCATGCAGTAGGCTCTTTTGCTGACACCAGATACGTAGTGGTATTTCGCGTGCCAGGGAATCGAATCCCTCCATCCTCTACGAGTACCTAAACCGCCGGATGAACCAACTCATCCAACTCCCTCCCCCCATCCCCAAACGCCAACCAGCTCGCCCGCACCTTCAACGCCCGCGCCAGTCGCTCCACGGTATCCACCGCTGGCAACTGCCGCCCCTTCTCAATGTCCCCGATGGTCGAGTGACTCACCCCCGCGAGCTTCCCGAGCCGGATAAGGCCAAGACCGGCTTCCCGCCGAGTTTGAAACAGACGAGCCCCGAGTCCCGCGCACGCCATCGGTGTTGACACACCGAACCGCGTACCACGACCGCACGTTTGTCTGAATCTTGACTTGCCATTGTCGTGTTTTCCGTATAGATGATGTTCTCACGTTGCCAACACGGAACCGAGCGCCCCGTGACGGCTTCGTTGGATGGATGTCCGTTCCCTACCACGCAGGCCGCTCTGGCCGTGCCATGTCCGCCACTCATCCCCGCGCCCTGCTTATCCTGTGTCTCGTCGAACTTCTGGAGCGAACCGCCGGTGTGCTTGTTGCCGCGCTGCTCATCCTGTTTCTGACCGAAGCGCGGGGCCTGTCCACGTCTGACGCGACCGCACTTTCCGGCTCGTTTCTGGCGCTCACGTACTTCACCACCCTCATCGGCGGACTCCTTACCGACCGCTATCTCGGCACCCGCGCCGCGATGCAGCTCGGAGCGCTCGTCTGCCTCGGCGGCTACGCCGTCGTGGCCTTCTTCCCCGACACATCGCCGTGGTTCGGACTCGGACTCATCGCGCTTGGCCAAGGATTCTTCCGACCCGGCATCACGTCGAGTCTCGCCCGCCTCTACCTTCAGACTCCCGAGCTACGCGACGGCGGGTACAGCCTCTTCTATCTCTCGGTCAACATCGGCGGCGCGGTTGGTCCGCTTCTCGGTAGTGCCGTGAAGCGTCTCTTCGGCTGGCCGAGCGTCTTTGTGCTGGCCTCATCGCTGATGGCGCTGTCCGTCGTTACGACCGTGTGGTTCCGTGAATCTGAGCGAAAAGGAGAACGCCCACAGCCGACCGGTAACGCGCCGTCGCCGCTGGCAGACCTCAAAGCCGCACTGCCCTACCTCACCGTCTTCATTATCTACCTGAGTGTTTACGCACAAAGTTCGGGGGTGCTGCTTCTCTTCGCCCGCGACCAGGTGCAGCGCAGCGTCCTCGGTCACGCCATAGCTGTCGAAACCATTGCCGCGTTCCCCTCGATGTTCGTCCTCAGTGCGACGCTTCTCGTGTCAGCGGTGATTCATCGGCTGCGCAAACAGAGATGCGAACCAGCGACCGGAGCGAAAATCATCGCCGGACTGCTTGTGACGGTGGCCGCGTTCGTGGTGTTGAGCGTCGCTTCAGGTCAAGTCAGCACCGACCAAAAGGTCGCGTTCATCTGGCTCGGCCTCACCATGGCGCTCATCTCAACCGGCGAACTCTTGGTCGTGCCGATGATGCAGTCGCTCTTGGGTCAGCTCGCTCCCCGGTTAGCCTTCACGACGGCGTTTCTGTTCGTCGCCATGTCTATCGGCTACACGCTCGGCGGATGGGTGGGAACGATGTATGAACGGCTTTCAGGTGTGGTGTTTTGGGGAGTGTGTGCTGGGTTGGTGGGAGTTGCAGTAGTGGGGATGATGTTGTTCACGCGACGACGACATGCTGGTCGAAATGGTAGATAGTCCCGTCCTCGCATCGCTTCCAACCAGCGCCTTACGCGCAGATGAAAGGTACACGCTGACCGTCAATCCCGAACATCTAGGCTCGACGCTGGACGAGCTGCTTACTGCCGAGAACACGTTGACCGAGGTGACACGAATCGCCGAAGAGCGCGTGCGGGTCTACCTGTCCACTCGCTCGGCTGGCTCCGAACCGGTCAGCCAGCCTTCGGACGAAGAAAAAGTCCGCGGAGACGATTCACCCGCCCGAACGTGTGTTAGAAGCCGGGCATGCATCTCTCGGTGGACATCCGCGACTGGCTGGACGACAACGACGAACCGGCGACGCCCGCGCTGCGCTCGAAAGTGCTGCGCATCGCGCGGCTGATTGAGTATGGCGGGACTCTGGAGCCAGGTGAAATGCGCATCACGCTGGTCGAGTGCAGTCGGCGACCGGGACGGAAGGCGTGCGATGGTCTGCTCTTTGTCACGAAGACAGAGGACGACCTTCTGTTTGCAGTCTGTCCGATTTGCAAAAACGAGAGCATCACCATTTCCGGCTGGCAAGACACGCTCTACGCTGACGGTCCGCCGCAGCCGTTTCCCCCGCCTGAGCCGAAAGACCCAGCGCTCCTGAACTAATATTAGGCATGTATTATGCTTCTTATTTGAAGCATGCCGTGCCTCGGCGAACTCTTCCTCCCCAACGGTCGGATTCTCTTCATCCACCTAGAGACAAGTTTCAATGAAGTTCTACGGATATCGAGAGGACAACGACTCTGACACGCCGGAAGTCTTGACCGAGGTTACGCTCGTCGCATCACCGACAGTCTTGCGACAGCTCGCGGATTTTCTTCTTCACACCGCGAACCTGATGGAACAGCATGGCCCGCGCTTTGGCCATGAACACTTTGAGCGCCAAGGGCGAGATGAGCCAGCGTTCATCGTGGCAGGCGAAGATTACTAGCAGCCGCTCAAACAGAGGCGGAGCGCTAACCATGTGTTTTCGACGGTATATCGGCTGCTATGAAAAACACTCCGACCGCTTTGTGAAGGACATTCCGCTTCGTCCGATTGCGCTCTCGTTCCTCCAGCATCTGTTTCGAACCGAGCTGGAATCGGAACACGACCCTCTGGTCGGTTATGTCTACGACATCGGTGCGACGCATGCAGCCGCGCTGGCTTCGTATGCGACGGAGCCGCTCGACCTAGACAAGTTCGATTACTTTCTGGAGAGTGGAGAATCACCTGGGCGACGACCGAGCAAGAAAAATCTGATGGCGGGTGGTCCCGGTAACCTGCTCGCCATTTTCGATGATGACGGAGAGAAAGGCACACTCGCTCTCTACAACGAAGACGGAACACCGCAGCAGGGCGTGATTGCAGAGACGCAGGTGTATCGCTGTGCAGACTTCCCATCCCTTCGCAACTCCGACATCGAGCTAGGTTGGAGCGACGACATGGCGGCTTGTTTTGTGCGCATCGAGGACATCTATCGCGAGCTGCGGGTTCCCGACATGCGCGGGCCATCACTCAGCTCTCAAGAACAAGCAGACTAGACGACGCCTATCGTTGCCCTCCTTTTCGACAAGCGCGAGCAACTCCGAAGAGCCAGCCAGATGTATACGGTTCTCAGAATCACGACAGACGCCGCACGCAGAGAAGCGCTCCTACAGCTTGGTGAACAGATGAACCAGAAACGAGCTGGGGTGTTCTCTGGACTGCGGAGGGCTGGGGATGGCTTTTCTTGTGAAGTCAGTAGCAGTCCATCGTGGGATGCGCATGTCCAATCGCTGCATGGGTTCCTACGTGATTTTGCAGAGACGATTGCTCACGCTCAACAGATGGGAGCCGCAGTCACGGTCGATGTGGCCATTGAACCGGAAGACCGCTCTGCAAGCGGCACGCCGTTCGTGCTCGGTGTATCACCGTCTCTGCTCACAGAAATGTCGGCGCTCGGTCTGCGATGGGAACTCTCTGTCTACTAACGCGGTCGTTAGGAGTTGTTCGATGAGCGACAACCCCTGGCCGTGCTGTAATTCCCTTGAGAACGCGGTTTTCGAGCAAGCCATCCGCTTCGTCGGGAAGTTTCGTGAATGGGGTATTCCTATCCCAGACGGTGGAACGTCCTTTATGGAAATGACGTTCTGTCCTTTTTGCGCAACCAGACTGCCGCCCAGCCTACGCGACGCATGGTTCGACAAAGCAGAGGAACTCGGTATCGGTCCTCCCTACGACGAGATGCCCACAGAATATCTATCGGAGGCGTGGTGGTTGCTATCGAACTGAGCTGTCGTCTCTCAGCATCACGGCTGCCGACTGTCCTTCCACAGAGGCAGACTCCACATCCAGAACGTCACCGGCTACCACCAGCTCCGTTTCGGAAGTGGCTCTGTTCCACATCATGTGGAACGGTCGAATTTCTGGAACGACCCTTCTATCGAAAATTCGATACCAATATCGAGATTTCGATATTTTCGTGCCAGCACCAACAACGGATAAGCCAGCACTCAGTACCGTCCCTCCGCAGCAGCCGATTCCAGTCCAACGAAGCGTGCCGTTGCTGCCGAGCTGAGTCCGTTTGAAAAGCACCAAGGAAATGAACAAGCGAGTTTAGCGACGGATGGAGCGGATTTGACCGTCAGTCTTCGAGGACCCAGGCAGGCAGCTCAATCTCTGTTTCGGGTACCCCCAAATGGTCGCGTTCTACTCGGTGAAGGTTTCTGACGTACTTCGGCAGGTCGTCGGCACGCGCATCACCGCCGTATACATCGACCGCCGACTGGAATCGCTCAATGAGTCGTCGATGTTCCACCAACCCCTTTTCGGTCATGGCTCGGACATCATCTAGGTCGCTGGCACTGAATCGCTTGAGCTTGCTGACGACCACATCCACCACGTCGAGCACCTCGATGGTGAGATGCTTTAGCAACGGATTCAATTCCGGCAGTGGGTGCCAGTGCGGCGACAGCGGAAGAAACGGCAGCCCGCTCGACACGATTTCCAGGTACATGCGGTGCCGCTGCGCAACGCGACTGCCGGCGCCAGCCAGTTCAAGCAGTCTGTTTTTGTCCACTGCCGCCAGCTCGGTCGTTTCCAGAATGTCGCTGTCTTTGGTGCCACGCACATAATCGGTCTGAAGCATCAGCGCGGCGGAGCCAATCACGCGAAGGCGCAGCTTCTCCTCGCGGGCAGATTCCCAGCGACGGTCGATGTCTTGGAAAAACGAGCGGAATGGTTCAGGTGTCAGCACGAGCGGCTCGCAGGGCGGAGGCAAAGTCAGAGGGTTGTACCGAAGTCGCGATGCGCCAGCGCTGGGAAATGTCGGAAGCCGTCGCCATCACTTCGTCCAGGGTGCTCTGGCTACGGATGTCGGAGTCGAGGACATCCGGCGGCAGGGTGTCAGCGGTTCGTTGCGCCTCAGATTGGACTCGGAAAGCAGCCAGCCAGTTTTCGATGAGCAGTGCGGCGCGTCGATAGCGCAGCGCCCATGGTCGCGATAGCTCGGACGATTCTTTGTGGAGCGCAAGGAGCGTGTTTTCGAGGAGCCAGCCCAAGCGTCGCTGAAGTCCCGTTTCGACAAGCTGCGCGTGAAGCTTGGGCAAGTTAAGACGGTCGATGTTCTGAACCAGGACGGGCGCGAGTGCGGTAAGCAGTCGGGACGACTCCGCGCCAATCAGCGTCTCACGGACCACATCGGACACCTCGGTGAGCTGCTCACTCGGCAGCACGTCGAAGCGCTCTTGCAGATGAACCGCCCCGAGCCGAGCCAGCGCATTTTGAAGCGTGTCGGTATGGCTTTTCTGACGACGAGGAGCAAAGTCCGCCAGGGTGACGTTGAAGAGCTGAAGGAGCATCACCAGCTGCTCGGCGGTAAACGAACCCGCGCCGTTTTCCAGCTCACTCAGACGGCTCTGTGACAGTCCCAGCTTCTTGGCCAGCTCGGCTTGGCTCAGGCGTCGCTCCCGACGGAGAATGCGAACCTTCTTCGCTATCGCGAGTCGTGTAGATTCGAGCGTTGACGTACTCATATCGAAAATCCGATATCAATATCGAGATATCGATAATTACATCACTCATCCGACGCTGTCAACTCCTACCATTCCCGTGATGATGCGACCGAGCCGAACCGCAGCCGGTCCATTTCATCGCCTAGATAGTCGGGGGCAAGGTGGGCGTAAATCATGGTCATCTTGATGTCGCTGTGTCCGAGGATTTTTTGCAGCGTCAGGATGTTCCCTCCGGCCATCATGTAGTGCGACGCGAAGGTATGGCGGAGGGCATGCCAGGGTCTTTGCATCTCCGTGCAACCTTCTTCCTCTAACAGCTCTGCGATGCCGAGCATGTCTTCATGACTGCCCATGCGGAACTGGAGCTGCGCTGGAATCACGGAACTCAGTCGCTTCCGCGCTGCGCGTGCTTGTTCGCCGGTACTGCTTGCAGTCTGTTTGCGCTTCTGTAACTGCGCGTCCTTGTCCTTCCCGGCGCGCACCGGAAATACCAGCGCGTCTTTCATGGCGGGACAATGCTTCTGCCACTCGCGCAGAATCGGAACCAGTTCGATGTTGATGCGCAGATGCCGCGCTTTGCCCGACTTGGGCGCGAGCGTGTAGCTCCGCGAGACATCGAGCCGCCTATGGTCCAGGTCCACATCCTGCCAGCGCAGACCGAACAGCTCTCCTTTGCGGAGTCCGGTAAAGAGAGCGGTCGCGACCATCGCATACAGCAGCCGGTCATCGTAGGAGCCTCCTACCGCACGTTCCCTCGCTACGTTCAGGAGTCGCGGAATCTCGCTCCGGTCCTTCCCTCCCAGGTATTCGAGCAGATGTTCCATCGGCGAGCGCTCGACCCCGACACACGGGTTGTCACAGCGAATCACGCCTTCCCGCCGCGCCCAGTTGTAGACGGTCGAGAGCGCCCGGAGCGTATGCGTCACCGTGTTCTTCGCAAACAGAGTCATCAAGCGGTCGCGTTCCTTGCGGACATCCGCTTGCTTGATGCTGGTCACCGGTCGCTCTCCAAGCGTGTTTAGGAGTCGACGCAGCGCAGTCTGTGTCTCGCTCTTGTACCGAGCCAGGTCTTTGATGCGCGGACGGTTGTAGTTCTTCAGGAACTGGTCACAGACCTCCGCAACCGTCAACTCCTTCACTTCCGGCTCGGGTTCAGGAATCCCAACCGCACCGCGTGCAACCCGCGCCTCGATTTCGAGCAGGAACCGCTTGGCCAGTGCTTTGGTCGGTTGATGACTGGCCCGCTGCTTGCGCTGACCATCTACGTCCAGGAAGCGGATGTACCAGCCAACGAACTTGCCGTTCTTCTCTTTCTTGACCACATCGCCCATGGCACACGGTTTGACCCCAAATGCAGGGTCCAATCAAGAGAGAGTCGCTCCCTTCGTCGAGAAAAAAATCCGCTGGTGGTCCAAATGTGGTCCAAGGAAGCCAATATGACCGGTAATGATTGGTTGGTTTGAAATTCAATCTATCGTCGGAAACGTGATGACCGGTGTAGATGGCTCAGCACGGGTCAGCAGCTTTATCCCAGTCTTCAAAATTGGTGGCGCTGGTGTAAAAGCCGGCGCGGCGGGTTCGATTCCCGTACGCCCCCGTTTTCGTCGCTGCGCGATCCCTACAGCGTTCCTCTGTTTGGGTGCGCTTTGGATGTCCCAAACAGTGGCTCCTTTCCTTACGCGATCAGAGTTTGATTCGCAGCGACGAAGAAAAGACCGTGATGATCTGCTGCCAAAGAACCGCTTATGATTCCGTTCGCCCATGCAAAAGATCACGCAAGTAGGCGCTTGCTCCGTCGAACACACCGATGACTTCATCATCGTCCACTGGGTCGGACTGCCCAGCTTGACAGAGCTGCAAAACGTCTACACGGTCCTTGGCGAGTCCCTCCAACAGACTGGCCTACAGCGAGTCCTGTTTGACCTGACCCGTGCCGATCCAACGCCACCCGGAGCCGATCTGCGACGCTACGCATCCCAGTGGTGGCAGCACAATGTACACCGCGCGATGCTGGCCTCCTTTGGCATGGCCTGGGTGGTGCGTGTGATCATGGAACTGGTGGCCCGTACCGTTCAACTGTTCGGACACTCTTTCGTTTCCAAGAACTTCGCGACGGAAGCAGAGGCTCGCGCCTGGCTGCTCCAGCAGACTTTGAAGCCCGCACCGAAGCCCACGCCGTAATCATCGAGAACGCAAAAAGAGTCATCTGGCATGCCTCTTATTAAAGAGGCATTTTCTATGACTCTTATTAAAGAGGTATTTTCTATGACTCTTATTAAAGAGGTATTTGGTAAGCCTCTTATTAAAGAGGTATTTCGTACGATTCATATACAGCGCTTTACGGACGAGCTGCGCTGCGGTTACCACCACTGGTGGAAGTGATGAACCGGACCGATGCCGTGACCGACCTTGAGTCGATCCGCATCAGCGAGTGCGCCGACCAGCCAGGCTTTGGCCTGGGTGATCGTCTCGATCCAGTCAGGACACTGCGGACGAAGCGCCGCCAGTGCCGCCGACAAAGAGCAGCCCGTTCCATGCGTGTGCTTGGTCACAATGCGCGGCCCGGCAAAGCGCACCGCTTGCTGCTCCGTCACAAGCCAGTCCGGGCTCTCTGCTGCATCCAGGTGTCCCCCTTTCATCAAGACCGCGCGCGCACCGCGTGCCAGGATCGCCCTGCCCTGCTCACACATCTCCTCTTCCGTACGCGCCAGCGAGGTCTGTAGCAGCGCCGCAGCTTCCGGCAGGTTCGGGGTCACCACGTCCGCCAGCGGGAGCAGCTCGTGCAGCATCGCATCAATCGCCGACTCTGACAGCAGCCGATGTCCACCTTTGGCAACCATCACCGGATCGAGTACGACCAGCGGCGGCTTTTGCGTCCGCACCACCGCAGCCACGCAGCGAATCCGCTCTTCATCACCGAGCATTCCGATCTTCACCGCATCGACGGTGACATCCGCAAACAGCGCGTCACACTGCGCCGTCACAAACGCAGCAGGAATGACATAGACACCGGATACACCCTGTGTGCTTTGTGCGGTCAGCGCGGTGATCACGCTCATTCCGTACGCACCGAGCGCGCTGAAGGTCTTGAGGTCTGCTTGGACTCCGGCTCCGCCACTTGGATCAGAGCCTGCGATGGTTAGGACCTTGGGAATCATCACACACCTTCTTCCCATTCTCGACGAAGCTGGGCTGCACAATAAGAGACGTTTTCCATGCCACATATTGCCGAGATCACAGCCACGCCAGCTGCTCCTGCGGCCCGAATCGGAGCCACCCGACCGCGACCAATTCCACCGATCGCCACACAAGGAATCGACGATCGCTGGATCGCTTGCGCCAGCACAGACAGACCCAGCGCAGCACTGGCATCAGGCTTGGTTTCCGTCGGAAACACGGGACCAAGACCGGCATAATCGACCAGATCGATCGGCACCGCTGCGTGCTCACGCTCACACGTTGTAGACAGGCCCACAAGCTTCTGTGGACCGACAAGCGCGCGCACCACATCCACCGGCAAGTCGTCCTGTCCTACGTGAACGCCATCAGCATCGATCGCCAGCGCAACATCTGCGTGATCGTTTACAAAGAGCGGAACGCGATGTGGTGAAACCAGCTCTTTGAGCCTGTGTCCCACCTCAACAAGCTGTCGCTTTTTCCAGTGTGGCGCACGAAGCTGAACCGCTGTAACGCCCCCTTGAATCGCCTGCGCGGTGGTGGTCAGCAGGCCTTCTGCGCCACCACATAGATCGGGATCCAAGACCAGATACAGCGTCAGGACACGCGGACTCCATCCGGCTCTCATACGTCACGCAAGCTGGCTGGATCCAGCAAGGAAAGTGCATCCAAAAAGGACGGCTGAAAGCTCCCCGGTCCCTGACTCTGCTTGGCTGCTTGTTCACCACACAGCGCCATCACCGCACAAGCTGCTGCCACCGCAGACAGACGCGCGGCTTGATCGGACACACCTGCGACAAATGCAGCCGTGACCGCAGACAGCGCACAGCCAGTACCGACTACTTTGGTCAGGATCGGATGCCCAAACGGAACCGCGATCGTCTCTGTTCCACTGGTGATGTAGTCCGTCGCGCCAGTCACTGCGACAATCGCACCAGTCTGTTCAGCCAGTGACTCTGCAGCGGTGACTGCGCTGTGCGAGCTGGCTGTGCTATCGACTCCGCGACCTCCTTGTGAAAGCCCAGCAAGCGCCAAGATCTCGGATGCATTTCCGCGAATCACCGCAGGTCGCTTGGTCAGCAGCACTTGTGCGGCGTCCGTTCGGTAGCGAAGGAATCCGACCGCGACAGGATCCAGCACCCACGGCTTCCCCGCAGACACCGCAGCATCGACGGCACGAAGCATCGCAGCGTAGCGCGCAGGATACAGCGTTCCCACATTGATGAGGACTGCGGACGCGATCGCCGCAAACTCCGCAGCTTCTTCTTCCGCAACAATCATCGCGGGCGCTGCGCCCACCGCGAGCAGGACGTTGGCCGTAAACTCTCCCACCACTTCATTGGTCAGCACATGAACCAGTGGCGCAGCTTGTCGCATCCGCGCAAGCTCTGTACCGACTACTTCCAAACGAATCGGCTTCGTCATGCGAGCGCTCCTTTGTACTTCCAAAACTACATCACGCAGCCGCGACATCCAATGTACTTGCTGCACTCTACGTGTATCCGCTGTCGTCGGAAAAAGGTATGTCTACGTAGCGTCAGATCTGCCAATCATTCCATCACTGAGCCATCCAAACTGATCTTTCGCTATTCCTTCCGTGCGATGAGCGTCCGATAATCCAGCGAGATGGATCGCACGTTTCACGCAACGGTACAGAACGTACCGATTGATATTGATCTGCAAGAAGGAACGCTCAGCTTTTTTGGTCTTCCTTCCGCTCTGTTCTGGCTCAATCCTTCGCTGTATCGGATGCTCGCGCCACTCATTCAGGAATCAGGACGCGAGCTTGCCCAGCTACTGATTGCCTACGAGTCCAGCCAAGGAACCAAAGAAGACTATGAGTTCATGGTCGAAAAGCTGGGACCAACCTTCGAGGAAGGATTCCTAGCATGGGGACGCGCCGTCGGTGTGGCTGGCTGGGGACGCTTCGAGCTACCGATCTTTGACAAAGCAAACGGACGCGCGCTGGTGCGGATTCACAACGCGTGGGAGCTGCGAGCACAGTCCCAGATGCCCTATCAGTGGGGCTGTCCGTTTCTGAAGGGAAAGATCATCGGAATCTTCTGTCACGCGCTCGGACAGAGCTGCTGGGCCGAAGAGAGAGTCCTTGAAGGACAACCACACACCGTCGAGTTTCTGCTCTCTGCATCCAATTCCACGATTTCAGGAGAGATCGAGCGACTCCGCAGACAGGCTGCCGATCAGAAGCAAGCAGAGCTTCAGACCCTGGAACAGCAGCTCATCGAAAAGCAGCGCACCATCTTGCAGCTTGCCATGCCAGTGGTGCGACTGTGGGATGGAATCCTGCTGCTTCCGCTCATCGGAGAGATCGATACCCATCGCGCAGCGCTGCTGATGGACAGTGCGCTCGCTGCGATCACCAAGCATGCCGCACGGGTTGTGATCATCGACATCACAGGTGTTCCGCTCGTGGACTCGCACGTTGCAAACTCGCTGATCAAGACCGTGCAAGCGTCCAAGCTCCTGGGTGTGGACTGCATGCTGGTTGGCATCTCGGCAGAGGTGGCGCGTAGCCTGGTTCTGCTTGGCATTGATCTTGGCTTTGTGCAGACGTTTTCGACGCTGGAAACAGGCCTGACCGAAGCGCTGGCCAAACAGAATTACGAGATCACTTCCCGCTCGCGCACTGCGAATCCTACTGCGCGCACACCAAACAAGAAGCGCTAAGATCTACGCCGGGAAAACGGCTGGATGTACTTCATTTCTGAATCAGAAGGACTTGTTCGGACATGATTTTTCAGACGCCGCCCAGCAATCCATCCGATGCGCTGTCTTGGCTGTATGAACAAGCGCTGGTGATGGTCGGAAAGCTCGGCTTACGAGAAGAAGTGATTCCGTCCCGCCATTCCCACATGCACGGAACGCTCAGCGGAGAAGCCATCACCCTGCATACCCATCGCTTCATGGGCAGCGTGTTTCGCAGCTTGAGCTTGGCCTACATCCGCACGCAGCACACAAGACAGCTCTGTTCCTTGACCTTGATCGGACTTCCCACCGCAAAGTCTCTGCTTCCGATTGTGGCCATGGAGCTGCGCGCGCTGTCTGGGACGCTGTCTCTTTTGGCGGTTGATCTGTTTCCCACCGACGAGAGAGTCTACCTTGCACAGGCCGTTCCGATTCTGCAAACCCTGCGGGAGCGCAGCGCACTTTGCTCGGTTCCCCGCAAGCGCTCTGCACTGGGTCACAGTGCGACATCTCCGCTGGCGCTTCTGTGCGCCGCAGTGCCCCAGCAGGAAGGACAGCTGATGCAAGCGGTCGCGCACTTTCTTCAGCAAGTAACCGCGCTGGCCGAGCTGTCGCACAACTCATGCAGTGACCCCGAGCGCAGCGATCTGGCTTGGCAGGCGCAGTGTGCGTGGCTGCGCTGTGAACACACCAACCAAAAAGAGTCCTCTGCGATGTCTCTTATGTTTGGTGAAGCAGCGGCCCAGCGCTATCTACAAGACGTTCTGTTTCAAGCGCCGCACAGCCAGGAATCGGGCCCAACGCGACAGTGAACGCGAACATAAAAACGGACTCCGCTCGGTTTACGGACTCCGCTCGGTTGTACGTCTGCGAAGGAGCTGCTGGCCTCCGCTCCACTCCAGTAGGAGCAGACCGACAGAGAGCACCGTACCGCGATAGGAGTCCAGCCTGCGTCCGCCGTTTTCGCACGGACTTGGCTCGCTCTTATAGTCCACTTCATTGAAGAAGAGCTGATCTCCGGTTCGCCGTCCGCGCAGCGTGTAGCGAGTCTGCGTACGCATCACCTGCGAGCCACTACACGGAAACACACCATGCAGCCTGCGACGCTCGACCACGCGATCAAAGTAGCCCGCAAGCTTGCCGTCCAGATCGACCAGGTGCCACTCCTCTTTTTCGCTGTGAAGATCACCTTCTCCGTCGGTGGAAACCTTCGCTTCGGTCTGCCAGTCCCAGACTCCGGCCAGGTTCCGCTCTGCTTCTGTCATCGGCTCGCGTCCGTTCCCTTCAATCGGCGGAAGTGGCGAGACACGCTGTCCATTCGCTTGGAGCGAAGCGCGCAAGATCAGCTGCTCCACTCCGCCCGCAAAGCGCAGGATCAAGCGATCACCTTGCAGCAGTCCTTGATAGCTACGGAGTGCTGGCACAGCGTCGGCACACGGACTCTGTTCTTGATCGATGGACAGCTCACGCAGCTCTACCTGATCGCCGCTTCGTTGACCTTCCACCCGCACGCGCGAAGTCACCACAAAGCCAAGCTGACCGTTACAGCGATAGGGCTTTTGATCGCGCGACAGCATCGTCACTTGCCGCAGATAGTCACCGTGAAGCTTGGATCCCTGCTGCTGAAGATGCCACTCTTCTTGTTCGATCCGCAGATCCCCTTGTTGAGAGTGACTACGCAGCAGCCAGTCCCACGTTCCCGACAAAGACTGTAGACTAGGAACGAACGTAGCCGGTGCAGTCTGTACAGCAGCGTCTTGTGATCGCGCAATATGAGGCATTTGATCTGCCTCTTTTTTCTGCACATCTTCCGACGGAACAACCTGACTGTGACAGCCAGTCAGCGCAGAACATCCCAGCGCAAGCGCAATCCCAAGTCCAATCCCAATCTGTGTAGCAGAGCAAGGCATGAACGTGGTTACGGCAAGATCGCCGAGATGGTTCGCCGGATGAGCGCGCGCGTTTCAGGAAGGACTGGCTTGTCCAGCGCACGTCGCGCCAAAAGCAGAAACAGTCCACCACCCAGCAGATCGAACCCGGCCATCGCCAACAGCGACAGCCCAAGCGACAGTCCTCTTCCGAGGAGAAACCAGATTCCGAACCCTTGCAGAAGCAGGATCAGCATCGATAGACAGATCAGTCCAATGAACAGAAACAGCAGTCCAGAAAGCAGCCGTCCTTGCTCACGCGAAAGCTCCTGTTTGGCGACTTCGGCATGAACGGAAAACAGACCCAGCGCGATCCGCACAAGGCGCGATCCAGTGCTCCGTGGCGCGCGGAATTCCTCTTCCTCTTGCACAAAGGATTCCGTCGAGCCGTGCAGATCCGATGACAGGTTATTTTCCACGCTGAAAGTTCCAGCCCGTAAAGATCACACCGATGATGAAGCCGAGTCCGACACTCACCAGCAGCGAAAACAGCAGGTTGTCTTTCACCTTGGTGCGCGTGTCGGCAAACACTCCGTTACGAAGCTCACGCATGATCTGTGCGGTGCGTTCTTCCAGCTCTTGCAGCAGCAGATCGGCAGTTTCAGGAAGCGGGGAAGTGGCCCCAGCGGACGAAGGACCGCGACGAGCAGACGCAGCAGGAGGACGACGACGCGGCGGATCCATCACAACGTGCCACAGCTCGGTAAGCTGCCGCCGAACCAGCGTCTTGGTATGTGCAGAGTGCTCTGCAATGAGCGCGACCACTTTGTCCAGGACACCGCCCGTTTCGGACAGCGCTTTGGGATCCAGCTCGCTCCACTCTGCCAAGATCGCGGGCACCAGCTTTTCAAACGACTCTGCAAACGTCGTGTTCGACAGCTCGCGCGCTGAAGTCTCTTCCGCCATCACAGCCTCCATTGCTACTCGTCCATCATGCCAGACTCTCGGGCCGAGCTGCGCCGCATCACGGTGGGTTCTTACTGCGGCTTTTGCGCAACGGGCCGCAGCGGAATACAGCCGACGCCCACCGCTTCAAGCTGGCTTCCTTCCGATTCCGCGACCACGCCACCAACGGCCAGCGCGCGCGGCTTGTCCTTGCTCTTTTCAGTGCGCGAAAACGAGTGCTCGGGACCAGGAAACGCACCGCTGCGCACTTCCCCGATGTAGCTGTCGATCGCGGTGCGCACACGGACCGCAAAGTTTTCGTAGCGCTTCACAAAGCGAGGCCGAAACTCTTCATTCATCCCGAGCAGATCGTAGATGACCAGCACTTGACCATCGCACTCGGGACCAGCGCCGATGCCGATCGTGGGAATCGCCAGCGACTCGGTGATCTCGGCGCCCAGCTCTTGCGGAATGCCTTCGAGCACCAGCGAAAAACAGCCCGCTTCCGCCAGCGCCAGCGCATCGGCTTTGATTCGCTGTGCCGCCGCATCTTCGCGACCTTGGACCTTGAAGCCACCAAGCGCGTGCAGCGACTGTGGAGTCAGTCCAATGTGTCCCATCACCGGAATGCCGACGCGAACCAAGCGACTGACCAGCTCTGCGTACTCGGCCCCACCTTCGAGCTTGACCGCTTCCGCCTGACCCTCTTTGAGCAGCCGTCCAGCGTTGCGCATCGCTTCGTCGAGATCCGACTGATACGACATAAACGGCAGGTCTCCGACGATCATGGCTCGTCCAGTTGCCGCTTCGACGCCGCGCGCCACCGCCTGACAGTGATAGATCATGTGATCCATCGTCACGGGCAGCGTGTTTTTCTGACCTTGAATGACCATGCCAAGCGAATCTCCGACGAGCAACACATCGGTTCCCGCTTGGTCGCACAGCCGAGCAAAGCTGTAGTCGTACGCGGTGAGCATCGTGATGCGCTCACCTTGTTCCTTCATCTTGCGCAGTTCTAAGTGCGTGACCTTGCTGCGTCGAGCGGTATGAACGGACATGAACCGGACTCCTTGCCGTCTCGGTCCCGTCACAGGATCCAAGCGGCGTGCTAGGGCCAATGAACAACTGACCCTTTGATCGATTCCACACCTGACCGGGGCGGAGCAAGGGGGAAGCTGCGAAAATACGCATCTTCTGTGCTACGAAGCGCGCTATGTCGATTGTCACTTCGCCTAGAGGCTCGGAAACTCCCTTTCAGATTGGCCACGATGTGCTGGATCTGTCGGCCATGCGCGACATCTGTCGAAGGGGTCGCAAGGTCACGCTGTCGGACGCAGCCAAGCAGCGCATCGTGCGATCGCGCGCCGTCGTCGATGAGCTGGTCAGCGGTGGCGATGCAGCCCCGAGCGCGTACGGCATCAACACCGGCTTTGGCTTTTTGGCCGATGTCCGTATCTCTGCCAAGCAGATCGTCGAGCTTCAGTACAACTTGGTGCGATCTCACGCGGCGGGCGTCGGTCCGCTTCTGCCGATTCCGGTGGTGCGCGGCATGCTGCTGCTACGTGCTTCGACGCTGTCGCTCGGTCACAGTGGCGTGCGGCTTCTCGTCGCTGAGCGCCTGTGTGAGCTGCTCAATCAGCAGATTCATCCCTGTGTTCCCAGTCGCGGCTCCGTCGGTGCGTCGGGAGACTTGGCCCCGCTTGCGCACCTAACGCTCGGGGTAATCGGGGAAGGAGAAGTCCAGGTCGGGCTGTCGCACGACGCGCAGCGCAAGACCGCAGCGCAGGCGCACGACGACGCGGGACTCACGCCGATTGTGCTCGCGGCCAAAGAAGGGCTCGCGCTCATCAACGGAACGCAGTGCATGACCTCGATTGGCATGCTGGCGATCGCCGACGCGCTGGAGCTGTGTACGCTGGCCGATATCATCGGAGCGATGTCGCTCGAAGCGCTGCTCGGGACGCCGCGCGCGTTTGATCCACGGATTCATGCCGCCAGGCCGCAGCCCGGTCAAGCGCTGTCGGCGGAAAACCTGCGACGGCTGCTCGATGGAAGTCCGATCGTTGATTCGCATCGCAACTGCGGAAAAGTTCAAGATCCGTACTCGCTGCGCTGTATGCCGCAGGTTCATGGCGCATCGCGAGACGGCATCAGCTACGCGCACACCGTGCTGCTTCACGAAACCAAGAGCGCGACCGACAATCCGCTCATCTTCGTCGAGCCCACGACGGATGCAAGCGATCCGCTGCGCTACGACATCGTGAGCGGCGGCAACTTTCACGGTCAGCCGGTGGCGCTCGCGCTCGACTTTGCGGGCATTGCGACGGCAGAGCTGGCCAACATCTCAGAGCGTCGCATCGAGCAGCTCGTCAACCCACACTTGTCGTCGGGACTGCCAGCGTTTTTGATTCGCGAAAGCGGGCTTAACTCGGGCTATATGATCGGGCAAGTGACGGCGGCGGCGCTCGTGTCGGAAAACAAGATCCTGGCGCATCCAGCGTCGGTCGATTCGATTCCGTCGTCAGCGGGTCGCGAAGATCACGTCTCGATGGGCGTTCATGCGGCCGACAAGCTCCAGCGCATCGTCGAAAACGTCCGTACGGTGCTGGCGATTGAGCTGTGCTGTGCGACGCAAGGCATCTCGCTGCGAGCCCCGCTGCTGCCTGCCGATGCGCTGTCGGCGGTGTTTCGACTGGTGCGCTCGAAGGTTCCCGAGCTGATCCACGATCGTCCGCTTCACATCGAGATCGAGGCTGTGCGTACGCTGTGTGAAAACGGATCGATCTTGGCAGCGGCTCGACAGCACAGCCCGCTGCACTGACAGCGATTCGCGCGACGCTCGCCGAAAAATTTGAGATCGTCGTCGTCTCCCGCAAGGATCGCGTCAATGTACGCATCACATGTCGCGACCTCGGTTCGGAGAGCGCGTCCGTCGTGGCAGATCACCGTCTGGACCCTACGGATCGTCGCGGCGCTGTCGGTGGCTGCGTTCGTCGGATATGTGCCGTATCGACTCTATGTTCGCATTGGGCTTCAGCAGCACGTTCAGCTTCGTCGAGAGCTGGGCACGCTGAAGGAAAGCAACGACAAGCTCCGACGAGAAAACAACGAGCTGCGGCTTCAGCTTCTGCGGGTCCAAGAAGACGATACCGAGATTGAGCGCGTCGCCCGTGACGAGCTAGGACTCATCCACAGCGACGAGCTGCTGTTCAAGGTGGAGTAAATGCTCGGCGGAAAGTGGCTGCCCGACATCGCACGAATCGTCTCACGTCGCATCAAGTGGTGGGCGCTGTGGGGACTCATCGGGACGATGCTGCTGCTCGTGGCCGACGGACAGTTTCGCACGCTGGGTCACGGAGCACTCGGGCTCTTCGCGGGCGTCTGTTTTGTGGCGCTGTGTGGGCTGCTGACGCATCGGATGTGGCCCGGTCGGGGCAAGCTAACGCTGGAAGAGCTGCCCGATGCGCAGCTTGCGACGGGAGCCGCGCAGCTTGTGATCGGCTACGCGCTGGCGCAGTGGCTGGCTGGTCTGTGGGGAGAAGCGGCGGTGGTTCGTTATGCGCTCGTCGCTGCGGTGCTGGGTTTTCATCGCGGACTGCGGCTGCTCGGGCTGTCGGTGCTGGCGCTTTTGTGTGAAGGTCTGTTTCGCTACGCGACGGGACAGCACACTCCGAGTGAGCTGCTCGGTTCGCTGCTGCTCTTGGGTCTGTTTATCGGTCTACGCGAAGCGGTGTTTCGCGGTGAGCTGCTCCGTCAGCAGATCGAGCACAAGCGGCGCGTGGCCGATGCCATCGATGATCTGACGCGACAAGCGGAGCTGTTTCGACTCAATCTGACGGAGACTTCGCTGGTGGCGACGACGACAGAGTGGACCGAGCACGGCAGCCGCAAGACCGCCGAGCACGTCGATCGCAGCGAGGCAGAGCGGCTGATCCTGCGCAGCGCGGTGGTGATGGTTCGTCAGAACCTCGACGCGCTGGTGGGACTTTTGCGACAGGCGCTCGGGCTCTCGACGTGCGCGGTGCTGTGGCAAGACAGCGACGACAGTCAGCTGCAAGTCGTGGCTGCATCGACGGACAGTCCGCTGCCGCTGCTGCGTCAGGTTCCATCGAGCGCTGGGCTGCTCGGGACCATCAAAAAGACACGCACGCTGGTTTCGTTATCGTCGCCCAAGCTTGCGCAGCTTGCCTATTACGATCGTCCGGACTCGATCGCTGAACATGACGCAGTGCGCTGTGCAGCGGCGCTGGTGGTACCGCTGTTTGAAGAAGGTGCGCTGTGCGGTGCGCTGTGTGTCGATCGCATGGTCCACGACGGAGAAATTGCGAAGCCGTTTGCACATCACGACGAAGAAGCGCTGCGTGCGGCGGTTCCGATCATCCTGCGCAGCATTCAGTCCGAGCGAGTCTTCCGTTCCATCGAGCAAGGTCGCGACGCCAGCCAGAGTCTGGCCTATGCCTCGGGGCTGCTGTCGGCAGCGCTGCGCACCGAAGAAGTGGCCGAGCAAGCGCTGGCTGCCGTCGCCAAGCTGTGTCCGTTCGACTTCGCAGCCTTGACCGAATACGACGACAAACACCGTCAGCATCAGATCCTATCGGTCAGTGGCGATCCGTCGCTCAGCGCGTCGCTCAAAGCGCTTCGCTTTGCCGACAACGAAGGCTTGTGCTCGCTGGTGATTCGCCATCAAAAGGTCTTGCCCGTTGGTGGAATCCTGCGCGACCACGGTGCGGATCCCCAGGTCTTCGACGATCACACTCGCCTGCGCGGCTATGCCTGGCTGATGGTGCTGCCGCTGCTCTTGCACAACAAGCCACGCGGCACGCTGGTCATCGCCGGTCGCGGAGAGCCCGCCGTTCCCGAGCGTCAAGCGCTGCTGCGAGTGCTGGCCAACCAGATCGCGGTCTCATTGGACAACGCGCGCATGTATCAAGCGGTCGAAGCGCTGGCGACCACCGACGGACTGACGGGACTTTACAACCGACGCACGTTCCAGCAGCGCATCGACGAGATGAGAGAGCGCGCACACCGTCAAGGACGCACGCTGTCGCTCATTTTGTGTGACATCGACCACTTCAAGAAGATCAACGATACGCGCGGACACTTGGTCGGCGACGAGGTGCTCAGGCAGATTGGACGGCTGCTCGGCGATACGGTGCGCAAGGTCGATGTCGCAGCGCGTTATGGCGGGGAAGAGTTCGCGATCTTGCTCGAAGCGACAGAGCTTGAAGGCGCGCAGCTTTTGGCCGAGCGGATTCGTCAGGAAGCCGAAAAGTTACCGCTTTCGTCGGAAAAAGGACCGTTTCACTGTACGCTGTCGCTCGGGCTGGCGACGTTTCCCGGCGATGGACGCAGCACCACTGAGCTGATCGCGCACGCCGACGCTGCGCTGTATGCCGCCAAGCACCAAGGACGCAACCGCGTGGTCTGCTATCGCAATCTGCAAGATGGCTCGGCGCTTCCAGCAGCGTGACCACCGACGGACCTTCCGTAACGTCAGCTCTTGTGCAGCGCGAAATGTGCCAGCCAGCGCACCAGCTTATACAAGTGGTCGGGTCATCATCTTGCATGAGCGACGGAGATCGCCCCGCAGAAGCGAGTGTGTGCTGATAGAATCGTGCGCATGCCTGCGCCGCAGCTTCACTTAACTTTCGGCGATCTTGTTCAGCACAACCCGCTCGTGCCGTCCGCGATGCGTCGAGCCTGTGCAGCCGAGCCGGTTTACGCGCGTCTCGGTTCGATCTTTCACGATCTGCCTTACTACTACGCACCGATGGTGTTCGAGGCCGTTCGCTACGGGCTCGGTGCGCAAGCGCTCGACGAGCCGTGGGGTTATCGTCTGCACTCGGTCCATCCCGATCGCTTGGTCGCTTCGTACATTCGGGCCGCGCGCACCGTCGCGGGTCTGACGGAACAAGAGCGACTCGCGCTGATCGGCGGACTTTTGTCGCACTGCGCGATCGATCTGTCGATGCATCCGCTCGTCAACTACTGTGCGCGTCGCGATGTGCTGCGTCACGGCGGACACGAGAGCACGCATCACCGTCTGACGGAAAAGTATCACGCGCTGTTTATCCATCTGTGGCGACTCGGCGACGATCAGATCGGAACGCCCGCGTTTGCCGAGCGCTGTCGCATCACCAAGCGCGGCAACTCGCTGTCGCTCAAGATTGAGCAGCCGATCCTTGATCTTATGAGCAGCGCGTTTCGCGAAGCGTATGGCTCGGCTCCGTCGGAAGTGCAGTTTAGCAAGTGGGTTCGCAACTTCCGTCAGTTTGGGCTGCTGCTCTCGACGCCGTGGGTGGCCAAGCACAGCCAGAAGACGCGCACCGACGCACTGCGCGAGCGCTACTTTGTAAACTCCGAGTTCGATACCCGTGAGTTCTACGCAGCGGCGGAGCGACGACTCGGCAAGCTGACCTCGCTATCGTACGAATACTTCGTCGCGGGCGACTTTTCCAAGAGCGCGCAAGCGTCGTATCTGTCGCAGGCTGGCATCGACGATCTGGCCGAGCCGCAGCCGGTGGATCTGCCGCTCATTCCGTATCTGCCGCCGGTCCGAGGCAAAGTCACGCAGCCAAAGCAGCCCAAGCCGCCTCGGATTCGCCTGCCGCAGATGGGTCTTCGTCGCAAGAAGCCGACGGTCGTTACCGCTCCGATGTAGCGATGTGAGCCGCTGTCAGCTCGCGTGAGATCACAAGACCACGCTGGGTCGATCTCATTCAAACGTCGAAAAACATTAAGCTAACAAACGATTTTTTCTAAGCGATACGTGGTAACATGGTTGCCGTGCTATCGCGTACGTTCACGCTCGGGCGTTACACCTGTGTCGAGCGACTTGGCTTAAGCCCAGTCGGAGAGGTGTGGCGAGCCAAGCGCTTTGGGCTGGCAGGACTAGACCGTCAGTATCTGGTCTATCGAATTGGCGCATCGCTACTCGCCCAAGACCCGACGGCGAACCTGCGACTTCAGGCAGCGCTACGTAGCGTCTCGGAAATTCAGCATCCGAACCTGCTACGACTCGAAGAGTTCGGCAGCCAAGGCAGCGATTTTTTCGTCGCCTACGAGTTTGTGGGCTTCGCGGATCTGGGCAAGCTCAAGGCAGGCATCGAGCTGCTCGGCGACGAAGGAAAAGCGCTGCTGCCGCAGGTGGTGACGCTGATCGGACAGCAGCTTGGACGCGCGCTCAACGCAGCCCAAGAGCGTGGCGTGATGCACGGACTGCTGTCCCCGTCGTGCGTGTGGGTCGATCAAAGTGGCGAAGCGCTCGTCGCAGAGCTGGGTCTTTGGTCGGTGCTGCCGCAGGGCGCGTGGAAGCCCGAGGGAGATCTGAAGCCGCTCGCCAGCTTTTTGGCCCCCGAGCTGTTGCAAAGCGGTGTGCCGGGTCCGCGCAGTGAAGTGTTCGCTCTCGGAAGCCTGCTGCGAGAGCTGGTTCGCCTGGGTCCGACGGACAAGCTGACGGCAGAGTCGAAGGCCGCACTTCAGACGATTGACGCGCTGTGTCAAAAATCAATGGACAAGACGGCGGGACAGCGTCCGTCGAACATCGTCGAGCTGATCTCGCGGCTGGATGCGATCCGTGTCACCGACGCAGCCAAGCTCCAGCTTCAGCGCTTTGGACAGATGTACGAGCTGGCGGGCGACACCGTTCCGCAGCCCGTGACGACGAGCGATCGATCCAGTGCCGAGCCGCTGCCACCACCGCCGAGCATGCGAATTGCCGTCGGAAAACCGGGTGAACCAGCCAAGCCAGCCAAAGAAGCCGCACCGGACGCAGCCAAGTCGCTGACCGATGCCAAGCCAGTCGCCAGCCCGGTGTCGATCAATCCGCGCGCGGCATTTGGTTCGGGCATGGCCGGATCGGGCTCGTCTGCGGTCACACCCACCGCTGATGTCGATACCGCAGCGGCGGAAGTGGCCAGCACCAACGACACCTCCAATCGAATCTTTGCGACGGCCAAGCGACGCGCCTCATCGCCAGCGCTGCCTGAAGCCGACGAGATCTCGGTGACAGAGACCAACCCGGCGATGAAGCCGGTGTCGAAGTCCAATGCGCGCCGCACCGCCGAGCCATCGAAAGCCGTTGGCGACGAACCGACCGATCAGTTCAAGCTCGATCTCGCGGCGGCTCAGCTCAAGGCCGATGCCGCAGCGGCTGCTCAAGCGGCGGATCCATCGACCCTCGATGCCGCTGAAGTGCTGGAAGAAAATCCTGCGCTCGACTCGACGGGAAATTACTCTCAGCCAGAGCTACCGCCAGTCGCCGATCACGAACCCGTCGCGCCGTCCTTCGCTGCGTCAAGCAGTCAGAGCGCAGCAGCCGTCGAACCTTCACCGCCTCCCGTCGAAGAACCCAAAAAACTGGGCACTCCGGCGCTGGTTGCGATTGGGCTCGGCGCTGCGCTGTTGGCCAGCGTCGCGATGTTTGCGATCATTGGCAAAGGCTCAGGTGGCACAGCCAGCGTCGCAGATGCCGGAACCAGCGATGGGATGTCGGCTGGCAAAGATCCGGTCCTCGCCAAGACCCCGAGCGACGAAATCCAGGTCGAGAGCACGCCCGCAGCGACGGTCTATCTCGACGGAGAAGCCAAAGGCAAGTCGCCGCTCAAGCTCAAGGTCAAGTCCGGCACGCACAAGCTGTTGCTCGTCGCGGATGCCTACAAGTTCTTCCGTCAAGAAGCGAGCGGCGGTCAGAACATCGCGGCCAAGCTGGTCAAAGCCTCTCTTCCCGACGATGTGAGCGGCAGCGCAGCGGTCAAAGTGAAGTGCAAGAGCGAAGGCACGCTGCGAATCCTCGTCGATGGAAACGACAGCGGCCTGACTTGTCCGACGGAAGAGCTGATGCTAAAGCCCGGCAAGTACACCTTGGGTTTTTTGAGCCCGACATCCGACGAGCTGCGTGAAAAGCCGCTCAAGGTGAAGAAGAAGGGCACGAAGCTGAAGGTGAAGTTCTAAGTCAGCGACGAAGCGCTCGGATCCGCGTGACGAACCCGAGCCCAGCGTGCGTTCGCGAGACGTTCCCGACGCTATTCCGTCGGCATCTTGCGGTTTGGACCTTCCGGTGCCAGCTTGCGCACCGCCAGCTCGACGAGCCGCGCCGCTTCGCGATTTTGTTCCGTCCGAGGCACTTTCGAGACAGCTTGCTGCAAGCTCTCGAACGTCAGCACCGGACCGATGTGCGCCGACACCGCCGTGCCTTGCTTGGGCAGCACATTTCCCTTCGGCATCGCGTCGTGCGTACCTTCCAGATACATCGGCAGCACGTCGATCTTGTGATGCAGCGCCAGATAGCCAATCGAGGCCTTAAACGGCTGGATCAGCCCCGTCTCACTGCGCGTTCCTTCGGGGAAAATCAGCAGCACGTAGCCGTCTTCGATGACGCGCGCCGCCAGCCGCAGCGACTCTCGCAGCGAGCCCGTCCGATCCATCGGAATCAGGTTCGTGAAGTTTTCAAAGTACACACGCTTGAGCGGATCGTCGAAGAAGTAGTCCTTCGCCGCCAGCGCCACCAAGCGATCTCCCCAGTCGCCGAGCGCGTGCTTGACCAGCCCCATATCCAAGTGACTGGAGTGGTTCGCAGCGACGATAAACTGTCGTGACGCCGGAAGATACGCTTTGCCCGTCACGCGCGTCTTGAGCACTCGCTCGTACAGCGCGCGCTGACCGACGTTGAGCCCATGATTGCCTGCGCGCACCAGCCAGCGTGGCAGCACCAAGCGATCGTCGGTGCTCTCGCTGTCTGATTTCTTCTTCTTCGGCTTGTCTTTCTTTTCTTCTTTTTGCGGCTTGCGACGGCCCCACTGCGCAATCGTCTTCTGAAGCTCGGGCACGCTGACGATGCCGGTGATGTCGGCGTTTTCCGGCACTTGCACGCCCGCAGCTTCCAGCGCGACGCCCAGCTCCGCAAACGACAGCGAATCGAGCCCCAGCTCTTGCATGGTCGATTCTGGACGCACCGACGAGCGCGGCTTGCCCGTCACATCCGCCAGCAGGTTGAGCAGCCAGTCTCCCGCCGACTGCACACCGCCGCTCTGAACCTCGGCTTGCGCCTGCCGTCGGGTTCGCTCCAAGCGACGCAGCTCTTCGACGACCAGCTTGCGCTTGACCTTGCGCGTTGCGGTCTTCGGCAGTTCCAGATCGGTCAGATGCAGGATCTTGACCCGCTTGGCCACCGACAGCTTGCCCGACACCTGCCGCATGTGCTCGCGCACCTTTTCGCGCACGTCTTCTCGCGACAGACCTTCTGCTTGCGGCGCGTCGTAGGCAGGAACCACCAAGCACGCCACCGCTTCACCCTTGTCGTCCGACGAGGGATTGTCTTTCAGCTCAGCCTCGGGCAGCCCGACGACGCACAGCTCTTTGATAAACGGCGACTCGCGATAGCGCTCTTCCAGCTCGTCGGGATAGACGTTTTCACCGTTGAGACCGATGATCACGTCCTTTTTGCGACCGACGATGTAAAGGTGTCCTTTTCCGTCGGTGCGACCCAAGTCACCCGTGTGCAGATAGCCGTTTTTGATCGTCTCGGCGGTCAGCTCTGGATCGTTGTAATACCCGAGCATCACGTTCGGACCCGAGGCGATGACTTCTCCGACGCCGCTTGCATCCGGTTCGTGAATCTTCACGTCGATTCCGGGCAGCGCTTCACCGACACTTCCCAGCAACAGCTGCGTTCCAGGTCGAGTCACCGTCAGAACCGGCGCGCTTTCGGTCATGCCGTAACCTTCGTACAGGTTAAAGCCCAGGCCTCGGAACTCTTTCATCGTCTCGACGGGCAGCGCCGAGCCACCGCTGATGAGCAGCCGCAGCTTGCCGCCAAACCGACTGTGAACCGGGAAGAACAGCGCACGCGGCAGGTTCAGCTCAAAGCCCAGCGACTTGCGCGTCCGCTCTCGAATCGAGCGCGTCAGATCGTACAAGCGCTCGAGCAGCCGCAGAATCCACGGCACCGCGCGAGACGGCAGCCGATCCGAGATCTGCTTGGTAATCCGTCGATACAAGAGCTGATACAGCGCAGGCACACCGACCATTCCGGTGATGTGCGTCGAAGAAAACGCATTCTGAAGCGCGTCCGCGTTCACTTCCGGCAGGTACGCAATCTGCGCGCCACGCGACATCGGCATCAGCAGACCGGCGGAAAACTCGAAAGTGTGATGCAGCGGCAGAACCGACAAAAGGCCGTCGTGCTTATCGACATCGAACACGCCGCCCATCTTCGACAGCAGCGACGTGAAGTTACGATGCGACAGCATGACGCCCTTCGGACGGCCCGTCGTACCCGACGTGAAGATGAGCGACGCCATCTCCTCGGCCCGACCCGACAGCGTAATCGGCGGCAGGCTGGCCGCTGGCACAAGCGCGTGCTCCGTCTCACCACCGAGGACTTCGGCAAAGCGCAGCACCTTGACCTGCGGCATCGCCTGCGCCAGTGCGCCTCGGATGTCAATCCGCGCCGCCACCTTGTCCGAGACAATCGCCGCGTAGACATCCGCCCAGCGACAGATGTTCAGCACTTCGTCGAGCGTCGCTTCCTTATCGACGGGAACCACCACAGCCGCTGACTTCAAGATGCCAAAGTACGAAATCGCCCACTCAGGACGGTTTTCCGAAATGAGCAGCACCTTGCCCGAGACCGGCAGTCCCAGCCGTCGCAGCGTCAGCGAGACCCGCGTCGAGCGCTCGCTCAGGTCGCGATAGGTGTAGCGCTGACCGTAACCGACCGGCTCGCCATCGGCATCGAGTGGAGGCAGCATCCGCATTGCGGTTCGGCCTCGATACGCCTTCGCCGCTGATTCCAGCATTTCCAGCAGATCGCGATAGGTGTAGACCGCCTTGGCGCGCGCTTGGAACTCTTCATCGAGCGACGGGAAGATCCACTTTTCCAGACCCGGAATGTGGACATCCAGCATGTACTCGCGCCAGTTGATGGCCTCGGGCGTCCAGCGCAAAATCGTCTGATCGTGCGGCGTCAGGCTCTGATACAGCCGTCGCGTGTTGTCGGTGCGGAAGATCGGCGCGTTGTCGTACACAAACGGCAAAAACAGATCGAAGATCGACTCACCTTGCTTGGCCAGCTGCGCGGTTGCATCCAGCGTTTCGCGCGCACGCTCACCGAGCGCCGTCAGACGCGGCATTCCCCACATCTTGTCGAGCGCATCTCCAATCAGCCCCGACGCTGCTTCCGCCACCCCACGCAGCAGCGGCACACTCAGGTACTGATAGCGCGACTTGCTGACGGGAATCGATTCCATCCGCGAGCGAATCCGGTTCATCACCGGATCACCCTGTCCGGCATCCAGCTTGTCGCGGAAGTGACGACGCTTATAAAGTCCGGTCAGCTCGACGGCGCGAGGCATCCGTAGCGGGCTGCTGTCGCTCGAACCCAGGTGATAGATCAGCTCGTTGCGCTCCGCGATCGTCGCAGCCAGCGCCGCAATCGTTGCCGACGCAACCATATCGACCGGGATCATATCCAGGACCGTGTTCGGCGACGCGGGAACCTGAATGTGGCCTTTTAAGACCATAAAGATCATCGGCGCAGTGGTGTTAAAGCCTTCGTTCCAACCGGGGAACGGATAGCTGACCGCTGACTCGACGATGGCCGGACGCACGATCGCGACCCGCACCGGCTTTTTGCCGTCTTTGCGCTCGGACTCGGGCAGCGTCGCCAGCGCACAGAGCTGATCGCCGATGCTCTTGGTGTACGTGTAGGTGTTGGTAAAGCCCCAGTGACTGGCGCGCTCCATGCCCAGCTCGGTCAGTCGTTCCGCCGTCCAGGTCTTCTTTTCGCGCTGCAGCGCCGCTTTCAGGTGACGCTCATCATCCGGATCGCGGCCTTCTTGACGCAGCCGCTCGGCACCTTGTTCGCGGAACATCGACAAGTGCGCGCGATCTTCAGCTCGTGCTCGCGTCTGTTCGATCAAGCGCTCACAGTCGGCGATCTCTGCTTCGGGATCGAAGTCACCTTTGCGCAGCGCCGATCCCGCCGAGTCCGACCGCGAGTGTCCCGGACGACGCGGGAAGTAACCGATGAGCGGCTCGTCTTCCCAGACCTCGCCTTCCCGTCGGCCCGCCACGAAACAGGTCGAGACGTGAACCACCTTGGCTCCCGTCGCTCGCGCCAAGTCCATCACGTAGCGAACACCGTGGACGTTGATCCGCAGCGCCGATTCCAGCGATGGGTTAAACGACACCAGACCCGCCGAGTTCAAGATCGCGTCAAGCGGCCCGTCTTTGGTCAAAAGCGCCAGGTCCGCATCCGACAGACCGACGTTGACACGCGACACGTCTCCGGCGAGCGGCACCACCTTTTCACGCAGCTGCTGCTCGGTGGCTGCGCCAAAGGTCTGCCACACCGGATCGAACGGACGCGACTTGGCAATCTTTTGGAAAAACCGGGTCTCGGCGGTGTAGCCCGATCCGGGACGCACCAGCGCATACAGCTTGCCGAGCTGCGGATACTTACAAAGCAGCATCGACATCGTCACTTTGCCGACGAAGCCAGTGCCACCAATAAACAGGACGCGCTTGCCTGCTAGCGTCTCGGCAACGTCAAGAGGAGGAGCGGACGGGGTCATGGTCGGACGAACCTACTACGTTCCCCACGAAACGGGAAGCAAGCAGCCCGATGTCCGCCCACGTTGTCGCATCAAGCGTGCAGTTTCCGACGGAAGAAGCGCTCACGATCGCCACGCGACGATCAGGTGCCATGGTCGGGCCGCTTGCTCGTCTTGGGCACAGCGCTGCGTCAGCTGCAAAACGAACTGCCGTCGCTGAACATCAGACGCTTCAGGCAAAAGACCATCGAGCACCGCCGGAATCGCCAGGTGCTCTGCCCAGTCACGAATCGGCATCACAAACGGATGAACCACGACCGAGACACGCGCAAAGCCCAGCGACGAGAGCTGATCGATCCACGACGACAGCGTAAACGACGACAGCGAATCGACCGACGGCAGACTCTCTTGCGCTGGCCACAGTCCCAGCTCGGTCCGCAGCGATGAAAGCAGCGACAGAAAGCGCTGCGCACTCGGTTCGGTCAAATGCGCCGATTCACCGACGAACTCACTCGGAATCGACAGCGCCAGCCGACCGTGCGGAGCCAGCGACGAAAAGACCTCGCGCAGCAGCGCTTCCCGGTGTGGATGCAGCCACGCCGCTGACGAACACAGCACGGCATCAAAGCCATGATTCCCACGCAGCGACGACAGCTGACGACTGGTTCCGCGCACAAACTCGATTCCTTCTGGCCAGCTCACCTGCTGCGCCTGACGAATCATCGCCAGCGCCGGATCGATCGCCACCACCTGTGCCGTCGCTCCCAACACTTGTGTGATCGCCAAAAGCGTCTCTCCGGTTCCGCAGCCCAGATCACAGACTCGCTCCCCTTGCGTAAGCTGCGCCGCACCAACGAGCGCCCGACTGACGCTGCGATAATAGTCCGACGCTGCACAAAACCGAGCATAGGCCGCCGCGTTCTCTGCCCGATCCCACGCGCTGACGATCGCGCTCGTCGCGTCTGCCTGATCAAACCTGTGATCAGACTTGTGATCAGGCTCGTCTGGCTCTGTTGGGAAGTCGGTTTCCGCGCTCACGATGTCTGTCCGAAGCCGCAAGTCACGCACAGCTGGCTTTACGTCTTGCCATCGCCCGCTATGATGCCGCAGAAACCGCTGATTGCGGATCCTTCCCTTTCACGAAAAGGACTGCCATGGCCCACCGCACTGCTTCTTCCCTGCTGTCTGTCCTGTGTCTGGCTGCGTGTACGCACAGTCCTTCTGTGGATCCACAGATCACGCTGCCGCCCACAAACGGAACCGAGCTTCCGACGCTGCCACCGATCGATCCGACCGTTTCCTACAACCACACCTGGGTTCAAAAAACAGCGCTCGACTTTTCAACCTGGACCCCAAACGGAGTCTCTGTCAAAAGCGCTGCGGGAAGCGATCGCGCCCAGATCGAGCTGTCTCCGCAAAAGAACGGAATGCTCACCTGCGCAAGCGATGACATCGACGGTGGAATGGCGCGCTTTGATGAAACCGTAGGACTCTGTTTCGGCTCTGATCCCATGCCGAGCGGACTCCCAAGCGGCGTCAGTTATTACAATGGCGGATCGTTTTATTTCGGGACGATGCTGTCTCCTGAAGTGTCGCTGCGCGCTCCGATCGATCACCTGATTGCCTCTTGGAACGCGATCACACCGACGGGAACGTGGCTTCAGCTGCGGGTCCGCGTAAAGCGCCCAAGCGGCTGGAGCAAGTGGTACAAGCTACCCATTTGGGGCAGCGATCCCGCCACGATCAAGCGCCACAGCGTCAAAGTCCCAGCCGATGACACCGGCTATGTCAACGTCGATACGCTGGAGCTACGCAATCAAAAGACCGCGACTTCCTATCAGCTCTCGGCCACTCTGTTTAGCGCGAGCGGAACGAACTCTCCGACGGTCAGTCTGATCGCAGCGGTCGCATCCAGAGAGCTTCCTACCTATCTGGCGATGACCCCTGATCCGAGCGTGTTTGGCAAAAACCTGGCGGTTCCGCAGCGCTCCCAAGAGCTTCCAGAATACAAGAAGCCGGAATACCAGCAGTACGGAGGCGGCGGTGAAGTCTGGTGCAGTCCCACGTCCACCAGCATGGTGATGGAATACTTTGGTCAGATCCAAAAAGAGCCAAAGTGGAATCAGACCGTTCCCGACGCTGCGATCGCTTGTTATGACTGGGTCTACAAAGGAACCGGAAACTGGCCGTTTAACACCGCGTATGCCAGCTCGCTGGGACTTGTCGGATACATCACGCGCTTTGATTCCTTTGCACAGGCAGCACCGTGGATCAAGGCAGGGATTCCGCTCATCATCAGCATCGCCTTCAAAGCGGGAGAGCTTCCCGGCGCACCGATCAGCAAGACCAACGGACACCTGATCGTCGTGCGTGGCTTTGACAAAAACGGCGATGTGATCGCAAACGATCCGGCGGCCAAGGACAATGAATCGGTGCAGCTTGTCTATCCGCGTGCAGCGCTGGAAGCAGCCTGGTCACACTCACATCGCACAGCGTATGTGATCTATCCGCCGTCTTGGCCGAATGTTCCCGGCGTAAACAGTCCAGCCTCGCTTCCCTAGCGAAGCAGACAATAAGAACGCCTAACGAAACCTATTGCGGACCCCGCTTGCTGCATCGTCGGTCCTCACGTACTTGCGTACGCTCCGGTCCTCCTCTTTGCAATCAGGGTTCCTCATGACGGTTTCGTTAGGCGTTCTAAGAGTCGTACAAAATGCCTCTTATTGTCCTTCGACGAAATAGATGAATGAATATGAGGCATAGAAGATGCTTCATATTTCATTATGTCAGGATCGACGATGCAGAAGGCGCGGTCCGTAGTAGGTGTTGGGAGGCGCGCTTACGAACTCCAGCCGGGCGGACAGTCGGGTGAAGACACCCAGTTGCCGTGAAAGCCCGGCGGAATGTGATGCGGTAGCTCTGCCACACAGACCGTTGAGAGATCGCGCGCATCCAAGATGTACAGCGCTGATCGATGCTCGCTTCCGTGATACACGACGGTCAAGATCCAGCCGTCTGTTTCGTCGCTGCTGCCGGGACGCGGAACCATCACGGGCTCGCCCGGAATGCCCGGCGCAAAGTCACGGAGCAGTGTCTGCTGGGTTTCGACATCAATGCGCGCAATCGCTGAAAACAGTCCGTGCGGAGCCGAAGGAGTCGCCGACACCGTGTAGGCATAGCGATAGGGAAGACCTTCGTAGCTGGGATGCACACGCGGTAGCTCGGACGAAAATCCACCGAGCGAAGACTCTGTGACCTCTGTTCCGTCTTCCGACTTGGGATCGATGCGATAGCGCGTAAGCTGGACGTGCGGAATGTCAGAGATGTGTCCGGCCAGCAGCTCTCCCGGTCGTGGCGCATCAGGAAAGCGATCTTGCCGACAGCCATCGACGATCACGCAGCCGTTTTCGTCTTCATAGGCATTCACAAAGTGCAGCACAAAGCACGGCGACGCTGCAAACTCGCGCACGGGACCGCCATCACGCGGAATCAGCAGGATGCGCGTCCGTCCCCCTTCGATCTCTTGAACCGACCCCGAAGGAGGCTTTCCCATCAGCGTAGGAAGCATCCGCAGCGAGACCGGAAACAGAAACAGAATCTGCCAGTTGGGAGTCAGCAAAAAGTCATGTGCGAGCTGCGGAGCGGACAGCGGAATCTCTCGCGTCACCGTCAGTGCAACCCCCGATCGAATCGTGTACAGGAGGATCTTCGGATTCGGTCCCAGATACAGTCCGAAGTTGTACAGATCGCCGGTCTGGGAATCGACCTTGGGATGCGCGGAAAACGGAAGCTCTGGCATCATCACGCGATCGAGCAGCGGCCCGCGATTCTTCAGCGCACCAAAGAAGTCGTAGCGCTCTAGCGTGTCGAGCGTCACCGGATCAATCAGGTGCGGCAGCCCACCTTCCCACAGCGCGAACAGACGACCGTGGTGATAGATAACGCTGGTGTTGGCGACGTTTTTTAGGTGAGTCCGAAAGAAGTTTCCAAAGAAACCACCTGCGCGATTGGTCCCGAAGTTGCGATACAGGAGCCGTCCCGCGCGCTGCTCATACACAAACTCTGTGGTGCGTACGTAGCTGTTGCGGTAGCGAATGCAGGGCTGACCATCGGGTCCGGTCGATCCAATGGCGAACCGGACCACCATTCCATCGCCGTCGATGAGATGTCCGTACGTCTGTCCGTTGCTTGCGAACCGCCCTGGCCCATTGCGAAACAGCACACCGCGCAGCTCGGCAGGAACTTGGCCCTCACTCACCGAGAGAACCGCCTGCACTTCTTGCGTAACAGGTTGATGGGCAGCGACGTAGCTTTTTACGATCGCGTGCTCTGTGTTCATGCGATTGTCCGTCGGCTAAGGCTTGCTACGATTCCAGCCACGAGAGTCACTCTTCGTCAAGAGCCAGGCGCAAGTCTACGCAGCGGCTTTGGATTGTGCAGGGTCCGAAGTCCCAGCCAGCTGAATCACCCCAAGACTTGATCGCGCAGGCGCAAGTGTAGAGAAAACGGAAACTGCTGTAGTCGCTCGCGGCTTGGCTGTCCACTGGAAAGCGTGCGCCGGAACGCTTGAAGCCGCGCGGCACTCTCTGCCAAGCGATCACGAACCTGGACGCTGCGCTCGGCGGCATGAATCAGCGCTTCTTCGGCACGAATGAGCCGCTCGGGTTCCTGACAGAACAAAAAGGCATCACAGCCCGCGAGCAGGCTCTCGACGACCACCCCGCTGTCATCCGCGATGCCGAGCTGCTCTGCCGTCACCGCTTTCATATCGAGATCATCGGACACCACCACGCCTTGGTAGCCAAAGCGCAGCCTGAGCATGTCGGTCAGCCACACCTTGGACAAGGTCGCCGGGCGCGCGTCCACGTCGGGATAGACCACATGCGCGGTCATCAGCATGCCGATGCCCGCTTCGATGGCGCGCTGAAACGGCAGCAGTTCGACGGCTTGCAGCGTCTGCAGATCGCGTCGCACCACCGGCAGCGTCAGGTGAGAGTCAGTTTCCGTATCGCCGTGTCCCGGATAGTGCTTGCCGCAGCCGCGCAGCCCTGGCACCGACTCCAGTCCGCGCAGGTAGTGAAGCGCGCGCTCGACGGCAGCTTGCGGCTCGGTGCCAAACGCGCGATCGCCGATGATGGGATTTTCGGGATTGGTGTGGACATCAAGCACGGGCGCAAAGCTCACGTTGAAGCCGAGCGCCGCAAGCTCTGTGCCCATCGCGCGACCGACCGCTTCGGACAGCGCAGGCGGCTTGTCGGCCAGGCTCATCATCGGTGGCCACACCGTGACCTGACCGCGCAGTCGCTGCACCCGTCCGCCTTCGTGATCGATCGCCAAGATCGGTGGCAACAGGTCCGATTGATAGCCGCGCGTCACCTGCGCCAGGTCTTCACCGATCCGCTGCGCATCGTCGGGCGCCGTAAAGTTGCGACGAAAGAAGATCAGGCCCGCAAAGTCTCCGCGCGCAAACCGCTGGGCCAGCACATCCGACAGCGTGGGACCATGAAAGCCGACGATGAACAGCTCACTGGGACGGATCAAGGGAAGCTCCTTGTAGATGCAGCTGATGAGACACCACAGCCAGCGTCGCGACAACTGCCGTTTCCGCGCGCAGGATGAGCGATCCAAGGCTCACGACGGAAAAACCTAGCGATGAAGCCAGGCTCAGCTCGTCTTTGTGAAGACCGCCTTCGGGACCAATCAGCACGCTGACCGCGCGCACGCCTTCGTCCGTTGGCAGCGGTGCCAGCACCTGACCGAGCGGTGGCGCTGCGCCCTCAAACAGCAGCAGCTTCTGTCCCACTGCTTGACCGAGCGCATCGGGAAGCGACAGCGGCAGCGAAACGGTCGGCACATCGGGACGACGACACTGCTGCGCTGCGTGCCGGGCAATCTCCAGCCAGCGACGACGCTTGACTTCCGCTTTGTCCTCGCTGACCTGCGCCACGCTGTACTGACACTTCACCGGGATGATGTGATGGACGCCCAGCTCGGTCGCTTTTTGGATCACAAAGTCCTGCTTGTCGCCCTTGAGCAGCCCGCACAAAAGCAGCAGTCGCGTCGTATCGGGCTGTGCCTGCGAAACCGGAGCCGCCGACAGCATGATGACGTGCTCGGCCACTTCGGTAACACGCGCGTCCGCTTGCTGACCTTTTCCGTCGAGCAGCGTCACTTGCGCACCGGGTCGCAGCCGCAGCACATGCACCAAGTAATGATGCTCGGCTCCGTCGAGAACAACCAACGGGCCTAGCTTTTCTGATGGGACAAACAGCCGAGCCCGCGTCGCCATGTTTGGTTGGGAAGGAAGGAAAGAAACCGTCTAGCGGTCGGAAGCCATGCGCCAGCTTGCGCCGTACCACGAGGCACTTGCACCCACCGGCTCGAGCGGAATGAACACGCCCCACAACAGGCGCAACGTGCGACGGATGCCGTCTCGCGAATAGCCGACAAAGCCCGACAGGATGCTCCATTCCAGATCACCCGCGCGCGGACGTCCGACGTGGAACAGCGGCCAGAACTCGAAGCGATATGCGCCCGCTCGCTCGCCGATGCCCTTGTAGTAGTAGCTGTTGAGCACCAGCGTGTAGTGACCTTTGGCGTTGCTCCAGTGCGCGCCGATCGGGAAGAACACCGTCGTCGTCTGCTTCGGACGCTTGAAGTGCCAGATCAGCGGGAACACGACGCGATCCCGGCTGCCGTCTTCATAGTCGCGCGCCCAAGTGAGCAGCGGCGGAATGAACAGCGACTTCGTGTTGTGCTCGTCGCGAGAGTAGGCAAAGAAGGGCAGCAGCGCCGTAAACAGCGTCGCCGGACGACGCACATGATAAAACAGCGGGAACAGCACCGTCGTCGAGCGATCCTTGCCTCCGAAGTGCCACAGCAGCGGGAAGACCACCGCGTTGTGATAGCCATCGGCGCGACGCTTGACGTAGGTCAGGATCGGCGGAAACACCCAGCTGGTCGTCTTTTCCGCGTAGTCAGCGTAGCGAACCACGAGCGGCACCAGCGGACCCACCGCCGTCAGCCGATCCGAGTGAACGTGGTGAACATCGAGCAGCAGCGGGAACAGCACCGAGATCCGCCGCATCAGCGTCCGCTCATGCCAAAACAGCGGCGTCACCATCGTCAAGCTGCCCGCCGGAGAGCTGGTTCGCAGCCACAGCGGCAGCACGAAGCTCGCCCCCGTCTTCGCCTTGTCGTCGCGGGTGTAATAGAACAGCGGGAACAGCGCCGCGCTCGTCACTGGATCTTGACGACGTACGTACAGCGGACCGATCCAGAAGCGATAGCCCACCGGGTTTTTGTTCACACCGAACAGCGGCGTAACCAGCCAGTTTTCCGGTGCCTTGCCCGCTCGGTGCGAAAAGTACAGCAGCGGCAGCGCCATAAACCGATACGAGCCGTCACCGTCGTTTGCTCCATAGAACAGCGGCAAAAATCCGCCGTACGTTCCCTGACCTTTGCGACCAAAGAACAGCGGACCCAGCACCGTCAGCGAGCGACTGCGCGCCGCATCATGCGAGTGATAAAAGAACGGCAGCACGAACAGCGCATGCGCGGTGTCTCGTCGGGTGTAAAACCACAGCGGGAAGACGCCGAAGTCGTCGCGATCCTTGCGCAGGTCGGCATAGAACAGCAGCGCCGCCGCACGGGTCGCCTTCGCATCTTTGTAGAAGAAGCCAAGCGGAGTCGTCGCCCACGTCGTATCGCGGCTCTTGCCAAACGCAAACAGCGGCAGCAGTCCCGCCTGCGTCGATTCCGTCTTGTGGTTCTTCGAGTAGAAGAACGGCAACAGCACCGTCGTGGTTCGCTCTTCTCCACGAACGTGGAAAAACAGCGGCAGCACCACATGCGCCGTCGTCTTGGGCGTCTTTATCCCGTAATAGAGCAGTGCAACTTCTCGGAACTGCGTGTCTTCATCCCGCACATCCATAAACAGCGGGAACAGCACCGAGGCCCGACGCTTCGGACCACAGTACGAAAAGAACAAGGGCAGCAGCGCTCGCGTCACGGTCTGTTCGCGCGTTCCAAGTCCTGACGCATGCTCGATGTACGGACCCAGCCAGAAGGTCCGCTTGTCCGGCGTGGACTTGTACGCAAACAAAGGCGCAATCGCGAACGTCGATTTCGGCGAGCGCGACACATAAAACAGCGGAACCAGTCCCGTGGTCGAAACCTGACCTTCCGCCGTCTTTTGCGTGGTGTGAAACAGGGGTCCAATCACCAGCGCCGATTGGTTCGGGTTGCGAACCTGCCAGATCAGCGGGAACAGCACGGTGTAGCTGCTATCCGGCGAGCGCTTCCAAAACAGCAGCGGAGCCAGACCCGCCGTCACTTCCGCGCGCTTGTCTCCCAGGTATTCCGGGCACTTGCGATGGTAGTAAAACGGCCCAAGCTGTAGCGTTTCCTGATACGGACGACGGCTGTGATAAAAGAGCGGGAACAGCGCCTGCATGCTGGCTCCGCCCTGACGGTGGAACCACAGAAGCGGAAACAGACCGGCGGTGTAGCCAGCGTCTTCGCCTCGCGTCTTCACCCGCGCAAACACCGGACCGACCGAGACATGGAAGCTGCCGTTTTGTTTGTCCGCCGAATAGATAAAGAGCGGTGGCAGCAGCGCAACGTGCGGATGTTGGCCACGCGCGACCGAGATGAGCGGCAGAAGACCTCCGCCCGAGCCAGTCTGCGACGACCAGCCGTAGATCGGACCAAGGAAGCCAAACTTGCGCTGCGGCGACGTATGCAGCGCAGCCAGTAGCGGCACAAAGACCCGCGTATCGCTCTGTGCGCGACGACTGAAGAAGTGTAGATAGAGAGGAACCATGCCCTCGCTGCCGCCTTCTTCGTCGCGTGTGTAGAAAAACGGTCCGGCATAGCCCCAAGAAGCGCCGGTCGTTTTGTTGCGATACCACATCGCCAGCGGCGGCATCACCGTCGTAAAGCGTCGCAGCGGATCTTCGCGATGGAACGATGGCGGCGTCAGGACCACCGTCGTCGTCGATTCAGCTTCGGGATCTTTGTACGAACCACCAAGCGGCGTGACGATAAGACGGCTCTTGTCTGCCCCGCGATGATAGAGATACAGCGGAAACAGCGTCGAAGTCCGCGTGCCGCTTTGGTAGTTCTCTCCGTCGTAGAACAGCGGCAGCACCAGCGTGTGACGCTTTTCCGCCGTCTTCGAGTGAAACACCAGCGGCAGAAAGCCTCCGACGGTGCGATCGGGCGTCTTGCGATAAAAGCCCAGCGCCAAAAAGAACGCCTGCGTCAGATCCGGCTGCTTGCGAACAAACAAAAGCAGCGGCAAAAAGCCCGTGTCCGAGCGCTGCTCTTCGATGTTGCGATGATGAAAGAACAGGAGCGGCGGCAGCACCACCGTCGTCTGATCGGTCTTCTTCGTCACCCAAAAGAGCGGCAGCAGACCCACCGCTCGGCCTTTTTCACCGTTTGCTCCGTAGCTGTGATGAAAAAACAGCGGCCAGATGCGATGCGCGCGCAGCTCCGGGTCGCGATGATACTGGTACGTCGGAAACACCCAGACATCGCGCGACTGCTCTTTGAAGTTCTGGTGATCGGCGAACAGCGGGAACAGCACCCGCGTCTTCTTCGTCGGATGCCAGAAGTGATAGTAGAACGGCAGCACCATCCGGTAGCCAATCGGCCCCAGACGGTGAAAGTACAAGATCGCGGAAAGCGGACGCTGAACGCTCTTACAGGCCTGCTTGACGCAGATCGTCTTGTCCGGGCACTGACCGTCGCTGTCGCACTCTGGCTTGGGCTTGCTGGCTTGCTCGCGCTTTTTCTTCTTTTCCTCTTCGGATTCCTCGTCTTCGTCATCGATGACTTGGCCCGGAGCGGGTGTTGCAAAGCGCTGCGGCTCGTCGGAAGTCTCGACCGTGGTCTTGACCTGCTGAGCCTGCGCAAACAGCGGTAGCGGCGGAAACGCCGGAGCAGGCGTCGCCGCAGCCGATCCACTCACCGTCGAGCTTGTTGTGGACGCAGCAGGCTGTCCCGCAAACGCAGGCAGCGGCGCAAGCGATCCCTTGGCAAGCGGGACCGCGCTGCGTGACAACAGAGTCATTCCCGACGGACGCGGGGCCGCAAAAGCAGTCTGTGCGCCCATCCCCAGAACCAGGGACAACGCGCAGATCAAACGCGGCAGCCAGCGACGGGAAATCGTTACGGCGTCATCTTCCACTCGCCGTTCTCCAGCACAAGGTTCACTTCGTCGGTCTGGACGTTTTCGCCCTTGGTCCTGCGCACCTTCAGGTTCGCCAGCTTGAACTCGCCTTGGCTCTTGAACGTGCTGCCGCGCAGCTCAAACTGCACACCTTCGAGATCTTTCTGCGCTTTCTTCAGCTCGTCGGCGGACTGCATCATCTGCTGTCCGACCTGGCCTTGGTAAAGCAGCGCGTAACAGTCGATCGCTTTCTGAACGTCGCCCTTCACCATCGCCGAGCGCCAGCGCTCAAACGTCTTTTCCGGCGTCGAAAACTCGGCGCGCGGCGGCGGCAGCTTGAAGGTGATCGACTTGATCTTGTCGCGCGGTAGCTCCAGCTTTTGTCCGCCAGAGGTTTCCATCACGACGACACCGTCAAAGTAATGGGTCAGCTTGCCAGCAATCTGGGTGTTGTCAGCGAGTGTGACAACCTCGGATGCGTATGCGCTCAGGGACGAAAAGCACAGCGTCCCGAAGACAAAACAGGCAGCGCGAAGAGCAGTTCCCGCCACGGTTGCGATGGCGTTCCGGCCAGAAGGCATCAGGCAGACTCCTATGGGTGAGGCCGGATGAAATACCTTGACTTTTCGCCGATGTCAAGGCTTGTGCTCACGCGTTCCCGTCGGTGTTTGTCTATTTGCAATCCCGAGAGGCGCGCGCTGGTCAAAGTGAGCTTATCCGCGCAAATAAGCCAGCACTGCATCCGCGCTGCGTAGCCCATCGATCGCTGCGCTGACGATGCCTCCGGCGTAGCCTGCACCTTCTCCAACGGGGAAAAGTCCCGCCAGCGAGGGTGACTGACGATCTTCACCACGAACAATGCGCAGCGGCGATGAGGTTCGCGTTTCAACCCCGATGAGCTGCGCCTGCGCCGACAGAAAGCCCGGCATCGTTCGCTGAAACTTCCCGACCGCTTGACGCAGCGACTCGGCCACAAAGGGCGGCAAGATCGATCCCAGGTCAGACGGCACAATCCCCGGTCGATAGGTCGATGGCAGCACCGACTCACTGCGCTTGTGCGCCACAAAGTCCGACAGAAGCTGCGCGGGGGCGCGAAACTGTCCGCCGCCAGCCACAAAAGCAACCTGCTCAATCGCGCGCTGAAACAGCATCCCTGCGAGCGGATCCCCGGCAAAGCGCTCAAACCGCTGCACATCGCGATCTTCGACGGAAACAACCAGCGCACTGTTGGCCAGGGGCGAGTCTCGACGCTTGAGGCTCATGCCGTTGACGCACAGACCGCCAGCTTCCGTCGCGCTCGGAACGACCCAGCCGCCTGGACACATGCAGAAGCTGTAGACACCGCGCTCTGCGACGGTGGTTGCCACTTGATAAAACGCCGCAGGAAGCGCCGGATGCAGGGCCGCCGCGCCATACTGGATGCGATCGATGAGCGGCTGCGGATGTTCGACGCGAGCACCGACTGCAAACGGCTTGCGCTCGACCAAGATCTCGTGATGGATCATCAGCTCATAAATGCTGCGCGCGGAGTGTCCGACGGCCAGCACCACCGCATCGGCAAGCACTTCCAGCCCCGACTCGCAGCGCACGCCCAGCAGCGTTCCCGATGGAGAGCGCACCAGCTCGACGACCTTGGCCCCGAAGTGATAGACCACCCCGCGCGCCGTCAGATCCGCCCGCATCGCCAGCAAGATCTTCGGCAAGCGGTTGCTGCCAATGTGTGGGCGAGACTCGACGCTGATTCGCGGATCGGCACCGTGCTCGCACAGCGTCCACAGCGTCTCTCCGATCGCCGCTTTGTCCTTGCTGCGCGTGTAGAGCTTTCCGTCGCTAAACGTCCCGGCGCCACCTTCTCCAAAGCAGTAGTTTGAATCGGGCGCGAGCGTTCCTCGGGTGAGCAGCGCCAGATCGTGTCGTCGCGGCTGAACCGGCTGGCCTTGCTCCAGCAAGATGACATCGGCCCCGGCCTGACACAGTCGCTGCGCACAGAAGGTTCCCGCCGGACCGCTGCCGATCACCACCACGCGCTTTTTCTGGGCCAGCGGCAAGGGCGCTTCGAGTCGCTGCATCCCGCCTTGCAGAAACGGAATCGCCTGCACGCCCGGCCCCGCGTCCACATTCAGTCGCGCACACGATTCCGGCAGCGTCGATCCGGGCGGAAAGACCTCGACTTGCAGCCGATACCCGAGCGGAAAGCCTTTGCGTGCATCGAGCGACTTGCGAAGCAGCCGCGCCCCCAGCGGCCTGGCAATTCCCGAACGTCGTGACGCTTCAAGCAGCGCCAGCGCCCACAGCGCCGCGTCCGGATCTTCGTGTACCGCTTCGCCCGCCGCCTGCGTCACCGCCGAAAGCGGGACAAAAATATCAACCTGAGTCGCCACGATCCGTCCCTGCGCCTTTCCCTACAGCCCGTCTTTGTGAAGCTCTGCGACGATCTTGCGGAACAGCTCTTTGTGCGAAAAGCCGCTCACCACGTCGGGAAACAGGTGGCCAATCTGACCGACTTCATCCAAGTGATCCGCCGGGACGCAGCCCAGGAACTTGCCCCACTTCGCCGACTGCACCGTCACCAGTCCGTCGTTGGGACGCGGCAAGAGCGGATTCGGGCTATACAGCGCGAACACGCCTTCAGGAATCGCCAGCAGCGGGTCCAGCAGATCGATCCGCGACGAGTTTCCCCACGCACCGCCCGCGCACTCGCTCGCAGCAATCCGTCCCGCTGATCGACCCGCGATGCTGTAGTAGCGCACCCGCGCATCGTCGGGATGACTCGCATTCCAGCGCTGCATCCCCGAAGTCGTCAGCTGCCCGAGCGCCGACTTCAGGTTCGGACTGCCCGGTGCATCGGTCACACCCGACAGCGCCTTGAGGATTGCGTTGATGATGTCGTAGGAAAAGCCGGGCACCAGGCCGCTCACCACGTCGGCGACTTCAGAGCCTCGGTGCGGCGAGCTGATCGTCACCAGCGAGGCCACGCGATCGCCGTAGCGAAGCTCGCTCAACAGCGCACGCCCATCGATGCCACCTTGCGAGTGTCCGATGAGGTTCACCTTGCAGGCGTTGTACGTGCGCAGCGTGTCATCGACCACAGCGCCGAGGGTCTGTGCCCGCACCGCAGACGACTCATAGGGCGGAACCTGGGCTTCCACCACCGTCTCGCCCCGGCTGCGCAGATCGGCAGCGACTTGAAAGAAATAGTTGAGCGGACCGATGCGCTCAAAGCCCGCAAAGCCATGCGCCAGCACGATCGGATACGGCGCGCCCTTGCAGGTCCGCAGCGACGCCGATTCCGCCACGACAGACTCGCCCAAGTCATCCGCAGCCAGCTCGCCGCAGCCTGTGCTCAGCACACACATCAGCCAGCCACACAGCGCCGAGCCCACGTACGTTTGCCGACTCACCACCGTCTTTGCCCGCATGAGGTCCTCCTATCGCCTACATCGTGAAAAAGCGAGCCATTTTTCGACGATGGTTTGATAAAGTAAATGGGCTTGCAGCGAGCTGCCGCTAAGTTCCTCCATGTCGCAGGATGAGCACGAGAAAGACCCGCTGATCGGCTCCGTGGTCGATCGTCGCTACAAGGTGCTAAAGCGCCTGGGCGTCGGCGGCATGGGCATCGTCTACAAGGTCGAGCACTCGCACCTCAACAAGATGTTTGCCTTGAAGGTGATGCGACCGACCAAGGATGAAGTCGATCGCAAGCGCTTCGAGCAAGAGGCGCGCCTCGCTTCGCAGATTCGTCACCCGAACGTCATTGAGATCAGCGACTTCGGCGTGCTCCCGACCAATCAGCCCTACTTCGTCATGGAGTTTCTGCGCGGTCGCACCGTGGGCGAGGCCATCTACACCGGCTTCATGGACAGTCAGCTCATCTGCGAGATCGGCGTCCAGATCGCGCGCGGCCTGCAAGCCGTCCACAAGCAGAACGTCGTCCACCGCGATCTCAAGCCCGACAACATCTTCCTCATCGATCCCGAGTCTTCGTCAGCCCCCGACGCCAGCGGCGAAGAAGCTGGCGGCGAGCCCGCGTTCGTCAAGATCATGGACTTTGGCATCGCCAAGTCGGTAAATAACAACCTGACCGGCACCGGCATGACCGTCGGCACGCCCGAGTACATGTCCCCCGAGCAAGCGCGCGGCGAGCAGGTCGATTGGCGCTCCGACCAGTACTCGATGGGCTGCATCTTGTATGAAATGCTGACCCGCGAGATTCCCTTCGAGGGCAAAGGCGCATTCGAGGTGATGTACAAGCACCTGAACTCGCCGCCGATGCCGCCGCGTCAGCGCAGCCCGCAGCGGGCTTCGTGTATCTCGACGCAGCTAGAGGCGATCGTCCTCAAGATGCTGGCCAAAAAGCCAAAGGATCGTCACGCCAGCATGCGCGCTGTCGAAAACGCACTGCGCGACGAAGCCCTGCGGCTCCGCTTTGACGAAGGCGCAACGGTGGTCGGTCCCACGCCGGTTCCGCAAGAGCAGATCACCCAGCCAAACGCCGTGCCGCGCGAAGTCACCGATACCAGCAAGACCCAGCCGATGATCCGCGCCATCGCCCCACCCGAGTCGATGAACAACCGACCCACGCTGGTGATGCAGGCGTCATCGAACCAGGCCGAAATGCTGGATCTGGTCAAGCGCATCCAGAGCCGCGTGAACTTGTCCCGCTCGGCCCCCAAGCTGGCCCCGGTGGCTGCCGGTGCGTCGCTCTATGCCCGCCTGCTTTCGTTTGTGCGCGGCCTGCTCGGTCGCCTGCGAGCCCTCATCCAGAAGTAGGCCCGGCCATGACCTATCACGAGCTGTGGTGGCGCGCCTTCTGGATGACCCAGGCGATTGAGGTGCCGATCTACACGCTCATCCTGACCAAGCTGCCCAGTCGTCCGCTGTGGCAAGCCCCCACCGAGCCGCCGCTCAGCCTGGGCATGCGCGTCGTGGCGGCGTTTCTGGCCAGCGCCATCACCCACCCGTGGGTCTGGTACGTCTTTCCGCGCTACATCGACGACTACTGGCCGATGGTGGCCGTGGCCGAGACGTTCGCAGTGGTCGCCGAAGCCCTGTGGCTGCGCTTTTGCGGCCTGCGCTACGCACTGCTTGTTTCCCTGCTCGCCAATGGCACCAGCGCAACGATAGGATTTCTCCGTAACTAAGAACACCTCACAAAGCCTATTGCGGACCCTGGCTGCTGCATCGTCGGTCCTCACGTACTTGCGTACGCTCCGGTCCTCCTCTTTGCCTCCAGGGTTCCTCATGACGGTTTGGTTAGGTGTTCTCAATCCCGAGTCTGCGCCGGAAAGCGACCATCCACCCTGGAGACTGTCATGACCGACTGGCTGTACCGAACCCCGCCCGCCTTCCACGGCAAGAAGCTGTTTCGCTTGGGTCTGTCATCCAACTACGGCATCGACGAAGCGGGCGTCCGCACGGCCATCGATCGCGGCGTGAACGTCTTTCTGTGGACGATGAAGAACAAGTCCTTCCGCACCCCCATCGGCGAGATCCTCAAGAGCCGCCGCGACAGCGTCGCCATCATCGGCTATGCCACCTTGGGCTGGTTCGGCTGGGGCGTCCGCAAGAGCGCCGAGCGCCTGCTCAAAGACCTCAAGGTCGATTACCTCGACACCTACCTCCTTGGCTGGCTCGGCATCACCTCGTCCTGGACCGCCACCACCGAAAAAGAGCTGCTCCACCTGCGCGAAAGCGGCAAGGTCCGCGCAATTGGCTGCTCCATCCACGACCGCGAGCGCGCGGGCAAGCTCGCCGCCAGCTCCCCGCTCGACTTGCTGATGATTCGCTACAACGCCGCCCACCCTGGTGCCGAGCGCGACATCTTCCCCCACCGCCGCGCCGACTCCCCCACCATCTTGGCCTACACCGCCACCCGCTGGGGCAAGCTCCTCAAGCGCCCGAGCGGCTGGGACGGCCCGGTCATGACCGCTGGCGACTGCTACCGCTTTCAGCTCTCCAGTCCCCATGTGGACCTCGCCCTCACCGGCCCTGCCAGCCGAGCCGAGCTAGAGCAAAACCTCGACGCCCTGCAAAAAGGCCCGCTCACCCCGGAAGAGTCCCAGTGGATGCGCGAGTTCGGCAAAAAAGTCCACGGCTAGCCCCCCGCCGCCTGCGCCTACGCCAGGGGAAAGTCGCCCCAGTCACTGCGCAGCGCATCGCGATGGTCTTCCAGGATCTGAAGGACTTCCCCTGGACCCAGCGGCTTGTGCCCGGTCTTCAGCGTCCAGTGCCGCCCGTGAGCGATCCAGTGGCGAAAGTCCAGCAAGCGACGAAGCGTCTGCTTCCGCTCCACAGAGATCGAAGAGCACTGATGATACTGGTCTAACAAATCAACAAAGCGAACCTTCCGCCAGTTTTGTTCCGCCTGTTGATAGATCTCTCTGATCAAATGCCACAGGCTGTCTTTGTTGCGCTTGTCCAGCCGATTCTTTGCATCTGTCCATACCATGGCCTCAAAGCTGGCCATCATCACCATCGCAGCCCAGTGATCCAGCTCTGTCCGATCTTCCCTCAGTCGAATCTCTAGCTCTGATACCGACAATCCATAAAACAAAGACCCGGGTCTTGCTCCAGCCATCAGCCGAGATCTTGACTGCCACATAAAATCAAGACTTGCGACTTGATCACGGTAGACATCATAGACATCCCGATATGTGCGCAGGCTATCGCTCAAGCAAGACCTCACTCAAGATCTCTGCGAATGTCTGTTCGTCCAGCTCAGCGGGCTCTCCCTGCATGGGGATCGCCTTCCACTTCCCAGCCTCGGTCAGTCCAAACGGAATCCGCATCGGACCACAGCTCAGCTCGACCCGACCCCACAGACTTGCGACCGGACGATCTCTTCTGCCGCCACTTGAACCAATATTCATGGTACCAGCTGGCTCGATGACAACGGTCATACCCTCTTTGTTCTTGAGAGTAATCTTCAAACCTTTTGCCAAATAGGCACCCACGCCATCCTCTGTAATCGACTGCTGAAACTCTTCCAAGACCATGATTTCATCTTGGATGGCTGGCTCTAGCCATTTTTTGATATCAGCAATCAACTCTTCTACGGAGCGGATGTATTGATCTCTTCGTTGAACCAAGCGGCCCTCTTTCGGCAGTGGCTGCTCCTTCAACTTCGCAATCAGCTCTTTCATCGTCATCGTCTGACTCCTGCTTTGGGGTCTAGCATGGGCCAGCAGTCAGCGTCAAACAAGCCGCCGAGCCAAAAACCCCGCAGCCGCCACGTCCCGCCCCTCCCCTCCACGGTCCCGATCACGCCCTGCAATGATCCAAGTCTTTGCTGCCGTATCCGCGCTTGCGCCACAGGATGATCCAAGTCTTCCCTGCCGTATCTGCGCTTGCGGCTGGGGATGATCGAAGTCTTCCTTGCCGTATCCGCGCTTGCGCCACAGGATGATCAAAGTCTTCCCTGCCGTATCCGTGCTTGCGCCTGGGGATGATCAAAGTCTTCCCTGCCGTATCCGTGCTTGCGCCTGGGGATGATCAAAGTCTTTGCTGCCGTATCCGCGCTTGCGCCTGGGATGATCGAAGTCTTCCCTGCCGTATCCGCGCTTGCGGCTGGGATGATCGAAGTCTTTTTGGCCGTCTGGTGCGCTGCGGCTGGGGAAATGTGTGTTTTTTTTGATGGGTGGGGTTGCGGGGGTGCGATGGGGTGCTACTCATTTGGTATGACAACCAAACCAAACCGTTCGCAGCCAGTCTCTCCCCGTCCTGTCACCCCGGCCCCAGCAGAGCCGCCGCCTTCCCACAAAAAGAGCTTCGAGTCGTTTGTGGGGGCGGCTCGCAAGCTGGCCAAGGAGCAGGTGGTCCCGCTCAAGCTGGATGTGAACCTGATCTTTGCCAACGTCGGGCAAGGGGTGTCCGCCGTGCTGCCGCTGCTTGGCAAGCTGCGCGCAGAGCTGCCGCTTTTGCCGATCGATGACCTGGCCAAGCTGCCGCTTTTGGCCGAAGCGCTGCTGTACGCCCACGCCGAGTCGCAGCGTCACCATCAGCCCGCCAAGCGCCAAGAGATCGACGAAAAGCTGACCGAGCTGCTGGCGCTGCGCGAGCCGCTGCTTCTGCAAGCCGAGGTCTTTGCCCACCTGGGCCTGCTGCCCAAAGATCGGGTGGCGCAGATCCGAGGCGGCAAGGGCCTGTTCGATGCCGCGCAAGATGGGGTGGCCCTGTCGGACTTGTATGCCGAATACCGCGATCGGCTGGCCGGAAAGCACCCGTTTGGGGACGCGCAGCTGGCCCGGGTGGCGGCGCTCGGGCAGGCGCTCTTGCAGGTGATCACGCCGGACGGTGCGCGCAGTCCGATCCCGGCAGCGGCGGCGGCGGCGATGGACGATCGCGATCGGATCTACTCGCTGCTGGTCCTGCGCCATGGCGAGCTGCGCAAGGCGGGCTTTTACCTGTTCGGGGAGCAAGTGGACGACAAGGTGCCACCGCTGGGTGCTCGCCTGGGCAAGCGCCAAAAAGTCGAGAGCATCGAGCCCGCAGTCGCCCCGCAGAGTCCCGCGACACCCTAACCGCATGATGGAAGGCCCCGCAGGCCGCGATCCTGTGTCAGAATGCGCCTGTGAGTGCTCAATCTGATGGGTCGGGGTCTGTCGAAGCGCCGCTGCTCACGCAGTCATCGGGCAAGACCCAGGTGGAAGAAACGCTGTCCGCGATGGCCGAGATCAAGGACGCTCGCCAGGCCATCCTGCGCGAGATCGACAAGCGGATCATCGGCCAGCGTCATGTGATCGATCAGCTGCTGATCGCGCTGTTTGCCAAAGGGCACTGTCTGTTTGTGGGCGTGCCGGGTCTGGCCAAGACGCTGCTCATCTCGACGCTGTCGGAAGTGCTGAGCCTGCGCTTTTCGCGGATTCAGTTTACGCCGGACCTGATGCCGTCGGACATCACCGGATCGGACATCCTGGAAGAAGATCCGACGACGGGACGGCGGGTGTTCCGCTTCATTCGCGGACCGATCTTCGCAAACATCGTGCTGGCCGACGAGATCAACCGGACCCCGCCCAAGACGCAAGCGGCGCTGCTCCAGTCGATGCAAGAGGGTCGGGTGACGGCGGGCGGACAGACGCACGAGCTGACGCCGCCATTTCTGGTGTTTGCGACGCAGAACCCGATCGAGCAAGAGGGAACGTACCCGCTGCCCGAAGCCCAGCTTGATCGCTTCATGCTCCAGGTCGATGTCGGCTACCCGACGCTGGAAGAAGAAGTGCAGATCGTGAAGCGCAGCACATCGGCGGACAAGCCGCAGATTCAGAAGATCTTGTCGCCGGAACGAATCATGGCGCTGCAAGACATGGTGCTGCGGGTTCCGGCGGCGGATCATGTGGTGCGCTACGCGGTGTCGCTGTGTCACGCAACCCGTCCGCAGCGCGCGCCGGGATCACGGACCAATCGGACCAGCGGTAGCATGCGACTGGCGGGGGGACCGAAGGAAGCCGAAGCGCTGGCGCTGGTGAGCGAGTATCTGGCCTACGGGGCCGGTCCGCGCGCCTCCCAGTTTCTGATCTTGGGGGCCAAGGCCAAGGCGATCCTCGAAGGACGACCGGCGGCTTCGATTGACGACGTGCGCGCGCTGGCGCGGCCCGTGCTTCAACACCGTCTGATCGTGAACTTTCATGCGGAAGCCGAAGGAATCGGTCCGCAGGTGATCATCGATCGGCTCCTCGAAGCGATCAAACCGTAGCGACCCACGATGACCTCTCGGCTGCTTGATCTGCCATCGCTGCTGCGGCTTCAGAGCCTCCAGCTTCGCGCGCGTCTGGTCGCCGAAGGGGCGCTCCAGGGCCTGCACCGGGCGGCGCATCACGGCTCGTCGGTGGAATTTGCAGAGCACAAAGAGTACGCACCGGGCGACGAGCTGCGCCACATCGACTGGCGGGCGTGGGGCCGGATGGACAAGTACTACGTCAAACGCTACGAGGAAGAGTCCGAGGTCCGCGCCTACATCGTCGTAGACGGCTCGGGTTCCATGGGCTATGGGCGGCAGGATCAGCTAAGCAAGCTGGACTTTGCGCGGCTGCTGGCGGCGGCGATGGCGTATCTGCTTCTGCGGCAGCATGACTCGTCGGGCGTGGTGATCGCGAAGGAAGCGGGGCCGCTGTACATCCCGCCGCGCGCGGGCCCGGCGCACCTGGGGGACTTGTGTCGGGCGCTCGAAGAGATGCAGCCGGACGGACGGACGGAGCTGGGGGACGCGCTGACGCTGCTTTCGGAGACGGTGCGTAGGCGATCGATGATCGTGGTGCTGTCGGATCTACTGCCGCCGCCGCCGCTCGATGAGTCGATCGACTACAGCGAGTACCTGCGCAAGCAGTCGGCGCTGCTGCGGGCCAAGCTTGTCAGCCTGCGGGCGCAAAAGCATGACGTGATCGTGCTCCAGATCCTCGATGCCGATGAGCTGGAATTGCCGTGGACGAGCCTGACCTGGTTTGAAGAAGTCGAGCCGACGCTGGCCGGGCAGGAGCGGCTGTTTGTCGATCCGGGCGATGTGCGGAGCGCCTACCTGGCGGAGCTGAATCAGTTTTTGACCGAGACGCGCCGCAGCCTGCGAGAAGGCGATGTCGATTACGCGCTGGTCCAGTCGTCGCGGTCGCCCGAGAGCGTGCTGCTCGACATCTTGCGCGGGCCGCTGCGTCAGAAGGTCCGAAGGTAAGCGATGCAGCTTCTGTCGCCAGCCTACGCAGCGTTTCTGTTTCTGGGCATCTTGCCGGTGCTGATACACCTGCATGGCCGACGGCGCGCTCAGGTGCGAAAGCTGCCGACGCTGCTGCTGTTGCGGGCGAGCAATCGACGGGTGGCCCAGCGGACGCGGCTGCGTCATGTGCTGCTGCTGCTGCTGCGGATCTTGCTGCTCTTGACGATCCCGCTCGTGCTGGCCAGGCCGTTTGTGGAAACAGACTCGGATCTGCCGGTGCAAGTCAGTCAGACCCAGCGGGCGGTGCTGATCTTCGACGACAGCTTGTCGATGATGTATCAGCCGGGCAGCGAGCTAACCCTGGGCAAAGCGACGCTGTTTGAGCGCGGTCGCAAGCTGGCCAGCCGCATCATCGACGCGCTGCCGCAGGGTGCGGAAGCGGCGCTCATCTTGGGCTCGCGCGGGGGAGAAGCGCCGGTCGGAGAGCTGACCTCGGATCGGACCCGGCTGTACTCGGCGATCTCGGCGCTGCGTCCGACCCATCGGGTGAGCGATCTGCCGTCAGCGTTTAAGCGGGCGACGCAGATCCTTTCGACGCAGCGGGACGGGCTGCGACGGATTTACGTGATTGGTGATACCTCGGCACACGCGCTGGATGGCTCGCTGCATCCGCCGCCAGAGACTGAAGTGTCGCTGGTGGACGTGCGCGAAGGCAAGATGCTGCCAAACTGTGCGGTCGTCGATCTGCGCGCAGAGCCCGCGTCGAGCATGGGTCCGCGTGCGGTGCGGGTGATGGCCGAGCTACACAACTTCGGAGACGAGCCGGTCAAAGAGCTTCAGGTGACGTTGCTCGTCGATGGTCAGGCGGTGGCCAAAGGTCTGGTCGATCTTCAGCCGCGTGGTCAGGCGATGAAGCGCTTTATCCACATCTTGCCGCAGGCGCAAAGTCAGCCGCAGACGCCGGGCAGCGGCGAAGCGCAGGTGACGCAAGGCGCGGGACTTCATCACCTGGCGGTCAAGCTGGCAACCGATGCGCTGGAAGCGGACAATGCGCGGCATCTGCGCGTCGATGTTCAGGCGGTGCTGCGGGTGCTGCTGCTCGATGGCGATCCGCGCAACCTGCGGCGCGATGACGAAGCGTATTACCTGGAAATGGCGCTGCGTCCGAGCGAACGGGATGACTCGCAACTCCAGCTGGTGACGCGCTCGCTTGATGAAGGACTGGGCAGCCTGTCGGAGTTTGACGCGGTGGTGCTGCTCAACGCCAAGGCGCAAGACCTGTCGCGACGCGGCATCGAGCGCGGACTCATCGAGTACGTCAAAGGCGGCGGCGGTCTGCTGATTGGCCTGGGCGATAACGTCGAAGTCGATGCCTACAACCGTGTGCTGGCAGAGCTTTTGCCGCAGCCGCTGGCGGTGATCAAGACGGCGGGCGCACTGCCAAACCATCCGACGGGCGAAGGGGAATCCTCGACGCAAGGTCCAGGTGAACACATCGGTCAGCTCGATCGCCATCATCCCTTGCTTCAGCCGTTTGTGACCGGACGATCGAGCGAGTCGCTTCTGTCGGCGTCGTTTGCGCGCTATCTGCTGCTTCAGCCGACGCCGCGCAGCCAAGGGGAAACCACCGCGATCCTGTCGTTCGAGAGCGGAGCGCCTGCGCTCATCGAGCGGGTCGTGGGCCGAGGCCGGGTGCTGCTCTATACCTCGACGCTCGACCGAGACTGGAATGACCTGCCGATTCAGCCCGCGTTTTTGCCGCTGGTGCAGCAGATCGTCCGTCACCTGTCGCGGGCGCCGCTGCAAAAAGCCGAAACCGAGACGCTGATCGGTCAGACGCGCGACATCAAGCTCCAGCCCGGAGACACCCGCGTCGAAGTGACGCTTCCGTCGGGAAAGACCCGACTGTTTGAGCGGCTCCAGGGTCGCAAGCTGCTAAGCTTTGGCGAAACGCGCGAGCCGGGCTTTTATCGCGTCGCCACAGCGGGGGAAACCGGCGTGCTGCGGCCTCGACCGACCGAGCACTTCGTCGTCAACATCGATCCGATCGAGTCCGATCTACAGCTTGCGCCCGCGTCGCGACTGGCGGCACTACAGCGGCCTCTCATCACCCAGGAAAACGGTCCCGCTGGTAAAAATCCCCGTCGCCGTGTCGAGCTGTGGCACGCCTTGGGCTGGGCGCTGCTCGTGATCTTGCTGGGCGAAGCGCTGCTCTTGCGGCAAAAGTAAGGCACTTTTTCCGACGAAAGGAACCACTGATGTCGCGCTACGTCGTTTCCATCGATCAAGGAACCACTGGATCTACTGTCCTTGTGCTCAGCGAGCGATTGGATGTGGTCAGCCGAGGCTATGCCGAGTTTGCCCAGATCTATCCGCAGCCCGGCTGGGTCGAGCACGATCCCGAGACGATCTGGCAGTCGGTCTGCAAAGCGCTTGCCGCAGCCCTAGAGCGCGCAGCGATCGATCCGAGCCGCATCGCCGCCATCGGCATCACCAACCAGCGAGAGACAACGGTCTGCATCGGTCGAGACGGCAAGCCGCTTCATCACGCGATCGTCTGGCAGGATCGACGGACCGCCAGTCGCTGCGCTGAGCTTCGTCAAGCGGGACATCTTCCGTCAGTGCAAAAGAAAACGGGGCTGGTGCTCGATCCGTACTTTTCCGGTACCAAGATCGAGTGGCTGCTTCGGCAAGTGCCAGGTCTTTCGTCGCAGGCTGAAAATGGCCAGGCGCGCTTTGGCACGATCGACACGTTCTTGATTCATCGACTGTCGGGCGGATCGGCGTGGGTGACGGATCCGTCCAATGCCTCACGCACGATGCTGTATGACCTGTCGGCGCGACGCTGGGACGACGAGCTGTGCGCGCTGTTTGGCATTCCGCAGGCGGCGCTGCCCAAAGTGGTCCCGTCGCAAGGAATCTGTGCCGAGACACGCGGAGTGCCGGGGCTCCCCGACGGGATTCCGATCGCAGGGATCGCCGGAGATCAGCAGTCTGCGCTGTTTGGTCAGCTCTGCTTTGCGCCGGGAGAAGCCAAGTGTACGTACGGAACCGGCGCGTTTTTGCTGCTGAACACGGGCGCGAAGATGGTTCCGTCGAAAAACGGCATGCTGACGACGGTCGCGTGGCAGCGTCCAAGCAGCAAAGGTCACGAAGAGTTTCACTACGCGCTCGAAGGAAGTGCGTTCATCGCGGGAGCGATGGTTCAGTGGCTGCGCGACGGGCTCGGCATCATTCAATCGGCCAGTGAGATCGAAGCGCTGGCGCGATCGGTGCCAGACTCGGGAGGAGTGGTGGCGGTTCCGGCGCTGGCTGGACTGGGCGCACCGCACTGGCGACCGGAAGCACGCGGCCTTTTGTGGGGCCTGACGCGCGGAACGGGACGCGGACAGATTGCGCGCGCGGCGCTCGAAGGAATTGCGCTGCAAAACTGTGATCTGCTGACGGCGATGGAAGCGGACTCGGGGCTGCGACTGTCGAGCCTGCGTGTCGATGGCGGTGCGGCGCAAAACGATCTGCTGATGCAGCTGCAAGCGGATCTGCTCGGGGTCGAGATCGTCCGTCCGCAGATGCTGGAAAGCACGGCGCTCGGCGCGGGACTGCTGGCGGGACTCGGGGTCGGGCTGTGGCGCTCGGCGGGCGAGGTGGCGGCGGTCTACAAGATCGATCGTCGCTTTACGCCGTCGATGTCGGCCTCTTCCGTCGCCAGCATGAAGCAGCGCTGGGCCGACGCCATCTCGCGCTGTTAGTCCGCCAAAAAGCGCAAAAGGAACGCTTCATAGATCGGGTTGGCGATCTCGATGCGCTGCCCGCTGTCGGATGCGTCCACGATGCCGGTATCGAGCAGATACGACTGAATCTCGTCGGACCGGCTGAGCGCGATCTCTTCCCCACCGAGCAGTCGCAAGAGCAGCTCTTCGGCGTCTTTGCGTCCCGACACCGCGTCACCGACCGAGAGCAAGTGAACGCAGTCTTCGCGCAGCAGCTCATCGGCAATCGCTCGAATGTGCTGCACCGTCGGAAGCACTGACGCGGGCCCGGAAATCAGCGCCGATCCTTCGTCTACACTGCGACGTGGACTGCCTAGCTGATCATCGAGCTGATACAGGATTCGACTGACCAGCCACGGCTGACCGCGCGTCTTGTGCCACAGCTCGTCGCGCACGTCCTTGCCAAAGGAAATTCCCGACGCTGCGTGGTAGTCACGTAAGAGCGTATCCAGCTCAATCGGCGACAGGCTATGTAGCTCGACGGGCAGCGCGACGTTCCACAGCGAGCCACTGCCGCGCGTCTCATCTCCCGTCGGTCGCAGCTCATCGCGTAGATCCCGAACGTGCGTCTTTCCCGACAGCACAATCGCCGACACAAACGGTCGCGACTCTTCTTGCAGCGACAGCGCCGAGCGAAAGCTGCGCAGCATCGAGATCGTCAGCTTGCGCGGCGGCGAGTCATACTCGTCGAGGATCAGCACCAGCGGCTTACCCAGTCGCTTCTGCACATCCCCGAGGTACAGACAGAACGACAGCGACTGCGGCTCGGTCGGGTTCCACTTCGGCAGGCTCGGCAGCGGATACGCGGCAGCCAGCGTGCCTTCGATGTGACGAAACAGCCCGAGCAGCGACTGATCTTCGGCCACTTGCAGCGAGCACAGCGCCACCGCCAGACCGGACTTGCGCGCGGCCTGCGCCAGCTCTTTGCAAAACGTGGTCTTGCCCGACTGTCGTCCGCGATGAAGCAGCAGCGACTCCCCGCGCAACAGCGAAGCCAGCGGTCGCGCCAGTCGCGACGACCAATCGACCATAAAGTCTCGCCCTGGCACGCAGGGTCCGGTGATGTGAAAGCGACGTGTCATAGGAAAATTGTGAGCCAGTTTACTCTATGACAAAGGCAGGACAGGCCGCAGCGCGCAGCCAGCACGCCGTTTGTGCGTCCAAGGTAGGTGCGAAATCAAAAACGGGCAGCGCTTACTCGGCAGACAGCGGTCGGTTGCCGATGCGAGCGCGTCCCTGCGGCGCAGCGTCAGGCGTCAGCACCACATCGACGGGCTGACCATCGTCGTACTCGGGCGGACTGATGACACGCGGACGATCAGCCAGGTGCGCAAGAGGTCCCGGTCTGGCGGCCACCGAAGCGTGGGCCGGAACCGCCGCAATCCGCGCAGCCAGCGACGCATGATCGGACGCAGGCGCAAACAGCTCGCGGGCATAGCGACTGCTGCGCAGCGCCAGCGGAGAGCCACCGTGAAAGACATGCGACAGCAGACACGCCAGCAGCGTCCCGACGGAAAGTGCGGTCAGCCAGCGTCGATCTCGATGCGTGCGCAGCCGTCCCAGCGCAATTACCGTCGCCATCACCAAAAACGGCACCAGCGCGGTGGAGTAATGCGACTCGATCGTGCGAACGCGCGGAAACGACGACAGAAAGTTGATACCCACAATCGGCAGCGTCCCGACCGCAAAGCGCGACCCAAGCAGCGGCAAGCCCAGCAGCGGCCACAACAGCGACAGCACATAGCCCAGCCGATCCCAAGTCAACAGCGGCAGCACCACACGCAGCGGATGACGCAGCAGCAGCCACAGCAGCTCGCGACCGGAGCTGACCTTGGCACCCTCGCTCGCGAAGTGCAGCCCGTACGAGCCGAGCTTGGGCAAAAAGTGCGGCTGAATCACGACGATGTACAAGCCAAAGTACAGCACCAAGAGCAGCGCCAGGCTCGCGAGCGGCCATCTACGCGCGGGCTGCGTCACCGCCAGCCACGACAGCACCAGCGCCTGCTGAAGCGCGATGTCTTCCCGACACATAAGCGCGAGCAACCCAAAGCCCAGCGCTCGTCCGTCTTTGCCTTCATCGAGCGCATCCAGCCACGCCGCCAGCAGCGGCAGCGCCATCGTCACCGGATGCACATCATGGAGCGTCGCCACCGTGACGGTCGGATATAGAAAACAGCACAGCGACAGCGAAAGTGCGCGCCAAGAGCAGCCAAGGTGTCTCTGTGCCATTCGATACACCGGCAGCGGCCACAGCGCGACCAAGACCGCCTGCGTGACCAGCAGCAGCGGTGCAATCGGCACGCCCAGCCGCGAAAGCCCAGCCAGCGGAAGCAGGATGGGTTCCAGGTGCAGCCCAATCAGGTGCGGAGACTGCACGAGCGGCACGTCGTACTGACCATGCCCAAGGCCCCAGACGATTCGCACGTAGTACGAAAGGTCAATCTGCCCGTGAAAGGTGAAAAAGCGCGCGAGTGACAGCCAGGCATAGCCCAGCGCGTACGCCAGGCAGCTTAGCCACAGAAGCAAGGAAGGACGAAAGCGGTCAGAAAGGATGGGTCGCACAGCGGACGAGCCAAGCGGGCTCGGTCGTTAGCCCGACATCGAGGCGATGAAGTCGGCGTTCGAGTCGGTCTTGGCGATCTTGTCGCGCATAAACTCCATCGCATCGACGACGTTGAGCGGATGCAGGAGCTGACGCAGGATCCAGATGCGGTTGAGATAACGATCGTCCACGAGCAGCTCTTCCTTGCGGGTGCCCGACTTGTTGATATCCAGGCACGGGAAGATGCGCTTTTCCATCAGCTTGCGATCGAGGTGGATTTCCGAGTTACCGGTGCCCTTAAACTCCTCGAAGATGACTTCATCCATGCGCGAGCCGGTATCGACGAGCGCGGTGGCGATGATGGTCAGCGAGCCGCCCTCTTCGATGTTGCGAGCAGCGCCGAAGAAGCGCTTGGGCTTGTGCAGCGCGTTGCTGTCCACACCACCGGACAGGATCTTGCCCGACGGTGGCACGACGGTGTTGTAGGCCCGAGCCAGACGCGTGATCGAGTCCAGCAGGATAACCACGTCGCGCTTGCACTCGGCGAGACGCTTGGCCTTTTCGATCACCATCTCAGCGACTTGAACGTGACGGGCGGGTGGCTCGTCGAAGGTCGAGGAAATGACCTCGCCCTTGACGGTGCGCTGCATGTCGGTCACTTCTTCCGGTCGCTCGTCGATGAGCAGCACCATCAGATAGACTTCCGGATGGTTCGCGGTGATGGCATGCGCGATGTCTTGCAGCAGCACCGTCTTACCAGCGCGCGGCGGCGAGACGATGAGGCAGCGCTGACCTTTGCCAATCGGTGCCAGCATATCGACGATGCGCGTCGAATAGTTGCGGTGATCGTACTCGAGCCGGAGCCGCTTGTTGGGATACAGCGGCGTCAGGTTGTCGAACATGATCTTTTCGCCCTGGTGATCCGGGGCGTCGCCGTTTACGCGATCAACCTTGAGGAGCGCGAAGTAACGCTCGCTGTCTTTGGGGGGACGAATCTGACCTTCGACGGTGTCGCCAGTACGCAGGCCGAAGCGGCGAATCTGCGAAGGCGAAACGTAAATGTCGTCGGGACCGGGAAGGTAGTTGTAATCGGGAGAGCGGAGGAAACCAAAGCCGTCGGGAAGCGTCTCAAGAACGCCATCACCGAAGACCTCGCCTCGGTGCGAGGAGTGATGACGCAGGATCTCGAAGATCAGGTCCTGGCGTCGCATGCCAGAGACGTTCTCGATGTTGAGCCCTTGACCCATATGGATCAGCTCGGACATCTTTTTGCGCTTCAGCTCAGTCAGGTTCATCGGGTGCGTTCCTCGGTTGGATGGGCGAATGTAGGGAGGATCGACGACGAGTGTGGCAGCGACCCAAGAGATCGCGCTTCGTCTTTCGGACGTCAGTCCCTAGCGTTTTGGGATTCCGGCTGGTTATGGCCCGGCTGGTTTGTTCTTAGATATCGACGATAGAAGCTGCTCAGGACGAATGCTTGGTTGGTTACAGCCAGATCACGGTACGGCAACCGAAAAATGCTGTCAATCACGAGATGGGAAGTTAGGCGACGGCTTGGGCCTTGCGACGCTTAGAAACCGAGGATGACGGGCGTTTCGACGCTACGCGGCGCGGATGCAGACGGCAGGACTTCACGGGACTCTCGAGCATCGCGCAGATCGCGAGCTTCCGTGAGTGTCGGATCAAGCTGCGTCCGTCGAGAAAACTTGGCCCAGCGCAGCAGCAGATAGAACAGCGGTCCGCTCGCGATGACCAGCACACCCAGACCGATGGCCGAAAAGCCCCACATGCCAGTCTCGTTGCGTCCAAACCACAGCGACAGCCCGAGCAGCGACACCGGCAGACAGCCCATCAGCACAGCCACGACGACTCCGCCTGGGATTCGAAAGGGTCGGACAAGCTGCGGTTCTTTGATGCGCAGAACGATGAGCGACGCAAACTCCAGCACGACGATCGCTCCGTAGAGCAGCACATCAATCTGCACGAGCCGCTTGAAGCCAAGGCCCAGACACGCGGTGTACAGCACAGCAGCGAGCAAGATGCTTCGCGTCGGAGCTCCGGTTTCGGGATCTTTGCGAGCGAGCCACTTGGGCAAAATCCCGTCGCGCGCCATCGCCAGCGGCAGCCGTGCATAGCTACCGATCAGCGCATTGAACATCCCGAGTCCACACAGCGCGCCTCCGAGAGCAATCGCCACCGCAAGATAGGGTCCGCCCAGACGACGACCGACTTCAACCCAGCTTCCTGTGGTCCATTCAGCGACGGGAAGTCCGCTCGCGATGCCACACAACACCGGCACCACATAACAGCCAGCGACGAGAAGAACCGTCAAAAACATCGCACGAGGATAGGTCTTTTGCGGACTTTCGACCTCGGTAGCGACGGGCGATGCATTTTCCCAGCCCATGTAGTTCCACAGACACAGCAGGATTCCGTTCAGCCAAGGCATCACGGATCCACCTTCGTGCGACGGCAGACGTAGCTGCGACGGGAGGCTAGCGGACAGGCTGACTGGCCCGTGACCCGATAGCGCCAGCACCACCAAGACCCCGAACGGCAGAAGCAGCGCCGCCGCCATCAGCTGACTGGCCATTCCGACGGTGCGCGTTCCGCGAAGGTTCCAGCACACCGACAGGCCAATCATCACGAGCGCCATGTACCAGCCAGCTCCGCCCACCGACGAGTCCGCGAGTGCCGGAAAGAGCTGTCCCAGATACGTGACGACCAGCATCGGATAGATCGCCATATCGAACAGGCTCATCGCGAGCGCCATCCATGCCGTCTGAACACCCCAAAACGGTCCCAGCGCTCGACGAGCCCACGCGTAGTAACCACCTTCACTCGGCAGCGCAGAAGTCAGTTCACCGACGAGCATGGTGATCGGAAGGCTCCAGATAAACGGCACCAGAAGAAGCAGCAGCAGCGCGCCACCGAAGCCGTATCCCGAGACGATTTCCTCGAGGCCGTAGGGTCCACCCGAGACCATGAAGAACGTCGTCGCGACGAGCGCCCGCAAACCCAGCTTTTTCGAGAGGTTCGGTCCGCCGGAAGCGATCTTCGGTTCCTTCGCAAGCTTGGCTGTCGCACGGTGAGCACGCGATCGCTGCGCCCGTCGAAGCTTCACACTCTTGCGTGTCGTGGCAAGCTTGGCCACCGAGGAACCGTGTTTCATTCGCCGTCTACTCGCGCAGTTTGAAACAGCGCAGCCCGGTGTCGCAAGCGCGTTTTTTTGACATTTTTCTCGAGCTTAAAAGGCTTGGCCAAACTCTGCGGAAAAACGTGGCGCGTACGATCCTCCCGACGAGGGACGCTCCAGCGGAAAGCCCAAATCGAGCCGCACCACTTCCCGGTTAAACTGCGGAAGGCCCAGGCGCAGACCGAAGCCGACATCTTGACGATAGCGCGTTCCGACGAAGGTTCCGTCGCGTAGAAAGCCGCTCAGCGAAGGCGGCGCGTCTCCACCGTCGTAAAACACAACCGCTCCAACGTGAACGGTCCACAGGTTTAGGCCCTTGCTGCGCAGCTCCGCGTTGACACGATACAGCGCCGCGCCTTGCAGCTCTCTCGGGGCATAGCCACGCAGACCACTGTCCGATCCCAGCGTCATGCGCTGCTGTTCCAGATCGCGACCGCGAAGCTGAACCTTCGCCGACAGGTGTAGTCGCAGCGGACCAAAAGCCGGAGAGATCTCGCGAACCTGCGCCGTCAGGTATTCGTTGAGCAGCGCGCCGCGTGGATCGATCCCGTATTGCAGACGCAGACCGCCTTTGACTTCGTAGGAAAACAGGTTGTCGGCGCTGTAGTGCTGGCTCGCGAAGCTGCCCGACGCTTCGAGGTAGTCACTCGAAAAACCAAAGCCGTGATAGGCGTAGCGCAGCTCCAGGTTTAGCTCGGGTCCAAGCCGCAGATCTTCCGACAGAGCCAGCGTCTGGATGTCTTTCAGACGGATGTATCGCGCGGTGTACAGGTTCAGACCGACGAACGGACCGCTCGCGCTCTCACTGCGCGGCAGAAGCTGACGATAGGCACTGCGCGCCGCGTCGGAGATCGTGTCGGGAAAGTCATCGGGCAGACCGTACTTTTGATGCTGCACGCGAAACCCGAGTGCAAGGTTGAGCTTGTGAACAATCCCCGCCGAGTACTGGACTTGCACCTGACCGGCGACTTGCTCCCGGGTAAAGACATCGGGAACGGACTCGCCGCCGACCTGACGCTGATAGATGCTTCCGCCGGAAAAGTAGCGCGCGATGTCTTTGGTGACTTGCAGCTTCGCTTCCCAGCCAAAGCGCGTGCGCAGCGAAAACAGCGGTCGTCCGACCTGAAAATAGAGCTGTCCACCTTCGACGCGGCTCGTCTCACGGCTGAGAAACAGTCCGCCGATCAGACGAAGCTGATGACGCGAGCCCCAGATTCGATAGTCGGTATACGAAAGCCCGAGTGAATAGCGTCCCGGATCGAAGCCAAAGTCGATCGACAGGCGCTTGTTGCGTCCCGCCAGGTTGTGCTCGGCAAACTGAAACGACAGCACATCGAGCCGCGCTTGATCGAAGCGAAACTCGGTGTTCAGACGCAGGCTCCACTGATCTTTGGTGACGACGAGCACGCGCACAGATCCCGGCGACGATCCACGCACTGCGACGAGCCGCGCCACCGACAGGATGAACAGCGTACGAAGGTTGCGTCCGCTCTCTTCGATGAGATCGCGACGGAATGGCTCACCGACGGAAAACAGCAGCTCGCGCGCGATGACTTCGTGACGGGTGCGAACATGAACCGCGTTGAGCCACGTCCACGGAATGTACTTCGACAGCGGAAAGTCACCCGGCAAGATGACCTTGCTCGCGTCGATCCAGATCTCTTCGATGCGCTTGCCTTCGGGCTGCGGGTCCAGGTCCGAAGGCGTCAGCTTCCGCCTCGACAGCGCGTCCTGAATCAGCTTTTCTTCGTACTGACCGCGCAGCTCCAGCTTGTCAGCGTGGGCAAGCGGAAGGCCAGCGACGAGCCACAGCGTCAGCCACAGCGCAAAGCCTCGCAGTCGGCTACGGAGCACGAGTCCCTGTGTCAGCGCCTTGTTTGCCCAGCTTCATGCGTACAAAGGCTACCACTGCGGGCAGGATCGACAGAAACACGACGACGATGATGACCAGCTCAATGCGCTTCGGAATGCTCGGGAAGAGCGATCCCAAAAAGAAACCGAGCAGCGTCATCGAAACCACCCACGACACCGCGCCGATCACGTTGTAGATCGCAAAGCGTCGGTAGGTCATCGCTCCGACGCCTGCCACGACGGGAACGAAGGTGCGCAGGATCGGCATAAAGCGCGCGATGATGATGGTCTTGCCGCCGTGCTTTTCGTAAAACGCGTGCGCTTGACGGATGTGCTCGGGGTTAAACAGCCACGACTTGGGACGATTGAACAGCGCTGGGCCGGTCTTTTTGCCAATCGTGTACGACAGCGCGTCGCCCAAGATCGCCATCAGCGACAGCGCGACGTTCATCTGCCACATGCTCAGCCCGTAGCTTGGATTGGCTGCGAACACACCCGCCGTCACGAGCAGCGAGTCACCCGGCAAAAAGAAGATCATCGCGCCCGTCTCAGCAAAGATGATCGCCATCATCACCAGGAGCGGATAGCCCGTCGCAATCGCCTGCGTAATCAGGGCTTCGGGATTGCGAATCAGGTGCAGAAACTGGCGCAGAAGTTCCATTTCGGTCTTGTTCCCCGGTTTTTCGGTCGGAAAGTCGGCGTTTTAGCAGAGTTTCGGGGGCCACGTCACCAGCGCTTGTCGAAGCGAGCGCGCAGTGCGTTACGGGCTGGGCTCGGTGTCCGGCGGCAGCGGTCCCAGCGATCGGTCGATGCGCTTCAAAAACGAGTACCACGGCGCAGACAGCCCCGGAACCTGCACGCTGACATAGTGAAAGCCGCGCGCGCGCCAATCGGCGGCTTCTTGCGGCGACGGACGATACGGCGCATGGCCGATTCGATAGACGTTGTAGGTCAAGATCGTCGGCTTGCGCGACAGTACGTAGTCGAGCGGCGCAAACTTTTGATGCCCCGGACGGCTCGATACGGCGGGGACTTTGTGCGCGACATACTCGTCGGACAGACCAAACGAATCGAGCGCGCGAATCCCGGCGTAATAGACCTGGGCACCGGCGCCTCCGACGACTTGATAGTCATCGGGCTGAACGTGCTGCCCGAGCCACTTGCCAATCGCGGCGCGATCGCGGGTGTAGTGACGCAGATAACCGGGCGTATCGATGCCGTGATCCGCGCCGATGAACGACAGCGCATGCCGATCGACGACATAGCTGTTTAGCCCGTGGAGCAGCGCAAAGCCCCCCAGCACAAGTCCGGTCCACAGCGCTCGGTGATGAACCAGTCGCCACAGCCCCAGCACGCCCGCCAGCACGAGCAGCGGCACAATCGGCATCACAAAGCGATACAGGCCCATAAAGTCGCCACCGACGGACATCACGTAAAGCAAAAACGGCACAGCCCAGCACAGAAGCAGCCCACCGACGCGCCGATACGCAGCGTCCTGCGCACTCGGTAGCGCGCGCCCAAAGCCGACAAGCCACAAAAGCGGCAGCACCACGAGCTTCAGATCGCGCACCACCGCCCACAGGTAGTAGCGACCTTGCAGCCACGCGCCTGAGCCTCCCGACGACTTGATGTAGAACGTGTTCGGCACGAAATAGCCGTAGTACAGCCGTCGCCACACCAGATGCGGCACCGTCAGCGCCAAAAACAGCCCGACGAGATACAGCTCATCTTGCGTCGGCACCAGCGCTCGGCGCGACACTTTGACGTAGATGCGATGCAGCCCGAGCAGCGCACACAGCAGATAGCCTTCCGGTCGCGTCAGCGCCGCCAGCCCGAGCAAAAGACCGATCGGAAACAGCCGCACCGACTGGCTTGCGTCTTCGTCGAGCGTCCCGATCAGATACAGCCCGATCGACACCGTACAGAGCAGCGTAAAGAGCTGCGTTTCCAGTCCGCCCGACGCCCAGCAGGCATAGCCAGGAATCCCCGCCAAGATCCACGCTGGAACCGAGTCCCACAGCGTCTGTAGTCCCGACGAAGCGTCAGCCGACGGATCTCGCAGCCGACGCAGCACCTTCGCACAAAACAGCATCGTCCCGATCGCACACAGCGTCCCGAGCACGCGCGACGACAACTCGGCGGGAATCTTTAGCGCGAGTCCCAGCGCGACGATCAGCGTCCATAGAAAGTTGGTGTAGCCCTCGACGCGCTCGCCCACGTTGAAGACCAGCGCACCGTGCTGAACCAGGTTCTTCGCATACACAAACGAGATGAACGCATCGTCGGTGACGAAGTTGAACAGCAGGCTATGCGCACACAGAACCAGCGACGACAGCCCGAGCGAAAGGATCAGCGCTACACGGGGTGAAGAAGACATTGCCGTACCACCTCGAACAGCGCGCCGCAGGCAATCAGCACGAGCAGATGAAAGACCTCGTGATAGCCAAACACCTTCGGAAACGGATTGGGACGCTTGCGCGCATAGGTCAGCGCTCCGAGCGTGTAGATGATGCCACCAGCGACGTGAAGTGCGACGACGCTTGGACCTTGGCTGCGCCACTCACCGGGCAGCCCGAGCGCGCCCGTCCAGCCAAGGACCACGTACGTTCCGACGTGAAGCCAGCGCGGAGCCGTCGGCCAAAACACGGTCTGAAGCACACCAAACGCCGCGCCAGCCCACAAGATCGCGCACAGCAGCTTGCCGAAGGAACCACCGACGCCGAGGACGGTGATCGGGGTGTAGCTGCCCGCGATGAACAAAAAGATGTTGGCGTGATCGAGCCGCTTCATCTTGACGCGCGCCGCAGGCTGCCAGTGCTTGCGGTGATACAGCGCCGAGATCCCAAGCAGCGCAATCAGCGACACTCCGTACACCATCGCACACAGGCGTGCAGTATCCGACGCCGCTTGTCCGATCAGCCAGTACGTGAGCGGAAACGCGAAAAAGAACGCGACTTGGTGGGACACGCCACGCAGGAGCGGCTTTTCCAGCACCGTCACAACCTCGTCGATGGTTTCCAAGAGCGTATGCGGCGGTGACTGATGAGCGACGGGATCGCTGTCTCGTCGCGCTTGCGAGGTTGCTGGCTGCGTCGTCATGTGTCGAGCCACCGTCTGGCAACCTTACGAACGCTTCACCAGCGTCACGATGTTGCGCTGCGGCGGCGCATGCTCGATCACCGCTTGCTGAAGCCCGAGTCGCCCGAGCACAAACTCGACGGCGCGCACGCGCTCTTGCATCGAGTGCGTATCAATCGGCAGATACGGAATGCGGAACTGTTCGAGCAGGAGCTTCACCATTCCGTCGATCCGCACCACCGAGTCCCAGTCCACTCCAGCGCGCACGCCATCTTCACGCAGCAGCGAGCGATGGGGACGAACGAAGAACACCACACCCTCGGACACCCATTCCATGTAGTGACGGACTTCTTCGCCGCTCTGGCCGGACATGATCTCACCGAGTGCCAGCGCGTGCTCCGCCGCATACGCCAGGTTGTCAAACGCGCGGTCTGAGACAAAGCCCTTTTCCTGAAGCTTCTCGATCGCGATCTGACGCTCGAAGACCCGTCGCTGATAGTCGCTCACGCGCTCCATATCGGTGCGCAAGGTATCCAGGTCGATCTCAAGCTCCGCGAGGACGGCGCGAGCGACCTCGGTGATCATGGGCAGCCCGTAGCGACGGCTGACCCAGCGAGTCATGGTGGTCTTTCCAGTGGCGTGGGATCCAACAAAGTAGATGCGCATGGCGGCCCAGGGCCTAACAGCCGGACCCGCGCACTGTCAAGCGGAAGGACTTTCCGACGCAGCTTTGGCTTCCAGAACCCGGCGCCAGCGCGCTTGCAGACCCATCCGCAGAAGACCAACGCGCAGCAGCATAAGGAGCACCGACAGGCCAAACAGCACCGTCCCAATCAGCTGAACGATCGGACGCCACAGCATCACCACCTGCACTGCGCGGCCTTCGCTCGACAGACGCTCTCGGGACAGATAGCTGCGCGTCGCACCAAACGGAATCGTTTCCTTCGGAGGCAGACCTTGATACGCGGGCGACTTGGGCTTGTCTTCGCGAGACAGCTCGTCGGAATCAGCCGCCTCTTTGCTCGGCTTACGGGAATAGCTCACATCCGAGCTGGTTGCGACGGGCGCCGACGATCGTCCACCGAGCAAAAGACCTCCGATGAGCAGCGCCCACAGCCCACCGATGCACAGACCGCCCGTCACCAGCCAAAACAGCCGCTTTTGACCGAACAGCCACGGCAAAATGTACAGTCCGGCGACCAGCATCTCGGTCAAGCAGAGCAGCACCAGCAGCGCGCTCACCATCGACGCTGCAAGCCCCAGACACAGCGCGATGGACATCCGCAAAAGCCGAGAAATCCCAAGCGCAAACAGCAGCCGCTCTGCGACGACAATCAGCACGATCAGGACAAACAGCTCACCGAAAGACAGCGACGGAAAGCGAACGTCTGGCGACAGTGACTCGTAGATTGGCAGCCAGTCGCGATCGTAGCGCAGCTCGATCTGGGCCGACGCGGCGGGAGCAGCCAGCTCAGGAAGCCACAGGCTCGCAAAGCCCAGCCCGATCGTGCGCTGAAACGACTGCCTGTGCTGAAGCGCCACCGACTGCGGACCTTGCGACAGCGGCAAAAGCAGCGCGCCCGTCTCATTCTTCGTCAGCAGCATCGGCTCCCCCGCGAGGCTCGCGTACGTCGGCTCAGCACGCATCGGCACTTGCAGCTCGGCTGCACCTTGGTTATCGAGCGACAGCGCCGTTTCTCCCAGCACTTGACCGTCGCTGCCCAAAAAGAATGTCGTCGCAGAGGAAGTCACCGCATAGCTCTGCGTCCGCAGCGCTTCGAGCCGAACCACACGCCACGACAGCACCTGACGGTCATCCATCAAAAAGCCTTGCGCGCCACGATACTGCGGCTGAAGCCCGGTTTCACTGACGCTGATTCGCTGCGCCACCGTCTCGACCGAGGGTCGCAGCAGCGGATGGCTATCGAGCAGCAGATAGTGAACGCTCGCCGTCACCGGAGGCCGAAATGCCGTCCCCGGAAGGCTGCCGCGCAGCGTCAGGTTGTGCTCGCCCGGCGGGACGTTACAGCCATACTCACCCGACTGAAGCAGCTCACAAGGCAGCGCCGCATCAAGCTGCTGCACGCGCTCTCCGTTGCGTAGCGACACCAAAAAGCGCTGATGCGAGCGGTTCGGATTGCGTAGCAGGATCGTGTACGCAAAGCCGACACCCTCGGGAGACATCGTGACGTGATAGCGACCCATCGCCGACACCGGCAGCGCCTTTTCCGCCTGATCTTTGGTGATGTGTACGACGGTGAAGCGCTGCTTTCCGCCTTCTTCCTCATCGCGAATCAGCTCTCCGTCGCGGATCTGCGAGTCAATCCACAGCACCTGCGGCGACGTCGAAAGCTGAAGCCGATCCCCACCCTGTAGCGCCACCTGACAGCGCAGCGAAAACCGAGCCTGCAGCGGCGTCAGCTCATACTTGTCCGAGCCACCGCGCGACAGGATCGCATCGCCTTCGCAGCCCCACAGTCGCGCTCCCGCTGCCATCGAGAGCACATCCACCGTTGGACCGCTTCCCGCCGTCCGTCCCGTCATCGTCAGCGACAAGCTACGTGGCTCAAAGCTGCCTTCCAATCGCAGCGTCTCCACCACCGTGACCGACGGACGAGAGACAAGCTGCTGATATTCCGCCAGCGGCAGCGTCACCTGCGACGGAGATCCGGTCTGAAGCGACGCATCGGGCCCCTTCTTCGCCGGATTTGGAGCTGTCACCGTCGCCGCCAGCGTCCCGTCCGCCCACAGCAGCGAAAAGACACACAACATCACAGCCAGCAGCTTCGGTCGCTTCACCATGACTTCACACTACACCGGTCGTGACGATTCGTCGGTAGGAAACCCGCTTGCGCGCTAGAACGAAAAGCCCGTCGCAAGACCCAGCGAAGAGGGACCAAGCAGCGTCGTCACCTGCACCTGGCGCTTCGCTCCCGGCAGCGCCATCGTCACAATGCCACCCGCCAGCGAGAGCAGCCCAACCGTCACCAGCCCGCCACCAATGCCAGCGGTATCAAACAGCAGCTTGCACGTCGTCGTTCCGTCGCTACATGGAGCCCCCACCGCAGGCTCACCATCGACGCTGAGCGCTGACGCACCAAAGCCGATCCCGAGCAGACCGATTCCCACCAAGCTGCCACCGAGTGCCAGACGCCAGGTGGGACGCGGCAGCACCTCGGTGCGATACCTGATCTGCTTCGGTGGAGGCGGCGGCATCGTCGGCTCAGGCTCGGGCACATCCATCGCGCTCGTCAGCACCGCATCCAGTTGCGCCACCTGGCCCGCTTCCACCTTCAGCTTCGCCGCATACGGAGGCTGACCCAACATTCGCAGCTCCACCGGCAGCTCACCGACGAAACGACTGGCTTTGTACGGTGTCGTTCCGACCTTTTCACCGGCCAAAAAGACATCAGCTCCCGTCGGGGATGAAGAAATCTGAACCGTTCCACGCGCACGGCTCGCAGACTGTCCAAGGGCCACGCCAAGCTGTCCCGACGCGCCACCGAGTGCTTGCTCTGGCGCACAGTCCTCACAGGACGAGACCGCGCGCGCCGCCATATCTCCGACGGATGGATCAAAGACATCGATGGCAAACTGCCAGCTTGCTTTTTCGCTCTGCGCGGCTGGACTCTGCGCCGTCGGACTCTGCGTCGGTTTCGCCGTTCGCTTGGCCCGCACCCGCAGCACATACAGCGCTTCGTTCACGTTGCCCAGCTCGGTCAGACACTGCGCCGAGGACAAACAGTCCGCCAGCTGCGGCTTTAACTTCAGCGCTTTGTCGCCGGGAACCACCACCTGACGGTCTTTGCTCACCACCTTGCTCACCGTCGCAAGCAGCGTCTTTTGCTGTTCCGCCGTAAAGTCTCCGTCGAACAGCAGCACCAGCGCCGGAGGCACCGACACCACCACCGTGCCGGTCTTTTGGTTAAAGCGCATCTCGACCGTCTGACCCGGCAGTGCTTTGACCTGCTCCTCGATTCGCTGCTCGCCCAGCTCGACGGTGATGCGATGATTGCCCGATTCCAGCAGCAGCGGCGTCGGCAAAGGCAGCGCGCCCACCAAGTGCTCATCGACCAGCACCCACGCACCCCGCGCGCCCAGGATGTTGACTTCTCCCGACGGAGGCCCAGCCAGCTGAACGATTCGCGTCGCTTCTTTTTGGTCCGGTCCTTCTTCGTCGCCCGCCGTCTCTTGCAAAAAGCGCCGCATCACGTCTTGCGCGGCCACAATGCGACCTTCTGAATCGGCCAGCTTGCCCAGCTGAAACAGCGCTTCCGCCGACGGATTTTTGCGATAAGCGTCCTCGAACAGCGACTTGGCTTGCCCACTATTTTTGGCTTGAAGCGCAGCTTTTCCGTCGGACAGAAGCTTGGCTGCTTGCTGCACGTCTTCCGCTTTGGCCTTGCGATGGCTGCGCGCCTCGACCGAAGAATCCCAAAGCGACGCACAGATCGCCCACGCCAGCAGAACCCGGCTTGCGGCTCGCAGCTCGCTCATGGACAACCTTTGACCTCAATCGTCTCTTGCGGACGAACCTGAACCATCTGACCACCGCCGACGTTTACGCGATGCCGACCCGGAGGCATCCAGATGTCTTCTGTCTGACAGCGTCCAGCGACGACTTTGCTGACCCGCAAGCGACCGACTTTGGGGAAGATCCGCTTCATCGCCTCGCTGACTGCGCGATGTCCGTCGGACTTTACCTTGCCGAAGAAGCCCGGCTGCTCGATCTTGTCGTACTCGGTCATCGCCTGTGCCCACGCTTCCTGCGCTTCGTAGGTCTGCCCCAGATGAAACGATAGCTCATAGCCGACCGTGGCACAGACTGCCTTTTCTTCCTTCTTGCGACTGCACAGCGTGCTCGCCTTTTCCAGCAGCTTGCGCGCCTTGCGATAGTCCTTGTGCGCAAACGCATCGACGCCCGCCCGCACCAAGTCGGTCACTTGCGACGCCGAGATCTTGATCGTCTCCGTCTCACCCACTTTGACGGTCACATCCTGCTGTCCGCCGGCATAGGTGATGCGATGCTCACCCGCTGGGACTTCGATCGGCTTATTTCCGACGGTGTACACCTGCTTGTCGATCTGAATCTGCGTGCCCGCCGGAGCCTCGATGCGAATCAGACCTTTTCCGCCCGCTGGCTGACCGGGACTTGGCTCTGCACCGCTGCCGTCGGTTCCACCGTCTGCACCGCTTGTAGCACTCGCCGGAGCCACCGTCGCACTGCCCGATCCGCCTTTGTTTGGCTCAGCGACTCGCTTCGGCTCGCCGACTTGCACATCCGCTCCGCCTGCGCTCATGCCGCCTTTGGGAGCCAGCGCAACGAGCACCGCCATCGCCCGCTCACGCAGCGCCGCGTCGGGATCTTTGGTCAAGGTCCGCACAACGCCCAAACCTGGATGGACACCACCAACGGGAGAAAGCTTCGCCGCACTCTCCAGCGTCTGACTACGCACCAGCACGCTCGGATCTTTGGCCGACTTCATCAGATACGGCACCGACTGCTTCGCAGGCCAGCCCGCCAGCGCTTCCACCGCCGAGCGCCGCACTTCCACATCCTTGGCTTGCATCGTCGCGCGCAGCTCGTCTTGCGACAGCTCTTGACTCGGCTTTTCCCCAAGCTGCGTCAGCGCCGCCTGCGCCCACATCGCTTCCGCGCCGCCTTTGGACACCGCCTCTTGCAACAGCGCAAGCCCCGCCCGACTGCCCGCCTTGCTGAGCGACACCGCCGCCCGCAGCTTCGTCGCAAAGCCCGCCTTTTCGTCTTCAAGGATCTTGGTCAGCCACAACAGCTTGCTCTGCGGAACCTCATCGCTCATCTCGACGGCCATCGCCTGCGCTTCCGCGTCACCGGCTGCGACCATCCGCTCGACTTCTTTGGCCTGCGTCTTGTCACCAAGTGCAACCAGCGCCGCCGCCCGCGCCACCTGTTCCCCCGATCCGCCCTGCCCCGTGGCCTTGCGCAGCGTGTCCCGCAGCGAGTCCTTCATCCCCACGTCACTTGACGCAAGCTGCGACACTTTGGCAATCGCACGCATCATCTGCATCCGCACCTGCGCGCTCTGATCGCTCAGACCTTCGGCCAGCGCCGCCATCGCATCTTTGCCGCCAACCCGTCCGAGCGAGTCCGCCGCCGCCCGTCGCACTTCTTCCCGCGAGTCATGCATCGCCTTGCGCAAAAGCGGCAGCGCCTTCGGAGCACTCACCGCCGCCAGCGCCGCCACCGCTTGCGCACGCACGTTCCAGTCATCGTCGCTCAGCGCCTGCTCGGCCCAGCTCACGCTGCGCTCGGCCAGCACCATCGGATCCCCATCGCACAGCTTCAGCAGCGCACCCGCTTCCGCCTGACGCAGCAGCCCACTGCGCTCCCCACCGAGCAGCTTCTCCGACAGCTTGCTCACGTCCTGCTTGTCGCCACAGTGTCCGATTCCCTGCGCCGCCAAGAGCCGCTGCGGAATCGCCGTTCCCGGCTCCCACAGCGTCATGCGCAGCGTCGGCTGACCGCTCTGATCATCGAGCAGACACAGTGCATGCGCCGCGCTCACCGCCAGCGTGCCCGGTACAATCGCCACCTCGGACAGCAGGCTCCGCGCTCGGTCGTCTCCCAGCGATGCCAGCAGCGACGCCACCCGAATCTGTCGCGGGCTCGACGGCATTCCTGGCGGCAAAATCTGGATCAGCTGCGCTTTGGCCTCTTCGTCGCCCAGCTGCGCTTTGTGGCTCAGGATCTCGATGCGATGCTCATCCGTTGGCTTGCCCTGCCCGAGCTTGACCGATAGCAGCGTCTTCGCCTTGTCGTCGCCCAGATCCAGCAGCGCCAGCGCCGCCTGAAGCTGCACCTGCGGATAGCGCTCTTCCCCGAGCGAGCGTTCCAGCAAGCTGCGTCCCGCCGGAGCCCCGAGCTTCGCCAGCGACTCCCCCACCGAGACCACCACGATCGGATCGCCGCCTTCATCCGCCCGTCTCAGCAGAGCCGCCGTGGCCCCGCGATTGCCAATCACCCCGAGCGCCCGCGCCGCCTGCGCCTGCACCTGCGCGTCGGCATCGCGCAGCTTCGCTTCCAGCAGGCTGCGATGACGACTGTCCCGACTGTCTTCCAGCGCCGACACCGCCTGTCCGCGTACCGCTGGATCTCCGTCGAGCAGACCTTCCTGCAAGATCTTCAGCGCCAGCGATCGCAGCGACACCATGTCAAGTTCTTGGCTCCGTCCGCCGCTGCGCAGCTTTTCGACCAGCACATAGCCGACGACCCCGAGCGCGCACAGCACAAACGGAACCAGCGCCAGCAGCACCAGCTGTCGTCGCTTCGACAGCTCCACCTGCGGCAGCTTCGACAGCGTCAGGTGCTTATCCAGTCCCGCCGTCGTCTGCTCGCCGCGCTGGAGCCGGTCCAAGTCCTGAAGCAGCGCAGCCACCGACTCGTAGCGATCTTCGGGATTTTTCGCGAGCAGCTTCGCCAAGATCGGCGCAATCGCCTGCGGAATCCCAAACTGCTGCAAGTCTTTCCCGAGCGGCGGCACCGTCTTTTGCAGGTGTCCGATCAGCACCTCACCGAGCGTCTCACCACCGAACGGGAGCTTGCCCGTACACATCTCGTACAGGATCACCCCGAGCGCATACACATCCGTCCGAACGTCTACTTTTCCGCCGTTGATCTGCTCGGGAGCCATGTAAAACGGCGTCCCCACCAGCGATCCCGTCCGCGTCAGCTTCATCGACTCGCCATCGACGCCAACCGTCTTCGCGATGCCGAAGTCCACCAGCTTCAAAAGCGGCGGTTCCCCCGGACGCTCGACGAGAAACAGGTTCTCTGGCTTCAAGTCTCGATGCACGATCCCGGCTGCGTGGGCGGCGGACAGACCCGCGCAGAGCTGACGCATGATCTGCATCACCTCGCGAAACGGCAGCCGTCGCTTTTCCAGCAAGCTCGCCAGCGACTGACCCGCCAGGTACTCCATCACGTAGTACAGTCGTCCGTCGGGAAGCTCGCCGATGTCGAAGATGTCGATCAGGTTTTGGTGTCGGACCCGCGCGATCAGCCGGGCTTCCTGTCGGAAGCGCTCGACGGCTTCTTGATTGCTCATGATCTCGCGTCGCAGGACTTTGCAGGCCGTGCGATGTCCGAGCGTGCGGTGCGAAGCGGCATAGACTTCGCCCATTCCTCCTTCACCGAGCAGCTTGACGATCTGGTAATCGCCAGCGATCTGCCCGATCAGGCTGTTCGTCTCATCGGACATGAGTTTCCTTCTCTGCGATCGCAATCAAAGCTGCCGCCGCGTGAAGTCGAGTCGCTGCGTCGGCAGAAGACAAAAGTGGCACAAGCTGCCCTTCGAGACTCTTGGCACTTGGCCCCAAGGAACCTGCGGCGGACAGTACACGCAGGCGATAAGCATCTTCATTCAGCAGCTTGCGTAGCTCGTCGAGCATCGTCGCGTCTCCAAGTCGGGCCAGCAACAGCACCAGCAGCGGTCGCTCCTCTTTGGACGATGAGACCAGGAGCTTCGTCAGCGCTTCTTTGACATCCGACTTGCCACCTTGCACAAGCTGAAGCAGCGCGTCCGTCACCGCATCAGTGATTGGACGCTGCGCCGCCTGCTCGCGAAGCTGTTTTTCAGTCGCCGCGTCCCCAGCGCGCACAAGCTCTGGCACAAGCAGCAGCCGCAGCCCTTTGGACAGCGACACGCCGGGCCGCAACAGTCGCTCGCGCAGCTTCGGAAGCGCTCCCGCTTGGGCCTTGCCCGCTTGCGACAGCGCCAGCGCCGCCCACAGCCGAGCTTCCGGCGTCAGTGTCTCGGTCGCTGCCGCCGCATCCAGCACCGGCACGGCATCTTGTGCGCCCAGCCGCAGCCGCACCGCCTGCGCTTCGACCGCCTGCGCCCCCACCGCCGCCTGCGTCCGCAGGGTCAGCGCCGCCAGCAGCGCATCGTCCCCCGGCTGCCCCAGCGTATACACAGTCGGCAAGAGCAGCCGCAGCGGCTCGTTTTCATCGCGCAGCAAAGACGCAAGCTGTGGCAACAGCGCCCGCTTGCCCACCGACTCAATCGCCATCGCCAGCGCCCGACGCTCCAGCAGCGATCCGCGCTGGGCCGCCTGCATCACCGCCAGCGCCTTGTCCGGCGGCGAGCCCGGCGCATACCCTGACTCCGTTCGAGTACGCAGCGAAAGACCCACGGCCAGCACCACCCCAACGAGCAGCAGCACCAGCCACCGCCATCGCGACGAACCCACCGGCTTCGCCTTCACCGGACGAGTCGAGACCGCTTGCCCCACGCTCGCCTCTTGCCACAGCCCGCGCCGTCCCCACACCACGTCCAGATCGTCCCGCAGCTGCAAGCAGTCGGGATAGCGCTCATCGGGCAGCTTCGCCAGCGTCCGCAAGATCACCGTGTCCAGCCGCAGCGTGTCGATGTGCCGAGCAGCCACCTTGTTCCGCTTGGCCACCACCGACGGCTTCTGCGCCTGCCCAAACAGGTGCGACCCGAGCAGCGCCGCCATCGAGTCCCCAAAAAAGGGCCGCTCGCCCGTCACCGACTCAAACAGCATCACTCCAATCGCGTAGATGTCGGCCCGTCCATCGATGTTTCCCGACGACTTGATCTGCTCCGGCGACATGTACGCAGGCGTTCCCATCATCGCGCCCGCCGCCGTCGCCAGCGCATCCTTCGCCGCCACCACTTCCGCGCGGTCCGGCTGGTCCGTCGCTGGCTCCGGCTCCCGATCCTGCCGAATCTTGGCCACCCCAAAGTCGAGCAGCTTCACAATCGGCATCGCCCCATGCCCATCCGTCCGAGGCACAAGCATCACGTTTTCGGGCTTGAGGTCCCGGTGTACCACTCCGGCGCTGTGGGCGGCGGCGACGGCGGACAGCAGCGGCGCAAACACTGCGATGATCTCATCGTCGGTAAGTGGTCCTTGCTCCAGCCGATGACGCAGCGTCTGCCCTGACACCACTTCCATCACGAAGTACGGCGCTTTGTTCGGGCACTGTCCAAAGTCGTAGACCGCGACGATGTTTGGGTGTCCCAGCTTCGTGACCAGCTCCGCTTCGCGCTGAAAGCGCAAAAGGGCATCCCCATGCTGGCCCAGCTCGGTGTTGAGCACCTTGATCGCGACTTCCCGCCCGAGCTTCTCATGCAGCGCCGCGTAGACCGTCCCCATGGCTCCCGATCCGAGGACGCGCAGAAGACGATACTTCCCGCCCAGGATGGAACCCGGCCCCACGCTAGCCACAGCGACGGCTGGCTCTGACATGTCTCAATTATTTTATGTGAAGCATGTAAGGCACACAACGCATCCATCTGGAAACAGGAAGAAAAACCCCTGGGTACCCATCGCACTCGACAGCACATACCGGCCTGATCTAGCCTGCGCGCCGCCGATGACTACGAACCAAGTTCCTGACCATCACTATCCACGCGACCCGCACAGCGCCCAGCGAGATCCCAGCTTCTGGACCGCTGCCAAAGGCCGCGCGATCGATCCGTCTGTGCTCGATCGCGTGCTGCAAAAGGCCGCCGAGCTGGGTCCGCGCGGTGTGTTCGTGTTCGATCTCGACTCGACGCTGCTCGATAACAAGCCCCGCCAAGCGCGGATCGTGCGCGAAGCCGGTCAGCACCTGGAAGAGCCTCGGCTTCTGACCTGTCAGCCCGAGCACTTCACCGACTGGTCCGTCGAAAAACCGCTGCGTTGCGTCGGCATCCAGGATCACGAGCTTGAAGGGCTGGTTCCCAAGGTCCGTCGCTACTGGAAGCAGACCTTCTTCACCAGCGAGTACTGCGTAGACGACATCGCGATCGCTGGGGCCGTTGACTTCGTGCGCGAGGTCTTGTCGCTCGGCACCCGCATCGCGTACTGCACTGGACGCCACGAGCCGATGCGTCAGGGCACCGTCGCATGTCTCGCCCGCGAAGGCTTCCCGGTTCCCGATGAAGAGCAGGTTCACCTGCTGATGAAGCCAGAGCTAGCCGAACACGACGACGACTGGAAGGTGCGCGCCCGCTCGATGATCGCAGCGCTCGGCACCGTGCTCGCCGCCTTTGACAACGAGCCGATCCACATCAACAGCTACTTTGCCCACTTCCGCGACGCCCAGTGCGTCCACCTGCTCACCGATGACTCGTCACGCGGCATCGCGCCCCATCCCGACATCCCATCCGTGCGCGACTTCCGCCGCTCACGCTAGTCCACCGACACCACCTGCGCCGCGACGCCACAGACGTGCGCCAGGCTCTCGATGTGACGAATCATCACCAGACCCGGCGACTGACCCTTGTACGCCCCTTCGAGCAGCAGGCGCAGCGATCGCTTGCCTCGGAACGGCACGGTGAGCAGCTGCATCTGCGTCCCGCCCTGCCCTTGCTGACCATAGATGAGCTGCCCGCGATAGTCCGACAGGATGTCTTCGGTCTGCTTCACCGATGTCGTCGAAGGCACCGCGATGAGCGCGTAGTACTCCAGCGGATCGCGATCGCCGTCTAGCTCCACCGTCAGCGCCAGCTCTTCACCGACCCGCACCGCTGGCCGGCTGACCGCCACCTTGGCAAACGGCTGCGTCGTCGGGGTCATCCGCAGAAGCTGCGCCCGGTCCACCCGAGCAATCGCCCCAGCGGGAACCTCGATCGTCGCCGGACCCTGCACCGTTTCCTCAAAGCCAAGCGCGCTGCCATCGGCCTTGCGCAGACCCGACTGCACCGGCGCACTCGCCCCGATGACAAGCTGTAGCTCGATAAAGCGCACCAGCGCCATCGGCGTCGAATACACCCCACCAAGGAGCGCCGGACCCTGAATCAGCCCCGGCTCTTGCGACAGGATCATGTTGCGGCTGACCTGCCGATACAGCTTCGCGAACTGCGCTTTGTCTCCCTTTTGATAAAACGCCATCGCCAGCTCGGTCAGGTACTGCGTCGCACCGACTCGCTCAAACGCACGCAGAAAGCGGAACGTGTCGTACGCCTTGGCAAAGGCCAGCTCTGCGTCCTTTTTCTCCAGGTCCAGCTTCGGCAACAGCTTTTCCGCTGCCCAGCGTGTCACCGCATCGTCCGTGATCACCTTGTAGACCACCTGACCGCCGATCTCGACTGGGACCACATCCTGACCGCTCGCGTCAAAGCCGCCCAGCTCTTCGGTCTTTTGGCCCTTGCTCACCAGTGACTGCCGGATCCGCTCTGCCAAGGCCTGCGCCGTCTTCTGCGCCTGCTGCACCCGCGCATCGGGAGACGCCGCCACCTGTAGCGAGCGCACCGCCGAAAACAGGTTGCGCGCCACCCAGCCGCTCCACAGCGGGCTCGTTGCCAGGCCCGGATACGGACGACACAGCCCCTCGACCTTGTCACAGAAGGCTTCGTCCAGATCGCGCACGTCCTTGTCCACCGACGTACGCAGCGTGTGCGCCAGCCCATCATCGCTCAGCAGCCCACGCTTTGCCGCCGCGAGCAGCGCCGCCCGAACCGCCACCCGCGCTGACAGCGCCTCGGCATGCCCGAACCAAGACTCGCTGGTCGTATAGACGTTCATCGCCATCCCGCGCAGCAGCGGCCCCGCACCGGCATAGACCCGCGCCGTTTCGTCCGCCGCAATCGTCACCTTGCCGCCATCGCCGAACTGGAGCCGCGAGAACGTCACCTTCTGCTCTCCGATCGTCTCCATCGTCTGCTCGCGCCGATCGTAGACCTTGCCGTCTGGACCCTGCACCGTCAGCGCCAGCACCCCCGGCTTGTTCATCACAAACGCCAGCTCATGGGTCGCAGCCCCCGGCGGCACCGTGAACTCTTTGCTGATGCCTGGTCCCGTCACCGTCAGCCGCAGCGGCCCTTGCGTCGAGTTCACCGTATCGATCGGCACCCGCAGCGCTGCGCCCGGCACAAACGTCTTCGGCAGCCGCGCTTCCGCCCCGGCGACCCGCTTTACATCCAGCTCCGCCTGCGCCTGCGCAAACTCCAGCTTTTCCACCGCCACCACCCGCATCGCCACCCGGCCCGTCTGCGGAGGCAGCTGCACCTCGACCTGCGCCCGACCGCTCGCGTCCGTCACAATCCGCTGACAGAACACCACCTTCTTGTCGCCCTCGCGGACTTCTTCTTTGATCTCCCCTTCTTCGTCTCCATCCCCACCGCCTGACGCAGCCCCGCCGCCCCCGCTGCGCGACGACGACATCTTGCCCATCTTGCGGCCCGCCATCATGCCGCCCCCGTAGCCACCGCCGCCACTGCCTCGCCCCGTCGTGCCCAGGCCGCCCAGACCGGCAATCCCCGCAGGAGGCGGTGGTGCCGATGGAGCCGCCATCGACTTCATCTTCGCAGATGGCGCGTACTCCTTTTTGCGCTCCACCATCTCGTCGCGCTCCATCTCCCGATCGGCCATGTCGTCTTCCCAGCCGGTGTTGTCGCTCCACGAAGACACCGACTGCGACGCGCTGCGCACCGAGTCTCCCACCGCCGAGTTTAGGTGTGTCGCCGGACTCCGTGACGGCACCCGGTTGTCATAGACTTCCAGGATCGCCGACAGCGCCACGCCCTTGCCGCCACTCTCTGCCGCGATCTGCACCGGAATCGTCGCCTTCGGGCTGCCTTCCTTCGCTGCCTGTACGCTCACCTTGAGCTGAGACGGCGGAAACGCGAGCGCCCAGCCTTCTTTGAACGTCTCCCCGACAAAGCCGCCGATCGTCACCAGCGAATACGGTCCCGACACCGGCACATCGAGCTTGCGTCCCGCTGCCAAGTCCCCGCCGAGCTGAACCTGCTTGGACACAAAGGTTCCGTCAGGGTTCGGGGTATGCACAAACAGCGCCGCCGAGCTTACCTTGCTCGTCACCTCGATCCCGATTGAGCCCGACTGCGCGATCAGCGAGCTGACCACGAACGGATCGGCGCCCTGCTTCTGGCTTTCGACAAACAGATCCCGGCCCGGCACTTGGACGGTGCGCTCATACGGGGCGACGCCGACCTTGTGCGAATAGCTCACGCCGCCTGCCGCCACCACCATGTCGCGCTCAACGTGGCTCGATCCCTCGAACTGATGACGTAGACTGCCACGCGGCGACACCACTTCAATCTGGAACGGACCCGAGTGCCCCCCGACATTCAGCGTCCCCAGGAGCTGGCCCTTATCGACCAGCATCTTCTGCGACGGACCCGCGAAAGTTCCATTACAGCCGGGCAGCATGCAGCGCGAGTGAACCGTCACCTCACCGCGAAACGGCTGGTTTGACATCCGCAGCTCGTTCTTGAACGACAGGCCGTTGCCCCAGCGCTTGCCTGCACCTGCCGCGTTGCCCAAGAACCACGCCCCGCTGATCTGCTCTAGCTCATCGGCCTTGGTGACCTTCTTCCACTCATGCGCAAACGACAGCGCCCCCAGCGTGCCCTCGACCACCGAAAAGGTCGCCTGGCCTTTGCCCTTGCCGCCCTGGACCGCGACATCGACGCGATACTCGCCCAGCTCTAGCTTGCGGGCCGTTCCGTCCAGCACTTCCAGCACCAGCACGCCGCTGGCGTCCAGCTTGCCTTTGATGTCTTGGCTGATGCCGTCGCGCTTGGCCAGCTTGCCCACCACCTCTGCCGAGGGCCGCCCCAGCGCCATCACCTTCAAGTAGACCTTTTCACTGGGCCAGTACTGCGGCTGATCGGTCGTCACAGAGGTCAGATCGAGCGCCAGCGCTGCCTTCACCCGATCGACCGGACCCAGCACCTTGCTGTGGTCCATGTCCACCTTCCAGAACTTCGACTCACGCACGCCCTGCGGCTTCTTCTTGACCGCCTGCGCGCCCCCAGCCATGGCCACAGCCAAGGCACACAGCGACACGAGCAACGACTTTTTCATGGCAAACATCGTACCGCCAAGCGGTCCAGCCAGGCAGGTCCGCCGCCATCTTTCCCGCTACGCGACGGCAGCACCGGCCCACCGGCCCAATGAAGGGTCTTCACCCTGGTCGATCTGCTCGCTGACCACTTGGCCCTGGGTCTTCACCCTTGTCGATCACCTCGCTGACCACTTGGCCTGGGGTCTTCACCCTGGTCGATCTGCTCGCGTACCACTTGGGCTTAGGTCTTCACCCTACCCAATCACCTCACCGACCACTTGTCCTGGGGTCTTCACCCTGGTCGATCTGCTCGCTGACCACTTGGCCTGGGGTCTTCACCCTGGTCGATCTGCTCGCGTACCACTTGGGCTTAGGTCTTCACCCTCACAAAGCAGCGCGTGGAGCAGGCGGGTGGCTGCATCGACCTCGGCCTTGGGCAGCCACACGCTCAGCCGCAGTGGTGAGATCGTCACCCGATCGGGCCGGTGTCCAGCGGCTCGCAGGGCACCCAGCGCCCGCGCCACCACCTGCGGATCGCTGCCCAAGCCCGGTCCCACCACCGTCACCATGCCGTGATCATCGCGGAGCTGGAGCCCCGGATCGCAGGCCCGCAGCGCCGCTTCAGTCCGGGCAAAGTCAGGCAGATCATCCAGCGTCAGCGCTGCTTGCAGCCGCTCACCATCTATCGCCAGGTGGCGCAGCAGCACACCTTGCTGGCCCAGCAGGGAAAGCAGCGCACTCGCCTGCTGGCTGTGCAAGTCCACGACCTGGGCTGTCCCCGTCACCGCCGTCGCGCGGCCCCGTGTCCTCGGTCGCTCGACATCGGCTTGGATGACCGTATGACGCGATGATCCCTGGGTCTTTTTGGCATGGATGACAATGCCTGCGCGCTGGGCCCACTCGACGGCCTGCGCATTTAAGACCTTGGCACCGTGATCGGCCAGCTCCTGCATCTCGCGGTGACCCAGCTCGGGGATGTGCTTGGCGTCGGGCACTACGCGCGGGTCCGCCGAATAGACGCCGTCCACGTCGGAATAGATCTCGCAGACGCGCGCAGAGAGCGCCGCCGCCAGAGCCACCGCCGTGGTGTCCGATCCGCCGCGCCCCAAGGTCGTGACCTCGCGCTTGTAGCTCATGCCTTGGAATCCGGCGACGATGACGACGCGATCTCGCTCCAGCTCATCGAGGATACGGACCGGACGGATCTCGATGATGCGCGCGCCCGAGTGCCGGTCGTTGGTCAAGATGCCCGACTGCGAGCCGGTGAAGCTGATCGCGTCGTGCCCAAGGTCAGACAAGGCCATCGCCAGCAGCGCCATCGAGATCCGCTCCCCGCTGGAGATCAACATGTCCAGCTCGCGCCTGGGTGGGGACTGAGTGACGCTGCGTGACAAGGCGATGAGCTGGTCGGTGGTCTTGCCCATCGCCGACACCACCACCACCACGCGGTTGCCTTGCTGGACCGTCTCGGAGACGCGCCGGGCAACCAGCTTCAGACGATCTGGATCGGCCACCGAGCTGCCACCGTACTTTTGCACCACGATTGGCTTGTCGGCAGTGCTCGGGGGCGGACCCAGGGAATCGTGCAGCCAGGCAGGCAGGGGCACAGACGTAGAACCGGGGTCTTGCGCGGACGGCTTGGTCATCGCGAGGCATTTTCGACAACGGACAGAGCCGGATCAACTTTCCCCACACGGACAAGTGGGCAAAACTTTTGGGCTGCGCCGGGAAAAATGATTGACAGACCCCGTCAAAACCCGATAGAAGTACCACCTGTTTCGCTGACTTAGCGGGGCGTAGCGCAGCCTGGTAGCGCACCTGGTTCGGGACCAGGGAGTCGGAGGTTCAAATCCTCTCGCCCCGACAAAAAGCCGCAGTGGGAAATCCGCTGCGGCTTTTTTGTTTTCGGCACAGGCCGAGGCGATACCGGGCGACAAGCCTGGGCAGCTAGCGCGGGACGCGGATCTTGGCCGTGATCACGGCATCGCCACTGGGCGGAGCGGACGCCAAGACCCGACCGCGTGGGTCAAAGATCACCGACTGTCCGGCAAAGCGGGTGGGCTCATGGCCGGGGCAGACCTCGTCACCGTAGGTATTGGCGGCGACGAAGTAGCTGGGGACGGACAGCAGGCGATAGCGCCAGTAGAAGTACAGATCGTGGCCCTCTTCGAGCCAGTTGGTACAGAACGCGACGACGTGGGCCTTGGCCTCTTGCAAGTAGGCGATGAACGCGTCGTCGTTTAGGTCCATGCAGATCCCAGCCGACAGTGAGCCAGCCGGGCTGCGGACGAGCGGATACGGGGTGTCACCGGGAGCGGCCCAGGTCATGTCCGCGTCGTAGAGCAGGCGCTTGCGGTAGTTGTAGAGCAGCTTGCCGTCCGGGCCGATGATCCAAGCAGAGTTGTAGAGGCGCTCGGAGCCATCGCCGCTGACCCGCTCGGGATAGCCACAGACCACGGTACAGCCTCGCACCGCCGCAAACTGCGACAGGAGCGCAAAGCTGGGGCCATCGACCGGCTCGGCAACCCGTCGGACATCGTCTGCATCGCGGAACAGGTAGCCGGTCATCGCCATCTCTGGACAGACGACCAGCGACGCACCTTGGGCTGCCGCCTGCTCGCACAGGGACAGAAGCCGCGCCTGAGAGCCCGCTCGATCGCCTTTGTCTGCTTTGAACTGAATCGCCGCCAGCAGCATGGTCCGCCTCGTTATAGCGCAAGCAGCGCAGGCAGTCTCCGCCGCAAAAGCCGCAGCGCAATCAGCCGACTCAGTGTGCGTGACACCTCACACAGGGGCAGACGGCTTTCCCGCGCGATGTCCGCCACCGACGAACGGCCATTACACAGCCCAAGCACCGTCAGCTCAGACTGGCTGAGCCCAAAGCGCAGCAGATCGCTCGTCGCAGAGCCATGGCTGACATAGATCGCGCCTTCGGACACGTCTTGCTCGAAGCGACTCCAGTCGTCCATGCGGCGCTGACCTTCCAGCAGCACATGCGTCGGATCCAGCTGGAGTGCGCCGCCTAGCTCTTCGGACAGCACCCAGGGCGGAAGCTGCCGCGTGCGCGCAAACACAAAGCGACCCGACGGCATCCGCAGCGCTTCACAGATCAGCTCACAGGTCTGGCGCGACAGCGCTTGCCAGAGATCTTCGCGTCGCAAAAGGCCAGCACGGACCAGGCGCAGACCGAGCAGACCCTCGGTATTCGGCTCGCCACTGGGCACAAGCGGGCCTGAGCGGGCCAGGAGCTGCGCCGCCACCGCATCGATCTCGGGCTGACGCAGCGGTCCATCGAGTTCGACCAAAAAGCGTCCCAGTCGCAGCGAGGGCAGACCTTGCGCCGTCGCCTGGGCAATCAGTCCATCGAGGAAGTAGACCACCACCTGTCGCCCGCTGGAGTTGACGGTCAGGACGCCGCTGTGCCGCTTCTGGGCCAGCAGATCGATGACTTCCAAGAGCGGCATCACCGACAGGTCGCCGGACAGGACTTCTTCGCCCTGCGCGGTGACCGCTTCGGCTTTTTGCGGCTGACTGCGCGACAGTCGCAGGCCATCACGAGGCAGCGTGTCTTCTTCGCCCGCCACCAAGTCTTCGTCGATGGCCAGCAGATCACTGCTGCTGAGCAGCGCCACATCGTCGGTCTGTGGTCGCATCATCTCTTTGGCCAGGGCCGCGATGCTCTCGGGGGCCAGCAGCGTCTCGCCCGGCTCAAAGTCCGAGTCCTCGACATCGAACGCGCTTAAGTCCGCCTCTTGTCGAGCCGTGACCTTGTCTTGCACCGCGATCGGCACCGGCCCCGAGCGCGCCGCCGGCACGGAGTGAACGGCTTGCTGTGACTCGATCATCACGGGCAGACCACGCAGCGTCGCTTGCAGACGACCACTTCGCACCGGCTGACCGGGCAGCAGCCGCTGGGCCGACGCCACCACCTGTCGCGGAAACACGGGACGAACCAGCGCATCGACCCCGTCGGGAAGGATCGACAGGTCATCGGTCACACCAACCAGCGCCAGCACAGCGAGGGGACCACACACTGCGTGCGGCGAAAAGACCTGCTCGAGCAGCCAGCGACCTTCAGAGCCGGGGCGAAGCAGATCCACGACCAACAGCTCTGGGTGCAAGCTGGCCAGGATGGGCAGAGCCTCGCTGCCTCGGGAAAAGCCCTGGGCGGAGATGCTGACCTCCGCGAAAGCAGCGACCACTTGCTCGCAGAATCGTTGGTTGTCATCGACGACGACGATGCGCGGATCGGGCATGGCCGAGGACGCTACCACGACGGATGTGCGCGAGCAAACCTGCTGCGCACGCAGGGCACAGACGGTGCGCGAAATGAAATGATTAGCGACGACGACGCAGCAGACCGAGCGCAGCCACCAGCACCATCAGACCGCCCGCCGAGGAAGCCGCCTGACCGGGGAAGTTACAGCCGGTGGACATTGAGCCTCCGTCAGTGCTCGGAGGCGTCGCCAGGTCGGCAGCTTCGACGGTCATGTCCACAGGTGTGGCACCCATGTCCGGCGAAGCAGACACCATCTGGGCGCACGAAAAGTACAGCGAGCCCGCCGCCGGAGTCGCGGGAGGACAGGCCGCCGTGTCACTTGCCAGCATGTGCTGAATCAGACGCAGCGTGCAGTTCTGACAGTCGCCCGTTGGCAACGTCACCGTCGTAGAGTACGGTCGCGGCGTCGCTCCCACCGTGGTGTGCTTGACGGTCGCAAGGTTGGTGAACGTGGCGTTGTTGTCTTTGGACCACTCGACGACGAAGCAGCCGGGATGGTTGACCGTCTCGTTCCACTTCACCGTGATCGTCTGGCCGGGCGTGTAGGTGTTCGCGCCGTACTTGATGGCAGCCGTCCCGCACGGGCCGGTCTTGTTGGCGTCGGCGCCGTCGCGAGACTGCGGCTCGGTCAGCACCGCATGCGCAGAGCTGTGGGTGGAGATTCCCAAGGTGGTCAGGGTGGCGGCTACCGCGAAACAGCGAGCAAGCGTACTGCTGAACTTCATCTGTGCCTCTCTACGATTCGGGTCTAGGAGCGTTCGCAATGGTCGTAATGTCTGTTGCCAGGATGCCGGAGCGTTCCAAATGTATCGGGAATGCAGCTTGCACAAAAGAACGATGATGGAAGGGAAGGAATCCACTGATGGCCGCGTTCATTCATCCGACTGCTGATGTGTCTCCGCACGCGCGACTGGGCGACGGAGTGCGCATCTGGAATCAAGCGCAGGTTCGTGAGCATGCCGTCATTGGCGACGAAACCCAGATCGGCAAGGATGCCTACATCGACACCGGCGTCTTCGTCGGAGCCCGCTGCAAGATCCAAAACGGCGTCTATCTGTATCACGGGGTCATCGTCGAAGATGGCGTGTTCCTTGGACCTCGGGCGACGACCACCAACGATCGCGAGCCTCGCGCCATCTTTCCCGATGGCACTCTTCGCGGCGCCCAGGACTTTGTGGTCACACCGACGCGCATCTGTGAAGGTGCAGCGATCGGAGCCGGAGCCATCTTGGTCTGTGGAATCACCGTCGGACGCTTTGCAATGGTCGCAGCTGGAGCGGTGGTGACTCACGATGTGCCAGCCTATGCACTGGTTCGCGGCAACCCGGCGCGGCTCGTCGGGATTGTCTGTGCCTGCGGGGTCAAGGTTGCTGATGCGCACAGCGACAGGGTGCCCGCGCTGTGTGCTCGCTGTGCGACGGATGTACCAGCCGAAGCCAGCGATCTTCTGACGAAGCTGCCGAAACTTACCAGCCACTCTGCGCGCTGAGCACTTGATCCAAATAGCGACGCAGCAGCTCGGCACCGCTTGCTTCGATGGAGAGCAGCTCGACAGCGATGTCGGCGGGTTCCATGCGGCTCTGAAACTTGACCCGACCGTGGGCATGCAGCGACGAGCGCAGCGCAGGCAGATGCAGCACGACATCCACTTCAGTGCCAATGCCCGGTGGCTCGGGACACACAAAGGTTACGGTGCTCGACGACAGACCGAGCACGCTCACAGGCTCTTCACTCTTGGGATCTTCCAGCCGGGCGGTCACTTCAAAGCGAGGGTAGCTGCTGTGCGTCATGGGATCCTGGGGGCCACCAAGAAACGACTGGGCCGCCCAGAATCGTAACATAAACTACCCAATTCAAATCAACTGATAACCTTGCACGACAGGTCGGGCGGGACGCTAGATCGTCTGAAGAAAGCTCTCGATGATGCGCTGGGTGCGCTGCTGAAGCGGGGTCGGTGCGATCTCGAAGGCATGCGGCGCGAGCGGGACTTCACACAGATGAACCCGACGGGCTCCGGCTTCTTTGAGGCGATCGTAGAAGGTGCGCGCCTCGAGGATCGGAATCATCACGTCGTGCTCACCGTGGATGAGCAGCAGCGGCGGAATCTCGGGCGACAGGTAGCTCACCGGCTGCGAGCGACGATATAGATCCTGATGCTCGCGATAGCGACGACAGAAGACCAGCTCCTCGAACAGGTAGTGCGCGACGGGATTGGGATGATGCTCGAAGATTCCCTCGATGTCCGACAGGCCGTAGAGGATCACTCCAGCGCGAACGCTACAGTCTTTGTCCTCGAAGCCGGGCTGAAGCGACTTGTCGATCGCCGAGCAGGCCAGCATCGCCGCCAGGTGTCCACCGGCTGAGTTTCCCATCGCGATCGCATCGGGCGTTCCTCCGTACTGCGCGGCATGCTCACGCACCCAGACGACGGCGGCTTTGCAGTCATGAATCGCAGCGGGCAGCGGAAAGCGCGGTGCCAGACGATAGTTCACCGAAAACACGACGTAGCCAGCGGCGGCCAGGTCAAACATCAAAAACGGCGACTGACGCTTGCTGCCGACGACCCAGGCCCCGCCATGGATGAAGAGCACCGACGGAAGAAGCTGGGCAGGACGATTCTTCGGACGGTAGACATCGAGCCGCAGACGAACGCCATCGACTTCACGGAAGATCACGTCGCGAATGACCTCGACCTGCGACATCGAGCGAGTTCGCAGCGACACAGCGGGCCACAGCGACGGCTTGCGCGTCTTGGGTTCGGGCTGTCCCGGCGGTGGCGGAAAAGGCTGCTCTTCATCGAGAATCGGCTGACCATCGAGCACCGGCAGCACATGTCGCAGCCGCACAAAGTAGCCAAGCAGCACCAGCCACGACACGACATGCAGCGCCAGCCCGAGCTGCCCGAGCGGCGACTGCAGCACACCGAAGCGCACAAACGCGACGCTCACGAGCAGCCCAAAGGCGACAAGCTGCGGCACAAACAGCGCCACCAGCAGCAGCGTCACCGATGCGATCAGTCCGATCGTCTGAGGCAGCCAGCGCGGACGCACCACTCCGACGGCGTGAAATAGCAAGATCAGCGACAGAAAGAAGTACAGCGCGCCTAGCATGGGTTCCTCGAAGAGAGAGTGGTCAGGCCGTATCTAAGTGATGCCACACAGCCGCAGCTTTTGGACACGGGTCAGCTTTTTGATCGCAGCTTCTCGACGGAGCGCTTCGCTGTGATCACGCACTGGCTCGGCATACATCAGCACAACTGGCAGCCGGGAGCGGGTGTACTTGGCGCTCCCTTTGGCGTGTGCTTGCAACCGACGCGACAGCGCCGAAGAACAGCCGGTGTACAGCGTCCCGTCGTGGCAGCGCAGGATGTAGACGCACCAGCCAAGCACGAGCGACGGCGACGGCAATGGTGATGGATCGAGCGCAACATCAGCGGCCTGTGTTTCATCAGCCGACAAGTCCGAAGCGGACAGCGCGACATCGGGAAAGTGCGTACTCGTCCGTCTCGAAGCTACGTCGCCAGATGTTGGTGGAGAAGCGATGTCTTTACCCTTCATTGACGTGTGAAGCGAGCGAATGCTAGCGTCCTTTGCCCAAGGCATGCGAGTCGATACCGGAAGAAAGCTCTTTGCTGGCGTACGCATCGATGGACGGATGCGCGAACAGCTTGATAAGTGCCCACAGCGCGATCGGGTGTACTTCGAGTCAGAAGACGGACGCTTTCTTCAGGTCCTGCGCAGCGGCAAAGACAGCTTCATCGGCAAGGTCTTAGAGCCCGCCACCGAAGCGCGCAGCATCGATGACATCCGTCGCAACGTCTGGTCGCTGCTGCAAAAGATCTGTCCTGGTCGTCGCGACGAAGGCGAGATCAAGCTCTATGCGCTCGATGCGGATGAACCGACGATGCTCCGCACCAGCGCACTGCCAGCGCGCGATCCGTACAGCAGCGACGAAGAAGACGACGACTTTCGCTAAAGTCCGCGCCCGCTTGTCCGATCGCGACGGTGCGATCCGCGCTTAGTGCTTTTGCCACAGCTCAAGCTGCGCCCAGAAGCCGTTCATATCGACGGAGTGCGAAAGCTTTCGCCGCAGACCGAGCTGCGCGGCTACGTGACTCGTCTGATTGGGCAGCGGATTGAGCCAGCACAGCCGTCCACCGATCGGCAGTCGTCTCGCGACATGCGTCACAAAGCGCAGCAGCAGCGGCTCCAGATCGCCCCGACAGACTCGCCGTCCCATCGGAGGATTGGACACCACGCAGGTCACGCCGCTTGGCCACAGCCCGAGCGCGTCCCCTTGCAGCAGCTCGATGCGCGCGCCCGCCGCTTGGGCATTTTCTCGCGTCGCTGCCAGTGCTTCTTCGTCGAGATCGCTGCCAATCAGCCGGGTCTTCGGACTGCGCAGCGACAGCTCACACAGCTCTGCGCCGGAGCCAACAAACGGATCCCACACCACATCGCGTTCCGTCGGACAGAGCAGCTCTGCGAGCGCCGCAGCCAGCGTCGGATGAGACGACGCCGCCACCATCTTGCGACGATAACCAAAGCGCGGATCGACAAGCTGCTTGGGCTGTAGCACAAGTCCGGTTGACTGCTCGTCGGACAGCATCAGATCGATCTGCCACGGACTGTCGGTCGGATCGTTTAGCAGATGCGGAACCTTGGTACTGACCGTCTGAACCAGCTTTTTTACGAGCCCACGCCGAGGACCAGCCCCAACCAGCTCCAGTCGATAGCGCAGCGGTCCCTCGGTCAGCGTCTGCATCAGTCGCTTGGTCGCGGGACGAGCCAGTGCCAGCGCCACCTGATCCCACAGCCGCACATCCGCCAGATCCAGCGACGGCAGCGGCAGCTCAAACGCCAGATCCATAAAGGTCCGCAGCGCAAACAGCTCTCCGAGCGGACGTGACCAGCGAATCGAGATCTTCGACGGCTCACCGAGCGTCCGACTGCGCAGCACGTCATGCGGCGAAAGTCCCAGCCGAGACATCGCATCCAGCGCCAGCGCTTCCAGACCGGCACGCAGTCGCAGCGTCACAAACCACGGCTCGGGCAGCGCAACCTGCGTCAAGATCCGCGATGACGACGACGGACTGACCGCACGCTGACTGGTTCGACGCAGCCTCTGCACCGCAAGCTCGATCACCGATCCCAGCACCGATTCATCGCCGGGCTTGACCAGCTTCTCCAGCAGCGCCAGCGCCGACGAGCCCCCGATCTTGCCCAACGACTCTGCGACGGCGCGCTGATCGGCTGGCTCTTGCAGCTTCGGCCACAGTGCAATCAGCGTCGCTTCCACCTCGGGAGACGGATCGGGTAGCTTGCCCAGCGCAATCACCGCCGCGCGACAGACCTTACGATCTGGATCGGACAGAAGCTGCACGAGCGGCGACAGATCGCTGGCGTTGGTCTCGACGAGAAGTCGTCCCAAGATCGGCACCAGCTCCGGTCGGACGCTGGGCGGCGCGCTCGCTAGCACCTGGGCAACCCTGGGAATCGCTGGCGCACCGACGCGCACAAGAGCCACCGTGACCGCTTGCGGCGTCGCAAGACCTCGGATGACCAAGTCCACCACCGCTTCGCAGTCGCGCACGCGCGGCGTATACGACGGCGACAAAATCGCACTTTTTAGCTCGGAATGCATGGCTGGCTAGTACTTGTTCACTCGGAACGTGGTGTGACCGGAGATCTGGACGACGAAGCCGAACTGGAAGCGAATCATTCCGTCGGGCTCGGCCAGCTGCTCGGGTGGATTGGAAAACGGCTGGGCGCGTCGGAACGCACTCATCGCCTCGTCGTCTAGGAACTCGATGCCGGAAGACTTGACGACGCTGACATCAGCGACGCGACCATCGAGCGAGAGCTGAACCCGCAGCATCGTGACGCGATCTTTTCCGCCGTAGATGTTGCCGCTGGGATCGTGCCGAGACAGCAGCTGATCGGGATGCCACTCGTCGCGCACTTGGCTCTTCATGCGGTTAAAAAACGCCGCAAACTTCCACTTTTTGGAATTCAGCGAGGTCGCGTCTCCCTCGTCGAGATCGCCCAGATAGTCCGGCGAGCCACTGCCTTGACCGAGCGCCCGGGCCAGCGACTCTTGCGACGGAGTCAGCCGCAGCGGACCCGCACCCGGCAGCGTCTGCGCACCGATCTTTTCGCTCGCCAACGCCGCACCTTGTCCCGCTTGATGCGCCAGCGTTCCGTCGGGACCGAGCGATCGCACTTCACTCTGCGGACCGACGGGACCGGGCACTTTGTCACCGCTTGGACCGCGCAGCGCCACGACACCTTGCTTGGGCGGTACAGCGCGCGGATCTCCGGGCAACAGCTTGCTCGGCGGCGACGGAGGAATCGCAGGCATCGGCGGCTGTGGTGCCAGCTTGGCCCCGGCTTTGTCTTGACCGACTTGGCCTTTGCTCTCGCGCAGCACCGAGCTGTCGTATTCCGACAGGAACTTGGCCTGATCGGGACGCTGCTCGATCGCGGGCTGGGCAATGTCCACGACCTGGCCACGAGGATCTTTTTGTTCGCGCTCTTTCTGCGCTCTGTCCTCGGCTTCGTTCTTTTTGGGCGGCTGCTCCAGATCGTCAACCAGCGTCTCGATGTCCATCGGCTGGCTGTCGCCATCGCGCTGCGGCTCGCCATCCACAATCAGCGGAAGAGACTGCTTCAGCGACGGAGCAAGCACACCGGCCCACGCGAGATACCCAAACATCAAGCCGTGGACACACAGCGCCAGCGCAGCCGAAGCCGCATACAGTTTCAGGCGATGGCGACGAGCACGATGTTTCACGGGTCCGTAAAGCGAAGTTTAGCTTACGACCCGGTTTCTACCTTGCTTCTTGCCGCGCTGCACGGCTTCTTGTGACTGACGCAGAAGCTGAACGGTATCACCGTCGGGAGAAAGCGACACCACACCGATCGTGACCGTGATCGACAGCGAGTCGCCTTCAAACAAAAAGCTCTCGCCGCTGGCTGCCGTACGAAGATCTTCGGCTCGCGTCTGTGCCATCGACTGATTCGTCTCGGGCAGCAGCAGCAAAAACTGCGTTCCTTCGTAGCGACACAGCAGTTCGAAGCGCTCGCACTTTTTACGAATCCGACGAGCCAGCTCTTTGATCACAAAGTCGCCCGACAGATGTCCGTAGTTGTCGTTGACCTGCTTGACGTGATCGATGTCGATCGCCAGCAGCGTCAGTGGACGCAGCAGCTTGTGGGCGCGATGCACTTCTCGCTCTGTCGCTTCGACGAAGGCGCGACGGCTGAGCGCGTGGGTCAGGCCATCTCGCACCGCGATCTGATACAGCTCGTCGAGAAGCAGCGTCTCCATGCTACTTCCCGCCAGGTAGCGAAAGATCGCGCTGCCGACTTTGAGCTGATCGCCAGGAGCGAGCTTGTGCTCACGAATCGGCACATCGTTGACGTAGCTGCCGTTGGTGGACTGAAGGTCTTGGACTTGCCAGCCTCCGTCTACCTTGGACAGCCGCGCGTGACGTCGAGAAACCGAGTCACGATCGACTTGGATGTGCGCATCGCTGCTCCGGCCAATGATCAGCTCGTCCCCGTCGAGAACGAACCGACGACCCGTCTCGGGAGCTTCCAGCGCACCCGCATACGAGAGCAGCAGCAGCGGTCCTCGACTTGCGTCTACGCGGTTCTTACGAGACTTGTCTTGGTCCATTCGGCGCCTACTGAAGGTTTACGTACAGCTCCGCCGAGCGCTGCGGCTCAACTGGAGTGCCAGGCTGATCATTATAGAACAGCTTGAACACCAGGCGTTTGCGTCCTGCCGTAAGGTACGGTGCCGTGTCACCCACGATGACGGGATTGGGGATCTGCCACGGTGCATCGCTCGCTGCGACCTGATTCGTCCGCGCGACGAAGTTGACGCCGCCGATGTAGGCGCGCACCTGACCGCGACCGCACTCTTTGATGTCAGAGCCGTTCAGCTTGAACGCAAAGCCCGCTTCGCAGCCCGCGCTGGCATCGGTGCCCGAGATCTCAAACAGCACGTTGATGGGCTGTCCAGCTGGCAGCGTCTGCTCTGGGTTCGGCGACGTGATGCGAATCGCGGGCGAGTTGTCTGGCGGTTCCTCGCAGCCCGTCAGCAAAAGCCCCGTGGCGAGCAGACAAGGCGCAACAGTACGGATGGATCGAACAAGAGTCCTTGCGTTCATAGCGACGTCCTTTCAGTCAGTAAGCGAAAGCCAGTTGCGGCGAGGAGGAGTTAACAGGCAGGCGACGACAGGGTCGCTGAAAACGCCGAACAAAACCTACTGCGAACCTCGCTTTTTGCATCGTCGGTCCGTTCGTACTTTCCGTACGCTCCGGTCCTTCTGTTTGCAATCGCGGGTCCTCATGACGGTTTTGTTGGGCGGTCTTAGATACCGCAGAGTGGGTCGTCGGCGTTCTTGCAGCGCTCGAGCTTGGCTTTGCGATCGCGTTCCTTCGACGCAGCACGCTGAGCCGCAGCATCAGCCGCCGCACGCGCAGCCGCAGAAGCCGCCGCACGCGCACGATCGGCCAGCTCCATCCGCTCTTTTTCGTTCTTGGCAGCGTTTACCTGATCTTCGAGCGACTTGGCTTCGGCCAAGCGATCGGTCAGCGCTTTTTGCAGACGAGCCGATTCATCGCGATCTTTTTTGCGCTCAGCCTCGATGCGAGCCACAGCTTCCTTGAAAGCCTGCTGCTTCGCCTGCTCTTGCGCGCGCTTTACGAAGATCACGACCACGATGCTAAGCGTGATGAACACCGCCGAGACAGCCGCGATGAGCTTCACCGGAAGTGGCTTGCTCTTGATCGCTTCCGTCGCTGCACGCAAGTTGGCTTCTTCGATCCGAGCCTCTGCTTCAATGCGCGCTCGACGCTCCGCTTCTTCCAAGCGAATGCGATCTTCACGCTCTTTGGCCTCACGAGCTTCACGCTCTCGACGGATCGCGTCTTCCTGAGCGCGAATCTTCGCCTCTTCCTCTTCTTTGGCACGGCGAATCGCGTCTTCCTTGGCGCGACGCTCAGCCTCGGCTTGGGCGATACGGTTGTCCTCTTCCTCTTTGAGCCGATCCTGAAGGGTGTTTGCGACTTCCTTCAGCGAAAACAACAGCGAGTTCTCTTCGCGAGCCATGGGAACTGCGTCTCCTTGTCTAGCCGGGAGCGACCAGCTATAGACCTTTCTGCGACGGAAAAACCACTTGACACTATATCACTAGCGGCGCGAGGACCGGTCCTGATTTTGCAGGTACGCGATTCGCAAAGCCTTTTGCCAGACTCGCGCGGCGCACACATGCCCAAACCGCGAGCCGACCGAAGCCGCCCGCGAGCCTTGACCTGCGTGGTTGGCCAGGGGTAGGACATGCCATGACTTTTTCGTCCTCCTCTTTAGCGCTTTTCTCTCTGTGTGTCATCTTCGATGTTTCGGCGAGCCACGCGGCCCCGCAAGCGGCCTCGCCGCAGGGACAGCCAGGCCAAGCCGCAGCGGGAGGACACGGCGGTCATGGCGCAGGCCCCGTCGCTGGTCCAGCGGTGATTGGTCCGGGTGAAAAGCACCTGCGCAACCTTCGGCAGCTCACATTCGGGGGAGAAAACGCCGAAGCGTACTTTTCTGCCGACGGAAAGAAGCTCAGCCTGCAAGCCACAACTGCCAGCGATCGCTGCGATCAGATCTATCACCTGACCATTCCGACGGCAGGCAGCCCGGCGCCCAGCTTGATTCCCGTCTCGTCCGGCAAAGGCCGTCACACTTGTAGCTACTTCTTTCCCGACGCGAGTCGCTTGATCTTTTCCTCGACGCGACACCTTGGGAACGACTGTCCACCGACGCCAGATCGCAGCAAAGGCTACGTCTGGCCGCTGTACAACTATCAGATCTACACGTCGCTGCCCGACGGAAGCGATGTCAAGCGACTGACCAACACCCAGAGCTACGACGCCGAAGCCACAGTCTGCAAAGACGGCAGCGTCATCTTCACATCCGATCGCGACGGTGACTTAGAGCTGTATCGCATGAACCTCGACGGAAGCGGTGTCAAGCGGATCACCAATTCGCCCGGCTACGACGGTGGCGCGTTCTTTTCCGAAGACTGCAAGTCGATCGTCTGGCGCGCCGATCGGCCCAGAGGTGAAGCCGAAGGGAAGACGATGAAAGAGCTGCTGGCCCAGCACCTGGTTCGCCCGACGCGGATGGAGCTGTGGGTGGCTGATGCCGACGGCAAAAACGCGCACCAAGTGACCGATCTGAAAGCGGCCTCGTTTGCTCCCTTTTTCTTTCCAGCCAGCGTCGCGGGAGCCCCGAACCGTCGCATCATCTTTTCGTCGAACAACGGCGATCCACGCGGTCGCGAGTTCGAGCTGTGGGCGATCAACTCCGACGGCTCGCAGCTAGAACAGATCACCGACGCGCCGGACTTCGATGGCTTTCCGATCTTTTCTCCCGATGGAAAGACGCTGGCGTTTTCGTCGAACCGAGGTGGCAAGTCACGCGGCGAAACCAACGTCTTTTTGGCCGACTGGGTTCCGTCGGAAGCCAAGAGCACCAAGCCCGTCGCAGCCGATCAAGTGTCGTCGCGCATTCGCTGGCTCGCCGATCCGGCGCGTGAAGGTCGCGGCGTCGGAACCAAAGGCATTCAGAGCGCCAGCGACGAACTGGCTCGCTGGATGCAAAGCGCTGGCCTTCGTCCCGCCGGAGAGCCCGTCGCCGGTCGTCCTTCGTTCTTTCAGAGCGTCGAGGTCGTCATTGGTGTTCGCGACGCAGGCTCATCGTTTCAGATCGAAGGCGCTGGCGCTCGCGCGATCCCCAATACCGACGCAGTGGCGGCTGCCATGTCGTCGAGCGGAGCTTTCGCGGGCAAGCTGCGCTTTGCGGGCTATGGCATCACCGCTCCCGAGTCACGCTGGGACGATCTATCAGGCGTCGATGTCAAAGGCCAAGTTGCAGTCGTTTTGCGCGGAGTTCCCGACGGAAAGATTCCAAGCAGCGCGGCTCGTTCGTATTCCGATCTGCGCTACAAAGCCTGGAACCTGCGCGAACACGGCGCGCTGGCGGTGCTGTTCGTCGATCCCAAAAATGACACGCTGCCGAAGCTGACGCTCGACGGACCCGAAGGTGGAGCAGGCATTCCCGTTGGCTTTGTCAGTCGCGCACTCATCGCTTCACTGATTCCTGCGTCGTCGGTATCCGCACCAGCCAGCCACAATCCGCACGCGCCGCCGCCACCGAAAGTGGAAGGTCCGATCGCGCATCTTGTCGTCGCAGCGGAGCTGGCTCAGAGCGGATCGGTCAACACCACCGCGTCGCTGTCAGGCAAGATCAACCTTCAGCGCGAGTCGCGCAAAGAGCGCAACGTCATCGGACTGCTGCCAGCCAGCAAGCCGCCCGTCGGAGAAGTTCCGGCTGTCGTCGTCGGAGCCCACTACGATCACCTCGGGCTCGGTGGACGCACGTCGCTCGCACCGGGTGTGGCTGCGGTTCATCCTGGTGCCGACGACAATGGCTCGGGCACCACGGCGCTGCTGGAAACGGCCCGACTGCTCGCCGAGGCCGATCGCAGCTTCGATGTGTACATTGCGGCCTTCACCGGCGAGGAGCTGGGCCTGGTCGGCAGCAGTCGCTTCGTCGCGGCACTTCCTCAAGGACTGTCGCGCGGACGCATCAAAGCCATGCTCAACTTCGACATGGTCGGTCGCCTCGGCGGATCACCGGACGCAACCACTCCGACGGTCAGCGTTCAAGGCAGCGACTCAGCAGCGGAGTGGAAAGACTTCGTCCTGCCTGCCTGTCAGCAAAGCGGCCTGTCGTGCAAGCTCGGCGGCGACGGCTACGGACCCAGCGACATGACGCCGTTTTATGCCGCCGGAGTCCCGGTGCTGTTCTTCTTTACCGGCGCGCACCCCGACTATCATCGTCCGACGGACACCGCCGACAAGATCAACTCGCTTGGCATCTTGCAGATCAGCGGAATCGCTACCCAAGTGCTGCGTGGGCTCGGTGAAAAGCTCGGCGGACCCAGCCCAGCGCTGACCTACACCAGGCCCAAAGGTCCAGCGCCTCGCGTCGGTGACACTGGTGGTTATGGCGCTTATTTGGGCACGATTCCCGACTACACCGCGATGCAAGGCGCGCAAGGCGGCGTCAAGCTATCGGGCGCCCGTCCCGGCAGTCCCGCTGAAAAAGCAGGCGTCGTCGCTGGCGATATCTTGGTCGGGCTTGGCGACAGCAGAGTCTCGACGCTGGAAGACATGACGTTCGCGCTACGCAAGTACAAGAGCGGTGACACCGTCGATGTGGTAGTCCGGCGCGGTGGCGATCAGATCGTCAAGCTACGCGCCACCCTCGGAACCCGTCCGCAGTAGTCCGTGACAGCCCCGTAACGATTGCGATAAGGTCAGCGACCCATGAGCACGAGCAAGGAACCCACAGCCACCCCCGAGCGACCGTCTCCACTCAAGATCTTGGAGACGAAGGAAACCGAAGCCCAGCAAGGCGGCGGCGCAGCGCGCGTCAAGCGTCAGCACGAAGCAGGCAAGCTCACCGCCCGCGAGCGCGTCGAGCTGTTCTGCGACAAAGGCAGCTTCGTCGAGATCGACAAGTTCGTCACCCATCGCTGTACCGACTTCGGCATGCAAGAGCAGAAGATCCTTGGCGACGGTGTGATCACGGGCTACGGGCTCGTCGGTGGTCGTCAGGTCTTTTTGTTCGCGCAAGACTTCACGGTCTTTGGCGGCTCGCTGTCGGGTGCCTACGCGCAAAAGATCTGCAAGATCATGGACTTGGCGATGCGCGTCGGAGCGCCGGTCGTCGGGCTCAATGACTCGGGCGGTGCGCGCATTCAAGAAGGCGTCGAGTCGCTGGCCGGTTACGCCGAGATCTTTACCCGCAACGTGCTGGCCTCGGGCGTGGTGCCACAGCTGTCGCTCATCCTGGGACCGTGTGCCGGTGGTGCCGTCTATTCCCCGGCGATGACCGACTTCATCGCGATGGTCGATAAGTCGAGCTACATGTTCATCACCGGCCCCGACGTGGTCAAAGCCGTCACTCACGAGGAAGTCAGCAAAGAAGACCTCGGTGGCTCACGGACCCACGCGGGACGATCTGGCGTCGCGCACCTGCGCTATCCCGACGAAAAAGCCGCGCTGCGAGAGATGCGCGAGCTGCTGTCCTACCTGCCGCAAAACAACGCCGAAGATCCGCCCATCGTCGCTTCGTCTGATCCGTTTGATCGTGAAGATGCTGCACTCGATAGCTTGGTTCCGACGGAAGCCACTCGCGCGTATGACATCAAAGAGCTGATCCGTCGCATCGTGGACGCGGGACGCTTCTTTGAAATCCAGCCCGAAGCCGCGATGAACATCGTCGTCGGTTTTGCGCGCATGGATGGTCGCACCGTCGGTATCGTCGCCAATCAGCCCGCTGTACTCGCTGGTGTGCTCGACATCGCTGCGTCGGTGAAGGCGGCTCGGTTTGTTCGCTTCTGCGACTGCTTCAACATTCCGCTGCTCACGCTCGTCGATGTGCCCGGCTTTATGCCCGGCAAAGACCAAGAGCACGGCGGCATCATCCGTCACGGCGCCAAGCTGCTGTACGCCTTCGTCGAAGCGACCGTTCCCAAGGTCACGCTGATCACCCGCAAAGCCTACGGCGGAGCCTACGACGTGATGGCGTCCAAGCACGTTCGCGCCGACATCAACTTCGCGTTTCCGACGGCAGAGATCGCGGTCATGGGCCCTGAAGGCGCGGTCAACATCATCTATCGGGAACAGCTTGCGCAGTCCGCTGATCCCGAAGGCACGCGCGCAGCCTACGTCCGAGAGTATCGCGACAAGTTCGCCAATCCGTACGCTGCTGCGTCACTCGGCTACATCGACGAGGTGATTCGTCCGCGTGAGACGCGCAAAAAGATCATCACCGCGCTGCGCATGCTCAAAAACAAGCGCCAGCAGAATCCGCCCAAGAAGCACGGCAACATCCCGCTGTAGCCGCCGGTCCGACGAAGACTTGCGCGATTTTCGTCGGGCTTACATCCGCTTCACAGACCGTTTCCAGCCGATTTCGACCGTTTCCAGCCGATTTCGACCGATTTCGACCGTTTCCAGCCGTTACAAGCCAGCCGCATCCAGCGAGATCGGCTTCGTCAGCGACTCCACGAGGATCCGGTTCACGTCGTCGGGACGCTCTAGCTGCACGAAGTGTCCGGCGTCCAGATACTCGACGCGCAGCTTCGGAACCAGCTTGCCCAAGCCTTGCGTCAGCTCTTTGCCGAGCGCCACATCCTGCTCGCCCCAGATAAGCAGCGTCTCGGACTCGACGGGCTGACAGAGCTGCGCGAGCTTGCGTGGATCTTGCCGCAGCGCCGCTCGGTAGTAGTTGATCATCGCCGATAGCGCGCCCGGCTGACTGGCTGCTCGCCGATACACCGCAAAGTCTTCGTCGGTCACGTTCTGTCGCAGCAGCCGCGTGTGCGCAAACGTCTTGCGCAGGTTCGCCCAGTCGTTGTGCGACAAGAACCACTCGGGAACGTGCGGAAGCTGAAACATCAGCATGTACCAGCTACGACGAAGCTGCCGAAGCGAAAGCTGCGACAGAAACAGCGCTGGATGCGGCGCATTGAGAACAAACAGCCGCCGAACCACATGCCGCGTCGCAGGAATGGACGCCGTCAGCCACGCCACCGCCCCGCCCCAGTCATGTCCGACGACATCCAGGCGCTGATAGCCGAGCGCTTTGCTCAGTGCCACCACGTCGCCGGTAAGCTGCTCCGCGCCGTATGCGCTCACATCGACCGGCTTGTCCGACAGGTTGTAGCCTCGCAGATCGGGAGCCATGACCCGAAAACCCGCATTCGCCAGCGCCGGAAGCTGCCGACGCCACGAATACCAGCACTCGGGAAAGCCGTGCAGCAGCAGCACGGGAGGACCGTCGATTGGACCCGCTTCCGCGACGTGAAAGCGCAGACCGCCCGCTGTGACCGTGTGATGACGAATGTCCGTCGCTGCTGCATCGCTCATGGCGCGCCTCGACGACTTTCTTTGATCATCGACACCAGGCTACGCCCGACCTGCACTGCACCTCTTGCTCGATCGCGCAGTCCGTTTCCATAAAACAGCCGCACCGCACCGTCGAGCATCGGGAACGTTCCGCTGCGAATCGGATACAGCGAAATCGGCATGTGAATCGGCAGCTTGTCCGTCACCACCGTCTTGATGTGGCAGCACGAGCGCAGACCCTCGCGACCGTTGATGCGACCGAAGCCCGAAATCCGCACGCCGCCAAACGGTGCCGACTGAACCATGTAGGCAATCCCGTAGTCGTTTACCACCGTCATGCCCGCCGAGATGCCTCTCGCGATCCGCTCCGCGCGCTGGCTGTTTTTGGTAAACACCGACGAACCGAGCCCGTAGCTGCTGTCGTTGGCGAGCCGAATCGCTTCTTCCTCGCTGTGGACGCGGATGATCGTCATCACCGGCCCGAACGTCTCTTGCTTGACCAGATCCATCGAGTGATCACAGTCCACGACGACGGTCGGCTCGAAGAACTGTCCGGTTAGGCTGGGATTGCGACGGCCTCCGACGAGCACACGCGCACCTTTTTTCACCGCGTCTTGGATCTGACGCTCGATGATCTCCAGCTGACGCGGCATCGTCAGCGCACCGACATCGAACTGACCCCCGGCATCCTGCGACGGTGGACCTTGGCGCAGCGCACGCGCTCGCCGGACCACTTCATCGACGAAGCGATCGTAGATTCCGTCGAAGACATACAGACGCTCTGCCGCGACGCACATCTGACCGCACGCGGTAAAGACCCCGAGCATCGCCGAGCCCACCGCCTGATTCAGGTCCGCATCGTCGCAGATGATCATCGGATCTTTGCCGCCCAGCTCCAGCACCACCGGCGTCAGCGTCTGCGCCGCAGCGGCCATCACCTTGCGACCGTTTTCCGGTGAGCCGGTAAAGAAGATCTTTTCGACCCCCGAGTTCACGAGCGCGCGTCCCGTCTCGCCATCGCCGGTGATGACCTGAACCAGATCGCGGCTGTAGCCAGCTTTCGTCAGCACCTCATCGAACATGGCTTGAAAGTCCGCCGCCGACCACGCTGTCCATTCCGAGGTCTTGGCAATCACCGCGTTGCCCGCAAACAGCGCCGGAACCGTCGGACACAAGATGTTGTGAAACGGAAAGTTCCACGGACAAATCACGCCCACCACCCCGAGCGGCTGATATTCCACCCGCGCCGCTTTGTGCATGAGCAGTCCCGACGGACGCTTGTCCGGGCGCAGATCCGCTTCGCCGTGATCGATCAGGTAGCGAATCTTTTCGCAGACCGGAAAGATCTCGCCCATCGCAGCGTCGGCCATCGTCTTGCCCGAGTCCACCGAGCACAGCCGACAGATCTCCGTCTGATGCTCGATGATGTAGTCGAGCAGCATGCGCAAAACCCGTCGTCGCTCCGCATACGAGGTCTGACCCCACGCAACCTGCGCCTGCCTTGCGCGCGCCAGCCGATCCGCCACATCGGACGGACTCAGCGACGGAACTTCACCCAGCTTTTCCAGCGTCGCCGGGTTTTGACACTCAATCGTAAACAGAGGCGGAGAAAAGGGACGGACCTCGTCGGTCTGCTTGCCAAGCATCGCGGCTCCTCGGGGAAAAAGTCCGCTTGGCCTTACCAAAAAGCAAAGCCGCTCGGCAACAAAAACCACGGCTCGCCGCCGCAACCGAATTGGCTAGCGACGATGAACCGACAACGGAACCCAGCGCGCTCGCCGAGGCTGTCCTTCACTTCCCGACGGCGAACCCGGCTCGACCACCAGCAGCGCATCCAGCGCCGCACCGCGACCCGGCTCGACCACCACTTCGTTTTGATAGTGCGCAAAGCCCGGCTTCTGAATTTCGACCCGATGTTCCCCGGCAAACGTCGTCACCACGAGCGGCGTCTGCCCGAGCCGCATTCCATTTAAGCGCACCGTCGCACCCGGCGGCTGCGAGGTCACTTCCAGCATCCCGGTCTTGCGCTGCTGTGCTTTGTGAAGAAGCTCCGTCGTCAGCCCGGACAGCCGCGCGCCCAGCTTACCCGGCTCACAGCCCAGACAGCTCGTCGATACCTCAGCGGCAAAGTCCGCCATCTGCGCGTCGTAGAGCTGCCCGACAAGCTGCCAGTCATCCCCGTCGCGCCAGACTCGCAAAGACACCAGCTGTCGCAGCTCGCTTTTTTGACACAGCTCGGCCTGACACTCGCTGTCCGTACACTGCGACGGCTGCGGCCACTGCGTCGTGCCCATCAGCGTCCCAGGAATCCACAGCTCTGCCGTCACTTTGCGCGCCTTGAGACTGCGCTGCACGTCACTGCTCCAGCGACTGCGCTGCGCTTCGTGCTCCGCTGGCAGCTCCAGCATCGCCACCACCTGCGGCTTGCGAGTTCCCGGCTCTGGCCTTGGTCCACCCGGTCCAGCGAGCGCTGGCATCGTCACAAGCAGCCATAGACCCAGCCACAGCACGCGCCTGATTGCTTGAAGTCGATTCATTAGCAGCCCGGCTCCCTGAACACTTTCTTTTCGCGGGCGCGCAGCTCAAGCGTCGTGGCTGGACTGCCCTTGATCTGGAATTCGTGCGTTCCTGGGCCCAGCCAGCGCTCCTCGGGAACGCAGCGACCCTTTTTGTTGTGGAAGACCGTGACGAGCGCCAGCTTGTTCTGCACCCGCGCGATCGCCGCCGCGACTTCCTTTTTCTGCGACTTGCTGCTACCGCGCAGCGACTTGAGCTTCTGAAACTCGCTCATCGCCTGCTCAAAGCGCGCATCGCCTTCGTAGCTGCGCCCCAGGTAGTACCCGAGATCCCACGCGAACTTGCTACACGTCGCGGGCAGCTCTCGCGCACACAGCGCATTGGCCTGCGACAGCCGAGCCCGCGCCCGATCGTAGTTTCCTTCCTTAAACGCGCTCGCACCGGCCTTCACCAGCTTCTCGATCGCTTCCTGGTTCACCGATGGCTTTTCCACCACTTGCGTCGGCTCGGGCTTGGTCGGCACGGGCGCGGTCGGCTGCGTCGCTGGTTCCGCCGGTTCCGGCTTGGCTGTCTTCGCGGATTCTGCCGCCTTGTCCGCTGCCGCTTTCAGCGCTTGATACGCCGCCGTCGCCTTCGAGCGCACCTCGGGATCGCGATCGCGCATCAGCGTCCGTAAAAGGGGCCGCGCGTCACCATCAGGCAGCCGTACGCTTTCCGCCACCGCCATCAGTCGCACCTGCTTGTCGGGGTCACGCGACGCCTTTTCGATCACGAGCGCAGCACTTGCACCGTCTTGCGCCGCCGCCGCCTGCACCGCCGCTGCACGCACCGCTGGCTCACTGCTATCGAGCAGCGTCTTGGCACTCTCGGGCGCTTCCACCTGCACGTTGAGCCGTCGCAAAAGCGCATACGCCAAGATCCCTTCCGGCGATTCAGGCCGCTCCGACAGCGTCTTTTGCAGCTCCGGCACCGCGCGCTGATCGTTTAGCTCGGCCAGTCGTCGCGCCGCCAAGAAGCGATTGCCCTGCTCGCTGTCTTCCAGCGCCACCGACAAAGACGCCGCATCGCGATCCAGCGACTCGATCACTTGTCGTCGCTCTTCCGCATCACCCGAGCGCAGCGCCGTCAGCACCTGCGCCCGCTGGCTCTCGTCCCCCAGCTTGAGCAGCGTCGTCCGTGCCAGCGTCTGTTCCCGCCCCGCCGGACCCGCCACGATCTGCCCAAGCCAGCCCTTCACATCGCTCAGCACACCTTGCTGACCTTGTCCGATCAGGCGACGACCGGCTTCACCCAGCGCGCGAATGACTTCTTCACGCACGGCCTGCTCTTTGTCTTCCAGACCGCCACGCAGCGCCACAAACGCCGAGCGATCCCGCACCTTCGACAGCGCCCGCGCCGCGCCCTTCCGCGTCGCCGTATCCGAGCCATCACGCAGCGCCCGCGTCAGCGTTCCGACCTGCTTCGACGATCCAATCTCCCCCAGGATCGCCAGCGCTTCTTCCGCCAGCAGCCCGCCGCCACCTTGCAGCGCTCGCTCGGCCAAGCTGATGTCCTGCATCGCCAGCACCTGCGGATCGGCCCCGGTCATCCGCACAATCGCCGTCGCAGCGGACTGCTGAAGCATCGGCTCCGTCGGCAGCAGTCGCGCCTTCAGCAGCTCGATGTCGGGACGCTGTCCGCTGTAGCCCAGGCCGGTCACCGCCAGCGACTGCATGCTCGGCGTCACCACCGGCGCATTGAGCACCCCACGAAACAGCTCTGGATCCACCGCTTCTTCCAGCTGCGCCAGCAGCACCGCAGACTTCAGTCCGTCGAGCCCCGACTTCTTGCTCTGATCGCGTAGATACTGCTTCCCCGACGGCTCACTCAGCTTCGCCAGCGACATCGCCGCCACGCGCTGTGACTCCACCGTCCCGCTGCCGCCGAGCTTCACCTTCAGCCGCTCCCGCGCCGTCGCGTCCCCTGCGCGCGCAAGCTGCGGCAACACTTCCAGCTGTCCCGCCTCTGACACCAGCCCCTGCGACACCGCCTGCCCCAGCAGCCGCCGCGCGTCCGCATCGCCCGTACCGCACAGATACAGCGCCGCGCGCAGCTTCGCCTGCTGATCGCCCTTGCTGCCCATGATCTTTTTCAGCGCTTGCTTGCCCCGCACGTCGCCCAGCTGATCGAGCGCCTCTGCCGCAGCCACCTGAAGCATCGCCGTCCGACCTTCTTTGTCCGTCAAAACGGCTGCAAGTGGTGTCGTCGCTTCCCGCCGACCCAGCTGACCCAGCATCTCTGCCGCTTTGATCTGCACCCGCACATCGGCATCCGACAACAGCGGCAGCAGCACCGGCAGCAGCGTTCCATCGTGCGTCTCCGCCAGGCCGCTTAGCGCTCCACTGCGCAGCTCCACCGTCTGGGCCGCCAGATCCCGCTTGAGCAGCTCCACCGCTTGCTGTCGCGCTTCGAGCAGCCGCGTCGTCGCCGCCAAGCTCTCATCGTGCGCCGCCTGCTTCTGCCGCTTGTAAATCACATAGGCCGTAAGCGACCCTGCCCCGACCACCAGCAGCGTGCCCCACACCGTCGCCATCAGCGCCCACAGTGGCCAGCCTTTTTTGACCACCTGGATCTGCACCGCCGACTGTCTACCGCCCGGAGTCAGCTTGTCGATTTCGACCTGAAGCGCCGCCTCCAGCTCGCGCATCGACTGATAGCGCGCCGACGGCTCCTTCGCCAGCGTCTTCATCACCACCGCTTCGAGTGACTCCGACAGCTGAATGCTGGGCAGCCGCTTGCGCATCGGCGGTACCGGTGCCGACGCATGTCCGAACATCACCGTCAGGAAGTTCGCGTCGTCAAACGGAACGATTCCCGTCAGCATCTCGTACATGATGCAGCCGAGCGCGTACTGATCCGTGCGCGGGTCCAGCTCAAAGCCCTGCGTCTGCTCCGGCGACATGTACTGCGGCGTCCCGAGCACCATGCCCGGCATCGTGTGACGCTCTTTCATCGCCCGCTGCGCTTCCGCCCCGAGCTTTTCCGCCGAAAGCTGATTCAGATCGACCTTCACCGCCGTCCCACGATTGGTCGCGATGCCGAAATCGACGATCTTCGCAAAGTCTTTCTGCCCATCCTGCTCGACGAGAAAGATGTTGTCCGGTTTCAAATCTCGGTGGATGATTCCCTTGTCGTGGACGGCTTGCAGACCGCGAGCGATTTGCTGGGCAATCCGGCACATCCGCAGCGGATCGAGCGGACCTTGGCTGATCACCTTGCTCAGCGTCGGCCCGCGCAGAAATTCCATCGCCAGAAAGGATCGATCGTCGGGCAGCACGCCGAAGTCCGACACCACGACCGTGTTCGGGTGCTTGACCTTGCTGGCAAGCTGCGCTTCTTGCAAAAAGCGATACTGCGCGTCCTGGTCTTGCGGCTTGAGCAGCACCTTGATGGCCACTTCCGCATCGAGCAAGACGTGTCGCGCCCGGTAGACCACGCCCATACCACCTGCGGACAGCCGCTCCAAGATATCGAAGCGACCGTCAATCACCGTGCCAATCAGGTCATCGTTCGCCTCGGAACCGGCATCCGGCTGGCTGGCTGACAGGCTCGGGCTCGACACCGCAGCGACGTTGTCTTGGCTGCCGCAGGTGTGCTTTTCGCCGTCTGGAAATAGCTCTCCACAGCGCTCACAGCGACGAGCTTGAGCCGTGTTATGAACGGTCATGGGCAAGCTCCCATGGCCTCGCTCTCCAGAGCGCCCGATGCGCCATCCCCCCGACGGCGCGACGTACAGGCATAGTTCATGACGCTAGGCCATTATTACATGAGCTTGGCCATCTTGGGGGCTTATCATCCGCCAGAGCGGGGCGCTAAAATCCCAAGCCGTGGTGGCCAAAGACTCACTCGCGCGTACCGCCCAGCCCGACGACGACGGGCGATCCCCAGCCACGTCACGGACAGCGACGCTGCGGCTTTTGTTTAGCAAGGCGCGCGGGGTTGTCTCTCCGTCGCTTGGATCGGCAGGCCTGGGTCTTTTGGACGCGGCCCCCGTCAAGTGGCGACTCGATGCCCCGCGTGAGCTTCAGATTGGCCGAGGCGCGCCGAGCGAAGACGTATGTCTGGCCGATGACTCGCAGACCTCGCGGCTGCATGCCTCGCTGCTGGTTCGACCGGGACAGCCGCCGCTCTTGCGGGATCTCGGCAGCTCGAACGGAACCTTTGTGAATGGCGCGCGCGTTTCGCATGCCCCGCTGCACGATGGCGATGTCGTGCGCGTGGGCGGGACGCTGTTCATCCTGCGCGATGAACCCCAGCCCTGTCCCGATGCCCAGGTGCCCACCCTCATCGGTCACAGCCCCGCCATCCGTCACCTGCGTCATGAGGTCGCGCTGTGGGCCCCGTCCCTGGCTACCGTCCTGCTGCTTGGTGATAGCGGCACCGGCAAAGAGGTCACCGCCCAAGCGCTCCACGCCTTGTCGGGACAAAAAGGACCGCTCATCGCCGTAAACTGCGCCGCCATTGCCGAGACGCTGGCCGAAAGTCAGCTCTTTGGACATGTCAGCGGGGCCTTTACCGGTGCCAAGGCCCATCCCGGTTACTTCCGCGCCGCCCACTTGGGCACCTTGTTCCTTGATGAAGTCGGCGAGCTGCCCGCCCCGCTTCAGCCCAAGCTCCTGCGCGCGCTCGAAGAAGGCGTCATCACCCCGGTCGGCAGCGTCGAGCCCCAGCCTTGCAAGGTCCGCGTCATCGCCGCCACCAACCGCAACCTCCCCAGCGAGGTCCAGCGCGGAGCCCTGCGCGGCGATCTGTTTGCCCGCCTCAGTGAAATCGTCCTGCGGCTGCCTCCCCTGCGTGAGCGTCGCGAGGACATCTTGCCGATCCTTGCGCACTTTCTCGGACCGTGCCCGCCGCTCCAGCCTGCGCTTGCCGAAGCGCTGCTCTTACACCGCTGGCCCTGGAACGTCCGTGAGCTGTCCAAAGTCGCCACCGAGCTGCGCGTCCGAGGTGCCAAGCTGCCGCAGCTCACCCTCGATCTCATCAAAGATCGGCTCGTGACCCCAAGCGATCCGCCCGCGCAGGCCCAGCCAAGCCCCCCGTCGAAAGGGTCCGAGCCCACGCCCGCCCTTCGTCCCAGCGATCCGCCACCGCTTGGCAAAGAAGAGCTGGTCTTGGCACTGGCCGCCCACGAAGGCCGCATCGCCCAAGTCGCCCGCGCGCTCGGACGCTCTCGCCAGCAGATCTATCGACTGCTCGAACAGCATGGCTTGTCCCTGTCCGACTTTCGCGACGGCAGCCAAGATCCTGAGTAGCAGAACTTGAAAGCCTCGCTCGCTTCGGGGAAAACCTCGCTTGCCAAAACGCACGAAAGGCAGACAGGTACATCGCAATGCGGGTGCTGGTGGTTGGTCCCGATTGGGAAGACGGTTCAGAGGTCGGCTGCATCAACGGCTTACGCGCCATGGGTCATCAGGCCAGCCTGTTCGATCCGCGCAAGTACATTGGCGTTCCAAAGCCGCTGCAGCGCTATCCGCTCGCCTATGCCGCCGCCGAGTTTGTCCTGCGCGGCACCGTCCGCGAGCCGTTTTACTTTGCGCAAAAGCCGCTCATCGCCCGTGCCAAAGCGCTGCGCGTCGATCTGGTGCTGGTTGTTCAGCTGCTCTGGGTGCTACCCGAGACGATCACCGAGCTGCGCTCGCTGGGCATCACCTGCGCGGGCTGGTTTCCCGATGCCTTCACCAGCTTTGGCCGTGGAACCTTCCTGCTGGCCCCGTGGAACGGTCTGTTCTTTCAAGACCGCTTCATGGTGCAGCGACTGCGGCAGAGCCTGTCCGCCGACTTCGTTCACCACTTGCCCGAGTGCATGGACCGCGTCTTCCATCGCCCGATCCCGATCAGTGAAGACGATCGTCGCACCTACGGAGCCGATGTCGCCACCTTCGGCAACTACTATCCCTATCGCGCCAAGCTGATCGAGCCGCTCCTCGATGGATCGCTCGATGTCAAGCTGTGGGGTGCCCGTCCCCCAAGCTGGCTTCACCACAGAGCGCACGACTTTTGGGCAGGCAAAGTGGTCCAGGGCGATGAAAAATGCAAAGCGATGCTCGCCGCCAAGATCGCGCTCAACACCAACCACTACGCGGGCATCGGCGATGTCAACAAGCGCACCTTCGAGCTAGGCGGCATGGGCGCGTTTCAGCTCACCGACAACCGTCCAGCGCTTCACGAATACTTCGAGGTCGGCAAAGAAGTCGTCACCTTTGACGGACGCGCCGACCTCAAAGAAAAAGTGCAGTACTACCTAGCCCGACCCGAAGAGCGCCAGCGCATCGCCCAGGCTGCCGCCGAGCGCGCACATCGCGATCACACCTTTGAAAAGCGACTCGCGGTGCTGCTTCGGACCGTTGGGCTTGCGCCAGACCCGGCCAGCGCATCTGCCTAGCCAGGGTCTTTCCTCATCACCCTCGAACCTGTAGGAGAACATCCATGCGCAGCAAATTCTTTGCGAACCTGCTCCTTGGCGTGCTGCCGCTGCTTGGTCTGGGTGCTGGCTGCGGCCAGTACCAAGGCGGCGCGACCGCGTACCTCACCTGGCATGTCGTCAACGCCAGCGATCCCGATCCGCTCACCGCCCCCGCCCGTGACTGCGCGGCCAAAGGCGTCGAGTGGGTCCGCGTCCAGCTCGCGACCGGCACCCTGTTTGACTTTCCCTGCACGGCCTACAGCGGCGAAACCGGCAGCTTCACCGCCGGAACCTACTCGATCGACGTGATCGCCCTGGGCGCAACCGGCGCGGCCCTGTCCGCCCAGCGCATCACCAGCGAGGTCTTTGGCCGCACCAACCTCGGCCACTTCATCTTCCAGGTTCGCTAGCCGCGCCGCTGCCCAGGCTGGCTGATCCGACGCCCAGCCTGCGCCCACTGCCCCCCCCGCCTGGACCCTTACGAAAGCGCCTTGCCGAGCTGCGCAAACGCCCCCGCGAGCCCACTGTGCAGCGCCTCGATGTCTTCGGCCCGCCACTCCTCCCGTGCAGCCCGCACGAACGTCGTCTTGTCCACCCGATTGTCCAGCCGCGCCACCGGCAGCCGATAGGTCCGAGTCTCGTAGCGACCCGCTTGCTCGACGATGCGATCGATGCGGATCGTGCCCGGCTGGTCGCTCTGGCTCATCAAGTAGGCCATGTCATCGGTGCCGTACTGTCCCAGCATGACTTCCATCGGCACGCAGTGATGCAGAATCGAGCCCTGCGCATTCGGCTGTCCCCGCGCGATGTTCTTGCGACGGCTCTCCGCCGGGTCCACCCAGATGTACAGCACGCTCGAGCGCTCCAAGATCGTGGGCGACAGCGTCTCAAACGCCGTGGCGTACCCATGCGGCGGACACAGCGGAAACGCTGCGCCGTTCGGACCCCCACGCGCGGCCTCGATCACGATCGTCTTGCCGGTCCGATCTTGGCTCACCGTTCGGTTCAACAGCGTAAGCTCACGCGCCGCCTCGGACTCCAGACAGCCCGCCACCTTCTTGCGAATCCGGTACGGCACCTCGCCCAGCACGTCCGGCAGACCCAGCTTGAGGTGCGCCGCATCCAGACGGTCCAGCAGAAGCTCCGCCGCGCTCGTCGCCTGATACGGCTTTTGCGCCAGCAGGTGCGCGTAGTCCTCGTTGAGCAGCTCGATCAGCACCGCCCACGTCCAGTTGTCGCGGAAGGGCCGGTTTGGACCGTAGTAGTACACGTCGTGCCAGCCGTGCTTCCGAAGCTCATCGTCGATGCAGTGCATCAAATGAACGTATGGATAGTCATCGAGCTGGAGCGTCGGACCCATCCCAAAGTCCCGGCGGCACTGCTCCTCGGTCAAGCTGGCCATGTAGGTGCGAACTTCCGACTTTCCCGATGCCGGTAGCGAAAAGAGCAGGACTGTATCGAGCAGCTTCATCTGGGTGCCTCCGGTTTTTGGCGCGACCATACCACAGTGTAGGCGCTGCACAGCCCCAACTGGCATCGACCAAAACGTGCAAAACCCCGACGGAGCAAGTTGCCAAGTCCGCTATCCCAAGGCCAAAATCAGAGCCCATGCACAGGTCGCGCGCAGTGGGGGGACTTGGGGGGCTCGTCGCGGTGATTGGCTGGGTCGCAGCTTGGCTGGGACTGCTCTTTGCCGCAAAAGCGCAGGCCGCATCACCTGCCGATGAGATCACCGCCCGCGTCGCCGCAGTGGCCAAGCAGCTCGGACAACCCGCGCTCGGTCCCCGAACAGAGGTCGCCGCCGCCGCACAAGAGATCCTCAGTCAGACCTCCGATGGCACCCAGCCGCCGTTTGCCGTGATCCAGCGAGAGCTGTTGCGCAAGCAGGTTGTCGAGCCCGTGCATCGCCAGATCTTGGCTGGGTTTGCGACCGCCGATCCCGGCTCGCTGCTCGAAGGACTGGACCCGGTGCTGCGCCAGGCCTTCGCCGATCGCAAGTGGCGCTGGTTCGGCGTGGCCACCGCACCGTTTCGCGGTGATCCCGAGCGAAGTCGCTTGCTGATCCTGCTCATCGAATCGGGCCTGGATCTGCTGCCGCCCCCTGCCGCAGTCGGTCCCGAGAGTGCGCCCGTGCCGCTCAAGGGCTCGCTGCTCGCCCCATTTGACCGTCCGCAGGTCATGATCACCGATCCCCAAGACCGCATCACGCCGCTCGCCATCGAAGTCAAAGGCCGCGCCTTTTCCGGTCTGCTGCGCTGCGACAGCGTCGGGCTCTACAAGATCGAAGTGATCGGCGAGTCAGCCCAAGGTCCGCATGTCCTTGCCAACTTCTTCTGGCCGTGCGGCACGACGCTGCCTTCGCTGCCCCAGAAGTTTGCGATGCCGATCCAGAAGGTCGAGCGCACCATCCCCGCGTCCGAAGCCGAGCTGCTCCGCCTGCTCAACCAAGACCGCAAGATCGCCGGGCTGGAGCCGCTCACCCACGACCCACGCCTCGCCAAGATCGCCCGCGCTCACTCCGAGGAGATGGCCAAAAAGCGCAGCGTCTTTCATCACTCACCGACCACCGGCACGCCCGAAGATCGCATCCGCCGCGCCCGCATCAAGAACTCCATGCTGGCGGAAAACCTGGCCCAAGCGGGCAGCGAAGAAGAAGCCGAGCGGAGCCTGATGGACAGCCCCGGACACCGTCGCAACATCCTCGATCCGCAGCTCACCAAGGTTGGCATCGGGGTCGCCACCGCCAAGACGCCGCACGGCAGCGTCCAGCTCTACATCACCCAGCTCTTTTTGACCCCGTAGCGACTTCCGAACCGCAGCCGACCCCGACCCAGCTACTGGATCCAGCCGCGCGCCCGGTGACCTTCGTCCCGCAGTCGCCGCATCTCGGCAATCGAGGTCAGCTCGCCCACCACCCGATCGATGTACAGCGTCCCGTCGAGATGGTCCAGCTCATGCTGGGCAATCCGCGCGTCCCAGTCGGCAAGCTCCACTTCCTGCGCGGGTCCGCCTGACTCGGGACGATAGCGCAGCCGCAGCTTCTGCCAGCGCGGCAGCTTGCCGCCCACCTGAGCCACCGACAGACACGCCTCGTAGTCATCCTGCGTTTCGTCGCTGTGCCAGACCACTTCCGGGTCCAGATACGCCGTGACCTCCACCTTTCGACCTGCGGGCCGCGTAAAGTGCTTGATCAGAAACACCCGCCGCGACACCCCAAGCTGCGGTGCCGCAATGCCCACCCCGCCGGTCTGCCACAGCGCAGCGCGCAGCTTGTCGAGAAGCCCGGCTACGTCATCCCCCGGCTGCACCGGCAGCGCCCGCTGTCGCAGCACGCTGTTCGGATCGGGCGCTTGCCTGCGCCACTGCACGATGATCTTCTCGGTCACCGCCGGATCCGCTGCCACCGCCTGGCCCGGTCCACCATGGGCGCAGCCCAGCAAAAGAAGCAGCGCCAGCGTACCCACCACTTGTCGCACAGCATGCATCGGCTTAGCCCTCGGTCTGAAGCTGTAGCTCGGTCAGCACGCCGAAGTGATCCGATGGAAACACCCCGTCTACACCTTCCGCAAAGCACAGCGAGGAGCGCTGCACCGTCAGACGTTCCTGCGCGCCCGCTCGTCCCATCAAGATGTAGTCGATGCGCTGGTTGATCGCCGGGTCGCGCTGCGGACAGTACGGGTTTCTGGCGGAAAACGTCTCGCCGGGACCGTGACCCGCCACCGCAAAGCCATCGACAAAGCCCAGCTCTCCAGCGGGCGGCGCAAGCAGCGACAGCAGCGCTGGACTGTCCGGCGGCGCGTTCAGATCCCCCAGCAAAAGCGGCGGCAGGATCGGAATGTGCGGAGGCACCCGCCCCGGTAGCTGCGTCATCTCCAGCGCCAGAAACTGCCGGATCGTCGCGAGCTGCGCCAGCCTGGTCTCGGCCAGTTCTGGCTCCCACGACAGGTGCGTCACCACCACCGGCAGCAGTCCGACCTTGACCGACAAGAGCACATAGAGCGCCGAGCGCGTCTCGATCCCTTCAGGAGTCGGCAGCTTGATCAGGCGCTGCTCGCGCAGTGGAGCCCGAATCAGCGCGGCGTTGCCAAACTCCGCAGCGAACGGCTTTTCAATCGAGCACGCTTTGCCAAAGCACACCCGATAGGACAGTCCTTCGGCCAGCTCGTCCGCCTGTGAAGTGCCCGGACCGAGGGGCCGCAGCACCTCTTGCAGCGCCAGCACATCCGGCGCAAGCCGTGCCAGCTCCGCCCGAATCAGTGCCCGCCGCGCTGTCCACGGCGCGTGGTTGCCCCATATGTTTAACGTTGCGACACGAAGTACAGTCACAACCCCATACTACCCGCGTCAGAACGCCTAACGAAACCTACTGCGGAACCCCGCTGGCTGCATCGTCGGTCCTCACGTACTTGCGTACGCTCCGGTCCTCCTTTTTGCAATCAGGGTCCCTCATAACGGTTTCGTTAGGCGTTCCAAGTCCCGGTCCGCGCCGCCACGAGATGACTCGCTGTGGGTTTGGGTCTTGCAGAAGCCGCGCCGGTCGGGTTACTAGTGAACTACACACTAGGTGCTGGCCCGTCGGCGCCGCTGCGGCATGTAGACGCGTCAGCCACCCAACCAAGAACCCAAGATCGGAGCCACGACCCTGAGACACGACAGCCGCCCTTCTCCTACCGAGCAGTATCGAGTCAACCACCGAATCCGCATTCCTCGTATCCGCGTGATCGGTAGCGACGGCGCACAGATCGGCATCCTGGAAACTCCAGACGCCCTTCGCATGGCCCGCGAAGAGGGTCTTGACCTGGTCGAGATCTCTCCCAAAGCGGTGCCGCCCGTCTGCAAGATCATGGACTATGGTCGCTTCAAGTACGAAACGGCCAAGAAGGAGCGCGACGAGCGTAGCAAGCGCACCGTGATCGAGGTCAAGGAGATGAAGTTCCGTCCCAAGACCGACGAACACGACTTTGACTTCAAGGTGAAGCACATCCGCGAGTTCCTCGGCGAAGGAAACAAGGCCAAGCTGGTGATCCAGTTCCGTGGCCGCGAGATCGTACACCCGGAAGTCGGCCAGAACGTGCTACGTCGCGTCGTTGAGGCGGTGTCAGACATTGGGATGGTTGAGCAGCCGCCTATGATGGAAGGCCGCCGCATGCTCATGATCATTGGTCCGCGTCCGCAAGGTGCGACCAAGCCCAAGCCCGCAGCCCCGGCCCCTGCTGCCACCCCGGCAGCGACCCCAGCCGCCGCGCCGGTCGCCCCAGTGGCAGCCGCTGCGCCCGCCGTGGTCACGCCCAAGGCCCCCAGCTAATCAGCCCCGGCCTGCGAATCCAAGGACGCAGGTCACGCGCTTGATGCTAGGATGGCGTTACGGCCAGCCTCTCCCGGTGCGTGGTCGAAATGAGCCGACATGCATAGCACCAACCGATCCTCACAAGGCACTCGCAGCCGCTTCGGCACGCTGCTCTTGGCAGTCAGCCTGGCTGCGATCGGCTGCGGTGGTGGCGCTCCCGAAGCGAGCCCCGCACTCATCAGCGGCATGCCGCGCTGTGACGCATCCCTGCTTCATCCGCACATCTCGGTCGGCAGCGTCGCCGGTCAGCCCGGCAAGACGATTGTCTACGTCGATGGCGTCATGGCCTGCGTGGACGACGCAAGCCGGGTCGATCAGATCCTCACCCAGCTTGAGATCAAAAACCCCGGCATCCTCGCCCGCTAGCTTCCCCCCAGTCCCCGACCAGCGATCCACCGAGCGAAGGGGAAGCGCCTTTGCGCTCCGCCATGCCTAGAACGCCGAGCAGCCGGTGATGTCTTCGCCAACTATCAGCGTGTGGATGTGATCGGTGCCTTCGTAGGTGAAGACCGACTCCAGGTTGCACATGTGACGGCCCGCTTGGTACTCGTCCGTGATCCCGTTGGCCCCGAGCAGGTCGCGGGCATTGCGCGCACACTCCAGCGCCATCTTGACGTTGTTGCGCTTGGCCAAGCTGACCTGCTGCGGCCTGACCTTGCCTGCCTCTTTCAGCCGTCCCAGCTGGAGCGACAGCAGCTGTGCCTTGGTGATCTCTTGCAGCATATCGACCAGCTTGAGCTGCACGAGCTGATGCGACGCAATCGGCTTGCCCGCAAACTGCACGCGATCCTTGGTGTACGACAGCGCTTCGTCATAGCAGGCCATTGCCGCCCCGACTGCCCCCCACGCGATGCCAAAGCGCGCTTGGTTCAGACAGGACAGCGGCCCCCGCAGGCCCTTGACGCCGGGCAGCAGCGCCGACTTTGGCACCAGGCAGTCCTCGAAGACCAGCTCCGAAGTGACCGACGCCCGCAGCGAAAACTTGCCGTGGATGTCGCGGGTCGAAAAGCCCTTTTGGCCACGCTCGACCAGAAAGCCACGCACCGCGCCGTCTTCACACTTGGCCCAGACCAGCGCCACCTCGGCCAGTCCGCCCGAGGTGATCCAGCGCTTTTCGCCGTTGATGACATAGCCGTCCGCCGTCTCTTTCGCGGTCGTCCGCATGCCGCTTGGGTTACTGCCAAAGTCAGGCTCGGTCAGGCCAAAGCAGCCAATCAGCTCCCCTGCGGCCATCTTGGGCAGGTAGCGCTGCTTCTGCTCTTCACTACCGAAGGCGTGGATCGGATACATCACCAGCGCGCCCTGGACCGATGCAAAGCTGCGCACGCCGGAGTCGCCCCGCTCTAGCTCCTGCATGATCAGGCCGTAGGCCACCGGACCGAGCCCCGGACAGCCGTAGCCGACCAGGTTGGCCCCAAGCGCACCCAAGGCCCCGAGCTTGCGCGGCCAGCTTGTGTCGAAGGTTCCTTCGCGAAAGTGACGACCGATGACCGGCATGATCTCGTCGTCCACGAAGCGGCGGAAGGTCGCGCTGACCAGCTTTTCTTCGTCGCTTAGCAAGTCGGCAATCTGGAAGTAGTCAACACCGCCAAAAGGCATCGGGGAATCCTTTTTGTCAGAGGAGGATCGGGGACGCTCAGCGCCGCGTCGCCACGAGCAGCAGCTCCAGCCCGGCGCGGGTCAGCACCGAGTCGGTCGGCACTTCTTCGTGCGTGATCGCAAAGAACGGGGACAGCCGCGCATGAATCTCTGACACCGTCGATCCATAAGGCGGCCCGCCCGGATAATCGTGGGGATAAAACAGCCCAAGCAGCCGTCCACCCGGTCGCAGCAGCGCACGCACCGCTTCGACATAGGACTCACGCTGCGACGGCTCGATCGCACAGAAGCAGTTGTGCTCGATCACCAGATCGAACGCGCCCACCTGGCTGGGATCTTCGCGGGTCCAGGCAAACAGATCTTGCAGCAGAAACCGCACCGAGCCGGACACCCCTGCCGCCTGAGCCTGCGCGGTCGCTAGCTGGACCGCCGACGGCGCGATATCAATGCCGATGACCTGCGCCAACGGGTCACTCACCTGCCCAAGCAGGATCGCTTCGTGCCCGCGACCGCAGCCGACCACCAGCGCTCGCTGTCCCGCCACAAGTGGATGGGCGGTCAGGTAGCGCGCGAGCGGTGGCGTCGGGCGACCCATCTCCCAGCCATCTCCGCCGTGTCGATACAGGTGTTCCCAGCGCGCGTCCGGGTCAAGTCCCGCAGGATCGGGCTTGCGCGCCACCGCTTCCCGCCGGGCGTTGCGGGCCAGCTCGCGCAGCAGGCTCTGGACCTGGCCGTAGTCGAGCCCATGTTCCTGGTCGCCACAGCGGATCTTGACCAGCTTGTGGTCGGCGTCGATCGACAGCACATCAAAGCGCCGCCCGGTGGGCACAAGTCCCGTCGCGTGCAGGTGTTCGACAAGCGGTGCCGCAAAGCCAAGCAGACGCTCGGTCGCATCGGCCAACAGCACCGTGTCCAGGTTGCGATCGGGATGGCTCAGCCGAACGCGGGTGGTTCGCTGGGTCGTATCCAGACACAGAGAGCGAAGTTCCACGACGCACGCCCTTTCGGTTAGCCGTAGACCTTTTTGCGCAGCTCGCCCTTGGCATCCAGCGAAAGCACATGCTCGAAACCGCCCAGCGACTCTCCGGCCACAAACAGCAGCGGAAACTCCGTCGCCTGCGCTTTGGTCAGGGCCCAGCTGCGCGTCGATTCATCATCGGTGACATCCAGCACCCGATACGGAATGCCCCGGCCCTTCAAGATGTCTTCGAGCCGCATCCGCTCCCGCACAAACTGGTCGGTCACATACAGCATCACGGGCGCGGCCTCTTTGGGAGCAGCGGCGACCTGACCGGCGCGGGCCTTTGCGGCGAGCGACTCCAGCCGATCGACCTCTTCACTGCGACGCTCTAGCTCTTGTTCTGAGGCCAGAGGCCGACCGAGCAGGTCGTTGACGAACCCGGCAGCCCGCCGCGCATAGCGAACCGGCGGAATGAAGTTACCGGCATCCGACGCAAGAGCCGAATAAGCCAGCGACCGAGAGCGACGAAGCACACCTTCAACGGCTTTTTTCATGGGTGTCCACTCATTACGCGGCGGGCAAGGTGCTGTCAACGGCTAGCTAGGACGGGCAGCGGCTAGTTGCGGACGATCACACGGGTTCCGCGCGATGGCGGCGGTCCGCCGTGGTGTGCAGGGGTGGTGATGGTGTGCCAGCCAATCGGCAGATCGGGCGAGGTAAAGGCAAAGAACTGCTCGGCAGCAGGGGGACTCAGGTTCACGCAGCCATGGCTGACCGCATGTCCCAGCTTGTCGTGCCACAGCACAGCGTGCAGCCCGATGCGACCGTTGAAGAACTGGGCGTGCGGAACCTCGCGAAAGTCGTACTGCTCAGCGGCTCCGGCCAGGTTGGCCATCGTCTGCGTCAGGTACTTGCGGTAGATAAAGAACGATCCCGGCGGCGTCGTCCCTTGGCTGCCGGTCGATACCAGGGCAGCAAACAGCGGCTTTGCGCCTTGATAGGCGGCGGCGACCTGCTCACCGACCCGGATGTCGATCCAGCGCTCATCCTGAAGCAGGCCAGCCGGTGGCGGCGAAGGCACAAAGCGTCGAAGCTGGCTGGTGTCTAGCTCGAACTGGTTGCTGGCCACCCAAGCCGGGCGACTGCTGCCCAGCGCTCGCAGTGCGGCGCGCGACGCATCTGGCAGCACCACCACCTGTCGCCCCGGATAGCCGCTGGTCGCTTCGTCCACGTAGACCACGGCGTAGCGCGGCAGGTAGGCGACCGGCCCAGCGTCCGACTTGGGCAGGTACACCGGGACGCCCTCCTCCCCAATGGGAGGCACCGCCCAGCCCAGCCGCAGTCCCGGCGGCACCGATTCGATCGACACCGCAGGCGCGACCGGCGGTTCGTAGAGCTGAACGTCCTTGCGCGGCAGCCAGCTATGGCCAATCAGCTGCACCGCCTGCTCGGTCACAGCCGTCACAGTGATGCCATCGCCCTTGTGCAGCACGCTGCGCAGAAAGTGACCGGCGCTGCCTTGCAGCCTGGTCACCAGCGCCGAGATCACACCGTACCTGAGCCGCTGCCAGCCGGTGCTCTTTTCCTGGGCAGGGGGACTCGACAGGTAGCCGGGCTCGATCTGCACCTCGGACTCACAGACGTAGCCAAGCGGCAGGGCCGACAGCCAGGATCGACACAGCCCGGACCTGGCAGCAATCGGCTGACCGACCAGCATCGCGGACTTGCCCCGCAGATCGCCCACGACGGATGAGCCCATGCTCGGCAGCGCATGAATCTTCACCGGCAGATCGCGCCGCTTGGGCAGGGCCCAGCGCACCGCCACCTCGCCCGCAGGCGGCGGCTCAAGCTCCCGCACCGGCGGCGCAGCTTGTACGGGCGGCTTCGGTCCCCGCACAAGGGCCCGACTGCGCAAGATCGGACGCAGCTCACGCCGAGGTGACAGCGTCGGTCGTTGCAGGGATGCAGAGAAGCGACCGTGCCTTGGTGCCCCCCACGCATCCGCCCCCCCGAGCGTCACCAGCAAGAGCAGCCCCCACGGACTGTGCATACGCCTGCTCGACATGCTGTGGCACTGCCGATTATATCAGGCGGGGCCGAGCGGGATGAAGGGGCCAAAATGCGCCGCAAGCTCGCCTACTTCCCGCCCTTTTGTGCTACGTCCAGCCTAGACAGGGAGGTTGTGATGCAAAGCGCCCGCACTTGCTTCTCACTGGGTCTTACGTGTTCGCTCTGGCTGCTCGGCTGTGGCAGCGAGCTACCGCTAGAACAGGGAGGGTCCGAAGCCACAGCGGACGCCCCCGGCACCGCGTTCTATGCGGAAGCTGCCCGCGTCGGAGAGCCCGCCGAGGTGACGGCGACCAGCCTGAACCTGCGCAGCGGTCCTGGCACCAGCTACGCAGTGCTCGCCAGCATGCCCCAGGGAACCATCGTCTCCGTGCTGGCCGAGTCGTCTGGCTGGTACAAGGTCACATGGGGCAGTCAGACCGGCTGGTGTAGCGGTGACTACCTGACGCCGTATGCCGCAAGCGGCGGGGTGGCCGAAGCGATCTCGCGCGCGCAGTCAGGCGTCGGCTTTTCGTACTGGTGGGGCGGAGGCTGCTGGAACCCCGGCTCTGCGGCCAAGGGAAGCTGCTCGGGATCATGCCCGTCTTGTACTCACAGCGGCAGCTACGGCGCGGACTGCTCGGGCTACGTTGCCAAGGTCTGGCAGGTGCCCGGCACAAGCGCGCTGACCACCTGTAGCCATCCGTATTCGACCTACAACTTCGACAACGAGACGCGCGAGTGGCGAACCGTGGCGCGCAGCACGGCCAAGCAGGGCGACGCCTTCGTCTACAACGAGAGCGGCGCAGGTCACATCTTCCTGTTTGACAACGGCGACCCGTGGGGCTGGATGAAAGCCTACGAGGCCAAGGGCTGTAGCTACGGCATCGTCTACGGATCTCGAACGGCGGGCACCACCTACAAGGTCATCCGCCGCAACGGCTACTGACCGGAGCCGCCCGACCCTGTCCCAGACAGCCCCAGCCAGGTCAAACAAGGGTCTGGACCCTTCACGCACTACACGCCGACCTGTTGGCTTAGGGTCTGGACCCTTCACGCACTACACGCCGACCTGTTGGCTTAGGGTCTGGACCCTTCGCAAACTGCTCGCCGACCTGTTGGCTTAGGGTCTGGACCCTTCACGCACTACACGCCGACCTGTTGGCTTAGGGTCTGGACCCTTCACGCACTACACGCCGACCTGTTGGCTTAGGGTCTGGACCCTTCACAGACTGCCTTGCGAGCTGTTTGGTCTGGGTCAAGACCCTGGCTGGGCGGGACGGACACCGGCTGGGCGCTGGCTACCAGGGCTCGCGGGCACCAATGAAGTCGTAGGGATAGCCAAAGCGCGGACGCGAGACTTGTTCCAAGCGACGAACCTGCTCTGGCGACAGGGTGATAGACACAGCGGCCAGGTTGTCGTTTAGCTGATCCAGGTTGCGCGCGCCGATGATGATCGACGAGCACTCGGGATGGGCCAGCAGATAGGCCAGCGAGACCGCCGCCGGGGTGCTCTTGACCTCATGCGCGATCTCTCGCACGACATCGAGGATGGCCCAGTTCTGGTCGGTGTTCATCGCACCGTAAGATTCCTTCCACGCGGCCAGGCGGGCACCTTCCGGTGGCGCTTCGCCCTTTTGGTACTTGCCCGACAGAAAGCCACGACCGAGCGGGCTCCACACGAGTACACCCATGCCAAAGTGCTTGGCCGCAGGCAACAGCTCGCGCTCGGCATCGCGCACGATCAAGCTCCACTGAATCTGCATCGACTCGTAGCGCACGGTACCGCGCTTGTCCGCTGCCCACAGGGACTCGGCCAGGCGATAGCCGGTGTAGTTCGAGCAGCCGACGTAGCGGACCTTGCCATCGCGCACCAGATCGTCGAGCGCGCGCAGGGTTTCCTCGATCGGAACGAGTCGGTCCTGCATGTGGACTTGGTACAGGTCGATGTAGTCGGTCTGAAGGCGACGCAGCGAGTCCTCGCAGGCCTGGATGATGTGCTTGCGTGACAGGCCCATGTCGTGCGGACCGATCGGGCGGGTGCCAAAGCCAATCGGGAAGCGGCACTTGGTGAGCAGCGTCACCTTGTGGCGGCGTCCGGTCAGCCACTCGCCCAGGAGCTGCTCACTTCTGCCTTCGCTGTAGACGTTGGCGGTGTCGATGGTATCGATGCCTGCGTCGATCGCGGCATCCAGGACACGGCGCGCTTCCTCATTCGAGGAGGTCACACCGCGCATGAACGTCTCAGACTCGCCAAACGTCATCGCGCCCAAGGTGAGCGCCGAGACTTTCAGACCGCACCGTCCGAGATTGCGATGCGGAATATGAACCGGGGTCGTCATGAGTGGCTCCTTCACTGGCTAGCAAGCGGACACAGCCCACAGCTTTACGCACAGGCTGTGGGATCGCGAATGTTCAAGCTAACTTTCGCCCCGTTTTGCGCAAGGTCAGAGGTAGAAGCGACGAGGCGGCGTGTAGTAAGGTGCCGCCACTTTGCGGACAAGACCCATGAAACGATCGGTGCCGATTGGCTCGTTTGGGATGGCCTGGCGGACGCGATCTCAGACGCTGCGTAGCCTGGCTGTAACCTGTGCGCTTCACGCTGGCCTCTTGGCGGGGCTGGGCTGTCCCAAGCAGGCGCACGCAGTCGGAGAGCAGACCGCACGGCTACGTGGTTCCATCGTAGAGGCCGGGACCGATGTCCCGATGCAAGGCGCGGTGGTGATCATCCGCAGCGATGCGCTCATCGGTGGGCCGAAACGGGTGGTCGCGGACGAAGACGGACAGTTTGACGTTCCGCTGCTGCCACCCGGCAAGTACACGCTGACGGTCGAGTATGAAGGACTTCGGCCCACGCAGCGGCGCATCCAGCTAGAGCTGGGGCAGACGCAGAACCTGAAGATTCCGCTATCGGCAGAGCTGACGCAGAGCGAGACGCAGACGATTGTGGAAGAGCGCAGACGGCTCGATGCCGACCGGCTCTCGACTGGCCGGGTGCTCACCGCCGATTCCCAAGCCAAGGTCGCGACGCCGCGCCGCTATCAAGACGTGGTGCAGCAGCTTCCCGGCGTGACGGGCAACTCGAACCCGGTGATGGCCGGTGCGACGCAGCGTCACAACCGCTACCTGGTCGATGGCCTGGACATCACGGATCCAGTCGAAGGTACGTTTTCCGCCAACTTCAACTTCGACGCCATCGGTCAGATGGACCTGCTGCTCTTGGCGGTCGATGCGCAGTACAACTCGCTCGGGGGCGTCATCAACCTGATGACCAAGAGCGGGAGCGACAAGCTGTCGGTGGACGCCAGCGTGTACCTCAACCACCAGTCGCTATCGCTGGGCGGACGGGCGGGAACGCAGCTATACGAAGGACGACTGCTCGATCAGAGCGAGCCAAGGCCGCCCGTCGCGAGCTACCAAGCGAACATCAACATCGGCGGACCGATCGTTAAGCAGAAGCTGTGGTTCTACTTTTCGACGGAGTATCGCTATCGCATAAACTCGGTGATTCCAGGGGCACCGCTGAACGCGCAGCACCCGCCGCTGGAGCGACACGACCTGTACACCCGGCTCAAGCTGACGTGGGCACCATCAAGTCGCCATCGGCTGAACCTATCGGTCAATGCGGACCCAGCGTTTCTAAGCAACATCCGCAACATCGACGGCAGCCAGACCAACGCCTACACCGCTGAAGCGGACTATTTCCAGAACCAAGGCGGCGCGTTTGGCATCCTGTCGTGGGATTACTTCGCGTCGGACACGCTGCTGTTCGGGCTCCAGACTGGCATTCAGTGGTTTGGCTTTACGACCGGCCCACAGCTCGGCGACTTGGTCAGCCCGACGCACATCGACAACGGCAGCACGATCACCTGGAACAACTCGGACAGCGCAACGATCGTCAGCGACGGACGGCTGCGCTTTCAGTTTGACCCAACGGTGACGTGGATCAAGCGCGGCGGCATCGGTCAGCACACGGTCAAGGCCGGGGCGCAGGTCCAGTTTCTTCGCAACTACTCGCTCACCGGGACACCGGGCAACATGGTGTACACCGATGACACGAGCCAGGGCGGCGGGGTGCTGGGACGCGATCCGACCTCGACCGAGCGACCATACGGCTGTGTGGAAGAGCAGCCGAATCCGCGCGCGGGCTCGATGGCGACGCCGTGCTTTCAGCGGGCGCTGTATGAGCCGCAGCGGGCGCAGGTTCGCATCGGCTGGTCGATCGGCGCGTTCATTCAGGACACCTGGAAGCCGACAAGCTGGCTGACGCTGGTGCCGGGACTGCGGGTGGACTACGGGACAGCGCAAAACTCGCAGGGACAGACCACGCACAACCTGCTTGGCTTCGGTCCGCGCCTGGGTGCGTCGCTGGATCTGACACGCGACGGCAAGACGATGATCAAGCTGGCCTACGGACGAGCCAATGAAGTCGCGTCGCTGCGCAGTGCCACGCTGGCCGATGTCAATCCGCTGTCTACGACGTGGGGCTATAACCCGGCGCAGCGGCGGTTCGATCGCTTCTTTTCATCCGATGGCGGCAGCAGCGGCTACGAGCTGCGGGGTCGCTGTCCCGATGGCGAAGTGCGGTTCGAGTGTGGCAACGCCAAGCTGAGCCTGCGGCCCCCGCACTCGGACTACGTGACGGCATCGCTGGAGCGCGAGCTGTATCCCAGCGTGGTCGGCAGCGTGACCTACACGTATCGGCGGCTGGAAGATCTGTGGGAAGACATCGAGGTGAATGCCTATCGGACGCTCGACGGAGGCAACATCGCGGGCTTTTCCGATCCGACGCGCGGCAACGTCAGGGTGTATCGCCCCACAAGCGATGCCTACCGACGCTATCAGTCGATGGACATCGCGATCGCGGGCAACCCGTCCCCGGCGTGGAACCTGTTTGTGGCCTATACGCTGTCGTTTCTGGACGGCACGCTCGACGATCAGATCTCGATCTTGCGCAACGATACGCCCCGCGACCTGCGGCTGAGTGGCTATCTGCAAGACGATCACCGGCATCAGGTCAAAGCCAACGCGAGCTACACGTTCCACGGCCTGACGGCGGGTGTGAACCTGGCCTATATCACCGGAGCGCCGACGACACGGCTGTACACCACGACGGCGTTTGGCTTTAACGGGCGCTATGGCTTTCGCGGCATCGACCCCGGCAGCGATCCGAACGACGTGCGCAAGTGGACCGAGCTGCGCAGCGCGGATGTGCTGGACCTATCGGTGCGCGCGCAATACGACCTGCACGAGCTGATCCGCCAGCACCTGACGGTGATCGTGGACTTGTTCAATGTGTTTGACCTGTCGTCGGCGACTCGCACCAATACCGCGCTGGCGAGCACCTATCAGCCAGCGTTCGAGGCGCGAAACAGTGCATCCTACGGCACCGTGTTCAGCCGACAGGTTCCGTTCCGCGCCCAGTTCGGTCTGCGCTACCAGTACTAACGATCGATCCGTCCTTTGGAGTCCGCCTCGATGGGAAAGCCCCCGATTACCGCCAACCAGGTCACGCTGCTTCGGATCGTCCTTTTGCCGCTGGGACCGTACCTTCTGTACGGCTCGATCTCTGAAAAGTGGTTCGCGCTGGCCTTTATGACCGTGCTCGGCTGCACCGACTTCGTGGATGGCTGGCTGGCGCGCCGCTACGGATCGACCGAGCTTGGCCGCCTGATGGACCCGATTGCCGACAAAGCGTTCGTGCTGGTCGGCTTTCTGCCGTTTATCCACCTGATGAAGGGAGCGGAGCCGTGGCTGTATCCCTGGGAGGTGGGGCTGATCCTGGCGCGGGAATACGTGATCACGAGCCTGCGCTCGGTGTATGAGCAGCGACGGATTTCGCCCAAGACTCCGCTGCTAGCCAAGATCAAGGCGTGGGCCCAGATGGCTGGCAGCGGCGTGATCTTCCTGCTTCGCATGGTGCCGGGAGACTGGGTGCTGTACGCGATTGTGCTCGGGACGGTGCTGCCGATTGTGTTCTTAGGGATTCGCTTTGCGGTCCGGCGGGTGGTGTGGAAGGGTGCGCTCATCTTCAGCGGCTGGTTTGGGGTGCTGCTGCCGATTCAGTACCTGTGGGGAGCCGAAGCCACCGCGCACTTTTTGGCGGTCACGATCATCGGCATCACCTGGATCTCGGGCTGGACGTACCTGACGCCGGTGTTTCCGCTCTTGCGCAAGGGCGAGCTACAGGCGGGGGACCTGGTGCGACTGTTTGGCGCGGTGATTCCGCCGACGCTGCTGCTGATCTTGTCAAACCAGCAGGTGCTCAGTCCGTGGGTGGTGATGCTGATCATGACGGTGGAGCTATCGGTGGCCGGGCTCGACAACCTGCTGTGCTTCCACAAGGTGCAGGCATCGGCGGCGCTGTGGGGGGTGCGCGTCGGTCTGGTGTCGCTGCTGGCGGCGTTGGTGCTGCTGGGACAGCCTGCGTGGCTGCTCTACGGTGCGCTGGCGGTGTCGATCGGTCTGTCGGCCATCGAGTTTTATCGCGGTCGTCGCTACTACCTGGAAGAGCCCGAGAGTGCCAAAGGGCGCGTGGTGGACTAAGCCGACATGACGAAGAAGGTTCCGGTCACGGTCATCTCTGGGTTTTTGGGCAGCGGAAAGACGACGCTGCTGCGGCGACTTCTGACCGATCCGAACCTGCCGCAGAAGCTGGCGGTGATCGTGAACGACCTGGGAGAGCTGGGGCTCGATCACGAGATCATCTCGAGCGTGTCGGATACGCCAACGCTGCGGGTGACAGAGCTTACGTCGGGCTGTGTGTGCTGCACGCTGCGCAGTGAGCTGGGTGAATCGCTGCTGTCGCTGGCTCGTGGGGAAGGTCTGCCAAGGCCGCCCGAGCACATCCTGATCGAGCCGAGCGGGATTGCGCGGGCGTCGGAGGTGAGCTTTGCGGTAAACGCGCTGTCGTTTGACGGTCCAGTCGAGTGCGATGCGGTGGTGACGCTGATTGACCTACACAACGCTGAGCGGGCTGGGCGCGAGCATCCCGAACTGTTCGAGGATCAGGTGCGCTCGGCGGATCTGCTCATCCTCAACAAGACCGATCTGGTGCCGAGCGAGAGCGAGCAGCGACGCATTGGAAGCTGGCTGGCGACGCTGGCACCCAGGGCGCAGCAGATCTTGAGCAGCCACGCGGACCTGGATGCACGGCTATTGCTCGGACAGATCGATCTGCTGACGCATCCTTCGCAGCCTGCGCATCACGACGACGCACCGCACCCACCAAAGCTGCATCAGCCGGTGGCGCATGGCATCCGAGCGCTGACGCTGCCAGTGCCGTTTGCGATCGATTGGAACCGGCTCGAAGACTTTCTCGACTCGCTGTCGGATCGGATCTTTCGCATCAAAGGGATCTGCGATCGGCACGACGGACCGGGACAAAGCACGCCCCTTTTGGTGCAAGCGGTGGGCGATCGAATCGACTGGGATGAGCTTCCGCCGGACTCTGCGCTGTCGCGAGCGCCTCGGCGGCTGATCTTTATTGGGGATGAAGCGGCGCTGGATGAAGTGACGCTGCGAACCGGACTGGCCAAGACGGCAGCGGACGCAGACGGATAAGGGGAAACGCCACAGCCAGTGCAGGCTGGCTGGACTGCGCTTACAGACCGAGCTTTTCTTCGATGAGATCGCGCAGCTTGTCTTCGCTGACACGGACTTGCTGCATGGTGTCGCGATCGCGTACGGTCACGGTTCCGTCGGTGATGGTGTCGTAATCGACGGTGATGCACAGCGGCGTGCCGATCTCATCTTGGCGACGGTAGCGCTTGCCGATGGCGGCACTCTCGTCGTAATCGACAAAGAAGCGGCGCTTGAGGTCGTCGTAGATCTTGCGCGCACGCTCGGGATGACCGTCTTTGCGCATCAGCGGCAGGATCGCAGCCTTGATCGGGGCCAGCCGAGGATGCAGTCGCAGCACGACGCGGGTTTCGACCTTGCCGTTGGCATCGGGCGCATTGTCTTCGGCATACGCATCGCACAAAAAGGCCAGCGTCGCGCGATCGGCTCCAGCGGCGGGCTCAATGACGTACGGGATGTAGCGCTGCTTCTTTTCGTCGTCGAAGTACGACAGCTTGCCTTTTTGGTATTCGGCATCTTCGGCAGCCAGCTCGACGCTCGATAGATCGCCGCCGTCCCACTTTCCGACGGTACGAATGCCGCGCTGGTGCTGACGGAGATCGAAGTCGGTGCGGTTGGCGATGCCTTCCAGCTCACCCCAGCCGAACGGAAACAGGTATTCGATGTCGGTGGTGGCCTTCGAGTAGTGCGCGAGCTTGTCGTGATCGCGCAGCCGAAGCTTGCCGTCGGACAGTCCGAGGTCGGTATACCAGCGCTTGCGGATTTCGACCCACTTTTTGAACCAATCGTCGTCGGTGCCGGGAACGCAGAAGAACTCCATTTCCATCTGCTCGAACTCTCGCGAGCGGAAGGTGAAGTTGCGCGGGTTGATCTCGTTGCGGAACGACTTGCCAACCTGCGCGATGCCGAAGGGAACCTTGACGCGCGTCGTCGAGATCACGTTGGCAAAGTTGGCAAAGATGCCTTGCGCCGTCTCGGGACGAAGGAAGGTCTTGGCCGATGAGTCGCTGATTGGTCCAAGAAACGTCTCGAACATCAGGTTGAAGTTGCGCGGCTCGGTCAGGTCTGACGCACCGCAGTTCGTCGGGGACTTCGACGGCTTCTGACCGCAGATCGCTCCGTCCATGTCGTCGGCACGGAAGCGCTTTTTACAGGTCTTGCAGTCAATCATCGGGTCGGAAAAGCCATCGACGTGTCCCGACGACTTCCACACCATCGGATGCATGAGGATCGCCGAGTCCAGCCCGACGACATCTTCGCGATCGTGAACCATCGCGCGCCACCACGCATCCTTGACGTTGCGCTTGAGCAGCACGCCCATCGGACCGTAGTCCCACGCACCGTTGATGCCGCCGTACAGCTCGGACGACTGAAAGATGAAGCCACGTCGCTTGGTGAGGGCGACGATCTTTTCCATCAAAGAAGAATTGCTTTCGGCGACGGTTGCGGTCACGGGGTTCTCTCTCCTAGCAAGTGACGGAGTCGCGCGATTTTACACGGACGAAGCCGCGTCGCAATCCTGCAACCTGCTTCCCAATCCGCAGCCCAGTGATCACGAGGCCCGAAGCTGCGCGGCGCACCTACGTAGACCTTCCCAAGGTGGCTCGCGGCGCGTCCAAGTCCAAGTGTCGCAAACAAAAATAGGTATCTCAGCTAACAAGTGGGGACTTGCGAATTTGAACCGAGCATAAGAAGATCTACGCTGTGATCTCTATCGGCTCCTCTGTAGGCAACTATAGAGTGGTCTCTAAGCTCGGCGCGGGAGCCATGGCCACCGTCTTTTTGGCGGAGCACCCGCGTATTAATAAAAAGGTCGCGATCAAGGTCATCAACCAAGACCTGGCCGCGAGCAAAGAAATGGTCAGCCGCTTCATGACGGAAGCACGAGCGGCGAGCCAGATCGGCCACGACCACGTCGTCGATATCCTCGATTTTGGCCAGAGCCCCGAGGGCGAGAACTTCATGATCATGGAGTATCTCGAAGGGCAGACGATCTCGTCGCGGATTCGGGCAGCGGGGCAACTGGATGTCATGACGACGCTGCACATCGTGATGCAGATCGTCGATGCGCTACAAGCCGCCCACGCAAGAGGCGTGATCCACCGAGATCTCAAGCCGGACAACATCTATCTGATTCGACGAGCGGGGACGGGCGATTACGTCAAGATCCTCGACTTTGGACTGGCGAAGCTGCTGTCGGGCACCGAGGGTCAGAACCACAAGACCTCGTCGGGATCGGTGCTGGGAACGCCGCACTACATGGCCCCCGAGCAGTGCGAAGGCAAGACCACGATCGACGGACGAGCGGATCTCTACAGCGTCGGTTGCATCATGTATCAGATGCTGACCGGCGAGCTGCCCTTTCCCGGCGAAGGCTTTGCCGAGGTGCTGATCAAACATCTGTCGGAGCCTCCGCCGCTTTTGCGTGCGCGCGTTCCACAGTGTCCCGCGTCGGTCGAAAAGCTGATCCTGCACTGCCTGGCCAAAAGTCGCGATCATCGCTTTCAGACGGCAGAAGAGCTGGCTTGGGCGATTCACGATCCAGAGTCGTGGTCGCTCCAGTTTGGCGACGATCTGCTGCGCATTGTGGGTCCGCTACCCGGTCGAGCCATGGCGATGCTGCCGCCGCAGATGCCGACGATGCATGCGAATGGCGTTCCGCCCGTGCTCACGGCAGCGGCGCAGCCCATCTCGCCGGTTTCGACGGTCAATCTGCCACCGCCGGTCAGCAGTCCAGCAGGCTTGGGCGCTGTCCCAAGTCCGTCGTCAGCAGGAGCCGTTTCCGCCGCACACCCGGTGCTACCCAATGCCGCAGCAACGCTTGCACCGACGGCGCTGCCGCCATCAGGACTCGCTGCACAACCCGGACAATCAGCGGTGCGACCAAGCCTGCCAGTGGTGATGCCACCGTCTGCACTCGATATTCCAGTCGTCGCTGGAGAGTCCGCCCAAGTCGCCGAGCTTCCGTCTGATGCCAGTCGCGCTGCACCACAAATGGCGACGCTGATCAGCGATCTGTCGTCGGCATCGCTGTCGGCACTGCTGCGACCACCGGGAAGCCAGCCGAGCCCAGCGGCAAACGCCTCGCGACCACCGTCGGTTCCGCCATCGGGTCCAAGCGCTCCAAGCAGCGACGGACTTGTGCCGGAAGAGCTGGCACCGAGCGATGTCACCCCAGCCGCAGGACTTTCGGCCCAGCACAAGCCCGCAGGCGCCGCGTCCCAGCCAGGCATCGTACCGGGTCCAGCGAGCGGTCTGCATCCCGCAGCCCTGCCGCCACCGAGTCCAGCTTCGACGCCCAATGCCTCGCCAAGCCCGCTCGATAAGCTCAAGGCGCTGCCGCCGGTTCAGCGCATTTTGGCCCTGCCCGACAAGCAACGAACGATGGTCCTCGGTGGAATCGGTGGAGGGCTTGCGCTGCTGATGATCATCTTGGCGATCGTCATCGCGCTGCCGGGATCGGTGCGCATCGAGATCTCGTCTATACCGCCAGCGGCAGAGGTTGTCCGCGACGGAAAAGTGCTCGGAAAGACGCCGCTTCAGCTCAAGCTGTCGCAAGGGGAAAAAGCGCGGCTTGTGCTTCGCAAAGAAGGCTTCGAGGAAGTCGAGCGCGTGGTCTCGGCGTCCAATCAGACTGCGCTGAGCGTCGAGCTATCCGCCGAGACGACGACTCCGCAGCCGGACAAGCCAGCGACGGATCACACCAAGCCGGTTGAAACCACCAAGCCGGTCGAAGCCCCCAAGTCCGATCCGAGCAAAGCGCAGACGAAGGTGCCCGCGAAGAACGTCAAGAAGGGTCCGAAGAAAAAGCCAGCGATCTTCTAGCGCTTGTCGCTGTCTCGCGACTGGCTTCAAAAAACCCGCGTCAGCCTCGATGCGCGCTCTTTTTATCTGGCACAAAATATAGTGCCGAAACAAACAAATTCACATGCTACAGTTTGGCGGTTTGGGAATTATCGACATGCGATCGATCTGGCACATGGATGGTCTTGCTCGCTCGGGAACTGCGCTCGGTGCAGCGCTCTTTTTGCTTGCGATCTTGGTGTACGCGACGACGACGATGGGAGCGACGGACGTTGGCTCGGTGCTACACGACGTAACGCCGATGCCCAGCGACTCTTCGGCAGCGCAGCCGTGGATCATCATCGGAGCAAGTGCAGTCGCAATCCTCATCGGTCTGGGAGTGACGCTCCTCGCCAGCCTGATCACCCGACGCTCGCCGTCTCAGCCACCTCAATGAAAAAACCGTTAAACAGCCTGCTGCTCACTGCCTTTGCGCCGATTTTGATCGTCGCTGGCATCTTGGGTTTTGTGACGCCACCCAGCCTGGCGCTGATGAGCGGAGCGACGCCCTACAACCTCTTTCACATCTTCTTTGGACTGGTTGGCGTCGGAGTGCTCGCGACCAAGCGCGTGTCGCTGGCCAAGCTGTTCAACATCGGCTTTGGCGCGATCGACCTGTACCAAGCCATAGCCAGCTTTGCCGGTCTGTTTCCGACGACGCTGTTTGCGTACAAGCGCGCCGATGATGTCCTGCACATCGTGCTCGGCCTGCTTCTCGTCGGAGTCGGTCTGTTTGCAGATCGCACTTCCGACGCAGCCAAGTAAGCACTCTTTCGCGCTGGCTCACCCTCGCACGGTGAGCATCCACACGACACCAGCCAGACACAGGCTGCCAAACGGTCTGGCAGACGCTATGGCAGCGAAACCCCGTTTTCTTTGCAGACCGACACCAGCTTCTTGCGATCTGTCGCAGCGACGCGATGAAAGGTTCCTTGCGCGGAAAAGCTACCCATTTTGCAGTGCGCAAACGTCATCTGTCGATACGCGCGTGCCGTCGGTTGGGTGAAGGTGGTCTGGTTCGCTAGCTCGATCGCTTTGGGAAAGTCTCCGTCGCGCAGCAGCTTTTCAACCCGATCGAGCTGATCTTTGATCGCAGGCGGTTCGCTGGCAGAAGTCGGAACGCTCGTCGCATGACGCGGACTGGAGCCGGTCGCTGGCTTGTCCGTTCCACTTGGCTTGTCCGTTCCGCTTGGCTTGTTCGGTCCGGTGCTGGCTGTCGCACTTGGCGTCGCTGGCTGAGCGCTCGGATTGATTGCCATGTTCGTGCCACTTGTCCCTGGTTCTGTCGTTTTTTCCGTCACAGCCGCATCAGGAACAGCCGCCGCACCAGCTTGCGCCGACGTGGCCACAAGCTTCGGTGTCGTCACAGCTTGCGCACCAGCCTGCGAGCGCAGCTTCACCGACACCAGCACCGCACCGCTCACCGCCGCCACCGCCGCAAGCATCGTCAGTCCCAGCATCGGCAACAGCGAGCGCTTCTGCATCGCCACCGTCATATCGCCTGCTGTCGTCGGACGAACCGAGCCTTTGCTGAGCGCGCGCGCATCCCGACAGTAGCCTTCACAGTCGGCCAGCGCCCGTTCCAGCGAGCCAATGTCGGGATAGCGCTGCGTCGGTTCTTTTTCGAGCAGTCGCATCACAATCCGCTGGAGCGGCTCCGGCACTTCCCGAGGCAGCGGCGGCGGCGGCTTGGTCAGATGACTCACCAGCACGCCCGTCACGGTATCGCTCACAAACGGCACCGTTCCCGTCAGCAGCTCATAGAGCACCACACCGACGGCATACTGATCGGCTCGCGCATCAACCTTGCTGCCACCTGCTTGCTCGGGTGCCATGTACGCTGGCGTTCCGATCACTGCGCCCGTCGCTGTCAGCGAAGCTCCGTTTTCGTCCCCAAGCTGCTTGGCAATCCCGAAGTCGAGCACCTTCAGATAGATCTGTCCCGTCGGAGAATAGCGCTGAAGCCGAATGTTCTGCGGCTTGATATCACGGTGAACGATGCCGTTTCGGTGCGCTTCCTCGAGCGCCGCTGAAAGCTGACGCACGATCCCGATCGCTCGCGCGGGCGCCATCGGTCCTTCGAGCGTCATCACATCGGTCAGCTCTTTTCCATCGACGAACTCCATCACCAAAAACGGCGTGCCTTCGTCGATGCCAAAGTCGAGCACCTGCGCAATCCCCGGATGAAGCAGCTTGCTCAGCACCTGCGCTTCTCGCTGAAAGCGATCGTGCGAGTCTTTCGTCACCAAGATGTCGGAACGAATCATCTTGATCGCGACGGTCTTGCCCAGCCCAAGCTGGATGCCGCGAAACACGATTCCCATCGCTCCTTGTCCAAGCTGCGCCTCGATTCGGTACTGCCCTTTGAGGACTTTTCCCACCATCGAGCCCGGCTGCGATCCACTGCGAACGCCCGGCTCGGGGAGCGTCTCACGCTGAGAGTCTGCTGGCATGTTAGACTACGGTACTTCACGACGAGAAAATGCTCAACTGCTCGCTGCCATAGCAAGATCCGCTACCATCTTGGACAATGCGCACAAACGTCACTGCGGCCCTTGCCTTGCTCTTGTGGTCCGGCTCTGCGCTGGCTGATGCTCCTCCCGAGATTCCAGCGGCCGATCGTCCCAAAACAACCATCTGCACCGACGGGAAAAATCACTACGTTGCGGTTGCTCCCGACGAAAGATTGATCATCGCTTTGTTCTATGGCGACGGCAAGCAGTGGTTCAAGGTTCCTCCCGAAGAGTCTGGCATGCTCAGCGGCGGCAACTTTTTGGAACCTCGCTTCATTGCTCCGACGAAAAACCCCAGCTTTCGCGGGCTCGACATGCGCGTCTATTCCGAAGTCGTCTACGACAAGGAAAAGGCCACCTGCGAGGTCTTCTGCGGCGAGCGCAAGACCACGCTCCAGATCCTACCGGCGGACAAAGCCAGCCAGCTTCTGTCTGTAGCCAAGTTCGTCGAAAATCCGCGTCAGGTTGCGCCCTACGCACTCGCTCGCGACGATCGAGGAACCTATTACTACGTCGATCGCGGGGTCACGCCCGCGTCGCAGAAGCGCTTCCGACTGTTTACTGGCCCGCGCGGCAACCTCAAGCTACAGCAGATGACCAACGTCGTGAGCGACAGCGAAGGCGATGTCTTTTCGACAAAGACCGGCAGCCTCAGGCTCATCCTCGACAAGAACGAGTCCACTTGGGTGGCTGGCGAAAAGCCGCGCGCGCTCAAGCTGGTGCCGGTCCATCAGAACCTGGGCCTGATCTATAACGAGCTCGGCGTGTATGCGGGCCAGCGTCAGGGAACTCCGTGCGATGACCTGTAAATTCACTGCGGTTTCTGCGCTCGGTACAGCGCTCTGTGTTGGACTGTGTGCGATCTCGGCTGCCTCTGCCGATGTGCCCACAACAGCCGTCGATGTCAGTGCGTATCGCGACAAGCTCACCGTGCTGAGCGACGGAAAAGGACACTTCATTGCCGTCACTCCGATCGGAAACGACGAGCGCGCTGTCTTTTACGGCGACGGCAAGGTCTTTTATCAGCAGCGACTCGTCGGCATGAGCCGCAACGGCGACAAGTGGGATCACGTCTTCATTGATCCACGCTTGCCCGTCGGAGGACGCGATGAAGGAACCGGCTTCCTAATCTTCGACGGCAAGCAGCATCGCGTCGAATGTGATAAGCGCGTAACCAACCTAAATCCCGTCGCTGAAGCCGAAGCCAAGACCGTGCTCAGCAGCGCGCAGTTTCTACGCAGCCCACGCAAGTTCCGTCCGTATGCTCTCGCTCGCGACGAGCGCGGCAGCTACTACTACGTCGATCGCGGCAATCATCCCGAAGACAAAGAGCGCTTTCGCGTCTTCGCCGGACCCAAAGGCAACATGAAGCCGCAGCAGATGAAGAGCATCGCGAGCGATCCGTCGGGCGATGTCTTTTCGACCAAGACCGGAACGCTGCGGCTTGTGCTAAACAAGGAACCGCAAGAGCTCAAGTGGATCTCCGGCAAAAAAACCATCGGTCTTGTGCGAGTCCCTCTCGACTTCAACACCATGATCGCCACCATCTACAACGAGTTTGGGGTCTACACCGGCGAGCGTCTCGGCACGCCGTGCGACGACTTGTAGCGACGGCCCTTCCGCTTGTGCGGACGCAATTTGTGCCATGACTGCTTCCGCCCGTCACAAAGAGCTGCGCATCACCGTCGAGCCAGCGCTTTCGTCTGTCGCTCCATCTGCGTGGGATGCATTGCTTGAACCCGACGACGCGCCGCTGCTCTCATGGGCCTATTTGCAAGGGCTGGAACAGACGGGCTGCGTCGGTGAGTCTTCGGGCTGGCTGCCGCTTCACCTCTTGGTCTATCAGCTCGACGATCCACGCGACGAAGACGGACAGCTGATCGCCGCTGCGCCAGCCTATATCAAGCTAAACAGCGACGGAGAATGGGTCTGGGATGCCGAGTGGCCCGAGCTGACGCTCGCCTTTGGACAAGACTATTACCCGAAGCTGGTGCTGGCGGTTCCGTTCAATCCTGTGACGGGCGGACGACTGCTCACGCTTCCGACTTTGCCCGAAGAACAGCGACGAGATCTGCGGGCGCTCCTGCTGCGGGCGGCCCAAACACTCTGTCAGAGCGAAAACATCGGCTCGGCGCATATCCTGTTTCCACGCGGACCGGGCTTTCGTCAGCTATCCGATTCGTCCGGCGAAGGCAGCCAGCTTGATGTGCTTCCCGACGAAGGATTTTGGCCGCGACGACAGACGCAGTATCACTTTCACAACCGAGGCTATCGCAGCTTTGCCGACTTTCTCGGGGATCTGCGCAGTCATCGTCGCAGCACCATCCGTCGCGAGCGCCGTCAGCTCAGCGAGTCAGGCATCACCGTCAGAACCTACTCGGGACTTGACGAGGTCTGCGGCACACCGACGCATCCCGAACAGTTCCGCTTCAACCGACGCGAGCTGGATCAGATGTTCGATATGTACGTCGATACCTCGCAGCGCTACACCGGCGAGCCGCCGTATCTCAATCGCGCGTTTTTCCAGCTCTGTGCCGAGCGCTTGGGGGATCGACTGGAGCTGGTGCTGGCGCACGATCGCGACGGACAGCTCCTGGCGGGAGCCTGGAACCTACGCGGCGATCACCGACGCTACGGACGATACTGGGGCGAGCGTCAATCCGTCCCGTTTCTGCACTTCGAGGTCTGTTTCTATCATCCGATCGAGCGCTGCATCAGCGACGGCTATCAAGCGTTTGAACCAGGCCACGGTGGCGATCAAAAGCTGCTGCGCGGCTTCCGTCCAAGCTTCACCTATAGCGGACACTGGTTTGCGCTCCCGTCGCTGCATCGAGTGGTTGGTCAGTATCTTCACAAAGAAGCGGGCTTCATCGATTCGGTCCGAGGCTTTGAGCTACAGCGCTGTCCGCTCCGTGAGCCCTCACAAGAACAGGCCGTGCCATCGAATCAAAAGCCCCCAGGGCCACAGGATGAATAAGCGTCGCGAATGCCGATTCAGCGACGATGACCGTCGCATTCGAGCGCAAGTCTCGAGCAAAGCGAATTTACATGGTTCTCAAAACATGGCGGACTACTTACAATTACGACAGCGTGCTTCACGATTGTGTAAGCCAGTCCGTATTTTGTCTGTCGGCCCTGGCCAGCTAGGGAGCCGGGGAGCCTAGGGAGAAAGAAACCAGATGCCCAAGCAAATCCTGCTCGTCGAAGACAGCGTGACCATGCAGAAGGTTGTCCAGATCGCCTTCGCCAAGGAGGACTACCAGATCATCGCGGTTTCGAGCGCCGATGAAGCGCTGGCCCGCCTCCGCGAGGCTCGACCCGATGTTCTGGTGATCGACGCTGGCTTGACGGGGAAAAATGGCTACGACCTCACTGCCGCCGCTCGTGGAGAGGCAAACGGCAAGGACGTGCCAGTCCTGCTTCTGACCAGCAACTTCAACCCGTACGACGAAGCGCGAGGCCAGCGCTCCGGGGTGAACGCCAACCTGGTCAAGCCATTTGACACGCAGTCGGTGATCGACAAGGTCAATACGCTCATCAAGGGTGGCGCGACGCAAGCTGCAGCGCCCGCGCCGACCCCGACTCCAGCGGTCAAGCCGCAGACGCCGGTTCAGCCGGTGGTTTCGGCTCCGCCGCCCGTCGCTCAGCCAGCGGCTCAGCTTGGCAATGCCAGCCTGCGTCCGCCCGCGCCGACCCCGACGCCCGCAGCCAAGCCCAAAGAGTCCGCCGCCGTCGCTGCGGTGGCGCCACCTGCTCAGACCGTTCGTCCCGAGCCCAGTGCCAATGAAGGAGCCCGTATGCCGGAACCCATTCGTGCTGCATCGTCGAGCGCCCAAGGCGCAGGCATTCCCAGCCAAGTCCCGCAGATGCCTCGTCCGTCGCTGATTCCTCGGGCAGCAGTCCCGGCACCCGTGCTGACCGCGCTTGAGAAGATCGCAGCGCGTGGTGCCGAATACGAAGCCGTTGCTCGCCTGAGTGCCGAGACGATCGCCCAGATCGCTTGGGAAGTCGTTCCCGAGTTGGCAGAAATCATCCTCCGAGGCGAAGCAGACAAAGCCAAAGAGCGCCGCGCCTAGTCTCACGGTCGGCTGGACCGGCCTGTGTCGAGAGAAGTCCCTCTTCCAAAGCCAAGTTGTCAGATCATCGTACAAACGATGACAACTTGTTGACACAGGCAGCCCACTGAATAGAGTGCTAGAGTCTTTGTAAATTGCTTGTCTCATTTTACCCGGCGCTGACGAGTGCTAGGTGAGAGAGAGAGTTCATGTGGCCAAAGAATCGGACTGTTCCGCTCGCATGCTCCCCAGCTGGTTCAGCGGCCAATACAGAGGAATTGGAGTCCTCCCCGGAAAGCTATCGAGGTAAGCAGATGCTCAAACGCTACTTATTAGCCCTCCCCGCATTGTGTTTCGCTGGGTTTATCCAGCCGGCACAGGCACAGGTCGTGATCAATCCAGCGGACGCTGTTGCTCCGCCTCGGATGGATCCAGGCACAGGTGTCTGTGCTTCGACGATTCACCTGAAGTCCGGGTCGCTCAACACTCCTGAGGATGCCGCCGGTTACCTGGACAAGGAAAAGTCGGCCGACCCGAACATCGAAGACCGTGTCTCTCGCCGATTCACCACCATCAACCATCGCAACAGCGATCCCAACACCCTCGGTGACTTCACCGGAGTCAAGTGGCCTGACGAGCTGCTGCCGTATTCGCAGAGCCCGATGGCGCAGCCTCCGGCTGATGACAACCGGATCGCGATGCGCGTTCGTGGCTACTTCAACGTGCCCACGACGCTGGCCAACAAGACGATCGCCTTCGCCCTAAACTGCGACGACGTCTGCCAACTGAGCGTCGGAAAGAGCCGCGTGAAGCTCAAGCGGATCGCCAACGACGACGATCAGACCTCGCGCATCATCTATCCGATCAAGTTCACCCAAGCGGGCCTGTACCCCGTCGAGATCATCTACTTCCAAAACGGCGGCGTCGCGTATGCGGAATGGGCGCGTGCCGACATCGAAGTCAAGGAATGTGGTCGCGACATGGACGGCAACGTCATCGGCTGTACGGTGCCGCTGACGGATCCCTCGTACGCAGACAAGTTCAAGCTCATCGACAAGGCCGAAATGTACAGCGCCATCGTCGGTGAGAATGCTTCCTGCCAAGAGTGCGGTGCCCCCGGTCAGAACTGCTCGGCAGGCAACTACTGTGGCGACGGCCTGTGCCAGGCTTGCGATGTTCCCGATCACTGCGGTCCAAGCTGCATCGCCTGCCCGGCGAACGCTCGCATCTGCTCGACGGGACGCTGCGTGGAATGTACGGCGGATGACCAGTGCCCCGCTGGCCAGACCTGCGACATCCCGAACGGCAAGTGTACCGCACCGACGCCGTGCCGCGACAACAACGACTGCCCGAGCGGCAAGATCTGCGATCCCGAGCTCCAGATCTGCGTGACTCCGCCCAAGCCCTGCACCGATAGCACGATGTGCCCGGCTGGTCAGCAGTGCATCAACAACCTGTGCAAGACCCCGCCGAAGAAGTGCACCACGGATGCCGAGTGTGCATCGACGGAATATTGCGATACCAGCGTGGGCGAGTGCCGTCCCCGTCTGACCGATCGCTACGTCGGTGGTCAGGCTGGTTGCAGCGCGGGTCAAACCGGTGGCGGAAACGGCAGCAGTGGTCTGTGGCTGGGTGCTGCGGCTCTGCTGGGTCTGCTGGGCTTCGGTCTGCGTAGTCGTCTGCGCAACGCAAGCAGCCGTCGTGGTTCATCCACGGCGGCGGCCTTGCTACTTCCAGTTTTTTTTTTCGCGTTCGGAAGTAGTGCGTTCGCCCAGCAGCAGCAGCAATTCTCGATAAACGCTCAGACTTTTCGTCCTGCCATTGGTCCGGAGAACATCTTCACCGTTGAAGGTTCCCGGACCCCCGGGCGTTGGGTTCCGATGGCCAACGCCGTGTTCGAGTGGGCCTACCGCCCGCTCCGCCTCCTCAACGATCGCGAAAGCATGACCGTCGCGGACACCGTGCCCAACATGGTGACGCTCCACCTGACGGGTGGCATTGGTCTTACCAACTGGCTGTCGTTGGGCCTGGATCTCCCGATCGTAGTGTACCAGGGCTTTGACCGAAACACCCCGGTGCGCGACGTTCCAACCGGCAAGGAGCCGTCGCTGGCTGGTGTCGGCGATCTTCGCGTGGTCGGCAAAATCCGCATCCTGGACAACACCGTGAGCGGCTTCGGTCTGGCGTTCGTTCCCCAGATCACCTTCCCGACCGGCGATGGCACCCAGTTTCGTGGCGATGACGCGTTCGGTTTCGAGCCACGCTTCGCCTTCGACTATCGCACCAAGGGTGGCTTCATCGTCGCCCTGAACGCGAGCATCTTCCTCCGCACCGCTGAGCAGCAGGCCCGCAACGTCAAGGTCTCGTATGCCGGCGCTCGCTACGGACTCGGTGCCTACCTGCCGCTGCCGATGAACTTTGGCCTGGCGGGCGAGCTCATCGGCTCCACCAGCTTCCTCAACGCGCAGGACATCTACTCGCCGCTCGAGCTGTACGCTGGCGCTCGCTGGACCCACAGCACGGGCATCACCGTCAACGTCGGTGGCGGCCCCGGTCTGACCCCGGTCGCTGGCTCGCCGCAGGTTCGTCTGTTCGCCAGCGTCGGCTACCTGCCGATGGCTCGCGCCAAGGAAGCGGTCAAGCCGAAGGTTGTTGATCTCGATCCGGATCGCGACGGTCTGATCGGCAAGTACGATCGCTGCCCGACGGAATACGGTCCGCCCGAAAACCAGGGCTGCCCGGATGTTGACACCGACAAGGATGGACTCGTCGATCGTCTGGATCAGTGCCCGAACGAGCCAGGTCCGAAGGAAAACAACGGCTGCCCGGACAAGGATCGCGATGGCGACGGCCTGCTCGATCGTCTGGATAGCTGCCCGGATCAGCCCGGTCCGCTCGAAAACAACGGCTGCCCGCTGCTCGACACCGACAAGGACGGCATCCCCGATAAGGATGACAAGTGCCCGTACGAGCCCGGTCCGAAGGAAACCAACGGCTGCCCGCCGCCTCGCAAGTTCATCAAGGTCGAGGAAGGCGAGATCAAGCTGCTGCAGCAGATCCTGTTTGCGACCAACAAGTGGGACATCAAGCCTGCGTCGTTCCCGCTGCTCGACGAAGTGGTCTCGGTGCTGAAGTCGCGCCAGACGATGACCGTCGATATCCAGGGTCACACCGACGAGCGTGGCAAGCTGCAGTGGAACATCCAGCTGTCGAAGAACCGCGCCGAGGCTGTTCGTAAGTACCTGGTGGATCACGGCGTCGCTGGCGAGCGTCTGAAGTCGGAAGGCTTCGGCCCGACCAAGCCGCTGTGTACCGAGAAGACGGCGTCCTGCTACGACAAGAACCGTCGCACGCAGTTCCTCGTCACGCACCAGTAGCAAGCCTGGGTCCCGTCTCTGCGTGAGACGGGACCGCTTTTCCTCCCTCGTCTCTTTTCTTTCCCTCACATCAGAAATCGCACCGCACCGGACACGGTGACGGCATCGTCCATTGTGGTCTTGTGTAAGACCCCAGGTTGTGGCGATAGTTAGCGCCTGTTTCCCCCGAGGAGTGGAGCGATGTCGTCAGGCACAGCGGCTTTGCCGATTGCGGAGCAGTCTCCCACGCTCACCACAGCCGATTTCGTCGATGACGCGCTGCTTGCTCGTTGCCGAGAGCTAGGCCTGACCGAGAGCACCCTGCGCGCCCTGCGTCACGGTCAGCTATCGAATGCTCAGCGAGCATCTGCGACGGTGCGTTCGGTGCTCGCGTTCGCGGCACTCAGCCGTGGCGATGGCGATCGCGCCGATGAGCTTCTCACGAGCGGAAAGCCGGTCCGTAGCGTCGAAGAGCGACGGCTGTGGCTGGCGGCCAGCTTGTATCGCGCCTGTTGGCTGCCACCTTCTGCCGCAGCCAGCGACGAGATCGCTCAGCTGACCCAAGCGCTGTCCAATGTCTCGACGGTGACCGACGTAGATCAACCTGTGCTAAGCGATCTGGCCCAGGGCTGTGCGGCCTTGGCGTTTGCGGAAGGTCTGCTCCGAGCATCCGACGTCGGTGCAGCGCGCCATCAGCTTGAGCTGGTCGCAAACGATGATCGTCAGCCGCGCGGCTTGGTCGTGGTCGCACGAATGCTCCTGTCGGCGATAGAGGTGGGCGTTGGACGCAGCGATCTGGCCCTGGGACACGTTCAGGTTGCGCTCCACGCGAGCGCCGGTCTGGGCTCTGAAGATCGCCTGCTGCGGCTCCTGCTCGTCGGGCTGTTGTTTGCGGAAAATCGACGGCTCGCGCGCGCGATGCTCGACGATGTGATCGCGGGTCGCTATGGAGCGATCTCTTCTGAACAAGGCACCGTCGCGCATCTGCTCCGTGTGCTGCGGCTGCTTGCCCATCACTGTCCGCTCACGCTTGAACATACCGTCGAGCTTCGTCGCGATCTGCGCTGGCTGCTCCGTCGCCACGCGAGCGCACTGTGGAGCCTGCTTATTGTCTCACTGTTGGCCAGCGCTTTGGTTTCTGCCGACGAGACGTGCGAAGCCTACGATGTCTTGGTTCAGTCCGCAGCGGAGCTTCGCTGTCGGCGCATGGATGGCGTAGCCGATCTGCTGGATCGACAGCTTGCGACGCTGCGCGGACAGCTTGGGCCCGATGGATTTGAGCCGCTCCTACGAGAAGCACAGCGACGGCGAAGGCTGCGTGCCAGCAAAGAATGAGCGGGCGCAAGCCCAATCTTTCGTGCTATAGAGGTCGGTCGATTGTTTCCACGAACCTCAGGAAGGAGCGCGATTCTCGATGCACAAATCGTTGGCACTGCTGGCAGCTGGTTATTTGGCGCTGATCGGTGGCTCAGCACTGGCCCAAGAAGGTGAGCTTCCCCCGGCTCCGTACGACTTCCGTTCCATCGAGTGTGGTGAGCTAGACAGCGACGCGGGTTATCGTCCGCTCCGTCCCAGCCACATCGCCGGCGAAGACACCGACATCTTGTGCAAAGTCACGGTGGCACTGTCCGACAAGAGCAAGGGTTCGCCCAAGCCGCACACCGTCAAGCTGACCGTGAGCCAAGGTTCCAAGGTGTCGTTTGAGCAGGTTCGCGATGCGCGAGTGCTGTCGCCCAGCTCGCGCGTGATCCTGTTTGTGATTCCGGCGGAAAAACTTCCGACCGAAGCGGGCAAAGTCACCATTCGTGCGGAGCTATCCAAGCCGGTGAACAAGCCCAGCTCGCAAGAAGTGACGTATACGTTGTCGTCGGAAGACTAGCTCGCGCTGCGACTATCGGCTGGTGCTGAGCGCCAGCAAGGTCGCATCGTCAGAGCTTACGACGAAGCTGGCAAAGAGCTGCGCCGCCAGCTCTTCGAGTGACTGTTGACGCTGAAATGGCAGCCGTAGCTGATTGCTCAGTCCGTCGGAAAAGAGCAAGAGCTGCGCGCCGGGGGGAAGCTGAAACTTTTCGATCCGTACGTCGAGCTTGCCGTGAAAGCTGCCTCGTCCGTGACCCAAGACAGCATCGGTGCCGCAGGGCGACCAGACCCGGCCAGAGCTTTGATAGATTCCGACGCGAATGTTGCCGATGGTGGTGGCTGAAACGGTCTGCGTTCGCAGATCCAGCTCCACGATCCCGAGCGTCGCACCGCGTGTCGTCGCTGAATACTCATGCGCGGTCAGAACCGCATCTTCGATCCGCTCGGTCTGCGTCTGCTGAAGCCAACGAATGGCCACTTGCGCAGCTTCTCGGGCGGCTGGTCCGTGACCCAGACCATCGGCAACCGCCAAGCGCAGCAGCGATCCCCGACGAGCAACCAGCGCCATGTCACCGCACAGCGTCTCACGCGGGTGAGGCCGCTCGAGGTGAATCACTTGCAGCAGCGGCTCATCGCTCCAGCGATATCCGGTTCCTCGGACTCGCGACTGCGCAGTCATCGTCGAAACTGGCTCGGCCAGCTTGCTCAGCGTCGTCGGTCGCGTCTCTGCTTTGGGAAGCTTTAGGTTGCTACTCGTCCATTCGAGCGAGAGCACATCACCCAGCTTCGTCAGCGTCAGCGTCGTCGGTTCAACTTGCAGCCGTCGAACCCGCGCCAGCAGTTCGTCGAGCTGAGCCAAGATTCCCACGACTTTGTTGCGATCCAAGCTGTGCTGCTGACAGAACGTCTTGACGGAGCTTGGTGCGGATGCGAAGTCGCTCGACTCAGCCAGTCGCAGCGTAACCTGCTCGCTGACCAGCTGGCGTACGTCGGTGGACGATGCCGACGGAGGCTGCGAGGGATCGGCGCTCAGGACTACTCCTCATCCGTGTCTTGCGTGGACAGCGCGGTCAGGGCCGATTCCAGGTCCAGCGCGGTCTCAAAGCCACCGGCGGAAAAGCCCATCTCCGTCAGCGTCATCGCGATCGCTGGTGTCATGCCCGACACGATCGTTCGCGTTCCCATCAGTCGCGCCATCTGCGCCGTGTGTACAAACGCTCGCGCCGTATAGGTATCCAAAATATTGAGCGCCGAGATATCGAGGACCAAGCCTCGCGCGCTCTTGCGCTCCAGCTCCTTCAAGATGTCGCTCTGGAGCTGCTCGACGAGAATGTCGTGAAGATCGGCTTGGATCGACACGAGCAATAGGTCTCGGATACGCAGGATCGGAATACGATCAATCATCGGAATGCCTCTAGGAGCGTTGACCGATACCCGTCAACGGTAAGCCGCTTCATCGGAGCCAAGTCGCGCAGAGCCGCTCCACGAAGCGCATTTGTTGGGCAAGACCTCGACATGGGCTCCCTAGCGCATGTTCAGATAGAACACCGCACGAACGCGAGTGCCCTGCCCTGGCGCTGACTGAACCGTGAACTCTTGCGCGATGTTTTTGACACCACGCAGACCCATTCCCAGGCCAGTCTTCGAGCGAAAGCCACCCGACAGAACCTTATCGATGTCAGGAATGCCGGGGCCGTTGTCGCGAGCCTCGATCGCAAGACCGATCTTGGCGTTTGTCACCACCGACAGTCGAATCTCGCCAACTTTTGCGTACATCACGATGTTGCGCGCAAGCTCTGAGACGGCGGTTGCAACCTTGGTTCGTTCGACGGGACCGAAGCCCAGCTTCGCAGCCAGCGTAATCGCTGCCCGTCGCGCCAAGACCAGCGAGGCCTCGTTATCGACGCGCATCTTATCGTCGCGTGGAACCAGTGACAGCACACCGCTCGTTGCCTGATCGAGCTTGGTCAAGATCGGCAGAATGTTTTCTGTTCCTGCGAACAGCGAGATGTGGCGAACAATGCTCGCCGCCAGGTTTTCTATCTGCTCTCGATTTTGTAGCGAGAGAGACATGATTTCCTGACGTAACCGCGGCGGAACGCTGACGTTGGCCTCTAGTGCGGCCACCAGCTTCGGCGGGATGTCCGAGTCGATCCTAGACCCCAGCATGCGTGTTTGGTCAGTGTATCACGCTCTTTCAATCGCAAGAATCATGGTTTTTACATCACGCTTTTTTAATCGCGCAACCACTTCATGCGACAGCCGAAAACCGTCGCCATGCCAAAAGTCCTGCCGTTGTGCGCACTTAGCTATGGTCTATCGGTTTTGCTTGGAAGCTGGCTTGCGGTCTCATCAGCGCTGGCTGTGCGTCTGGTTGCGCTCATGTGGATCGCGCTGGCGATCGCATGGTGGCAAGGCCGATCAAAGGGTGTGCTGATCCTACTGGGCTTCTGTGCGACGGGACTATGGGCCAGCGCGCAGCGTCCCGAGCCACCAAACCAAGCGAAGCTGCGATCCCTTCTGCACAGCGAACCGCGCGATGAGCCGCTGTGGATTTCCGCGCAAGTGCGCTTGCCAGCGTCGGCCACGTTCGCAGGCTTGCGCGTTCCGGTTGCGATCTTCGCAGTCCAGCGCAGCGATTCCGACGGCGGCTGTCTGGATCGAGCTTGGCCAGGCACGCTGTGGCTGCACGGCTCGCCGTCCCAGCACCCACTTCCTGGCGATCTGCTGCGCGTCAGAACGCACCTGCGCGTGACGGTAGAGTCACCCACCGAATCGCCACACCCAGCGCAGGACGATCCTCCGAGCGCTTCACCGATCGATCCATCGAGCGATTTGCCGATCGCTCCACCGAGCGATCTACCGAGCGATCCCGACAGCAGCGTGTTTGGATCGGCCAAGGCCAGCGCGATCGTCCTGTTTGAACCAAGCGCAGCGCAACCTTGCCAGCCGCAGCACAGCGATTCCTGGCTGCTCAGCATCCGTCGCTCGCTGGAACGTCTGCGCCTTCACTTTCGTCAGCAGATCGCCAGTGCCCCAGGATCACCGGAAGGCAAAGCCACGCTGATCGCGCTGTGCTTGGGCTATCGCGGAGAGCTTCTGACGCTCGATCGCAGTCGCCAGCAAGAAGGTCTACCGACGCTCTCTCTGCGATTTGTCGATGCTGGAGTGTCCCACATCTTGTCGGTGAGCGGGCTGCATCTGGCGCTGGTGGGCTGGCTGTGGTTTCGCGTGCTGTCTCGGCTGCTGTGCGGTCTGCCGTGGCTCGCACAACGGATGGCGACACAGCGACTGGCTGCGCTGCTGGCCATGCCGGTGGTGGTCGCGTATACGCTGCTGACTGGATCGGAAGCTCCGACGGTGAGAGCGGCTTGCGTGCTGCTGCTCTGGCTGCTCGCGGTGGCTTGTGGTCGTCGCACAGATCTGGCCCACGGCCTGGCGCTCGCGGTGCTGTGGATGGGCTTGCCAACTCCAACCGGAGGCGCGCAGCGACTGCTTGAGCCAAGCTGGCTATTGTCCCTGGCTGCGACGCTCGGACTTGGCTATCTGCGTCCGCTGGATGTTCTGTGGCCCAGTCGCAGCGGGACCGAGCGGCACGCACGAAACCGGCTGCTCGTCGGGATGCGGAACATGCTCTCGGTAACACTCGGAGCGACGCTGGCGACCGCACCGCTGACCGCTTGGTGGTTTGGACGCTTTGTGGCGACAGGAATCTTGGCCAACTGCGTCGTCGTTCCAATCGGAGAGCTGCTGATCCTGCCGCTCTCTTTGCTCGGACTTGTCGTCGGATGGCCGCTGCCACTTCTTGGAACGCCGCTCGTCACGCTGTCGCTTCAGCTGACCGCGCTGTTTCTGTGGCTGACCGATCGCTTTGCCCAGCTTCCGCTTGCGTGGACCGTCCCAGCGCCACCGATCGCGTGGCTGCTGCTCTACTGCGTCGGGCTGACGCTGGCGATGCTTCGTCGCTCGCATGGCTACAGGCTCAGCTTGCTGGCTGTTGTGTTCTATCTGTTCGACTGGCAGCGACCGCACGATACGCTCCGGCTGAGCGCGCTTTCCGTCGGACAAGGTGATGGACTGCTGATCGAGCTTCCGACGCGAGCCGTGCTGGTCATTGATGCCGGTCCACGCAGCGAAGACGGCGTCGATGCCGGACTGTCCGTGATGGCTCCGACGCTGCGCAAGCGAGGCATTTCCCACATCGACTGGCTGCTCGTCACGCACGCGCATCCCGATCACAGCGGCGGCATCGAAGCGCTCCTGCGTGAGTTTTCCGTCGCAGAGCTGTGGCTGGAACCACTGCCCGCCCTTCCAACGGACGCCAGCCAGCATCACCGCAAAGAACGAGAAGCCGCCGAGCGCACGCTGGACCGTCTTCGTCAGCTTGCCGCACAAAAGAATACGCGCGTCGTGGCACCTCACTCGTTGTGGTCTGGTCCCGTCGAGCTATACACCTTGCCGTCCCCACATCCAGCGCTGGTTGGACTCAACGATGGCTCGGTGGTGACGCGACTTCGCTACGGTTCAAGCACGCTGCTGCTCACCGGAGACATCGAGTCCGCACGCGAACAGCAGCTTCTTTCTGGCCACGAAGCGCTGCGTGCCGACGTGTTGAAAGCGCCACATCACTGTAGCCGCACCAGTTCCAGCGAGCCGTTTGTCCAAGCCGTCGCGCCACGCCTGTTGATTTGCTCGGTCGGACGTCACAATCGCTTCGGTTTCCCGCACGCAGAGGTTGTCGCACGCTACAAAGCGCACGGTAGCCAGATCCTGCGCACCGATCAGCTCGGCTCAGTTACCGTCGAGATCTCGCCTTCCGGTCGCCTCCGCGTGCTGCCAACCAACAAAGCGCGATTTTTCTTTTGATCCAGCGGACTTGCCCGTGATAGATCTTCGGCTCTCGTTTGGCTGACCCCGCATGTGGGGCAGAACCCGACTAAAATCCGGTCTACCTTAACTCTCTGGCAAAACGACCATGGCAAATCGTTGCGATCTATGTGACAAGGGCCGCCTCGTCGGCAACAAGGTCAGTCACTCGAACATCAAGACCAAGATGGTGCAGCGTCCCAACCTACAGCGTGTTCACGCGAAGGTGGGCGGTGTGACCCGTCGAATCCGAGTCTGCACTCGCTGTATCCGCAGCGGTGCCGTCGAAAAGGCTTAAAAGCCAGCCTAGCGTGCAGATTTTCTTTGCCTTCGCACAGAGTCTGCACTAGGTTTTCCAACCGTTCGCTTTGGCGAACACTTTCGGGCGTTTAACTCAGCGGTAGAGTGCAATCCTCACACGGTTGAAGCCACTGGTTCAAGTCCAGTAACGCCCACAAATAGAAGCCAGCTAGCATCCCTAGCTGGCTTTTTTATTGCCCAAACAGCGCATTCGCCTAAATTCTGAAGACAGCGTCACAGCCTCGGACCCTTGATACAATGCGGTCATGATGGAGTGGCTGATGTTCCCAGGCGAGTTCACAGCGGAGCTTCCGCGACGACTCGGCAAGGTCTGGAAAGGCTCGGCGCTGTGCTCGGTGCTGCGACTCGCCAAAGCGAATGTGGTGACCGTCGTCGAGCCGCTCGATGTGCGCGCCGTGCGCTCACCAAACTGGCCCGATGTGCTGTCGGACTGGAGCGACATCCACGAAGAGTCGCTGTTTCCTTCGCCGCTGCTGCCCGTCGCTGGAGAAGTGCTGTCAGAGTCAGGACCGGACGTGCTGTGTCTGTTTGCCGATCCCAGCCAGCCCGAGCGCGTCCGTGGCGGCATCGCGTTTTACGAACGCGGCGCACTGCGCGAGCTGGAACAAGTCGGTCGAGCCGCCGTGGCCTGGCAAAAAGGTCAGCCGCTCGGTCGCCCGCGCGTCACCGACTTTCGCTCGCAGCTCTTTTCGTTTGGGAAAAAGATGGCAGATACACGACGCGACGCCGATCTGTTCCAGCGAGCCGACGCAGCCCGAGCCATCACCGCTGAGATGGTGGTCGCACGCGCGCTCCTGAAAGTGCTGGATATTGATCCGCCGTCGCTGCCCGACTTGGCACAAGCGCTCGAACGAAGTGGCCGCGCCAAGCTGACGATGCAGTAGCTACCGCTTCATTCCACCGGACACGGCTTACTGATCGGTGCTGCTCAGATCCGCAGGCTTGTTCATGTCCACCACAGTGGTCGAGCTTCCTGGTGCCTTACAGAAGCCGCCCTGCGCGCGCGTGTTACCGGCCAGCTCGCAGTACAGACCTTCGCTACAGTCATCGTCGAGCTGACAGCGCTCACCCTCACCTTGCTTACACGAAGCCGTCACGGTCAAAAACAACAGCGCGAAAAAGACTCCGCAGCGACGCAGCTTGGTCATCATCCTAGGTTCTCTCTATGAGGCGATGGTTCCGCCGGTCGTCGGGACAGATACCCTACCGGCAAGAGCCGTGTACATAGCACGAGCCTTGGCTTGTGTCGCACCCGTTTTCGTACCCTGGCGAGCCTTGGGTTAGCATGTGGCCATGAATCGCTTGGTGTGGCTCCTCGGAGCCATTGCGTTTGCCTACTTTGCCGTCACAGTTCCGCTCGGAAAACGCACGCTGTGGGGACACATGGTGCGGATCGCCAAGACGCCGGAAGCACAGGATCTCGCCGACGGAGCGAAAGAGACCGCCCGTGATGTCGCGCGCAAAGCCCAAAAAGAGATCGACGATCAGCGACGGGAAAAGCCAGCCACGCAGAGCGAATAGCGCAGGCTGCGACCACGCGACATGTCGATTCTTGCGCGCACTGCGATCGAAGGATGGAAGCGAGGATCGCAGCGGACCGAGCCAGCGCCGCTGCGGTTTGTGTGACGAGATGAAGCGTTACGACTGACGGACGCGACCCATGGCGAGCAGCAGACCGGCGTGGTTCGGATCAAGCTCCAGACCGCGCTCGTACATACCGATGGCCTTCGGACCTTCGCCGAGCTTTTCGTGGATCTCGCCGAGGTGCTGATAGACATCGGCTCGCGTCACGCCCGAGTTCGGATCGAGGTTTTGCAGCAGCATCGAGCGATAGATTCGACGCGCTTTTTCCCAGTCCGACTGGTGCATGTACAGCCGACCGAGCGCAATCAGCGTCGGCAAGTGACCCGCATCAATGCTGTAGGCCGCGTTGTACTGCTCCAGCGCCTTCGCCAGCTCGCCTTCCTTTTCCGCAATCGAAGCCAGACGGAAGTGAATGCGCGCCAGATCCTTGCTGCGACGACCCTTGGCGGTGCGCTCGACGAGCGTCTTGTACAGCGGCAGCGCTTCCTTGGTGCGACCGGCGTTGTAGTAGATCTCGGCGAGCGGCTCGACGACCTGGATATCGTCTGGAGCCAGCTTGTACGCGCGCTGAAGCACCGGCAGAGCACCCTCGGGCGACTTCAGCTCGTTTACGTACAGTCGGCCCAGCTCGATGAGCAGCTCTTTTTGCTTGGCCACGTCGAGCGACTGCATCCGCTCCGCCCGAATTTCCAGCAGCGACGCCACGCGACGGAAGTCACCACGCGCACGAGCCTGCTTTTCCAGCGCTTCCGCGACTTCGACGTTGGTCGGATCGGCTTGGAGCGCCCGCTCGTAGTACGGCTCAGCGGCGGCTTCGCCCTGACGCTCAGCTTCCATTCGACCGAGCCGATAGTAAAGCTCTGCCATTTCCGCCGAGGTCTTGGCCAGTCGCACCGCTTTTTCGAGCGTCGCCTTGCAGCGCGCCCAGTCATGCTGCGACTCGTAGATCCGCGCCAGCGACATCAGCGCGCGGACATGGTTTGGATCGAGCTCCAGCACGCGCTCAAGCAGCTTCTTGGCCTGCTCGGGAGCCTGCACTTTGCCTTCCCAGATCTCCGCAGCGCGCAGCAGCAGCGAGATTTCCTCGTCGAGCTTGTTCAGCTTGTGCGAGGCATCAGCGTGACGAACCAGCACGTCCACCAGCTCGTACCACTTTTCACCCGCTTCGAGCAGCCGCTCCAAGTCCGCCTGCGCGTCGGGATCGCCCGGCTGAAGCTCCAGAACCTGCTGAAGGTGCGACACCGCATCGTCCACAGAGTCGAGCTTTTCGAGCGAGATCTGCGCCAGCTTGCGCAGCACCGCGATCTTGTCCTTCGTCGAGGGAACCGCCTTGAAGCGACGACCGAGGACTTCCTGCACTTGCGTCCAGTCTTCGCGACGAGCGTACAGCGACTCCAGCGCCGACAGCGCCTTGAGCGAGCCCGGCTGAATCTGAAGCAGCTCACGATAGACCTCGATCGCCTGCGCCGACTGATCCAGCTCTTCCGACAGCAGATCCGCGATCCGCGCCAGGATGTTGGCCTTGGCGTTGCCCGACAGAAGCCGCGACTGCGCCGTCAGAACCGACACCAGCTCCTCGAAGCGACGGCCTCGGTGATAAAGCTCTGCCAGCGACGACAGTGCTTTGCCATCCGTTTCATCCAGCTCGAGAATCTTCTTCCACGCTTCGACCGCCTTAAACTCGTCGGCCAGTGGTCCTTGATACAGCGCCGCAGCCTCGGTCAGAAGCACTTTGCGCGACGCAATGTTGTCTTCCAGACCCGCACGACGCAGCAGCATCTCGGCCAGCAGCGTCGAATCGCCACGCTGACGATAGATTCGCTCCAGCGCCGCCAGGGCTTCGTGGTTGTCGCCTTCCAGATCGAGCACCGTCTGATAGCGCGTCTCGGCTCGCTGATCGTCGGACAGACGTTCCCAGATTCGCGCCGCACGCAGCCCAAGCGAGCGCTGCATCTCGGCAGCCATCCGACGACCACTGTCGCTCGACTTCATGCCAAACGTCACGCGATCGAGCACTTCTTCCAGCTTGAACGCCGCGTCGCTGTCACGACCGCAGCCTCGGGCCAGACGCTCCATCTCATCGGTCAGCCGCGTATCGTCGGGCATCTCGATGAACGCCCGCGCCACCGCGTCGAAGGCTCGCGACGCATCGCTCAGCTCTTTTTCCGCCAGGTTGGCAATCCGCTCGAGCAGCGCCGCACGCTCTGGCTTGCCTTGCGTCACACCGACGCGAACTTCCAAAAGCTCGACGAGCTTGCCAAAGTCGCGCTCTTGCTCCGCCAGCGGCTCCAGCAGATCCAGGGCCGCCACCGCATGCGCCGGAGAGTTGATGAGACGCTCCACCGCCGCCCGTGCTGCTGCGTGCTGTGGATGACGCTCCAGCGACTTGCGGAACGCTTGCAGCGCACCGTCGAGGTCATAGAGCGATCCCGTCTTTAGCTCACCGAGTCGATACAGAAACTCTGCCTGTTCCGTCGGAGCATCCGCCACTTCCGCTTCCCGCTCGAGCACTTCCGACAGCTCAGAGAGCGCGCCACTCTTGGTGAGCAGCCGATCGAGAGCCGTCAGCGCTTCCATTTCATCGCCGGGCAGCTCTCGCACGCGACGATAGCGCTCAATCGCTTTGCTTTCGTCGGACAGGTGCGTTTCGTACAGGCCCGCCAGCTTCAGCGCAAACACCCGCTGAACCTGGGGATCGCTCGCCGTTTCCAGTCGCTGCTCGAAGATCTGCGCCAGCTCGCCGTATTCACCACCGAGCCGCGCCAGACGCTCCAGCTCCTGCACAGCCTGCTCGTCGGAGCCATCCTCTGACAGGATGCGACCCCACGTCGCAAACGCGCTGACTGCGTCGGACAGACCATTTTCCTGAAGCTCTGCGATCTGCGACAGGATGCGACGACGCTCGCTCGGATCCGCAGCCGACGACAGCGACAGCTCCAAAAGCTCGATGAGCGGCTTCCACTCACTGTGCTTGCGATACAAAGGCTCCAGCACCGCCGCAGCCTGAGCGCGCGTCTCGGGCGACTGAACCAGCCGCTCCAGCGCCAGCTTGGCTTCTGCCTGCGTCGCCAGCACCGCCGCCTGCGCTCGCTTGCCCGACGGCTCGAAGGTCAGGATCTGCTCGTAGCGACGAATCGCCGCGTCGGATTCCTGAATCTTTTCTTCCGTCACCCGCGCCGCTTGCAGCCACAGGCTCAGACGCTCACCGACCTGATCGCTCGACTCTTTGAGCGACGCCAGCTTGTCGAGGATCTCCAGGTGATCCGCCCACTGGCTTTCCTTTTCGTACAGACGACCGAGGGCAACCAGCGCTTCGGTATCGCTCGGATTGCTCTCGAGCGCGCTCTTGTACGCACCCATCGCCTCGAACGAATCGCCGAGCTTTTCTTCGTACACCCGAGCCATCGCAAAGCGCAGATCGCGACGAACCGTGTCGCTGTCCGATTGCTCGATCTGCTGACCGTAGACCCAGGTTAGATCCCGCCACGCATCGCGACCTTCGTACAGCCGACCGAGCGCAACCAGCGCGTTTCCGTCGTGATCATCGAGCGACAGCACCTGACGCCACGTCGCAATCGCTTTTTCCGGCGCGCCCAGCACTTTTTCATGCAGATCCGCCGCCAGATACAGCAGTCGCTTTTGCTCTTTTCCGTCGCTGACCAGCGTGAAGCGCTTTTCCAGCACCATCACCAGCTCGCTCGATCGTGCTTCCGCCGACAGCAGTCGTTCCAGGTTCTGCCACGCGCTGTCGTCTTCGTCGTGAACGCTCGTCACCTTGCGCCACGCATCGATCGCTTGGCTTCGATCCCCAAGCTGCTCGTCGTACATCCGCGCAATGCGAGCCCACACTCGAGCGACCAGCTCGAAGTCATACGAACCTTCGACGGCCTTTTCCAAGATCGAAACGAGCTGCGCAAAGCCCGAGGTCAGCCCAGCCAGACGGCACAGCTCCTCGAACAGCGGCTGCTCACGCGCTTCGCCTTCGCCCGCTTCTTCCAGCCACGCTCGCGACAGCGCTTGGAACGCCGACTGCGGAGCCTGACCGCGCGACTCTTCAATCGTTGCAATCTCGCGCAGGATCTCGACGCGACGCAGCTTGTCTTCGACGAACAGAAGCTGAACTTCCAGAAGCTGCGACAGCTTCTGCCACGCATCCTGACGACGATAGATCGGATCCAGGATCCGCGCCGTGCGATAACGCAGCGCTTCTCTCTCTGGCAGCGACGACAGAAGACGCTCCAGCGCCGTCAGTGCAGGCTCGGACTGCTCGTCTTTGCCCAGCACTTCTTCGTACGAATCGATCGCCTTCGGCAGCTCGTCGAGCTTTTCTTCATACAAGCCCGCAAGACGCAGCTTCAGCTCGCTCCACTTGCCAAGCTCCGCCGCGCCGCCACGCTCCGCACGCTCGATGCGACGGATGAGCAGCTCTGCCAGGTCTTGATAGCGCCCAAGCGTCGTGTACAGCCGATCGAGCGCCAGCGTCGCTTCCTCGTCTTCGCTGTCCAGATCCAGGATCTCGCGGAACGTCTCGATCGCTGCCGTCGGATCATCGAGTCGCTGTTCTTGCAGCGCCGACACCTTGAACAGCAGCGACTTTTTGCGATCCAGATCCAGCGTGTCGCGCACCGCGTCGCGATAGACCGAATACAGATCGTTCCAGCGCTCCGCCCGCGTCAGCATCGCTTCGAGCGGATGGAACGCGGCCATGTCTTCGGTATTTACGACGAGCAGCCGACGGTAGCACTCCTGCGCCTTCGACACCTGCGTAAGCCGCTGATCGTAGATATCCGCCGCCGTACGCAGCACATCGATCGTCGCTGGCTCACTGTCCGCCGTCTGTTCATCGAGATAGCGCTGATACAGCTCCGCCAGACCTTGCCACGCCGACAGAACCCCCGCGAGCCGTGCCAGCTGATCGCGCGTCCAACCGTCGCCCGGCTGAAGCACAAACACCTTGCCGTACCACGCAAACGCTTGGCTTAGATCCGAGACTTTGTCCTCGTAAAGTGCCGCGATTGCCTTGGTAAACTCGATCCGCTTTTCACTGTCGTCAGCGGCGTACAGATGGATCTCGTGCGTACGAATCAGCTTCGCCCACGCACCGCGCGACTCGTAGATCGGCTTGAGCACCCACGCTGCCGTCACACGCTGATCCGCATCGTCGAGGAATCGCTCCAGCGCACCGATGGACGGCTCATGTTCCGCATCGACGGTGAGCGCCAGACGATAGTTTTCGACCGCACGCTCGGGACTCTGTAGCTCTTCCTCGAACAGCACACCGAGCCGATAGCGCAGATCCACCACCTCGGAATCCGAGCCCGCGTACTTGAGCCGACGCTCCAGCAGATCCGCCAGATCCGCCCAGCGCAGGCTGTTTTTGTACAGCCGCTCGAGCGAAGTCGCCGACTCCGCATCCGCCGGGAAGAGCGCAAGCACTTGCTCCAGCAGCGCGATCGCTTCACCCGGACGAGCCAGCTCACGCTCACACAGATCCGCCGCCAGGATCAGATACTGACGACGCTGACCGTCATCGCGACGATCCTCTCGCTGCGCCAGCGTGGCCCGTCGCGCATAGATCTCCAGCAGCGACTCCAGCTCGCGACCTTCGGCGTAGATCTTTTCCAGCGCCTCGAGCGCCACCAAGTGATCGCTCACGTTGTCGAGCACGCGACGGTAATAGTCACGCGACACCTCGCGATCGCCGAGCGCATACGCTTCCTTCGCAATCTGTAGCAGCACCCGCTCTTGCACCCGCGTATCGAGGATTTGATCCGCGACCTCGCGATACAGCTCGATCAGATCGCGCTGCGCTTTGTGCGCTTCGACGTGTGCTTCGACCAGCTCCAGCAGTTCCGGCAGCTCTGTCTCGGCCACCGCCAGACGAACCGCTCGCGCCAGTGCTTCGAGTGCGCCACGCGGATCTCCGAGCGTAATCCGCAGCTCAGCCACCTTGCGCAGACGCACGATTCGCTCGTGAACATCAGCCAGGTATGTCGCAAACAGCTCGCTCAGTCGCTCCAGCGCGCGCAGATCGCCGTGCAGCGTGTAGATCGGCTCCAGAACTTCTGCCGCTCGCAGCCGCAGGCTATCGTCGTCGAGCATCCGCTCCAGACCCTCACGGGCAATCGAGCTACGCGCGTCGTCGATCAGCACCTCACGATAGGCTTCCAGCGCCGCATCGTTGCGACGGAGCGCACCTTCCAAAAGCCCCGCCATCTTCAGCCGCAGCGTCACGCGATCCGTCACATCCAGCGTCAGCGGCAGTCGTCGCTCGAGCATATCGAGCAGGTTCGAGTGCTGCTCCGCCGCTTCATACAGCCGACCGAGCGCATCGATCGCCGGAACGTCCTCGGCGCGCTCGCTCAGGATCACACCGTACGCTGTGATGGCTTCGTCGCGATCGCCGAGCTTGACCTCGATCACTTCGGCAATCCGCCACAGCAGATCCCGACGCGTCTGGCTATCGCTTGCCAGATCCACCCGTCGTCGCAGGATGCCAATCAGATCCGTCCACTGCTCTTTGGCGACGTGCAGCGACTCCAGCGCATCCAGTGCCCGCACTTCCTGGGCATCACCGTCGAGAATCTCTCGATACGTCGCAATCGCTGCATCGCTGTCCTCGAGCAGGCTCTGCTGAATTTCACCGATTCGGAACAGCAGCGACTTGCGCTCGTCGCCGTGCGACCACTCAGCCTGACGACGCAGCACGTCGATCAGATCGCGCCACTGTTCGGCCTGCTGATATAGTCGCGCCAGTGCCACCGCTGCCGGACGCGCCGTATCCAGCGACGTTGGATCAAGATCCAACAGCCGCTTCCAGGCATCCCGCGCCCGCTCTGCGTCGCTGAGCTTGTGATCGTACAGCTCTGCCGCACGACGCAGCAGCTCGCCCCGCAGCGCCAGGTTGTCCGAGTCCGTCGCGACAAACGCTTCTTCCCACGCCGCCGCCAGATCCTCGAAGCGACCCAGCGAGGTCGCCACCCGCTCGACGTTGCCGCGATGCTGCGGATCCGCCGGATCGAGTCGCAGCGCTTCACGATACGCACCCAGCGCACCGTCTGGTTTGCGCAGCTTTTCCTCGGTGATGCGCGCAATCCGCGACAAAAGCGCCGCCGCTTCGGGACTTCGCTCCATCGGCAGTGCTTCTCGCTGCACCGACAGAACCGCCACCAGCTTGGCAAAGTCTCCGTCTTGCTCAAACAGCGGCTCCAGCGTTCGCGCAATTCGCTGACGCAGGCCGTAGTTGTCCATCAAGCTCTCGAGCGTCCGACGAGCACCCTTGTGCTTGGGCTGCTCCGACAGAGCCTCTTCGAGAAGCTCGCACGCACCATCGGGATCATCGAGCCGCACCGCATGCAGCTCACCGCGACGGAAGCGCAGCTGCGCCCGATCGACCACCGAATCGACATGTGGCACCGCCCGCGCCAGCAAATCATCCAGCTCGCGCCAGCGCTCTGCCGTCGTGTGAAGCCGCTCAAGGGCCTTGAATGCACGCGTGTTCGACGGATCCAGCTCCAGGATCTCCGCGTAGTCACGCGACGCAGCCTCTTCGTCTTCCAGCACACCTTCGTCGAGATCACAGATCTGGAACAGCAGCTCTTTGCGATCGCTCGGCTCGACGGCCAAGTCCTTGCGACGCTCCAGCAGCCGACGCAGCTCTGGGAACCGCTCACCCGCGCGATAGATCTCTTCCAGCGCCCGCGCCGCCCCTTCGTGCGACTCGTCACTCTCGAGCACGCGAATGTACGCAGCTTCGGCCTTTTCGACCTCGTGCAGGTGCTCGCCATAAAGCTGACCCAAGTCCCAGGCCAGATCGCGCGCCAGCTGACTATCGCCCGCTCGACGAGCCGCCCGCTCTGCATCCTCGAGCAGCACTGCGACCGATTCCTGACGCTCCAGCGTCTCACCCAGCTCGATCAGCTCGTGACGGTTGTCGTGATCGTAGGGAACCCGCTCGAACAGCCGCGCCGCAAACTTGTAGGCGTTTTCGACATCGCCCAGCTTGCGAACCAGACCCGCGAGCCGCCGCAGAAGCTCCAGCTCTTCGGCTGCATCCACCGTCGCTGACAGCACGATTTCCAGCGCCGCTGCCAGCTTGCGCGTATCGTCCGCTCGCTCGTATGCCGGAACCAGCAGTCGCGCCACTTCGACGCGCACCGGATTCGACGGAACCAGGAACCGCTCCAGCGCAACCAGCGTCGGACGATGTCCCGCCGTTAGCTGAAGCACCTGACGATAGCGCTCCAGCGCTTTTTCCGGCTTGTCCAGATGCAGCTCATACAGCTCACCGAGCTGGAAGCTGATCATGATCTGCGTCTCGATGTCGCGCTCCGAGCGCTCGCTGCCCGACTGAGACTGCGCGATGTGCTGAAGCTGCGCTTCGAGCACTTCCGCCAGCGACTCCGAGTCACCCGACTGCGTATAGATCTTTTCGAGCGCACGCAGCGCACGCATCGTCGTCGCCATCGACGCATTCGACGCCGATTCGGCCAAGATCCGACGGTACGTTGCCGCCGCTGCGCCACGATCGCTCAGCTTGTTTTCTTCGACGCTGGCCATTCGGAACAGCACATCGGTGCGCTTGCTCTGATCCGTCTGGCTCTCGACGCGCTTGCGATAGATGCCAAGCAGCTCGGGATACTTTTCCTGCGACTGGAAGATCTGCTCGAGCGCCGTCAGCGCTTCTTCGTCGAGCGGAATCTTCGCCAGCACTTGTTCCCAATAGCCGCGCGCGTCGTCGAGACGATGCAGCTTTTGCTGCGTCCACTGACCGAGCAGCCGCAGACGAGCCAGCTTGTGCGTTCCGTCTTCGAGCTGCGTCACCTGACGCGCGTAGATCGAAACCAGCTCTTGCCAGGTGTCTGCTTCGCCCGCCAACCGTCGCAGCTCCGACTCCAGATGCTGCCGAGGCCGACTGTCCAGCGACTCCGCTTCCCGCAGCGCGTACGCCTTCGACAGCCACGAAAACGCCAGCGGCTTGGCCGACAGCTTCTGCTCAGCCAGCTCTGCGATCTTGTGCATGTGCTGGATCTTTTCCGCGTCGCTCTGCGCGTGTCCCAGCAGCACTTCATACATCGCGAGCAGACGCGGCCACTTCTCCGTCGCCTGATAAATCGGCAGCAGCGCCGTCGCTGCGACCAAGTGCTGCGGCTCGACGACCAGCACCCGCTCAAACGCCTTCTGCGCCTTGTCCTGGCTCGCAAGCTGCGACTTGGCCACCCGCGCCGCCCGCAGATACAGGTCAATTCGCGTCGCCGACTGCTCCGCACGCTCTGCCAGCGCCAGCAGCACTTCGTACAGCTCGTCCCACTGCGCCTGCTGACCGTACAGCCGCTCTAGCTCGTCGTACTGACCGGCCTGACCGTACAGCTCGCGCAGCGTTCGCATCGCTTTCTGATGCGTCGGCTGAAGCCGCACGATCTCGCGATAGACATCCACCGCCGGAGCCGCCGCCAGCAGCTTTTCCGCCAGCAGCGTGCCGATCTTTTCGAGCAGCGCCACCTGCGTCTTGACATCTTTGCTGCGCGCCTTCTGACGGAGCAGCACCTCGATCAGCGCCGTGAAGCGCTTTTCTTTTTCGTACAGACCCGCCAGGGCCGTCAGCGCACCCTCGTCGTTTTCGTCGATCTCAAGCAGCCGGTTCCAGATGCCGATCGCTTCGATGCTGTCGCCCAGACGATCCTGCGCCAGCTTCGCCAGCTCCGTCAGTCGGCTCCGACGCTCTTTGATCCACGCATCACTGCTCGCCAGACGCTCGGGATGCGCTTCCAGCACGTCGAGCTGCCGACGCTCCAGATCCAGCAGCGATCGCCACGACCGCCGCTTGTTGTAGATGTCGCGCAGTCGCGTCACCGTCTCGGCATCGTCGGGATCGATCGCGTACAAGTCTTCCAGCGGCTTCACCGCCTGGTTGTGGTTGGAAAACTTGTCGATCCACAGCTGCGCCACCCGCTTGAGCAGCCGCGCCTGCTCCGCCCGCGAGTCCGGCGACTTCGCCAGCAGATCCGCCTTTCGCTGGAGCACGCCGATAAGGTCGTTCCAGCGCGCCATCGCCTCGTACTTTTGACCCAGCGCATCAAGCGCGCCCAGGTGTTCCGGCTTCAGCGCCAAGATCGCCGTGTAGGTGTTGATCACCATCGCGTCGAGCTTCAGACGATCGCGATAGATCGCCACGACCTCCAGCAGCCGCTCGATCCGCTGATCCAGCTGCGCCGGATCGTCCTTCGACAGCGCCTCCGCCTGCTCTTTGAGCATCTCGAGCAGCGCGTTCCACTTTTCCGTCCGCGTATACAGTCGCTTGAGCGCGCCGCTCGCCTCTCCGTGACCCGGCTGAAGCTTGAGCACCGACTTCCAGATGTCGATCGCTTTGTCGAGCCCGCCCGGCGACGACTCCGCCACCTGCGCCATCTCGATACCGAGCGCCAGACGACGGCCCGCGTCGTTTTCCACCTTCTGCGCCTGCGTCAGCACCGCGAGCAGCTTGCTCGAGTCATCCGCCGTCGGCTTGCCCGTGCCTTTGCCGCCGTAATACGAGCGATAAAAGTCGAGCATCTCAGGCTGCGCCGGATCCACCTTGCGCACGCGCTGGTAGTACTCGCTCGCCTGCTCGTAGTTTTTCAGCTTGTGGAAGTACAGCCGACCGATCTCGAGCACCGTCGGAAGCTCGCTCTCGGTACGCTGCCGAACCTTCAGCGCCTGCTCATACAGCTTGATGAGCGACGCAAAGTCTTGCTTGTCGGTGTACAGCGTCACCAGCGCCGACAGAGCCCGCACGTTCGCCGGATCGATCTGGAGCGCCTTTTTGTGTGACTCCACCGCCGCGTCGTGGTTTTTAAGCTGCTTGCCATACAGATCGGCCAAGCTGAGCAGCGCCAGCACGCGATCTTCCTTCGTCGCTGCGCTCTCGGATCGCTGCTCCAGCGTCTTGATCAGCTCGGGCCACTTCTTCTGCGCCCGGAACAGTCGCTCCAGATGCAGCGACGCACGACGATTGCGCGGCTCGACTGACAGCGCCTTATACCAGTAGCTCTCGGCGTCGCCCGTCTCTTTGCTGTACTTGCCGTAATACTCGCCGATGCGCGTATACAGGTCGGTGGTCAGCTGCCGCTCCGTCGAGCGCTTGGCTTCATCGAGCCACTTTTGCACCACCTTCTGCCAGTTGCCCTTCACCGCCGAGAGCTGCTCGAGCGCATCTTGCGCTGATTCACTCTCGGCATCTGCCGCCAGCGCCGCTTGATACGCCGCTTCCGCCTGACTTTCCGACAGAAGCTCGTCGCAGCACACCCGGCCCTTTTCCACCAGGAGCTCTGCGCGCTCGCTCGCCACCGTCACCAGACCGGAATCGAGGAGAACATCACACAAGGCAAGCCACAGCTCTGCATCGCCGCGCTCGCGATAACGCTTTTGGGCCTCGCGCACCGCCGTCTTGGCCTGCGCTGCCGCTTCACTCGAAGACTGGGCCGCAACCTTCGCTACCGCCACAAGCCTCTCTCGGGCTTGAGCCTGCGTCGGGTCGCTATCCAAGGTCGCGAGTGCCTGCACGATATCTGTCATGGGTATGGGCCTTTTGCGTAGGTATCTTTTTGGACCGCACGATTCTACCTCTTGCGCAGTCAATTAGACAAGAAACTTGGCCGCGTCTACCTGCCAGAAACCAAACAAGAATTTGGCAAATTGCTCTCTTTATTCATGTGTTTTTCGGACCATGGAAACATCCTGTCACCGGGCCTCTGTGTGTATTCAATTGGTCCAACCAAATCAAACCAGCCCGTGCTTCGACCAATAACTACGGACCGTTTCGGTAAGGTGGATCGCCGCCCAAAATGACGAGAAACGCCGTCCAAGGCCGCTGCTTAAAATTTAGGCGCGGACAAGAAAGTGCCTGCAAATCAGCAGGTTCCGCGCTGTACACACACAGTTATTCACAGGTTGTCCATGATCCGATGTGGAGCGCTGTGCCGCCAGCTCGCACGCGCTCATCAAAGGTCAGCGCAGGCCGACAACGCACCGCAGCCAGCCACAATGTACGAACCCATCGCCTGCCATCCGCAGCCCTGCGCACAGGTGGTTATTTGCCAGACAATCGCGCTACATGAAGTCAACCTGCGCAATCTTCATGACGCTGTAATCATATGTCTTTACGCATGCTGTGATGATACAAGCAGCGCGCTTCGACAATGCGGCTATGTGTGATGAAGCAGGATATGCGGGAAGCAAAACAGGAAGAGGAACGAAGACAATGCGCGGTGCGGAACCAGCACAAGCGATTACGCGAAATAGCGAGGCGTGCTACCCAGCGCAAACCACGGACGAAGCTGCACCACCGACTGAAGCGACAGCGTACGCGCCGCCGGATCTTGGTTAAAGAAGTCCGACAGAAGCCCATACAGCTCCGGGTGATGGCTGCGCAGCCGCGCCGAGTCTTGGAAGAAGCTCTCGACGGACACCGCGAACAGCTCGGCTTCGTTCTTCAGTCCATACGGATTGAGAACCGAGTTGCCGTCGATGAGACGATCCCGCTCGATCGCAAGCTGCTCGTGCCACTCTCGCTGCACACTCGGCGGGAGCAGCACCGGAACGCCCGTCGAGCGCCCTTGCTGACCCAGAAAGTCGAGGACGTGCGCAAACTCATGCAGTCCGACGTGAGACTGCGCAAACTGCGGCTGGCTCTGGAACAGCCCACTGCCATGCAGCCAGCTCTGCCGACGCGGAAAGCTCTGCTCGATCGCGGAAATCGCAAACAGGATCGGACCTTGCGCGTGAACCATTCCGATGGCGTGCGCGTTCTGCTCCATCGAGTACGTCTCCTCGGCAAACGAGGTCGGATAGACCACGATGTCGCGATCCGTCGGCAGCCGCCAGTCCGGTCGTCCGAGCAGCAGGATCGCCGCACTCGCCGCAATCAGCACGCGATGCTCGTCGGTCAGCTTGACCTGCGCGGCGCGGTCATCCTGTTCCAGCCCGCCGAGCGCATAGATGCGCTGCTCCCCCAAAAACACCGCGATTTCCCCTTCAAAGCGGCGCTTTTCATCATCGGAGAGCTGCAAATACAGCGGCACGCGCTGACGCAAGATCTCGCGATATTCGTCGGGAAACGGTGCGGCCAGCAGCTTCTGACGAAGACGCTCTCGACGAGCAAAGATCAGATAATAGGCCGCGCCCACCATCATCCCGAGCGGAGCAGCGAACACCGGCATCCTTGGAATCGCCAACAGCGCCACCAGCGCAGCCAGACCGACCAGCGACGACAAGATCCGATAGTCACGCAGCGCCGTGCTGCCATCGGGAGTCACCGGAAACAGCTTCGCAGACCAGGCAGCCAGTAACGACTTGGGACGACGCTCCGACGACGCCCCGGTTGCATCGGACTTGTGCGAACTCGACATAAGGCCAATCTAAGCGCGCCCCAAGCTTCCGCAACGGCAGGTTTACAGCCTGCACACAAACCCTTCTACGGCCTACGAAATCAGCCCAGGACGCGATCTAGTGCCCGCTGCGCTGATATTTGTTCACCGCCGCCTGATGCTCTTCCAGCGTCACCGAGAACTGGTGCGTTCCATCATTGCGCGAGACAAAGTACAGGTACGGCGTCGTATCGGGCGCCAGCACCGCCGCCAGCGCAGCGCGACCCGGGTTGCTGATCGGCGCGGGCGGCAGGCCTTCGTGCGTATAGGTGTTGTACGGGTTGTCGGGATCTTGCAGGTGAATGCGTCGGATGCGACCTTGGAACTGCTGGCACGCTTCGCTCTTTTCGACGGGAACCGTACAGCCGTAAATGATCGTCGGGTCCGTCTCGAGTCGATGCGGCTTAAACGTCGGCAGGCGCAAGCGATTCAGAAACACTCCGGCAATGCGAGGCCGCTCCTCGGGTCGCGCCGTCTCTTTTTCAACCAAGCTCGCCATGATGATGATCTCGCGATCGCCGAACTTGTATTGACGGTTGAGCACGCGCAGACCCTCGAAATACTGCGTCTTTAGCTCGCCGAGCACCTTCTGCGTTCGCTTGACCAGTGCGGGCAGCACGCGCGTACACGGCACACCCGGCGGAAAACGATACGTATCGGGATACAGATATCCTTCGAGAGAACCGCCGCTCAGCCCGAGAGACAGCGCATAGCTTGGATCGCGCATCAGCCGCTCTGCCTCGGCGGCTTTGCAGATCCCCGCTTCTTCGAGGAGCTTTGCGATCTCCAGCATGTGCTTGCCTTCGGGAATCGTCACCGGCACTTCCGGCTCTCGAGCACCCGACAGCAGCGTATCCAAGATCTGACGCGGCGACATCCGGGCCGACAGCGAGTACGCACCCGCGCGAATCTTCGACGCCACACCGCGCTCGCTCGCGTAGAAACGAAACCACTCTGGGTGATAAATGATGTCTTTGTCGGAAAGAAGCCGCGAGATCTCCGACAGGCTCATTCCTTTGATGATGACGATGCGCGTGTCGCCTGGACCTGACGCTGGGCCGGGTCGATCGGGATAGCGCAGCGCTTGCCAGACAAAGTGACCACCGACACCAACAGCGCCACCGACGGTCAAAAAAACCACCAGTGCGGCCAGTCGCTGTCGCGCCGCGAGGGACAGCCGACTCATTACAGCTCCTCCGACGAAAGCTGAATCGGGCGCTGTGCGTCCAGCCACGCTTGCAAGATCACCGCTGCTGCCAAGCGATCCACCACTTCCTTGCGTCGAGCCCTCGACAGATCCGCCTGAAGCAGCACGTCTTCGGCTTCCACCGTCGAAAAGCTCTCATCTTGATATTCAATCGTCAGACCCGCCGCCGCGAGCGCATCGCCCAAGACCCGCACCCGCTTGGCGCGATGACCTTCGTTGCCCTCGCAGTCATAGGGAAGCCCGACGACCACTTTCGAGACGATGTGCTTTTTACAAAGCTCCAGCACTGTCTCGACATCTTTGCGCGTTCCTCGTCGCATCAGCGTCTTTTGAGGATGCGCACACAGAAGCAATTCATCGCTCAGCGCGACGCCGATGGTCTTACTCCCCACATCTAGCCCGAGGATCCGCACGCGGCGACCATGTACCGGCCTTTTCGGCTTCGTCAAGTTTCCACGCGCGCTTTCGCGAGGGCTGAAGTAGAAGATGCGCATGATCGAAGAACATCAGTCAGCGCTCGCGCTCGGAACGAGTGACTACTATCGCGACGTCGAGCTGTACGATCACGACTTTCAAAGCCGACGCCACGACATCGCTTGGTATCGACAGCTCGCGGCGGACATGGCGTCCGTCTATGAAAAGAGCCCACTTCGCGATCAGCCGCTTATCGAGCTGGGCTGTGGCTCGGGACGACTGCTCGTGCCGCTGTGTCGAGACAAGCATCGCGTCATCGGTGTCGATCTGTCGAAAGAGATGCTGATTCGCTGTCAGCAGCGCCTTTCCCACGTCGGAACCAAGGTCAGCGAGCGCGCGCAGCTGGTCCGCGCCGACTTCCGACAGCTTCCTCTCGATGTTCCGCCGAGTGAGCGCTTTCGTTTGATTCTCTGTCCTTTTGGCGGAATGCAGCACCTGTACACCCGAGGCGATCTCGAGCGCTTTCTTTCTGAAGTGCGACGCTTGCTGCATCCCGACGGACTGTTCGCGTTTGATGTCGTGAATCCCGATCCGCAGTGGCTGGCGAAGAGCGGCGACAAGCGCTGGTCCAAGACCCGCTTCAAGCACCCTGTCACCGGCGAGCCCTTCATCTACAGCACCAGCCACGACTACGATCCAGAGAGCCAAGTGCTGTTCATTCGTCTCTTTTATGAGCCCGATCTGGCGCGCTCTCGGAAGCTCGAGCGCGATCGTGCAGCCCAAAATCAGCCTTCGAGCCCGCCTCGAACCATCCAACTGACCCAGCGACAGCTCTATCCAGCCGAATTAGAAGCCCTTTTGCACTACAACGGCTTCACGCTGTGGCATCGCTCAGGAGGCTTCGACGGACAGCCATTAAGCCCCGTCAGCGCAGAGCAGGTGATCTGCGCTCGCGTGCGCTGAAGAAAAACCCGTCTGAATCGCCGAAAATCGCCGAATTTAGCCATTCCGACGGGAATACGGTTATCTCCGACGATAATTGACTTTCCCCCGAAGAGCAGCCAGTTGCGGCCGACGAAAAAAAGTGATCCTTTCCGCACAAAACGAATTGACAGCCTCGTCGAGCCTCAAATAGTGTCAATTCAAACCCAACCCCTCTGAGAGATGGAGGAAAGTAATGGCCGAGAAAGTTGCGAAGCTAAACATCAAGCGTGAGAACGGTTACCTGTACTTCCTTCGGGGCACCGAAGTGTGGAAGACCCCGATGAAGCGTGCGGGTCAGGCCTCGCCAGCTGGCAAGGCTGAGAAGGTCGCCAACGGCAGCTTCAACCGTGAGGAAGGCTACCTGTACTTCCTCGACTCGCACGGTGATGTTTCGCGTGCGAAGCGTGCAGTGGGTGGTCAGAAGCGCAAGAAGACCAAGGCTGACGCCAAGAAGCCGGCTGCCAAGAAGGCCGCTCCGGCTGCCAAGAAGGCTGCTCCGGCTGCCAAGAAGGCTGCTCCGGCTGCGCCTGCCAAGAAGGCTCCGGCTGCGCCTGCCAAGAAGGCTCCGGCTGCGCCCGCCAAGAAGGCGCCCGCCAAGAAGAAGTAACTCGTCCAAACAAAGTAGTTCCTAAAGGGTCGGCTGCCATCGTGCAGTCGGCCCTTTTTGTTTTTGGCGAGCTTGCGCTGCGCTTGCGACGTCGCAGAACCGAAGCTACGCAGGCGACTTGGGGATCACTTTTCCCGTCGTGGCATTTGACAGGTTGCGGTTTGGCGCAGCATCCACGCGTGAGCTGGCTTGCTTCGCGCTGCGCGGCATGGGCTCTCCGACGAAGCCAGGATCGCCTTCATACGCCGCTTCGCCAATCACCAGCGAGTTCAAAAACACCTCGCCACCCAGCTGGGCAATCTGGTTGCGCGTCTTGACTCGACCGCGCAGGCCCAGCGTGTCACCACCGTCAGACACAGCTCGCTCGACGTAAAACGCTTCGGTCAGACGGAACATGCGACCAAGCTCGGGCAGCGTCATCTGGTTGCCTTCGATTTGGATGCGACCTTCCTCTGTCCACTGCTGCACACGCTTCTGGGAAACAAAGATCCGAGGCACGACGACTCCTAGCAGTATTGGCGATTATACATGAACCGTCTCGCGATCTTTGCGCACGCCGAAGTAGAGCAGCCCAAGCCAGCCGAGCAGCCCCAGCAGCGACAGCAAAGCGCCCACACGAAGCCCACGATCGCGATAGTGCAGCTCTATCCGATGCGATCCAGGCGACAGCGCCACACCGCGTAGCGCCAAGTTGACCGGATACAGCGGCTGCTCTTGGCCATCGACGCGCACGAACCAGTCGGGATGATAGGCATCAGCAAGCACCAGCACACCCGGAGCCAGCGCCTCGGCGGACAGCTCGATGTGATGACGCTGATACTCGACGATCTGGGCAGCCGAGTGCGCGCGTCCCTGATTTTCAACCGTCGGAGCCTGCGTACTCGCTGACGACTTGCTGGGCTGTCCGAGGATGATCTCTCGGTGCGGATCAAAGTCAGGCCGTGCAACGAGTGAAGCCTCGTCAGCCTGCGTCTTCGCCAGCTTCGCTTGATACGCCACAAACGCGCGCGGCATCACCTGGGTATTTTCAAACACCGCAAGCTGCGCATCCCAGTACGCCTCGAAGCGAGCGCTCGGCTTCGATCCTAGCTCGGGACGGAAGCGCTGCACCCAGCGCGGTCCCGGCGAAGTCGTGCCAATCAGATAGCGCACATTCAGCATATCGACGAGCGGAGAGTCGAGCCGCCACAGCATCGCCGCCGCCAGGTCTTCTTTCAGTCGCTGATGCGGATACACCGTGCCGTGGTTGAGAATGTAGAGCAGGTGCGAATAGCGCCAGAGCTGAATCGAACCATAGCCGCTCGCGCTGGGCCGACCGATGGTTTCTCCGACGGCAAGCAAGCGAAACGGACCGCGCGGATCCGACACGAAGCGATCGTACAGCGGCGGCGAGTTTGGCAGCTTTACCGACGGACTCTGCTGTTCGAGCAGCCAGTTTACCGACGCAAAGCGCTCGGTTCCGTAGGCATAGTCCACCGGCTGCGGATGCAAGTAGCCTCGGTCGATCGGAAGCTGATCGGCGATCGTCAAAAGCGACAGCAGCACGAGCGGAATCGCGCCGGTCAGTCGTCCGAACAGCCGCAGCAAAAGCAGCGCACAGACGAGCGTCACCGGCACCGTCGCATGGGCTTTGGCCTGAAGGGCAAGCTGCTTCGCCAGCGGAGCCACCGTCGCCAGCTTCACAAGCTGTCCGCGATACAGCCAGCCACCGACGATCACCAGCAGCGCAACAAGCCCACCGAGGAGAAGCCGTCGCAGCGTCTGTTTGCGTGGACCCGAGAGCAGCAGCTCGGCACCGAAGCTGCCCAAGATCGGCACCGTGATCACCAAAATCGACAGCGAGCGCGACGGACAGCGCAGCGCAGCGTAGAGCGGAAAGTAACGAAACAGCAGCTTATGCAGCGGTCCACCGTCGCCCAGTGCAATCAGCAGCGACGCGATCGAAAGCAAAAGCAGCAGCGGTCGTTCCAAGCCAACCAAGCGATCGGACGCACGCTCAGGCTCGCTCGACGGAGAATCATGGCCGACTTTCCATCGCCACACGCCCAGCAGCGCGCCCGGAACAGCCAGCAGCAGCGACGCGACACCTTGGTAATAGCCCGCGATCTCCCAGTGATTCCACTTGCCGACCCACGGCTCACCGCGCCACTCGCCGCGACCGAACAGATCGGGCATCACCAGCGTCTGCCAGTACTTCCAAACCGGCCACGCGTACGTCGAAGCAAAGTCGTAGTCGGTTCCGAGCGCTCGTCCCGTCAGCGGCATCTGCATCAGCGTCGGAAAGAGCGCAATCGCTCCGAACAGCGCACCGACGATCGCCGCCAGAGCCAAAGAGCCCGTCTGCATCAGCAGGTAACGAAGCCGATCTCTCGACGGTTTTTGCCAGGCAAACGTCAGCAGCCGTCCGACGGCATAGACGATCACGGGAAACAGCAAAAAATGTAGCAGCGAGTGCGCTCCCGCCAGCAGCAGCAGCCCCGAGCACAGCGCCGCAGCAGCCAGGCTCTTGCGCTGGTTCGTCTGAAGAAAGTGCTCGATCGACCACAGCAGCCACGGCAGCCACGCCACCGCCTGCACGAAGATGATGTGACGAATGCGCACCACCTGAAACGACGACAGGGCAAACGCGAGCGCACCAAACAGCGCCGCAGACCAGGAAATCCGTCGTCGCAACAGCCACAGCATCCCGAGCCCGCCGATCCACATGTGCAGCGCCGCCGATAGACCAAGACCGGCAGGCACTCCAGCGGCCATTCCCGAGGCTGGCTCTCCGCTACGCTGACCCAGATAAAACAGCACGTTGGGCGGATAAAAGTAGCCGTAGTACGGATCTGCCAGCAGCGGCCAGCCCGACATCGTTGTCGGTTCCCACGACGGGAGAGTACCCTCGGACAGCGCGCGCCGAAACGCCACCCGCGCCGGATAGTAGTTATCCGCCGCGTCGTCCATGTGATAGATCGCGCCGCCGAAAAGAACCTCGCGATGCAGGACACAGGTGCAGATCGTCAACATCAGCACCGAAAACAGCAGGGTAGAAATCGCAGAAGGCCGCCGAGTGCTCATAAGCGGTCGGCATCTTAAGCGACATTTGGGACGGTTTTTTGCCGCTTGCATCACTTGCACGGTCGCATGCATGCTCTGTCCCGCATGGCTGACAAGTACCCAATGACCAAGAAGGGTCTTACGACGCTGAAGGACGAGCTCAAGCACCGCAAAGAGGTCGAGCGCTTCAAGATCGTAAGAGCCATCGAAGAAGCCCGCGCGCACGGCGATCTATCGGAAAATGCCGAATACAGCGCCGCCAAAGAAGCCCAGTCGCACAACGAAGGCCGCATCAGCAAGCTGGAAGAGCTGATCGCTCTCGCTGATGTCATCGATCCCACGACGCTGTCCGGCAACAAAGTGGTGTTCGGTGCGACCGTCACCGTCGAAGACACCGACTCGGGAGAGCGCCAGACCTTCGCCATCGTCGGTGAGCACGAAGGTGACATCAAGTCCGGCAAGATGAGCCTGACGTCCCCTCTGGCCCGCGCCATGATTGGCCACCGCGTCGGAGAAACCGTCCAAGTCAAGACGCCACGCGGCAACCGCGAATACGAGATCGTGACCGTGAAGTTCCTCGCCATCGAGTAGCCTCCACCAACCGAATGAAGCCCGAAGACGCTCCGCTGCCTGCTCGAACCGTCGCGCTCGTTACCGACGTGGGAATCGGGCTGGGCATCGCACTGCTCATCGTGACGCTGCTGCTGTTTGCGGGCGCAGAAGATCAAGGCTTCATTTACGTTGACTTTTGAGCGACTTTTGGCACAAAAACGTCCTTCATTCTCGACGAGAACCAGTTAGGAGAGTCCATGTCTAGCTTCATCTTTACCTCGGAATCGGTGACCGAGGGACATCCCGACAAGCTGTGCGATCAGGTTTCAGATGCAGTGCTCGACGCTGCGCTGGCGCAAGACCGAACTTCGCGCGTCGCTTGTGAGACGCTGACCAAGACCGGCTTTGTGCTACTCGCGGGTGAGATCACCACCAAAGCGGTCCTCGACTTTCCGACGATCGTCCGCAACACCGTCAAGGAGATCGGCTACTCCGACTCCAGCATGGGCTTTGACTACAAGACCTGCGGCGTCATGGTTGCCGTCGAGCAGCAGTCACCCGACATTGCGCTCGGCGTCGATGGTCACGGCGTCTACAATCCCGAAGAGCAAGGCGCTGGCGACCAAGGCATGATGTTTGGCTTCGCCTGCGACGACACCGAAGAGCTGATGCCGATGCCGATCTCGCTGTCGCACCGGCTGTCGCGTCGCCTGGCTGCGGTCCGTAAAAATGGCACCCTGCCCTTCCTGCGTCCCGACGGAAAATCGCAGGTTTCGGTGCGCTACGAACACAATCGACCCATCGCTGTCGAGACGGTGGTTGTATCGAGCCAGCACGCACCGGATGTCGATCACAAGACGCTGACCGACGCGATCATCGAAGAGGTGGTTCGCAAAGAAATCCCGTCGCACCTGTTCGACAAAAACACGCGCTTTCTGATCAACCCGACGGGACGCTTCGTCGTCGGTGGTCCGATGGGTGACTCGGGTCTGACGGGTCGCAAGATCATCGTGGACACCTACGGCGGCTGGGGACGACACGGCGGCGGCGCGTTTTCGGGCAAAGATCCGAGCAAGGTCGATCGCTCGGCTTGTTACTACGCGCGCTACATCGCCAAAAACATCGTCGCTGCGGGTCTGGCCAGCCGCTGCGAAGTCCAGATCGCCTACGCAATCGGCGTTGCGGCTCCGGTCAGCATCCACGTCACGACCTTTGGCACCGGCAAGGTCTCTGACGAGTCGCTCGAAAAGCTGATCCGCGCTCACTTCGACTGCCGTCCGGCGGCGCTCATCCGCGAGCTGGATCTGCTGCGCCCGATCTATCAGCCGACCGCTGCCTACGGTCACTTTGGCCGCAGCGAGTCCACGTTCTCGTGGGAAAAGACCGACAAGGCTGCTGCGCTCAAGGAAGCGGCGAAGTCGCTCTAGCCTGCCTCGCTCCGTCGGAGTTCAGACGGAGCAGTATCCGTTCATCCTCACCGCTGCGTCGCTGTCACTTCGGTACAATTCCCCGTAGCTGTACGTCCATCAGCTCTCGAAAGCTGGGATCTTTTTCCGTCGGCAGCGGCATCATTCCCGACGCCCAGCCGAGCAGCCTCATAAAGTAACACGCAAACAAGCTGCTCGCTGCCGTCTGAAGAGGCAGATCTGCACGCACCTCACCGCGCACTTGTCCGTCGCGCAGCAGCGCTGACAGCCGTGACATAAACGCAAAAGTGAGCGCGTTCACTCGATCCGCGTTCGTGCCGCGCGCGCCCGGCAGCGAGCTGATAAACGTCATCGCCAGCGTCGGAGACTGCTCGGCATACATTCGATACAGCACGCAGAACAGGTGAATGAGCTGATCACCGAGCGGCAGCTTCGTCGGCAGCGTCGCAAACGCGCGATCGGTCGCGTCGGCCAAGCGATCGTGCATCACCAAAAACAGCAGATCGACCTTGTCAGCGGCGTACAGAAACAGCGTGCCACTGGCCACTCCCGCGTGCGTCGCCACCTGTCGCGTCGTTGTTCGCTCAAAGCCCTGGGACAGAAACAGCTCAAAGGCCGCTTGGCGAATGCGATCGCGCTTTTCCAGCTTGTTGCGCTCTCGACGGCTGCGCTCTTCCTGATCCACTTCGTCCAGTCCGTTTGGAGGCGCAGCGCGACGCTTGGTTCGTCCCGGCTGCGAGCGAGTGCTGGCTGTTTTTTTGCTTGTGGTCATTTTCTATTCCGCAGCGCTGGCTGCCAGTCTGAAGCTGTAGCGACTGATTTGACAGGACGCAAGCTTTGCAGTAAAAAATGACCATGCTCATTTTTTGAGCCAGTGCGGAGGATGTAAGCCATGACCATTGTGTACTACGACCCAGCGCTGACGATGCGCGAGGCTCGCGCTCAGTATTTCGCGGTGAACCAGTTTGGTCCCGACGGTGGTTACAGTGATCCGTGGGTCAACTTCAAGCTCGGTCCGGTGCCGCTGCCATTTCCCAACAGTGCGTCGCGGGTACGAGCGCTGCGCTTTCACGACATGCATCACATCCTGACCGGCTACGACACAAACTTCGTCGGAGAGATCGAGATTGCCGCGTGGGAGTTGGCCGCAGGCTGTCACAACGAGCCGTTCGCATGGTTTATCAACCTGGCGGGCATCGGTGCGTTTTTGTCGTCGCCCAAGCGAGTCTTTCGTGCGTTTGTGCGTGGTCTGCGCAGCCAGTCGCTGTACGGACAAGATGCCGATTCGCTGCTGTCGATGAAGGTTCACGAAGTGCGCGCCAAGCTGGCCGTGCCGCCAAGTGATCTCCCGGCGGCAACAAAAAGTGAGTGTGCTCAGTTTGTGATCGCAGTCAGCGCTGGCACCGTGGTCGGTCTGCTTGCGTTCTTGGTGTTTGTGCCACTTACGCCGATCGGGATCGTGGTGCTGAACCTGCGTCGTCGAGCCGCCGAAAAAGCAGCGCTCGCTACCTAGCCATGTGTCCGTCGGAATCGAGGCCCCGACAAGGCCCGAAACTTTTGCTAGAGTGCCTGCCTCGCGGCGCACAGACCAAAGCCGCACGACTTTCGCAAAGAGGCAGATCGACCCATGGCGCGCATTGTCACGCATGCAGAAGTAGCCCAAGTTCCCGACGGTGGAGAGCTAATCATTGAGCCCGGCGCAGAGCTGACGCCGCTGGCCAAAGAGCGCGCGACGGCGCGACGGATTCGGGTGGCGGTGGGCTCGCCCAGCGTCGGTGAAGACACCCTTCAGGTCGCGGCGCGCGTCGCAGAACAGATCCTGGTTCGGCTGGGCAAAACCGATGAGTCGGTGGTTGAAAAGGTCGCGAGCGAAGTGATGGCTGCTCTCGGCGGTGTGACGGCGGTCGAGTCAGCCCCAGGGCTGCCACCGAGTGCGGACTACTGCTCGACGTACCTGGAATCTGAGCGGAGCCGTGCGCGTCGCAAAGTGGTGATCACAGCGACGGGACAAAATCAAAAAGGCGTGGTGGCGAAGCTGACCGCGATCTTGGCGGATCTGGGCTGCGACATTCTCGATATCTCGCAGACGCTCGTCGGAGACTATTTCACGATGCTGGTCATCGTCGATATGGCAGAAATGCAGGCCGATTTTGCGCAGCTCAAGTCGTCGCTCCAGCAAGCGGCGGCGTCGATGGGCTTTCACGTCATGCTGATGCACGAAGACCTCGTGCGATCGCTCCACCGCGTCTGACGGGAGAATCGACATGATCTTCGACTTGGAAGAGACGCGCGCCATCCTGCGAATGATCGAGACGGAGCACCTGGACATTCGCACCGTCACGCTCGGCATCAGCTTGCGCGGCTGCGCGACGACGGACATCACCGAAACCAGTCGCCGCGTCTACGAGCACATCATGCGCAGCGCCGAGCGCCTGGTTCCGATCGCCAAAGAAGTGAACGCAGCGTACGGCGTGCCGATCGTCAACAAGCGCATCGCGGTGACACCGATCGCGCTCGTGGGAGAACCGACGGGAGCCGCGAGCTATGTACCGCTCGCGCAGGCACTCGATCGCGCCGCCGAGGAGCTGGGCATCGACTACATCGCGGGCTTTTCGGCGCTGTGTGAAAAAGGAATGACGACGGGCGACTCGGTGCTGCTCGAGTCGATTCCCGAGGCGCTGGCGACGACGGGACGGGTCTGTAGCTCGATCAACGTGGCGACGACGCGCGCGGGCATCAACATGGATGCGATCGCGCTGATGGGTCATGTGATCCGAGCGCTGGCTCAAGCGACGGCGGATCGCGGCGGCATCGGCTGCGCAAAGCTGGTGACGTTTGCGAACATGCCCGAAGACAATCCCTTCGTCGCGGGAGCCAATCACGGCATCGGGGAAGGCGATCTGACGCTCAACGTCGGGGTCAGTGGTCCAGGCGTGGTGCTGTCGGCGCTGCGTCGGCTGCGTGAGTCGGGCCGAGCGATCAGCCTGACCGACGTGGCGGAGACGATCAAGCGGATGTCGTTCAAGGTCACGCGCGCCGGAGAGCTGATCGGTCAAGAAGTGGCGCGCAGGCTCGGTGGCAAGGTGCGGTTTGGGATCGTCGATCTGTCGCTGGCTCCGACGCCTGCGATGGGTGACAGCGTCGCGGAAATCCTGGAAATCCTGGGTCTTGAGCGCACGGGATGTCACGGCACGACAGCGGCGCTGGCGCTGCTCACCGACGCGGTCAAAAAAGGGGGCGCAATGGCAACGAGCAGCGTCGGTGGCCTGTCGGGAGCGTTCATCCCGGTGTCCGAAGATCACGACATGGTCGCGGCGGTCAAGTGTGGTGCGCTGTCGCTCGATAAGCTGGAAGCGATGACGGCGGTGTGCTCGGTCGGGCTGGACATGGTTGCGGTGCCGGGAGACACGTCGGCAGCCATGCTGTCGGCGATCATTGCCGACGAGATCTCGATTGGAACCTTTAACAACAAGACCACGGCGGTGCGCATCATTCCGGTGCCAGGCAAAGGTCCGGGTGAGACGGTGGACTTTGGCGGGCTGCTCGGACAAGCGATCGTGATGCCGGTGTCAAAGTATCAGCCCGACGGGTTCATCAGCCTGGGCGGACGCATTCCAGCGCCGGTCATCTCGCTGCGAAACTAGGTTCAGCTTCCGTCGCTGACGGTCGCTTCAGGCGTCAGCCAAGACACAGACACAGCGCGTACCACAGCGGCTGCTTGGCTGACTTGGTGTACAGCACCGTCAGACGACGCAGCGGACCTGCCGAGCGCACCGAGATGCCCAGCTCTGCGACGGATACTTCCAGCACACTGCGTCCGGTCGCGCTTTCCTGACTGGCATAGCCAATGTGAGCGACGGACGATCGACGGTGTCCAAGATCGAACTGCCCTTGCTTTTCCGTCGCGAGCAGCGTCAGACAGTTGAGTCGTGTGCTCGGCTCGCGGACATCGTGATACAGGCTCGGACGATCGCGGCCTCGGCCTGGCTCGGTCAGCTCAAGCTGGATGGTTTCGCCACTGAGGAGCAGCGACAGCTCGGCGGGCAGCGCATCTGGCGGCTCGACGAGATGAAGCGGCAACACCGACGGCTGCTGTCCAGCCAAAAGCGGCAAGGTCCGCAGGCTGATCTCTGCGCCGCTCGGCAGACGCTGACGCAGCGACTCTCCCGACGACGGAACCATTAGCTGGGACGAACGCGGCAGCGCCGTATCGGGAACCTTGGCCGCAGACGAGCTTCCGACGAGCGCGATCAGCTCTTCAGCACGCAGTCGCTGTGCAGGATCGGGACGCAGCGCAGCCAAGATCGCGTTTTCAATGTGCGGAGGAACGCCTCGCTGCGGCGGCAAGCGCGGAACTCCCCGTCGAGAACGCAGCGCTTGGGTCAGCACTTGCAGATCGCCACCGAGCATCTCGTAGGCCAGCACTCCGACGGAAAATACATCGCTTTTGTGGCTCTGTGGTGCGCCGCTATAGCACTCGGGGGCCAGGTACGGATCCAGCAGCAGCGGCCTTTCCATTCCCGGCGGAAACAGCGGCTCAGCGAGGATCAGCTCCAGACAGAAGTCGAGCAGCACCGGCGCATCGGTCGCAAGACACAGGCCAATGCTCGACGGACGAATCGCGCCGTGAACGAAGGACGGATCGCGCCGATTCAGCTCGGTCAGCGACGCAAACAAGCGCTCAACCAGGCTTAGGCGCTCTGCCGTCGAGAGCTGTCCGATGGTGGGCAGACGACGTTCCCACAGCGGCATGACCACAAAGCTAGCGCCGCTTCCGTCGGGATCACTGGCATCTCGGACATCGACCGTTCCGACGGTGATCATCGGCAAGAGGAACTTGTCATCGGCCTTGGGCGCGCGCGCATCCACAAACGCAGCGAGCTTGGACTTTGCCGTCGCAGACAGCGGCGCAAGCTTGGGACCACGACCACAGACGGCGACCGCGACGTGACCGCCTCGTAAGCTGCCTGCATCGCGGGATTTCTGTTCGCCCGGTCCGTCACTGAGCAGCTCTGCTTGATAGTACAGCTTGGGAAACTGTGAATCCCTTTTGGGCCCCGAGCCAATGAAGCGCAGCAGTCGATAGCGATCACCCAGCACCGAGCCAGCCAGGCGGTGCGGCTCGTCGGCCAGCGGTGAGAGCAGCGCCAGGTTGGTCCGTCCCGAGCCTGGGCTTCGTCGCGGATCGACGGTCCACAGCGGAACGCCATCGCTGGGACGAGCCACTTGCGGCAGCTCTCCCGAGCGAAAGACCCGATCTTGCGACTTGGATGTGCTGGGCAGTGCGTCAGACGATCGACCCGAGGCTGGACGCGCTCCGGCAGGACCAAATGACTCGTCGGCCAGCGCTTCTTCATCGACAAACTCTGACGAGCGATCGTCGCGTTTACGGCCATACAGCGCTTTGGGCACTTCGTGGAGCAGCGACGGTGGCGCGGCTTGCAGGTGAATCCCGCGCTCTAGCAAAAAGCGACCGATCGCACCGATGCTGGAAAATCGCCCGCCCGCTTCTTCGACAACCTTATCGAGGTCTTGGCACAGCTCCGCCGCGCTGGCGTAGCGTTCCTGAAGAGGCCGCGCGAGCGCTTTGTGAACCACCGACGCAAGCAGCGGCGAGGCCTGCGGACACACCTTGTGCAGCGGTGTAATGTCGCCGCGCACAATGGCGTAGAAGGTCGCTGCGGTGTCATCTCGTGCGAACAGGGGCTGACCGCTACACATCTCGTACAAGACCACACCCAGGGCAAACACGTCCGAGCGCGCATCGAGCGGCTGAAGCATGATCTGCTCGGGCGACATGTACGCTGGCTTACCTTGTAAACCTTCTTCTTTGCGCAGCAGTCGGGTGTCGGCGCGAGCGACTCCGAAGTCGATGACCTTGACCAGACCTTCGGGCAGGACCATCAGGTTCGACGGACTGACATCGCGGTGTACGACGTTGAGCAGCCGTCCGTTGCTGTCACGAAGCTGGTGCGCAGCATGCAGTCCGGCACACGACTGAGCAATGATGGCGGCAGCCAGGTCGGGAGGCATCGTCTCTCCTCGACGGAGAAACTGACCAATCAAGCTGGCGACGGTGACACCTCGCAGGTATTCCATCGCCAAGAACAGCACGCCGTCTTGCTCACCGACATCGAAGATCTTGACGACGTTGTGATGATTGATCTCGGACGCGATGCGCGCTTCGTCGAGAAACATCGCAGAGGCATCGACGATTTCAAACATCTCGGGCTGAATCAGCTTGAGCGCGACGGGACGAAACAGACCGCCAAGGCCCGTCTGACGAGCCAAAAAGACCTCGGCCATGCCACCGCCGCCGAGTCGTCCAGTGAGCAGATAGCGACCAAACGGCAGCGCGGTACCGATGCCAATCAGACAGCGCGGCGAAGTCGCTGGTGGCCCGAGAGAGACTTCGACGGTGCCAGTCGCTGCAATCGCAAGCTGCGTCACCTTCTGTCCCGTCGATAAGTCGTACACTCCAGCGGTAGAGCCCTGATCGGAAAGTAGATAGCTGTCGTCGATCTGACGGGAAATCACGGCATGCTGACGAGAGACAACCGCGTCGGGAATCAGCACATCTGCCGAGGGATGACGACCGATACGAACCTCGGCTGCGTCGAAGAATAGCTGCTGCTCGCCGGCCCTTCCGCCGCTGAGGATGCGGACTTCAAGAACCGTCTTCGCCTTGCTCATGACACGTCATCTCTCGCTTGTGCTTCGACTGAAGGTTCGCCCACACGAAACGCTCGGCAGTGTAGGCAAGACCACAGAGCCAGCGCAAGGACTCGAACGTAGCCCAAGCAGCATGCCGCGAGAAGGTGCGTAGGAAAAGCGCAAAGAAGCACAGCGAGTTGGGCCCTGTTTCGGGCAAGTCCTGATGGAAAAAGGACTTTGTGGGCTACGAAAAAAATCCGTGGTACGGTAAACGGGCGGCAGTCCCGACCCTGCCGACAGAGTGTGGTCCATGGCCGAACGAAAAGATCTGCCCGCATCCCCAATTTCCGACGCTGAGGCGCTGCTTACTCGTGCCAAAAACCAGCGCGGAGTGGAAGCCGCCGAAACGCTACGTCGCGCCGCCGAGAAGTTCCGTGCGCATGGCGACGTGGAACAAGCGTTTACGTCCTATGAACGAGCGCTGGCTGAGCTGGCGGATCAGATTGGCTCTCCGCCGGTGGCCAAGCTGGGCGCGTCGCTGGAGTTCGAGCTGGGCAAGCTGTGCGAAGAAGACCTGGGCCGGTTTGAGCAAGCGCTGCTGCACTATCAGCAGGCGTTTAAGCTGCGACCGGACTTTTTGGAACCTCTTCGTCGCGGACGCATCATTTATCAGTCGCTCGGGGACATGGACATGGTGGCGCGGCTGATTGAGCTGCACCTGGCCAATCTCGTCGCGGGCGAGGCCCAGCAAGGCGTCGAGCTGGCGCTGGAGCTTGGGCACCTGAAGCTGCGACTGCATGATCCAGCGGGTGCCGTCGAAGTGCTGCGTAGCGCGCTGCGGATGCACAACGAGCTGAGTGAAGACACGGAAGTGCCCGAGCAGCTCTTATCGACGCTGGCTGAGTCGTATATGTCGCCGGACTATCAGCCGGGCATCAGCGAAAAAGAACAGGCGCGACGCAACGCCAGCGACATCTTTTTGGGCCTGGCCAAGCGGTTTCTCGACGAAGAGCTGCTGGGTATTTTGGAAAAGCTGCGGCAAGCGGAAGAAGAAGAAGGAAACTCTTCGCCGCTGTCCGTCGAGAGTTTGCTGAAGAGCAAAGACAAGCCGCTCGGGGAACAAGACAAAAAAGCGCTGAGCTTTTTGAAGCGAGCGCTCGAAGCGGACATTCGCAACGTCACGGCGGCGGTGCTGGTCGAAGCGCTGTACCTGCGGACTCCTTCCGCGACGGGAATTCCGGAGCTGATCAAGCTGTATCGCAGCGGGGCGCGGGTGACTCGTCGGGGACCGAAGCTGCTGAAGCTGTACGAACAGACGGGAAGTCCAGACTATCAAGCGGTGGCGGATGCGTGCCGAGCGGGCCTCGACGCGGTCAGCTCGATGGATGAGTGGCACGAGACGCGGCAAGTGCTGGTCGATGTGCTGAAAAAAGCCAGCGATCAGCTGGGGCTCGGTCAGCTTCGGGAAGAAGACGCGCTCGAAGCGGCGCTGCCCGAAGAGCGCGCCGAGCTGATGATGGAAGCCGCCGACTATTACAACCGAGGCGGTGACACCGAGCGCTACATTGCGTGCCTAAAGCAAGCATTTCACGAGCTGCCGCTGCACAGCGAAGCGTTTCGGAAGCTGTCGGACTATTACAAGAGCCGTCGCGACTTCATCGGGCTGGCGGTGATCCAAGAAAACCGCATGGCTGCGCAGTTCGAGACGGCGCGACTCGATCTACAGAGCTATGCCAAGCAGCTCGAAGATCTGGGTGAGCTGTACGAAAAGAAGCTGCAAGACGTGGTGTCAGCGGCGGCGATTTGGCGACGGATTGATGAGCTTCTTCCGTCGCTGCGCTCGCAGAGTGAGCGAAAGCGTCTGGGCCAGCGTCTGACGCGAACCGAGCTACAGATCAACGAGCTGATCGTCGAGCTGGAGCGAATGGAGCCCGACGATGTGACGCGCGTGGAATATCTGCGACGGCTCGGGCAGCTGTATCGCGAGATTCACGAGCCAAAGCATGCAGCGACGGTGCTCGAGCAGCTGTTGCAGCTTACGCCGGGTGACTTGCCGTCGATCAAAGTGCTGATCGAGCTGGCCGAGCAGAGCGGTGACACATCACAGCAGCTTGAGCTTTTGCGACAGCAAGCGGGCCTGGCCAATGACAAGGCGGAGCGGCTCGGGATTTTGCGACGGATGATGACGCTGTGTGATCAGCGGCTGCTGCGTCGCGATGAACAGTTCGACGGACAAGACAGCATCGAGATGATGGTCTGGGTCTGTCGCAGCCTGCTCGCGGAGCTGCCGTCAGATCGCGATGCGCTCAAGCGCCTGGCGGATGCGCTTCAGCTCGTCGGAAGCAAGAACGAGCTGCTGGAAGTGCTGGAGTCGTATCTCAAGGTTGCACCGACGCCGCGTGAAAAGCTGACGCTGCATCGACGGATTGCCAAGATTGCGGAAGACTGTGGGGATCTGACGCGCTCGGTGTCGCATCTGGAGCGCGCGGTACGCATCTGTCCGCCCGGTCCCGAAGCAGAAGAAGTGCTGTGCGAGCTGGCGCGCGTCTACGGCGGACAAGGTCGGCTGGAGCTGGCTGTATCGACGCTGGAGCTGGTGCAAAAGCAGAGCAGTCGCAGCGGTCCCGAGCTTCATCGGCTGCTCGGACGACTGACGCTGCAAGCGGACGATCCGCAGCTTCTCGATAAGAGCCTGCGTGCGTTCCGGGATGTGCTTGTGCGTCTTCCGACGGACAGCGAGGCGCTGGCAGCGCTGCAAAAGATTCATCGAACACGCGGCGAGTGGAAAGAGCTGGAGCAGGTTCTCCGCAAGCAGCTGGAGCCGATGGACCCGCCGCTGCCACCGAGAGAGCGTCTGTCGCTGGCTCTCGATCTGGCGGAAGTGCTCGGGCAGCACATGGGAAGTCCTCGTCAGGCGGCAGAGCTGCTGGAAAAAGTGCAAGCCGAGACGCCCGTGGTGGATCTGCGTGTTCACCGTCACTTGCGCGGTCTGTACGAAGAGCTGGGCGACGTGCGAGCGGCGGTTTCGTGTGAAGAGCGCGAGCTACTACTGACCGAAGATCCGGTGGCTCGTATCGAGCGAGCGATCGAGATTGCGCGTCTGTGGCAGTCTCGCGGCAAAGATCCCGGTCGCGCGTATCTGTCGTATGAGCGCGCGGTGCGGATGGCACCTGAGCTGCCTCCCGATGGCGTCGAGAGAGCAGCGGTTCGTCGTCTGATCACGCAAGCGCTCGAAGCGATGAGCCAGATGTCGGCGCAGCGCGGACGCTGGGACGATGTCGTCGGGATTGGACAGCAGCGACTGAACATTGCCGTCGAGCAAGATGAAGCGCTGCAAGCTGCGGCGATCCTCGTCGAGATGGCGCAAGTCTACGAGGAAAAGCTGGGTCAGCCGATCGATGGCTTCGCGCTGCGCATTCAAGCGTTTGAGCTGGCACCGGACCTGATGTCGATCGAGCAGCTCGCCAGCATCGCGGAAAAGTACGGTCAGTGGAAGCCGCTCAGCGATCTGCATGTTCAGCGCGTCGAGAGAGCGCTGGCTGCCAAGATCGATGTGCCGCTCGATTCTGCGCTGGCTGCGTCGGAGATTTTGGAACAGAAGCTCGCCGATCCGATTCAAGCGTTCCGTCTGCTGAAAAAATCCCTGCCGATTACGGTCAGTGCAGCGATGGCAGCGACGGACAAGCGCAGTCCACAAGGACGTCTTCTGTCGGAAATGGATCGCGTCGTGCGCGCGCTGCACAAAAAAGGCGGCGAACAGAGCAGCGAGCTGGCGCTGGAATCGGTGTCTTTGGCGCGCGAGCTGGCACACTTGTATCACTCGCTCGTCGATGAGCTGGTGCGCATGACCGATGCTGGCATCGAAGAAACAGCGCTGCGCATTCACAAGCTGCTCGGGGAATCGGCGAAGGTGCGAGAGCAAGTGCTGTTCGATCCGGCGGGCGCGCTGGGTGAACGACTTCATGCATTTACCGTCGGTGGAGAGCGCGATCACAGCGAAGACTTGGTGGCGGATGAAGTGTTCGCAGAGACGATCGCAGAGATTCATCGTCTGGCACTGCTCAGCGGTCAGATCAAAGAAGCAGTCGCCGTCGATATGCGTCGGCAAGATCGTGCGCAGAGCGATCAGCGACGGCAGCAAGTGGCGTGTGAGAGCGCGGGCTGGCTCGACGACTTTGGCAACGATCCGCAGCGGGCGCTCAAAGCGTGCATCAAAGCGCTGGGTCTGTGTAGCGAAGGCAGCGACGCACAAGCCGAGATGCGCGGACGCTTGTTCCGCATCGGTCAGAAGCTTGGGCTCCTCGCGTGGGACGAAGTGGTGCGGGCCGAGCGAGCGCTGGTGGCAAGTCAGCCGAAGCTGCTCCGTCAGAGAATGCTGTATCTTGCGTCGCTGTGGCAGCAAGGTGCGTCGGATTCGGTGCGCGCGATCGATGCGGCGGGTCAAGCGCTGCGGATGACCTATTTCCCAGCGGGCGTTCCGACGAGCAGCAAGTCCGCGCAGCCTCTGTCAGAGCTTCTGACACCACAGCTTACGCCGGAGCTTGTCGCTGAGCAGCAGCACATTCGCAGCGTCATCGACGCAATCTTGCGAGCGGCGCAAGGGGAAGCCGAGCCAGCGGCGAAGCTCGTGACGGTGCTCGACAACCTGGCCAATCAGCTCACGGAAGCGGGCGCACCGCAGTGGGCAGCCAAGGTGATGATCGACGCGGCGCAGGCGGACGAAAAGCGCGGACGCTTCGGTCAGGCCGAGCGACGGTATCAAGAAGCGCTCAAGCAGAGCGAGGTTGCCGACGAAGCGATGTCGGGTCTAGAGCGCGTCTATCGGCAACAGCGACGGCTGGCGGATCTGGCGACGCTGCTCGAAAAGCGACGTGCGCTGCTCAGCGACACCGCGCTGCTCAAGCTGCTCATCGAGCTTGCCGAGGTCTATCGCGAGATCAACAAGTATCAGCTCGCGCTTAACGCGCTTCAGCAGGCGGTGGCCATTGATGACAGCGACGCGGGACCACACCTGTCGATGGCCAAGCTGTTCGAGGCGCAGAAGTCGTTTACGCGAGCCATCGAGTCGTATCGCAGCGGTGCGCAGCGCTCGCTGTCGGCGGTGGAGTCAGCCAAGGCGCTGCTCGTAGCGGCGGATCTGCTCGAGCGCAAGCTCAATGAGTCCGACGAAGCGCTGACGCTATCGCTGCAAGCGCTGCGCAAGACGCTCGGCGCGCAAGGTCTTCGGCTGCAAAACGGAGAGACGATTCCCACAGGTGATCCGCTGCGCGAACAGCGCGATGCAGCCTGGAACACCGTCGAGCGACTGCTGACCAAGCTTCAGCGCCAAGACGAAATCGACGGACTTGTGACGGAGCGGCTGGCGGTGACAACCAGCGCGCTGTCTGACGAACGACAAGCACTGCTTCAGCGTCAGTACGAGCTATGCAAGCAGAAGCTGCAAACGCCCAGTGAAACGACGCCACGCGACGGAGAAGAACCCTCGCAAGGCACGACAGAGCTGCGCGACAAGCTGCTTGGACTACTCGAAGAGCTGAGCCAGCTTCGACCGAGCGACGACGCACTGCTCGCGGAGCAGCAGAGCCTTCTGCTTGGCAAGCAAGAGCTGGCGAAGGCCCGCGCGATTGCCGCCAAGCGCCTACAGCTGCTGGAACATTCCGACGGAGAATCGACGAAGCGATCCGAGCTGGCGCTGCACGTCGCGCGACTCGATATCGAGCTGGGACGATTTCCCGAGGCAGAAGCAGCGCTCGAACAGCTTCTTCGGGATACGCCAGGCTCGGCAGAGGCGGTCAAGGCGCTGGTCGATCTGCATCAGCGCAACGGCAATCACACTGGGCTCGTCGCTGCACTTCAGCGTCTGTCGTCTCAGCAAAGCGATCTGGAAGCAGCGGTCGCAGCACTTCGTCAGGCCGCGCAGATCACGCTCGCAGCACAAGAAGATCTCGACGGAGCCAAGCGACTTCTTCACGAAGCGCTGACGAGAGTTGATGCAGCTCCGACGGTGACTCCGGCCCAGAAAGCGCTGGTTCGACGGGCGCTTGGTAACGTGCTGGTGCCGCTGTTTGAGCTGGCGCAGCGCGAAGGTCGCGACGACGAAGCACAGTCTCTGGCGCAGCGAGCGATCCACGAAGCAGAGCTTGTCGGAAGTCGCGCTGCCGAGCTGCAAGTTCACCTGGGCCACAAGGCGCTGTCCGAAGGAAAGACCAACGAAGCGATTCGCTTCTACGACGCAGCGCTGGCAGCATCACCGGGACTGCTGGAACCGACGCTGTCACTACTGGAGCTTCTGTCGTCGAGCGGCGATCATGCACGGATCGATCAGCTCATCGAGTCAGCTCTTACGGCAGCGGTGACGACCAACTCGCTGCTGCCGGACATCGAAAAAGCGCGTCTGCTGCGAACCCAAGCGCAAGCGCGTCAGGTGCTGGGACATCTCGACGGAACTCTGACGGCGCTCAAAGAAGCCGAGCGACTGGTGCCCGGTACGCTGTCGGACAAGCTGTGGCTCGGAGAGACAGCGTTTGCGCAGCAAGACTTCGAGACGGCGCTTCAGCACCTGGGCGCGCTGATCCAGCTGATCGAGCAAAAAGATGCGCTTCCGACGCTGCTCACGCTCGAAAAGCTCAGCGATTCGCTCGATGCGGCGGGTCAAGCGGCGCAGGCGCTCGGTAAGCTCGACGAAGCGCGCACGCTGTGGCAAGCGGTCTTGCAGCTTGTGCCAGAACATCGCGCAGCGACGGAGCACTATCTGGATCTGCTGCTGCTTGGAAAAGATCCGCAGGATGCAGAGCAAGCGCTGACGATGCTGATCCAGCGCGCCAGCCAAGCAGCCAGCGTCGGACAAACCCAAGCTGCACGACGAGACTATCAGCGCGCAGCAACCCTAGCCGCGAGCCAGCTTGGGGAAAGTCTGCGCGCGCAGGGACTGCTAAAAGAAGCGCTCGCGCTGCTGCCGCCGCTTGGGGAAGACAGTGACGACGCACTGCGTCATGAATGGAGCACGCTGCTCGCGTCGCTGTACGACAGCGCAGAGCAGCTTGGCGAGCTGTCCGATGCGCGCGGTTATGCCGAGCGCTTGGCCGAGCTGGCCGAGACGAGCAAAGGTCAGAGCGCCTGGCACAAGCGCGCCTCTCAGTGTGCGCTGCGAGGCGGAGACAGCGCGGGAGCCAAGAACCTGCTGCTATCGGCCCTTCACAAGACCCCGGCGCAGCTTGGTCTGATTGGCGAATACCTAGAGCTTGCCAGCGACGAAGAAGCGAGTGAAAAGCTACCGCAGCTTCTGCACAGCGCGGGCGCAACACAGAGCAGCGCGACGACGCCGCGTGGACCCGAGTGGAACAGCCAGCTCAAGGATCTGTGGACACGCGCAGCGACGATTCACAGCAAAGTCGGTGCTGGTGACTTGGCTGCCGAAGCGTACGAGCGCGCTCTGTCGGTGCTGCCCGATCTCGATCCCGTCGAAGCGCTTAGCCTGCGTCGCGCGATTCTCGATGTGCTGCCCGAGGGTGAGCTGGATCGCGCACGCGGACACTTGCATGCGCTGCTTTCGGCTTCGCCCAAAGACACCGCGCTGCTCGGGAAGCTTCAGTCGGTGGAAGAGCGCGCGGGCAACAAAGGTGCGTCGTGGCGACTTCAGCAGCTTCTGCATCTGTACGATGACAGCCTGCCGGTTCCGCCTCCGCCGTCGCTGCCGCCCAAAGATGTCAAGCTCGACGATGGCGAACATGCCAAGCTGGCCGATTCCGACGCACGCGCGATTGCCGAGCTACTGGCCGCGCTGTGGGAAGGCGTGTATGCGCTCAAGGCTCCGACGCTGGATGCGCTGGGCGTGCAAGGCACCGATCGACTGCAAGGCAACGAGACATCTGCCGACGAGCTGGCTCGGGCCTTTGCGCTGAGCAGTCGGGTGCTCGGAAATCAGCGCGCCGGTCTGTATCGGCCCGCTGGTCACACGCTGGCGCAGCCTCGGATCCTTGCAAAGCCCCCGACGGCAGTGATTGCGTCCCCACAGCTTGCTAAGCGTCCCGTCGGTGAGCTACTGTTCCTGGTCGCGCGCTCCGTCGAAGGTCTGCGGCCCGAGTACATCCTTCCGCTGTCGATGCCCGCGTCGGAGCTGGCCAAGCTGGGTCAGCTTGCGGTGAAAGCGTTCGGTCCGCAAAAGACGCCAAAGCTTCCCGACGATGTCTCGACGTGGAAACGCGAGCTACCGTATCGAGCGAGCAAGCGTCTCCAGGATCTGCTGCGCGATCAGGCCGAGCTAGATGCCTCGGCACACGGTCATCGCGTCGCAATTCGGCGCGCACTTCAGCGAGCAGCGCTGCTCGTGTCGGGCGATCTGCTCGCGGCGCGCAGCGTACTGTTTGGCATCGACGTGCCAGCCTCGCAAGACCCGAGCAGCGCACAAGGTGGCTATTATCTGCGACTTGGCGAAGGAGAGCTGTCCGCGCAAGCCGAAGCCGAAGCCGATCTCGCCGATCTGTGCGCGTTCTTTATCGCTCCGCACAACGCCGCGCTGTTTGATCGGCTCCATCCTCGTTAGCGCCAAATCGACGCCCGCAGCCCGCCGGGTTGTGTATCCTCGCCAGCAGACACAGCCAGGAAGTCACCCGTGCGAACCTCTGCCAACATCAGCGCTCTGTCCGTGTTTTCTCGTCTTTTGCTGGGACTCAGCGTCAGCCTGTTTGTCCTGTCGGGCTGTCGCGAGCTAGACGAAACCGGCGCGCCCATCCGTGATGCCGGACTCGATCTCGCGACAATCAGCGACGGAAGCCTGCGCGACGGTAGCGCCACGGACCTTGTCAGCCCCGATCTGTCCTGGCCCGCACCGATGCCACCACCGGCTAGCTGCTACCAGCGCTCGTCGGGCGTCACCGGCATTCAAGTGGTGCTGCGCGTCGATCAGTACATGGGCGTCAAGACCGGCAGAAACGGCCCGCACGAGATCGTCCACGGCACCATCATCAACACGCCATGGGTCTACAAGTCGTCGATCGTCGATACCTCCAACGTCGAGGTCGCGATGAACATCCAGACCGCCACCGACATGACGGGCTTGCCCAAAGAAATCCCAGTGCGAACCGGCGAACGACTGGAGCTAGAAGGCGAGTACATTCCCAAAGCGACCGCCAACGCCACGACGGCACTCGGACCCGCTGCCGTCATCCACTTCACCCACGATCCGTGCGGCTACGCGGTCATCGGCGGCGTCAAGTATCGATAAAGCGCGCGCTCGTCGGTCGTTACGGAACCGTATCCAGCCAGGCCGACACTGCCGTCAGCTCATCCTGCGTCAGCGAGCCCGCACCTTTGGGCGGCATCGGCGACGGAGTCATCTCGACCACCCGCTTGCGCATCGCATCTTTGCGCGCCACCCACGACTTGTACGTCGATAGATCCATGTTCGCGCTGCCACCTGGCATGTGACACAGGCTGCACAAGCGCGTAAACACCGGCTGCACTGTGTTTTTCCACTGATCTTCCGACGCACCGCCGCCCGTGTCTTCGCCAAAGCGCTGGAGCGTGCCTTGCGACAGCACCCAGACATCTCCCGTCGAGGAAGCCAGCAGCTTGCCGTCGCTCGGAATCTTCCCCGCCGCCGCTCTGCGTACTTCCGCTTCGTCGAGCACCGCCAGCGTGTCCCCGATCTGCACCCACACCACACCGCTCGATAGAACCAGCCCACGAATCGGCGCGTCCGACGACATATAGAGCTTGGTCAGCGAATCACCCGACTCTCGATACAGCGAGTCTTCCGTCGCCACCACCAGCCGTCCCGCCGTATCGATCAGCGTCGCCACCGGCGCACCGACCCCATATCGCGCCAGGTTGCCGCTGCGCGTATCGAACGTCACCACCGCGCCATCGACCACGCCAGAGACGCGACTGCTACCGCCGCTGATCTGCGAGATCGCCACCGGATAGCGCGTCACCTTGGCTCCGTCTGACACCGCGAGCTGCGAGCCCAGCGCAAAGGCCGTCCGTGTCGTCGGATCCGCCGCAACCAGCTCGGTCACACTGTCATTTTGAAGCCCGTAGCGATCGGACACATCTTCCATCTGCGAGCGATCGCGCAGCCGACGGACTTTGCCATTTCCGTCGATGCCAACCAGCCACGATCCGGCCAGATTTCCCGCTGGAATCACCGTCGCAGACTTCCAGCTCTGCACAGAAGAATCGGTATACAGCGGCAGCCCAGCGGTAAAGACCATCGCGCCCAGGCTCGAAAACACCACCGTGTCTTCGTTCAGGTCCGCGACGGCAAACACTGTACCCGTCGGCACCGACTTGGCGTTCCACGACACGGTCTTTAGCTGAAGCGCTTGTTCGCCTAGCAGGGAATCCGCCCCCGACTGACAAGCACCGAGAAGCAAGGCACAGACAGACAGCACGCGGGTCCAGTTCAGCTCTGACAACATGACACCATCATTTGCTACCCGGCTGTGGTGAGTCAACCGACGATCCAGCGCGCTTCCCGTCGCTCAGCTAACTCACGAAAGCGTCGCTGGAATTCGCGCTGAATCACCCAGCTACTTGTAGATATCCATGATGTCTTCCAGCAGCTTTTTGCCCTGCGCAAACGGACGCTGGAACGAGTTGCGACCGATGATCGATCCGTAGCCTCCACCGTCGCGGATCGCACGAACGTCATCCAGCACAGCCGCGTCGCTGTCTTTGGTTTCTCCGCCGGAAAAGATGATGATTCGCCTGCCGTTGAACGTGCAGCTCACGACATGACGAACGCGCTCGGTCAGCGTCGCTCGCGGTGGCTTGTGCGCGTCGTAGACCTTCTGCGCTTCGGCTTGCTCGATCCGATCCTTGGGCAGCTTCACCTTGATGATGTGCGAGCCCAGCTGCGCCGCGATGTGCGCCGCGTAGGCCGCCACGTCGAGCGAAGTCTCGCCATCCTTCGACAGGTTCGTGCCACGCGGATAGCTCCACGTCACGACGACCAGACCCGCAGCCTTGGCTTCTTCGGTCAGATCGCGAAGCTGCCGATACATCTCGTTGCGCGACGACGAGCCCGGATAAATCGTAAAGCCAATGCCGACACAGCCAAGTCGCAGCGCTTCCTTCACCGATCCGGTCAGCGCCGAGCACGGCTCCAGCTTCGACAGCGAGTCACTGTTGTTGAGCTTCAAAATAAGCGGAACCTGACCCGCAAACTTGGCCGCGCCCGCTTCCAAAAACCCAAGTGGCGCCGCGTACGCCGCACAGCCTGACTCGATCGCCAGCCGGAAGTGATAGTCCGGGTCCATCGCGTCCGGGTTCATGCCAAAGCTGCGATAAGGACCGTGCTCAAAGCCCTGATCGACCGGCAGGATCACCATCCGACCCGTGCCCGCCAAGCGTCCGTGCATCAACAGGCGCGCCAAGTTGGTCAGGGTTCCAGGGTTATCCGACGAATAGTAGGACAGGATCTCTTTTACGCGATCGGTAACAGCCAGGGTCATAAGGGACTCCTTTGGGTGCAAATCGGAAGGGACTGGTGCGCAGGCTCGCCAAAGAAAGCGCCGACGCGCGGAGAGCATGCCCCACAGCCCCCACTGCTGACAAGGCTCGGCAAAAGGGGAAAACGGTTGCTGAAGTCGCAGCCTGTGTGGTAAGCAGCGGCGCGCAAGTCCCAAGGAGGCAGCGATCAGCGACAACAAACAGAGCATGTGGCTTCAGGCAGCCAGCCTGAGCTATCTCGGCATTTTCTTTGGCGTTTCTCTCGTCATCGGAGCTGCCATTGGCTCTTTTCTTGATCGAAAATGGGGCACGCATCCGTACCTGATGATGGTCGGTGTCGTCCTCGGGATCGCGACCGGATTTAACGAACTGTGGCGACTTGCCAAGCGCTACCAAAACAAGCTGAAGCAGAAATCGTGAACCAGCCTTCCGTGACAGAGAGCCGTGGCGCTCACCTTCGGGCCATCGAGAAAATCTCCCTTGTGTTGGGCGTACTTCTTGTTGCGGTCGCGATGGCGGGTTTTGCGCTGAAGACCCAGCTCTCTTTGTCCTACGGTGTGCTGCTCAGCCTCTTGAACGCGCGCGCGATTCGCTTCTTTGGGGATCGCTTGGCCAAGCTTCAGTCCGTCGGTCTGCTCGTCGTGCTGTTTCAGCTCAAGCTGTTCTTCATCGGTGCGCTGATCTATCTGGGCCTCAAGCTGTTTTCTCTCGACGGTGTCGGCCTGTGCGTCGGCCTGTCGATTCTGCCGCTCGCGATCGTCGTGCGAGCCGTACAGTGGGGAATGTCTGCTCCCAATTCCAACGGAGAAGTAGTGAGCAATGGGTGAGGAATCCACCTGGTTTGATTTTTTGCCTGGGCTGGCCAACTTGGTCGCTTGGGCGAAGCAATATCTCGGACGAGAAGATCCGTCGCAGGGCTTCTTTTTCCAAGGCGGACCGTTCGTCGAGTCGCACTTCAACCTCACGCACGTCTTTTCGGCGCTGCTCGTCTTTGCGTTTGTTGCCTTCGGCGCGATGAGCTTTTCGTCGGCGATGCGCAAAGGTGGCGATGACGCGATTGTGCCGCCGCCGCAGTTTTCGCTGCGCAACCTGTTTGAGGTTCTCGGCGACGCGCTGTGGAACCTGACCTGCAACATCATGGGTGAGTCGAACGGTCGCAAGTACCTGCCGCTCATCGGAACGCTGGCTTGCTTCATCTTCTTTAGCAACCTGCTGTCGCTGATTCCTGGCATGGTTCCACCGACGGCAACGCTCAAGACCAACGTCGCGCTTGCGCTGACCGTGTTTGTCATCACGCACGTCGAAGGCATCCGCGCGCAAGGCATCGTCTCGTACCTCAAGCACTTCGCGGGCCCGATCTGGTGGCTGGCCTGGATCATGATCCCGATCGAGATCATCGGTCACCTGGCTCGTCCGCTGTCGCTGTCGATGCGTCTGATGGGGAACATGGTGTCGGACCACAAGGTCGTCGGCGTGTTCTTCTTCTTGGTGCCGCTGCTCGTGCCGGTGCCGTTCCTGATCCTCGGAACCTTGGTCGCGATCATCCAAACGCTGGTGTTCTGTCTGTTGTCGATGGTCTACATCAACATGGCCGTCGCCACCCACGATCACGACGACCACGGGCACGAGGAGCACGGCGAGCACGCTCACGCGCACTAACCCACACCCGGCACACGGCTGCCGGGCGACCCCGTTTCCTATCTGGGAATGGGAAGATTGATTCACAAACGCAAGACCGTTAAAGAAAACCAAACGCTGTTTTTTCAGGAGGAACTCGAAACATGACCACCAAGCTCTCCAAGTACATGCTCGCGGCGATGGCTGCGCTCGTGACCCTGATGGCTACCTCGGCTGCTTACGCTCAGGCGGCTTCGCCGGAAGTTGCCAAGGCGGAAAATTCCCGCTGGTACGCGATTGCTGCGGCGCTCGGCCTCGGCATTGCGGCATTCGGTGGCGCGCTCGGCCAGGGCCGCACCGCGACGGCAGCTCTCGATGGCATCGCCCGCAACCCCGGCGCGTCGGACAAGCTGTTCACCCCGATGATCCTCGGCCTCGCCCTCATCGAGTCGCTGGTCATCTACTCGCTGCTCATCGCCTTCCTGCTCTACGGAAAAGTCAGCTAAGCACTCGCTTTGCCATGGCGGCCTGCGCCGTTCGCAAAGGCCGTCGCTCCGCTCTCCGTCTCACCCGACTCAATCGTCTGCATTCCTAGCTCAAACTCTCGACGCAGTGCTTGCTGCATAGGCAGAGGCTCGTCCAGCTGGAGCAGCGTCGCCATTCGATCACTGCGCAGACAGTTCTGAGGCAGCCGCGCCAGCTCTTTGGCCAGCTGTTCCGCGCTCTGACGCGCCATTCCCGTCGGAACCACCCGATTGACCAGTCCCATCGACAGCGCTTCGCTGGCCGTTACCGCGCGCCCAGTCAGGATCAGATCGAGCGCCCGCCCAAGCCCCATGATCTGCGGCAGACGAATCGTGCCACCGTCGATCAACGGCACACCAAAGCGTCTACAAAAGACCCCGAGCACCGCGCTTTCTTCGGCCACCCGCAGATCACAAAAGCAAGCCAGCTCCAAGCCTCCAGCGACGGCATAACCAGAAATCGCAGCGATCACAGGCTTGCGCAGTCGCAGCCGCGTCGGTCCCATCGGGCCATCGCCATCGCCGCTCAGCTGATTGGGATCACCTTGCGCCACCTGCTTGAGATCTGCGCCCGCACAAAAGTGTCCACCGTCGCCAAACAGGACCGCAACCCGCGCCAAAGGATCGCCATCGAAGTCGGTAAACGCCGTCGTCAGAGCCTGCGCCGTCTCTCGATTGACAGCATTTCGGACCTCGGGCCGACGGAGGATGATCGTCCAAACCTGCGCTTGCTTTTCGACCAGTACCACGGTGCGCTCCTTCCGAACCTGCAACAGTTCAAACCGACAACATTGAGCAGCAAACTACGCAACTTCCGTTTGCAGCTGCCGAATATCCCCAACCACCACAACTGGTTAGGAGTCCGTCATGTTCGCTCGTAGCTCAACGATCTGGCAAAGCAAGCTGTCCACTCTTTGTACACACCATCGCTCGCTGTCCGCCTGGCCTTCGCTCGTCACGTTCCGTCGAAAGCGCTTGCAGCTTCCGCTGGTGCTCGTCTGGCTGCTCGTTCTGCTTGGCGCGCCGGGTTCGACTCGCACCGCCGTCGCTGCACCCAGTCCAGCCAGTCGCAGCCTCGAGCGTGCAGCCATCGAAGCCGCTGCACTCGGCTCGTCGGTGACACGCTCTCTGCGCCTGAGAATGCATCTTGCCCAGCTGCTACCACAGCTTCGTGTGACGTTTGGCCGAGGCTGGCAGCTTACGACAAGTCGCGACTATCTGATCGAGACACCACCGTCGGACAATGAGCGCGTAAACTATGCGCTGAGCGCCAGCTGGGATCTGGCACGACTGCTCTCTCCTCACGGTGAGCTGTCGCTGATCAAAGAAGAACAAACGCGGGCACAGCTTCGTCACAGGCTGCTGGAACGAGTGGCGCAGCTCATCAGCGAGCGCTGCGTCCTTGTGCAGCGTCATCGACCGCTGGCACCCAGCGACGAGCAGCGACGACTGACGATCGAAGCAACGCTCTCAGTGCTGACGGACGGAGCGTTCCATCCGACCAGCAGCAGCGACGAGCACTGTCCAGCTCCGCCCGAGCATCGCGTAGACCATCCACAGGCAGCGACGAAAGCGCGACGCTCTGTGTCGTCTGAAGATGACTCCGTCGAAGACAGTCGTCCTGGGCTCGATCCCGATCGCATCAGCGACGAGTAGCCAGTTCGACAGCGCGTGTGCTACATCTGGCAAGCGATGATCGTGGGTGTTGGACTGGATCTTTGCCTGATCTCTCGAATGGAACGGGCTCTTTTGCGCAGTGACGGTCGCTTTGCCACGCGCGTCTTCACCGAAGCAGAGCGCCGATACTGCGACGGAAAGGCCAGTCCAAGTCAGCACTACGCTGCGCGCTTTGCGGCCAAAGAAGCGATCCTCAAAGCGCTGCATGTTCCCGACGGACTCAGCTGGCATGAGCTAGAGATCGTTCAGGGATCCCACGGCGGTCCAGCGATCGCTCTTCATGGCGCAGCGCAGCAAGCGGCGGATCGTCTGGGCGTACGCAGGCTCCATGTCTCGCTGACGCACCAAGGGGACTCCGCCAGCGCTGTCGTCATCGCCGAACGCTAACCGATGAGGAGTCAAGCCATGATGCTGCTACCCACCGCCGCACAGATGCGCGCGCTCGACGAAGACACCATCCAGCGAATCGGCATTTCCGGCGGTGTGCTGATGGAAAGCGCGGGACGCAGCGTCGTCGCAGTTGTGACTCAGCTTGCGCACAGCGGACGGCTGGATCTGGCACGCGCTCGTTTGGTTGTCGTCGCTGGTCCAGGAAACAACGGCGGCGATGGAATGGTCATCGCGCGCTACCTTCATGAGCTGAGCCTGCCCTGCGAGCTATGGATCGTCGCGGATCGCTCACGCGTCCGAGGAGATGCGCTGCTTCATCTGGTCGCAGCGGAACGCGCAGGCGTAACGCCTCGGTTTTGCGACGGAGAATCCGCTGCGCTACGGACCGAACTGCTGTCGCTGTCCCCACACGATGTGGTGATCGATGCGCTGCTGGGAACCGGTCTTACGAAGTCTGTGAGTGGCAGCCTCGCTCAGGTCATCCGGCACGTAAACAGCAGCCCAGCCTATACGATCGCTGTCGATTTGCCGTCGGGACTTGATGCAGATCGCGGCATCCCGAGCGACGCGCCCAGCGATCCGTTCATCATCCGCGCTGACTGTACCGTCACGCTCGGCTTTCCCAAGCTCGGTCTGGTGTCTTCGCCCGGCTTTCTGTTTGCAGGGGAAGTCTTCGTCGCTGACATTGGAATTCCAGCCTCACTGGGTCCACTTCATCAGGTCGGCGCGCAGCTTCTGGATCCGACGGTGCTTGCGCCGCTACAGGTTCCACGCTCTGCCGTCGGACACAAAGGCAGCCATGGTCACTTGCTGATCGTCGCTGGCTCACCGGGAAAAGTCGGAGCAGCCCTGCTGGCCACTGAAGCCGCGCTCCACGTCGGAGTTGGACTCTGTACGCTGGCACTTTCCGACGATGCAATCGATGGCTCCGCCGGAGTTCGCTGTCCAGAAGCGATGACCCTGCCCTATCGGCTGCGCGAGGATTGTGTCGATCCACAGCTACTCTTGGGAATCGTTGGCAAGGGTGCGCTCGCAGTGGGACCAGGCCTGTCACCGACGATAGCGACGAAGAAGCTGGTCCATGCGCTGCTCGAGCGCTGTGAGCAGCCGATCTTGCTCGATGCCGAAGCGCTCAATCAGCTGGCCGACGACCAGATGACGCTGCGGAATCGGACGCAGCAGCGACGCACGACGGTGCTGACTCCGCATCCTGGGGAAGCCGCGCGACTGCTGCAAACGACATCCGCCGAGATTCAGCGTGATCGCGTCGGTGCGGTCCGAACGCTGGCGGAACAGACAGGGGCGGTGGTGCTGCTCAAAGGTGCGCGAACGCTCATTGCAGAGCCGTCGCTGCGCACAGGTCAGACACCACGTCTCGCAGTCGTTCCGACCGGAAATCCGGGCATGGGCTCAGGCGGAATGGGCGATGTGCTGACAGGAATGATTGGAGCGCTGCTGGCTGCTGGCTGGCCTGGGTTTGAAGCCGCGTGTGCTGGAGCGTACTGTCATGGTCTCGCGGGAGATTTGGCTGCATCTGAGCGGGCAACAAGCAGCATCGTGCTCGCGACGCAAGTCACAGCGACGCTTGATAAGGCCAGAAAGGTTGCGGAAACGTGTGCAAGCAGCCCAAGGCCATGGCCGATTGTGCCGCTTGCGTGGATGCAGGGACGCCGATAGCGCCCCGACGAAGGAAGGTTAGCCGCGCTTGCGCTCGTACTCGAACGGGTTCGAGCGGCCTTCGGGATAGTCGCGACGATCTTTGCCGGTGTAGATCTGACGCGGACGGGCGATCTTCTGCTCGGAGTCGTCGAGCATCTCGCACCACTGCGCCAGCCAGCCGGACGTACGCGGAATCGCGAACAGCACCGGGAACATATCGACGGGGAAACCCATCGCCTGGTAGATAAGGCCCGAGTAGAAATCGACGTTCGGATAGAGCTTGCGCTTGACGAAGTAGTCGTCCTGCAGCGCGATGCGCTCCAGTTCCAGCGCGATGTCGAGCAGCGGGTTGCGGCCCGTGACCTCGAACACCTGCTCGGCGAGACGCTTGATGACCTTGGCGCGCGGATCGTAGTTTTTGTAGACCCGGTGACCGAAGCCCATCAGCTTCTTTTCGCCCTTGCCTTCCTTCACTTCCTTGACGAAGGCCGGGACGTTCGCGAGGCTGCCGATCTCGGCGAGCATGCGGAGCACAGCTTCGTTGGCACCACCGTGCAGCGGACCGTAGAGCGCTGCCGACGCAGCCGCCACCGCCGAGTACGGATCCACCTGCGAGCTGCCCGTCGAGCGCATCACCGAGGTCGAGCAGTTCTGCTCGTGATCGGCGTGCAGGATGAACAGCACGTCGAGAGCCCGCTCGAGGATCGGGTTCGGCTTGTAGCGCGGCTCGCTCATCCGCTTCATCATCGCCAGGAAGTTTCCGGCGAAGCTGAGCTGGTTGTCGGGATAGACAAACGGGAAGCCCTGGCTGTGACGGTACGACCAAGCGGCGATCGTCGGAACCTTGGCCAGCAGCCGCACGACGTTGAGCATGCGGATCTTTTTGTCGTAGACGTGCTTGGCTTCGGGATAGAACGTAGACAGCGCACCGATCGTCGCCAGGAACATGCCCATCGGGTGCGCGTCGTAGCGGAAGCCCTCGATGACCGTCTTGACGTTTTCATGAACGAAGGTGTGCGTCGTGATCTGCTCGATCCAGTTCGCAAGCTGCGTCTGATCCGGCAGCTCACCGTGGAACAGCAGATACGCGACTTCAAGGTAGCTCGACGTCTCGGCGAGCTGCTCGATCGGGTAACCCCGATAACGCAGGATGCCCTTGTCGCCGTCGATCAAGGTGATAGCCGACCGACAGGATGCAGTGTTGAGGTAGGCGGGATCGTAACCCATCAGACCGAAGTCTTCGTCGCCTGTCTTGATCTGACGCAGGTCAACAGTGCGGATCGTGCCGTCGGTGATGGGAATCTCGTAGTTCTTGCCGGTTCGATTATCGGTGATGGTCAGCGTGTTCTTCGACATGGTCCCTCTTGAAGCTCAAAGGGCTGAAACGGATGTTCGGGCCGCGCTGGCGGCGCCGGGCACAAGCAGCGTCACCTTGGGCTAGCCTGGCCAAAAAGCAATCGGCGGGCAGTCTAGCGAAAGGGCTCACGGTCGTCACTAATCTTGCGTCATCTTTTGCCACGAATCATCCGGTTTTGCGCACCGAGGACGAACCCGCGTTTGGCGCGCTCAGCTCTGTGGTGTTGGTGTTCGATGCCACTGCTGCGATCGCAGTGGCCAAGCATTCGCTTACCACAGAAAGGTTCGCTGTAATGACGCGCCGCGCCAAGTGTGAGTCTGTCCGGACCGCCGCTGGGCTTGCGAAACCGCCGCACTTGCACGATGTTTGCCCGACCGATGTCGAGCCTTGAACCTTCTCCGCCGTCTCCGCTGTCGCCCAAGCTCTCGTCGCCCTCGTGGCTGTCTGCTCTGTCGCGACCGGGTCCGGCGCTGCTTATGCTGCTGCTCATCGCGACGCTCGTTCTCCTTCCTGGGCTCGGCAGCTTTGGACTGTGGGATCCCCACGAAGTGCGGCTACTGGAAGGTGCCAGTGAGCCCATTGCCGTCGCAGAGCTGTGGAAGCCGTCGGGCGCGGTCAAGCCCAGGCTTCCGCTCATGCCGATCAAGCTGGGACTCAAGCTGTTTGGCCCCGGAGAGCTTGGCGCGCGGCTACCGATTGCGCTGCTTTCGCTGGTGCTCTTATCGACGCTGATCCTGCACGGAGCGCTGCATCGACGGGTGCGCGGGTCGCTCCTCGGTGCGCTCGCGCTGCTGACGACGCCGATGCTGTTTTTAAGCGGTCGTCAGGCGAGCTTGGGTCTGCTGCCGATGCTCGCACAGCTTGTCGCAGTGACGGGACTTCAGGCGCTAAGCTGGCCGCGTGCTGATCGTCGAGCGCTCGACGTGGGAATCGGACTGATTCTGACGATCATTGGCCTTGCACTTGGGCTGCTGACGACGGGAAGCCTGATCGGACTGGTCGTTCCGAGCCTGGCTGTGGCGATCGCGATCTATCTGTATCGTGGACCGCTCGCTGGAGAGCTTCTGTCGTCGCTGATTGCTGGCGTTGGGCTGATCATGCCGGTTCGTCAGCTCCTCGTCGTGGCGCAGGCCAAGCCATCGCTGGTGCTCGTCGCGGCAGGCAGTCTGGTCGTCGCGGGTCTGTGTGGCGCGCTGCTGAGTCGGCGTCCCCTGTGGCTGCTTCTGTCGCTGCTTGGCATCGGGCTGTTTCCAGCGCTACCGACGAGCATCAACGGCTATTCAGGCTGGCTCGCCGGGGTTCCGCACTGGCCCGCGCATCGGGAAGTGCAGGCGGACTCGCTGCTCAAGACAATCGGGTTTGTGATGTTCCCGTGGGTGGCGCTTCTGCCGGTGGCGATGGCGCAGCTTGTCTCTTCACCGACGACGAAAGCTGAAGCCGCTGAAGCCAACGAATCACACGATGCCGAAGCGGAGCGTGCGCAGGCTTCCGATTTGGTGCTGCTCGCTTGGATTTCCGTCGGATATCTGCTGCATACGCTTCAGTCGGCGCTGGTCCAAGACTTGGCGTTTGCCAGCTTGCCAGCGCTCGCGCTCATCATCGGTGGCTATTTGGATCGAGTGCTCGACGGCAAAAAGGTCTCGTTGGTCGCAGTCTTGGGCACCGGCTTGTTTGCGCTGTTTGTCTCACGCGACTTCTTCTTCGGTCCCGAGCAGTATCTGTCGGCACAGCTCACCGAGACGCTGCGCTGGCCCGCCGTGCAGCCTGGCACCGATCCGCTCATCGGTCACGGCGGCCAAATCCTGAGCACGCTCGGCATTGTGATCGCGGCGCTGTTTGCGATCGGGCTGTACCTGGGACGAATGCGATCGCTCATTCTGCCGACGACGGCGCTGGCTATGACGCTGTTTGCGATGCATGGGCTGGTCCCGGCGGTGACGCGGCATGTTTCCTATCGCGGCATCTACACCAAGTACGAAAAGCTCGGCGGGGGAGAGCTGGGGCTCTACGGCATTCAGAAGTCGTCGGCGCGCATCTACGGACAGCACAGCGTCGAAATTCCGTCGCTGGAAGAGCTGTTCCATTTCCTAAACAAGACGCCAGGCAAGCGATCCTTTGCGATCGTTGGCTCGAGTGAAGTGGCCGCGCTCGATGTTCACTCGTTCCAAAAAAACCTGCCGTATTACGTCGTCGATGACAGCAACAGCCAGTTCTTGCTTCTGTCGAACCAGCTCGGTCCGGGCGAAAAGGATCTGAACCCGCTGCGACGCTTTGTCACGACGGAACCGCCCAAGCCACAGACCGAAACACACATCAACTTTGACGATCGCGTTGAGCTGATCGGCTACGACATTCCGACGGAAGTTCAGCGCGGAAGCGAGTTCGTGATTCGCCTGTATTTCAAAGTCCTTCAGCCGCTCGGCGGAAACTATCGGGTGTTTTTGCACTTTGACGGAACCGGCGCGCGCATAAATGGCGATCACATCCCGCTCGGAGGCAAATACCCGACCAACTACTGGACCAAAGGACAGTACATCACCGACGAGCATCGCATGAGCACCTCGCGCCTGAACCAGAGCGCCGGGTATTATCAGGTGTTTACTGGGCTCTGGCCGGGCGGCGACGGGGCACGACTGCGAGTCAGCCAAGGACCGCACGAGCCGGACAACCGAGTCCGCCTATCGGCGATCAGGGTCAAGTGATGCAGCTTCAGTCGCTGGCAGAGATCGAGCTTCGAGACGCAGTTCAACCGCTAAACCGCAGCGCTCCGTCGAACTTTGTTCCGGCGCTGCGCTCACCAGCGCTCTGTCGAGAGCTGCTCGCGCTGGGTATCATCGATCCGGCGCTGTCGAAGGTGGTGCTCCTGTCGGGAAAAGTGCTCGGCTGCTGTCTGGTCGAGCGCTTTGCTGGCGGTGCGCTGTTGTCCGCGCTCAGCGTCGAGCCACTGCTTCAGCAGCGAGGCGGTGGCCGAGTGCTCCTGGAAGCGGTGATTCAAGCGGCGCGCGCGGCGCGAATCGGCCAGCTTCGGATCGAGGTGAGCGAAGGTGACGCTTCGTCGCTGCTGACCGCGCTTCACTTTGTGCGCCAAGAAACGCTGCATCGCTTGGCACTGCTTCAGCCGCCCAGTCGATCGCTGTTTCCGACGGAACAGTTTGACCAAGTGACAGAGATCGCGGTGGAAGAAGCGATCGTCGCGCTGACTGCGCAGCCCAGTTGGCAGCCTACACCGTCTGCCCAGCCCGAGCCGCTGCGCAAGCTAAGCAAGCGACTGAGCGCGTTTCGCTTGGGCTCAGACGATCGATACGCGACGCTGCTGCTCGACAAAGAGCGCAAGCTCATCTGGACGCTCGGCGGAGACTCGTCGCTGCTGGCCCAGCTTGTGGTCTATGCCGCCGCCAAGCACGGTGCAGCGTTTGTAGACTCGCTGCGCGACGAAGATCCAGCGATCGAAGCGCTCTGCGAAGCGGGCTTTACGAAGCTGGCGGTGCGCGCGGCCTACGTGCTGTCACTGGAAAGTCCGTAACTTCAGAAAGTCCAAACCTGCCGATGTCGAGCTGTCGTCTGATCGCATTACGCCGTCTGCTACGGTGTCTGTGTCTGGCCATCCTGACGGTCTTGGCGGTGCCACAACCTGCGCACGCCGACGGTGACAGTGAAACCGCTGAAGCCGATACGCCCCGTCGAGCCATCGAGAGATTTTTGGGTCAAGTGGCCGCCGGTCGCTATGCCGAAGCGTCAGAAGACTTGGAAGTGTATCCGCATGAGCCCATCGATCGCGCTCGCGTGGCCAAGCAGCTTGGCGCGGTGATCGATCGTCGCTTGTCGGCGGATCCAGCGTGGCTCAATCATGTCTCGGATGCTCCGACGGGAGACACCAAAGACGGAATCGCCAACGATCAAGATGAAGTCGGACGGATTCCCGCGACGCCGATTGCCGAGCCAGTGCGAATGCGTCGGGTCTACGTTCGCGAGCGAGGCGAGTTTCGTTGGCAGTTTTCTCACAAGACGGTGCAGCGCGTGTCCGGCTGGTATCAGCGTCTCGACGATGTGTGGCTGCGCGAGCATCTTCCCGACCGTCTGCTGCGCAAAGGGCCCAAAAGCTTTGTGTGGTGGGAATGGCTGGCGCTGCCGGTGGTGCTGGCGGCAAGTGGCGTCGTCGCGTGGCTGTTGACGCTGCTGCTAGAGCTGCTATTTCGTCCGCTGCTCCGTCGCAGCACGACGCGCTGGGACGAGCTGCTGGTGGCGCGACTGCGTCGTCCGGTGCGCGTGCTCGTATCGGTGATGCTGTGGGGTCTGGCGATGCCGTATGTGCTGATCACTGGATCGGCGGAACGAATCGTCACAAACTTTGCGCGCGTCGGGTTTCTCCTCGGGCTGTTCTTCTGTATCTGGCGCTGCGTCGCGGTGGGTGTGGGGCTGATTCGCGAGTCCGAGTGGATGAAGGCGCATCCGTCTGCGATGGCCGTGATTCCGCTCGGCTATCGATTGGCTGAAATCACCGTCGCTGCGATCGCGGTTGTGACGACGCTACAAGAGCTGGGTTATCCCGTCACCAGCCTGGTGGCCGGTCTGGGCATCGGCGGCTTGGCGGTCGCGCTGGCGGCCCAAAAGACCGTCGAGCATGTCTTTGGCGGCGTGATGCTCAGCGTCGATCAGCCCATGCGCGTCGGAGACTTGGTGCGCGTCGATGATGTGGTCGGCAACGTCGAGCAGATTGGGCTGCGCTCGACCTCAATTCGGACCCTCGATCGCTCGCTCGTGACGTTTCCAAACGGCAAGCTCGCCGACATGAAGATCGAGTGCTTACAAGCGCGCGATCACCTGCGAATGCACCTTCAGCTTGGCATCACCTACGATGCGACCGTCGAGCTGCTCGACGGACTGCGCGACGCGCTTTTGACCTATGTCAAAGGTCATCCCAAGCTGTGGCCCGAGCTTCCGGTGCGCGTTCATCTCACCGGCTTTGGAGAGTCGGCGCTCAACCTCGAAGTGACGGCCTGGTTTGATGAAAATGACTGGGATCGCTTTTTGGAAATCCGTCACGGCGTGCTGTTGCAAGTGATTCGGATCGTCGAGCAGCATGGCGCACGGATCGCATTTCCGACCCGCACGGTTCACCTGGTTCCTTCCACAAAAAACTGAGCGCGCTCAGTTGGCTCAAAAAACAGCGCTTGCTCCGCCTGTGCAGCGTCGCGCTAGCGAGCCGGTCGCTGCACTTCCAGGTTGTCGATGAGCCGCGTCGATCCCAGATGAGCCGCCGAAAGGATCACCAAGTCTTGGCAAGCTTCCGTCGCAGGCTGAAGATCGCTCTGTCGTCGAATCCGCACGTAATCGGGTCGCCAGCCATGGGCAGCCAGCGTCGCCATCGCGTCTGTTTCCAGCTGCCACAGCTCATGGTGACCACTTTGCAGCTGCGCAGCCAGCGTCGATAAGAGCCGATACAGCCGAGGCGCTTCAGCGCGCTCGCTGGGTGACAAGTAGCCATTTCGCGACGACAAAGCCAGTCCATCTTCCGCCCGTGCCGTCTCAGCCGCGACGATCTCGATCGGCATCGCGAGCTGACGGACCATGTGCCGAATCACCTGAAGCTGCTGATAGTCTTTTTTGCCAAAGATCGCGAAGTCCGGCGAAACGATGTGAAACAGCTTGCTGACGACGGTGGCGACGCCGCGAAAGAAGCCGGTGCGGAACTCTCCTTCGTGCAGCGTCGCGAGCGGACCGGGATCAACCAGGCAAGTCTGTGGCTCGGGATACAGCTCGGTTTCCGTCGGGCAGAACACGTAATCAACGCCCGCCGTCGCCATCAGCTCACAGTCGCGCGCAAGCGTTCGCGGATAGCGATCAAAGTCTTCGTGCGGCGCAAACTGTAGGCGATTGACGAACACGCTGGCGACGACACAGTCGGCTCTCTCGCGAGCCATCCGCATCAGCTGAATGTGTCCGTCGTGCAGGTTTCCCATCGTCGGAACAAAGCCGATCACACCGCGTCCTCGGAGCGCTTGACGGAGCGCGGACTGCGTCGGACAAAGCGTTGGCATCTTCGGATTCGGAACCGTAGCGTTGTGCGTCATGGGCTGCTCGTGGGTGCGCTGGGCGGCAAGGAAGCGATCGATGAAGCGCCGCTTGCTGATGATCGCACAGGCTCGCTTTCGTGCGCGCCAGCACTCGCGGCGGTCTGGACATACAGCACGAACTCTTCGTTTCCAGCAGGACCACGAATCGGCGACGGAACGACTCCGATGACTGTGCAACCGAGCTGCTCTGCCGCACGCATACAGCGCGCAATCGCTTGCTCTCGCAGCGCCGGATCGCGCACCACGCCGCCTTTTCCGACTTGGCCTTTTTCGACCTCGAACTGCGGCTTGACCAGCGTCAGGATCGGGCTGCCCGGCGCAAGCAGCGAAACCATCGCAGGCAGAAGCAGCGTCTGCGAGATAAACGACGCATCACACGTCGCCAAGTTCGGCGCAAACGGCAGCGCACTCGGTTCCAGGTGACGCGCGTTGCAGCGATCGAGCACGGTGACACGCGGATCCTGCTGTAGCTTGTACGCAAGCTGTCCGTAGCCCACATCGACGGCAATCACGCGCGCCGCGCCCGCCTGAAGCAGACAGTCGGTAAAGCCGCCGGTCGATGCGCCAATGTCGATGGCATCTTTTCCGCGCACATCGACGGAAAAATAGTCCAGCGCATGCTTTAGCTTCAGGCCACCGCGCGAGACAAACGGCAGCGGCTGTCCCTTCACCGTCACCTCGGCAGCGTCGGATACTTTTTGACCGGCTTTGGTCACTGCATGGCCATCGACCAGCACCGCACCGGCCATGATGAGCGCCTGCGCTTTTTGACGACTTTCACACAGTCCGTCGCGCAGCACTCGCTCATCGAGACGACAGGCTCCCAATTGAGTCACGCGTAAGTCCTTTCGTGGGGCAGCAAGGTCTTGGTAGACTGCCGCCACCATGACGAATTTTCTAGCCTCTTACTCACGGACTCACTACGCGGGCGAGCTGCGCAAAAGCCACGTCGGACAGCAAGTCGTACTGCTCGGCTGGGTGCAAGGCCGACGCGACTTGGGAGGCCGCATCTTCATCGACCTCCGCGATCGCTCGGGCATCAGCCAGGTGGTGTTCGGTCCGGATCTCGGCAGCGACGCGCACACCGAAGCAGACGCACTGCGCAGTGAGTTTTGCATCGGAATCGTCGGCACCGTGAAGCTGCGAACCGATTCAGGAGGCCAGTCCAACCCGAACTTGCCGTCGGGAGAAATCGAAGTGGAGTGCAGCGTGCTGCACATCTTTTCCAAAGCCGATACGCCGCCGTTTCAGATCGAAGACGATGTCGAGACGCGCGAAGAAGTGCGGCTCAAGTATCGCTATCTGGATCTGCGCAGGCCGAAGCTTCAGAAAAACTTCCAGCTTCGCAGCACGCTGTATCGAGCCACGCGCGACTACTTTCACAACAACGGCTTTTGGGAATTCGAGACGCCGTTCATGGTCAAGTACACGCCGGGCGGAGCGCGCAACTTCCTGGTTCCGTCGCGGCTCAATGCGGGCAAGTTCTATGCGCTCGCGGAGTCGCCGCAGATCTTCAAGCAGCTCTTCATGGTCGCGGGCATGGATCGCTACTTTCAGATCGTGCGCTGCTTCCGCGACGAAGATCTTCGTCAAGATCGGCAGCCCGAGTTTACGCAGATCGATGTCGAGATGTCGTTTGTGACGGAAGAGAGCATCCAGACGATGATGGAAGGTCTGGTTGCGCGAATCTGGAAGGACACCATCGGCGTCGAGCTTCCGCGTCCGTTTCAGCGCATGCCGTACAAAGAAGCGATGGGCTCGTACGGAGAAGACAAGCCCGATCTGCGCAATCCGCTCAAGCTCCACGACATCACGCAGCTTGTGAAAGCACACGACGGTGGCGGAGTCCCTCTGTTCAAGAGCACAGTCGATTCCGGAGGCATTGTGAAGCTCCTGCGGATTCCGGGTGAAGCCGCACAGAAGCTGTCAGGAACAGAGACGCGCAAGCTCGAAGACTCCGTAAAAGGACTCGGCGCAAAGGGTCTGGGAACCGCGCGCCTTGATGCGAGCGCAGCGACGGGAACTTCCGCCGCTTGGACCCAGAGTCCGTTCGCCAAGACGCTATCGAATGAGCTACGTGAAGCGATCGCGATTGAAATCGGTGCGACGCCCGGTGATCTGCTGCTGTTCCAGTTCGGGAGTCCGAAGCTGTGTAACACTGTGCTCGCGTCGCTGCGTCAGCAGATGGGCAAGCGACTGGAGCTGATTGCTTCGGGCTGGCGCTTTCTGTGGGTCACCGACTTCCCGATGTTCGAGCTGGCGGAAGGTGACAAGTGGGTGGCAGCGCACCATCCGTTTACGTCGCCCAAGCCGGAACACGTCGAGCTGCTCGGCAAAGACAACGGAGCCGTGCTCGCGCGGGCGTACGATCTGGTGCTAAACGGCAACGAGATCGCAGGCGGATCGATCCGAATCCATCAGCGCGAAGTGCAAGCGAAGGTGTTTGCGGCGCTGGGACTGACGGAAGAAGACTTCCGCGCCAAGTTCGGCTTCCTGCTCGATGCGTTCAAGTACGGACCGCCGCCGCACGGAGGCATCGCGTTTGGTGTCGATCGCTTGGCGATGCTGCTCACCGGAGCGGAGTCTCTGCGCGATGTCATCGCATTCCCAAAGACCCAGCACGGAACCGATCTGATGAGCGATTGTCCGACGGAAGTATCGAACAAGCAGCTCGAAGATCTGTTCATTCGCTTGGCACCGCGCGTGTCGTAAATCCCTTCCTACGGAATCCCTTCACACAAGGAATCAGCGAATGAGTACCGAACAAACGCAAGCGCAAGCCAACAAGCTGATCTGGGCGGGACGGATTCTCTCTGCACTGCCGGTGTTCGCACTGCTGGGAAGTGGTGTGATGAAGCTGACGCAGAGCCCGCAAGTGATCGAAAACTTCGCCAAGTTTGGCTATCAGCCCAGTCTCCTGCCACCGATTGGGATCGTCGAGATCTTGTGTACGATCATCTACCTGATTCCTCGGACTTCGGTGCTCGGTGCGATCCTGCTGACTGGCTACCTTGGCGGAGCAACGGCCACCCACGTTCGCATCAGCGACGCCTTCATCGCGCCCGTGCTGGTCGGAGCGATGGTCTGGGGCGGCCTGTTCTTTCGGGATCCACGCATCCGTGCGCTGATTCCGCTGCGCTCCTAACCGATTCCTAATCGATTCCCAATCGATTCCTAATCGGCTCCCAATCGACTCCTAATCGACTCCCAATCGATTCCCAACCAACTCCTAACCGATTCCTAACCGATTCCTAATCGGTTCCTAATCGATTCGTGAACTGTTCTTGAACCGTTCCATTCCTCGTCGCTAAAACGAGTTCCGCTTGCACTCCCAGTGCAGACCGGAAGGAATCACCAGCTTGTCTTCCGAATCGAGCGGCTTCTGCGTCAGCGCATCCGCAACCGTGCTCCCCGGTAGGAGTCCGCCCGGGACCAGCGCATCTTTGTCCGCTGACAGCGGATCATTGAGCTTGGTCTTTTCCACCACGCCTTTGACAAACCAGCACATCCGCGCAAGCTCGGTATCGGACAGCGTCTCTCCGCTTAGCACTTTCTGATTCACATCCGGCAGTCCGTTAAACTCTTTGTCGCGCTGTCCGGTCACTTCATACGGACCCATAAACACCCGCTGCCGAGGCCCCGGATTCTGGGATCGCGCCAGCTCTTGCATCATCGCTCGCGTCGCCAGCTCATCCCCCGGACCTTTGGGATTGATCGAAACCCCCACCGAGGTGTTGTCGGTGTCATCGATGTCCAGCTCGATCGTGGGCGCGCTGTACACGCCGCGATGGATCTGATCAAAGATGCGCGTATAAATCGGCGTCCAGTTTTCGTAGATCGATCCAATACACGTTGGAAAAAACGATCCCGAGCTGTCTTTGCAGCCAGACTTTACGTCGTTTGCAAACGTCCAGACTTTCGGAGTCTTCGTCGGATTTTGCGCCATCAGCTGATCGATAAGCTTCACCGAGCGCTGCGTGTTGCCAATGTGCGCGATCACCTCGACACCGGATTCCCACATCAGCTGGGTGAGGTATTCCTCTCGATAATACTTGCGTCCCGATCCGACCGGATACTCATACGTGGGCTGCGTGTTGATGTCGAACCAGAAGCCCATGTGACGCACTTCGACCTTGATCAAAGGATTCACAGACTGCGCACCCAGCGCAAACGCATTTACATCGCGCACGCAGTCTGGATTGATAAACGCACTGATCACCCCGAGTCGCTTTCGTCCCGTCGCTGCAACCTTTCCTGCGATGTACCAAGCCTGCTCTCTGTGAACCCAGTACGTTGAAAAGTTGGGAGTCTGTCCCGGATAGGAATAGCGAACGCCATCGTTTACAACCAGAAACTTTTTGTCAGGAAACTGCTGCGCAGCAGAGACAAAGTCATCGCCATAATCGACAGTATTTCCGACGACAACTTGATTCCTACTGGCCAGATCTTTGACTTCCTTTAGTACGTTTCCGGGTGTCAGTCCGAACAGCTTTTCTAGCCGCAGATAGCCCAGCGCATCACTTGTTGCTTGCAGCGAGTCATTGTGTGCAACCGTCCAGCCTTCTAGCTCTCCGGGGAATCCGGTCATCGCGACACCGACGGACAACGGAAGCTGACACTGCTGCTTGATGCACTGCGAAGGACTGGGACAGTCTTCGTTTGCCGTACAGCGAATCGAGCAGACTCCGATCTTGTCATCGGGAGCGACCGTGCTGAGCAGACACTTGGCGGCCTGACAGTCTGTGTCCGCGCTACAGCTCTCTCCGATTCCTTTCTTGACGTTGGTATCCACCGTCAAGGAACACGCAGCCTGCATGATCGCATAGCAGGTCACAAGCAAGGTCTTCGTAGTCATAAAGCGGGAGGACATGGTTCCTCTCCTTTGCGCGACGTTAAGGAATCGGGTTCGCAGTGGTGTTGGGAGTCGGATTGGGAATCGCAGAAGGAGCGGTCGAGCTGGTCGATGGCAGCGTCGGAATGCTATCGATCGAGACATCGCGCTGCGTAGCCGAGACATCGCGCTGCGTAGCCGAGACATCGCGCTGCGTAGGCGGCTTGCGAACAAGCGATACGATCGTGGTCACCGCAATCGTGGCAACACCGACCGGAATCAGGATGTCTGTGGCATAACCAAGCCCGCGCGTTCGACTCTGTAACGAAGGAAGACTGCTGGCATCGATCGATCCCGAATACGGAGTCGATTGCAGCGTGTTTTGCGAAACCAGCGCGCCCACTCCGGTTCCGATTCCGCTTGCGATCAGGATGCCGCCCGCGACGAGACCTCCGTAAAACAGCGGACCCAGTCGCGATCCAGTCTGGCTGGTTGTCTTGCGCAGTGATTCAGACCCTGGTGCCGCCATCGCTTGCGATGCCGCTGGATGTTTGCCAGCGTCCGACGCAGATCTGCTGCCAGCAGCATTTTGCGAACCATTCGCAAGATCCAAAGAGCCACTTTGGGAAGGACTCGCTGTTCCGTTTGGTGCAGCACTTCCCGTCGGAGGCAAGTTCCCCGGTCCGCTTCCCTCTGCCGGATGATCCGCGTCTTTGGGATCTTTTCCAGCGTCCTTTGCAGCGTCCTTTGCAGCGTCCTTTGCAGCGTCCTTTGCGGGCTCTTTGGGAGTCACCGCAGGACGGCTCGCCAGGTCAGTCTGCGCATCTTGAAGGAACTGCTCGGCCTTCTGTCTCAGATCGGGACGGATCTCTTGTTCGCTTAGGAATCGCTGGTAGTTGTGAATCGCATCTTGGAGCCGTCCGAGCTTGTGCAGCGAGCGACCGATGTTGATAAGCAGCCACGATACGGGACGACGACGGAACGCAGACTCATACGCATCCAGCGCTCCTTCGTAGTCATCTTTTTTCGACAGCTTGCGCGCTCGGTTGTAGTGCGCGCGGCAGATCGCATCGACCATACAGGGATCGCTGGCTGGGGAGTCTTCTTTGTCCGTCGAGTCAGCTCTCGCAGAGGAGCCGCTGAGCAGGGTCAGCAGCGCCGCCCCAGCGAGGACGTTATTCCTCAATCTCGAACTGGGGTTTTTTCTTCTTCTTGTACGCATCGCCTTTGGGTGCCTTTTGCTGCCCCTTTCCCGTCGGGACCACAGCAGTAGAGTCAGCGGGCGGCAGCGCTTCGAGCGTCACCGTCTGCTGCTCGTCACGACTCCGATCGAACACCAAGAGCTGGTTGACATAGCCCGGCGCGACGATCCGCAGCTCCTCTGTTCCGGTGCCGAGCGGTCGCTCGCTCTGCCACGGCGTCTTGCCCAGGATCGCTCCGTCGGTCACGCGCAAGATCTCGGCCCCCGTCGGAGCCGTCTTGATCTGCCAGTGAACCCGACGCGGCGGCTCGGGTACCTGCGGCATCGCTGCAATCGGCGCTGGCGTCACGGGCTCGACCGACGGTTTGTGACGACCGAGCGCCAGCCAGCCGACGATCCCCAGCCCCAGCAGCACCGGCAGCATCGCCAGCACTCGATAGCGCTTTTTGGTGATGATCTGCGACGAAGGAGAGCTGTTCTCACTGGCCGCGAGGTTCATCGTCGAGCGAAATCCTGCCGAGCCAGATTCCTCTGGACCGATCACGCGCATCGGCCCAGAGCTGGCCGGTGTCTGCGGCGTAATCGGCGTCGCCAGCGGCGCAAACTGCAAGTCCATCGGCAACAGCGGCTTCACCGAGGCAGAGTCAATCGTCGCCGCTTCATGCTCATCGTCAGCGGACTCTCCGGGATCAGACGCAACCTGCGGCAGCGACGGCTGTACAAAGCTCACCAGCTCGGACTGAAGCGCATCAATGCGCTGATCCACCTGGTTCATCGACGGACGCTGCGCTGGATCTTTGCTCATCATCGCTTGGATCAGATCCACGACCGACGCTGGCAAGTACGAAGCCAGCGACACAAGCGGAGTCGGCTGCTGAAACTGATGCATTCCCAACAGCTCACCGCCGCCCGTCGCCACAAACGGCAGTCGTCCCGCCAGCAGTCGATACAGAATCACACCGAGTGAATAGACATCGGCGCGATCGCTGACCTCGACGCCGCCTTTGCACTGCTCCGGCGACATATACGCAGGCGTCCCCAGCAGCGAGTCGCCCTTGGTCAGTCCCTTGCGCAAGTTCGGATCGCGCAGCTTCGCAATGCCAAAGTCGAGCAGCTTGGCGCGTTCGCCGCCTGCCACCACCGGATCTGGCACCAGCATGATGTTGTCCGGCTGACTGTCGTGTTCGCGATGGCTCGTCGCACAGCGAGGTCGCTTGCACCCGCGCTGGGAAGTGTACGGGAACCCAAACCGGCAGGCTCCCACGTCGCGCAGGCTAGCGAGCGGGCCTTGTCAGCTCCAGCTCTTCCACCGCAGCCAGCAGCGCCGCCGGTTGGATCTTTTCGCCACTGCTGTTTGCCAGCGCCTTGCACGCAAGCCCCACGGCTTCGGTCAGGCTGCTGGTCAGGCGCAAGTCCAGTCGAATCTTGGTCGTCAGCAGCATCCGCGTAAACATGCTGCGCAGCGAGGCAATCAAGAACGGCTGATCGGGCATGCAAAAGATCAGGGTGCGATAGGACGGACCGTACGCGCGCAGCAGGCTGGCCGTGGCGGCCTGAGCGCCATCGTCGAGCCCCATCGCACCACCCGCTGTCGGCACAAAGCGGTTGACCTGCAAGAACACCGAGATTCCATCCGGCGTCGCGCTGCGCACCTTATCCAGGGCTCGCTCCATCCCGATGGCATCGGACTCGACCAGAAACTCCCAGCGCACTGCGATACAGACGTTTCCATAGCTGCCGATGCACTGACTCTGTTTCCGTTCCAGAATCTCTAGCTTCATCGCACCCCGCCCAGTTCGGCAGTATATCAAGCGATCCTCGCGCCGTGCGTACGGACGACTTCCCAGACGGGCCGCACCAGCCGCTGACCCAGCCTGTCTCGCTCTGCCGCCTTTTCCCGACACAGCAGAGCGCCGCATTTTTTGCGCGGAGACTAGGCCATGTGCTCGATGTGAGCGGGCATCGTGACCCACGAGTGCATCCGCTCTTCGTAGACGGAAATGATCGGCGGCGGAAAGCTTGGATCGGCAAACGCGCCCACCGGGACAGCCACGATGCCGGGCATGTCGTCGATTTCGTAATACACCGTCGCCCCGCAGGTCGGACAGAAGTGAAACATCGCTTTGGAGCCAGCGTCTCCGGTCCGCACCCACTCGGTCTGTTTGCCTTCGATGCGAACGCGATCGCTCGGCCAGCGCGCCTGCGCCGCAAAGACGCTGCCCGTGCGCAGCTGACACGCCAAGCAGTGACAGACTGAGATCCGGACAGGCTCCCCTTCGCAGACCACGCAGAGCTGACCACAGCTACAAGTTGCACGTCGTACGTTCATGACGCGGACTTTACACCGAGCGTCGCGCCGTCCCAAGCCACCGAATGGATCGCGAAAACGGACGAACACCCCGCAGATCCCCATCGAGCGAGCAAGCCATCAGCAGCGTTCTGCCTTCCCCGTCACGTTCCGGCGGATGCTGGGAAGTCTTCAAAAACGCCGCGACGGGAAATACAAAATCCGGCTTAACAACCAATCCCGTCGAAAAAGCTGCTGAAACGTCCCCTTTTCCGTCAGAGCCATGCGGGGAAGTCGTCTTTGGGTCGAGCAGTTCTTACCAGCGGAACGCGACGGTCTACTGGGCACAGGGACGCTTGGCAGCGCGCTGAAGCGGCGGAAGGCGAACTGGCCGCGCACTTGGGCTCGCCAGCGTGCTTGCTGTTCAGCTTGTCAGCGTCGGAAATGCAGTGCGTGGAGGGTTGACGTGTCAGACCGGCCACGTAAGGTGTGGCTCCACATTTGGAGATCCCTATGATCACGCTTCATCACGCTCCGCGCTCGCGATCCTCACGCATCATTTGGCTCCTGGAGGAACTCGGAGCCCCGTATCAGCTTCGGCTCACCAACATCCCGAGGATGGACGGGTCGGGCGCGTCGGATGCGGACAACCCGCACCCCGACAAAAAAGTTCCGGCGCTGGTTCACGACGGTGTGCTCATCACCGAGTCCGCCGCCATCATCCTCTACCTTACAGATCTGTTCCCCGACGCGGGCCTGGGGCCCAAGCAGGGCGATCGGCTGCGCGGTCCGTATCTGACCTGGCTCGCCTATTACGCGGGAGTGATCGAGCCGACGATCACGGCGGAGTTCGCCGGTCTGGGTGCCAATCCAGCGCTACAGCGCACCTTCACGACGCGGGCGGCGGTGGACAAGCGGATCTTGGGGGCGCTCCAGGCGGGGCCCTATGTGCTCGGCGAGAAGTTCTCGGGGGCCGACATCCTGATCGCGAGCATGGGACAGTGGAGCCGCAACATGCTACCGGCGGATGCCATCGTCGATGAGTATCTGGCTCGCTGCAATGCGCGGCCTGCGCTGGCACGGGCGATGGGGAAAGACGCAGGCTGAGAAAGCGTCATCGCGGGTCTGGGCGATCGCACCGATAGGCTCACACATCCTGGGAGGGAAGCCGCCTGGTCCCCACGCCAATCGATGAGCGCGGTCGCTTCCCCGTAAGCGGATTAGAGAAACGTGAGCCTAGCCTGGCCAGAGAGATCGACGCTTCGACGGGGTTTTACCGCAGTGAACTCGACCACATCACCGGGAAGCAGCTTGCCGCGATAGTCGAACGCCTGCACCTTGGCCCCTTCGGTCAGTCCTGTCTGTTTGCTGCCGCCATATGTCTGATTCGATCGCGACAGCTCGATCGGGCCCACGCAAGACACCCCGTCAGGGACTGCCGCACAGATCGACAGATACTCTTGTTCAAGGCTGTACCAGCGACCCCGCCGCAGGTGTGTCTGCACAAGCAGCCGTCCCTGCTGGACTTCTACCCGCGATACCGTGTGATCGTCGCGAGCGCCTCGGTTTAGATCGAAGTACTGCGCGTTGCGATAGGTTCCGTTCGTGGTCGCAACGATCAGCGAGAGCGCGTCACTGTCAGAAGAGCAGAGCTTCACATTCACAAAAGGAGCCGCCAGCTTCGCCTGCGCCGCTGTCTGACAGGATCCCTCTTGGCCAGTGTCCGGGTCGAGCTTCTTCGCAAGTGGAAGCAGCGGGAAGGCCCCCAGGCGTCGCAGTGAGCTGGCGATCTCGCCCAGCTGCTCTTCCGAGGGAAGCTGCTGATCGATCGAGTCACGCAGCAGTCCTTCGGGAAGCGGCAGGTACAGCGCGCCTCGATACGCGGCCACCGCAGCCTCACGCTCACCGAGCAGCTCGTGGGCCCGTCCCAGGTTGTAACGAACCGCTCGCTCCCGCGTAGAGTCTGTCACAAGGGGGAGCGTCCGCAGCGCCACCTGCTTGGCTGCCGCGCCATCCCCCGCCCGAACCAGCGCCCAGGCCCACTCCGAAAGAAGCTTCACCTCGGTCGGCCGACCCGCCACGAGTCGCTCCAGCACCCGCGCCATGCCTCGGTAGTCCTTGGCCCGCTCCAGCGTCATCAGCTCTGCCTGCTCTGGCGCGTCCGTGCGCTGTCCGACTTGTGCCGCTTCTGCGCTCGCAGGGGGCTTGGCTGGCTGGGCTGCGCTCACTTGCAGCGTACACACAGCGCCCAGCAGGCCGAGCGCACCTCCCCGGACCCACAGCCGCGATACCCTGGACCTGTTCATATGCGAGTCTCCCTCATGCCGTTTTGACGTGTTGCAAAGCGTACAGCGCTTTGCGGAGAAACAAAGCACAACCAAGCCGGGCGGATTGCCCGTGACAGCGCAGTGCCTTGGGCGTGAAAACGGAGGAACGGGTGTGTGAGCCATGCTGACTTCCGAACGACTGACCTACGCGCTGCTTGAAGAAGCAGACTGGCCGTTTTTCCTGTCGCTCCAGCGGGATCCGCTGGTGATGCGCTACGTGTCCGATTCGTGCGACGACGCGACGATCCGCGCCGCCTTCGATTCACGGCTGCCCCGCTGGACGGTCGGCAGCAAGCACTGGCTCTGTCTGGTGATGCGCCAAAAGACCACCGCCGCTGCGGTGGGCGTCACAGGACTTGTCGATCGCGGCGATGGCCTCGCAGAGGTCGGGTTCCTGCTCGCAAGCGATCACGTTCGCCAAGGCTACGGCCTGGAGTCGCTGCGCGCGCTGTGTCAGTTCGCGTTTGTCACCGCCGGATTTCGCAAGCTCAGCGCCGTGGTCACCGCCGGAAATGTGGCGTCCAAAGCGGTGCTGGAACGGGCCGGTTTCCTGCACGAAGGCACGCTGCGACAGAGCTTCTTCCTGCACGGCACCTGGCAAGACGACTGGGTCTTTGGACTGCTCCCGCACGAGGCGCGCGGGTCAGCGGGCGATCCATCCGCTTCTCGTGCGAAGCCTGATCCACACAAGGCCTAAGCAGCGCGCGGTGGCGGGCCCGCGCACAGCGTGGGTTTTGATGGTGCCCGCGCGGCCAGGTCTTTATGCTCCGCGTCCATGAGCTCACGACTGAACGAAATGGAAAACGAAGGGCTGGTGGTGATCGGACGGGTGGTGCAAACGGAATACGACACGTCCGAGCCGATCGAAGCGCTGGCCGAGGCCGTGGATGACTGGGCCGCCAAGCTGTCTCTGCCGCTGGGGCTGGTCTACTGCGGAACCACAATCAACTGGCCCGATGATGTCCGCTATACACCGCTGTTGATTGGGCTTGTGACCTTTAGCGGCTACGGGGATGACGACGAGCCGGTCGCGGGTCACGTAGGGCCGGGCGCGATGGACCTGGGCCGGGCGAAGGCGATTCCTGAAGCGTTCTGGCAATCCCTGCGCGAGCAGCACGGCGTGACGCTGTCGGACCACGATGAAGTCTATCTGGCCGCAGCGGGCTGGACCTGGGTGTCGATGGGCAGCGCCGAGGGCGAGCGGGTCTGCTCGGTTTCCACGGAAGACGACGGCTACCGCGTCATTGCCGAAGCCCTCCGCACCGGAACCTGGGAAGTCCGCGTCGGCTACTGCTGAACGTCGGCTGCAACATCCCCCCCTCCGTTTGCAACATCCTCCCCTCCGTTTGCAACATCCCCCCCTCCGTTTGCAACATCCCCCCCTCCGGCTGCAACATCCCCCCCTCCGTTTGCAACATCCCCCCTTACGGGAATGACCTCGCAGGGGGTCGGCTGCAACATCCCCCCCTCCGGGAGTGACCTCACCATTAGTCACAATTATCCCGAGGGAGGGATGGTTGAGGTTGCTTGCTGAGAGGAACTTGTGGTGCTGAGGTGTTCCGGCATGCAGAGCGAGCATGCAGTGGACAAGTGGGCGGAGCAGGAATTTGGCCATGCGG
>JAEUKB010000008.1 GCA_016794365.1 Myxococcales bacterium
TGCGGCGGAACGAGCGCGGGCCGATGAGAGCGAGGCTGCGGCGAAGCGTGCGCAGACGGCGGAAGGAATGCTCCGGAACCAGCTTGCGACGCTGCGCGACGAGCTGTCAGCGGAGCGCAGCAATCTTTCGACGCTGTGCGATGAGCTGACAGATGAACGCGCGAAGGTTGCGACGCTGCGCGACGAGCTATCCGAAGCGCGTACCAATCTTACGACGCTGCGCGATGAGCTTGAGGAGGAGCGACGGAAGCTCGTCGAGACGGAGCGTCAGTGTCGGAAGGAAGAGAACCGCGCTGATCGGATGGAGATGCGATACCACAGCCTCGACGCGGACCGAGAGCGAGCGGAAGCGTATTCGACGGAGCTGGAAGAAGAGATCGAGCGTCTGCGAGGGAAGACCGAGGACGTTCGCTTCGACTTGGAGCTGAAGCTCGATGGGCTGCGTCGAGAGTCGGAGGAGCATCGGCAAGCGAAAGAGCGCGTCGTCAGGGAGCACGATGGACTGATTCGGCGCTTCGACGAGCTGAGAGGCAGGCTCGACGAGAGCGAGCGAACCCTGAAGCTGCGCAACGAAGATCTAACGCAGCAGCGACGGAATTTTGTGGCGTCAGAGCGAGCGCATCGGGAAATTCACGAGGCAGCGGACTCGGTGGTGCGGAGTCTGATCGAAGAACGGAATCGTCGCCTCACCGCCGAGCATCACGTCGAGCAGCTTCAGCAGAAGCTCTGGCAGACACTGACGACGCCTCCGTCGCTGCTCGGGGAGGTGCAGCGGCTGACGATGCTACAATCGCACAACAGCATTCTGGCGACGGAGCTTCAGGCGGTGCGACATCATCGTGATGTGGCCGTCGAGGAGCAGCGACGGCTCGCGGCGCGACTTCTGCACCTGATGTCACCGGGACGATACCTCGAACACGCGGCGGCGGCGGGATACGATATCTCGACGGACCCGCTCATCTAGCTGATGCAGCAGTCGGTGCTCGTCGAGAGTCAGCTTGCGCAGTGGCAGCGGGCGACGGGAAAGCGGCAGCGGGCGCGCGCGTTCGATGCCGAGCAAACCCTCGTCGAGCAGGCCTACGCAGCGGCGATTAAGGAACGATGGAAGCACATCGACCATCCGCATCAGTAATTTCGGCGGACTCCCTACTGGCTCGCGACGGGAATCCTGCTCGATGCAGAGAGCGAGCAGCACCTACTCAAGGTCCATACCGAGCGCATCGCGACCATGCAGCAAAAGATCGGAACGTAGGTACGTCAAAATTAGTTTTCCGTCGCTGAATTGACTAAATGGAAGGCCTCACTTCTGATTCCTATTCGACTCCTATTCGATTCCTATTCGACTCCTTTCATGCACTTAGGAGTCCGATTCCCAACAGACAGAAACCACTCCCAAGGACTCTGTTTCCGCTTCTCAGGATCGATTCCTAACCCTCCGCGCAAACCCTCCGCAGCGTACACGATCACCGCATCCCACCCGATTGGACAGAGCCCGACAAAACGTGCGCCTACATGCGGACTTTTTAAGGCAAATTTCACCATTTCTTAGCACTGGCTAAGGACTTTTCCGTCTAAGATGAAAAAGTTCTGGACAGGGACATTTCAAGCATTTTTTTCGTGCCGTCGAGCACTCTTAATCCAGTGGAGTGTAAAAGTGCTGTTTTTTAGGTTTGGGGGCTCACCGGATCGGTAGAGCGGGCAGCCGTTTGGATAGTGGTTCGGTCACTGACTGGTTTTCCTGATGCTGGCCCGTCGGGCGCTGACCACATTGGCGGTGGTTGCCCACTTTCTTCGGTTCGGCTCGCCAAGAAGGATGTTCGTTATGTGGATGGAAGAGGCTCTGACTATGTTGATATTGAACCTTTTCGGACTCCCTTCGGACTCCCTTCGGACTCCCTTCGGACTCTTTTCGGACTCCATTCAGACTCTCTTCGGACTCCCTTCGGACTCCCTTCGGACTCCCTTCGGGCTCTCTTCTCTTCATTCGCGCACTTCCTTCTGAGACTGTTTCCCAGAGAGCCACAGCTCAGTTCGTGGATCGATTCCTATCGCATTCCTACTCCAATCTTTTGCTGCATGGTGGCGATTCTGTCTTCGGTAACTTTCAGCAGGTGACGCTCGCTCTCTTCGTCGAGCAGGATTCCGGTCGCGCGCCAGTAGGGAGTCTTCCGAAACGACTTGTGCGGATGATCGATGTGCTTCCAGCGCTCCTTGATGGCCGCTGCGTACGCCTGTTCCACAAGGCTCTGTTCCATATCGAAAGTCCTCGCCCGCTGCCTCTTTCCCGTCGCCCGCTGCCACTGCGCAAGCTGCCCCTCAATCAGCACGGACTGCTGCATCCGCTTGATCAGAGGGTCTGTTGTGATGTCGTAGCCCGCCGCCGCCGCGTGTTCGAGATATCTTCCCGGCGACATCAGTTGCAGGAGTCGCGCAGCCAATCGCTGCTGTTCCTCGACGGCAAAGTCGCGATGATGTTTGACTTCCTGAAGCTCTGTTAAGAGCAAGTTGTCGTGCAAATCGAGCAGTGTGAGTTGCTGCGCTTCCCCAAGCAGAGACGGCGGCATCATGATGACTCGCCGCAGTTCCTGGCGAAGCTGCTCGACGTGACGCTCGGCGGTGATGCGCCGATTCCGTTCCTCCACAAGACTCCGTACCACCGAGTCCGCTGTCGCGTGGATTTCTTGATGCGCCTGCTCCGACGCTGTGAAACGCTGTCTCTGTTTGGTCAGCTCACCGTCGCGAGTCTTGAGCGCCCTCTCACTCTCTTCGTAGCGAACACTCAGTTCCTCGTACTTCCGATTCAGCCCCTCGTGCTCTTTGATGACACGCTCTTTTGACTGCCTATGTTCTTCGGATTCCCGACGAAGCCGGTCGATTTTCACTTCCAAGTCGAAGCGAACGTCCTCGGTCTGCCCTCGCATCCGCTCGATCTCTTCTTCCAATTCCGTCGAGTACGCTTCGGCTCTCTCTAGGTCATCCGAGAGACTGCTGTATCTCGACGCCATCTCGTCAGCACGACTCTCTTCCTTCCTGCACTGTAATTCCGTCTCGGCGTGCTTCCGTCGTTCATCTTCCAGCTCCGCGCGCAGCATCACAAATTGCTCGCGAACATCGTCCAGCTCGTCGCGCAGCGTCGCATTCTGTTTCCGTTCCTCGGACAGCTCGTCGCGCAGCGTCGCAAGTTGATTCCGCAGCACTCCTTCGCTCGTCTGCGCTTGCTTCGCCGCCGCCTCAGCTTCATCGGCTCGCGTTCGTTCCGACTCCAATCGCATCAGCGCTTCCGCCAGCGTCTTCGGCTGACCGCGCCGCCGTCGCGATGGAATGTCCTCACCGGGAGAAAAATCGAGCCGCTTCACCCCCGGATGTCGATACCACCACACGCGACAGCGCTTACCGCAAAATGTGCGGTCTGTACGAACACAAAAAGGTAGGCGAAAATCACACGTTTTACAAAAATGAACGTCTCGCAAACGATCCGCCTTTTTATCGCGATGAGCGATCTCGATCAATATTCCATTTTAGCACAACTAAACAGCTTATCGCGACGAACCGGGAAGCGATGATCTCGTAACTTTTCGACCTCATTTTGTTTAAAGATTTTTATTGAGAAATAAATTTCTCTATTCCAAATTATTTTTCAGTAATTTCACGAGAACAACTCTTCCCATTTCAGACGAAAATGATCGATTTTTAGTTGAGCTGAATACCTCTCAATGGATTGCGGATTTTTTGCCCAGAAATGAGCTGATTGATTCCCATCATGATTGAGCTGATGACTTCACGCAGATCGGTTCTGCGAACAGATCCAAGTTGAGCAGAACAATTCGTGATAGACTCGACTTATGAAGAAGTGCCCGGTCTGTGGTCGGAAGGTCGTTAGCAAGCGGAGAGACGCGATCTATTGCCGAAACCCTCGCTGTCGCAAAGAGGCGTTTTTGGCGAGGAAAGAGCAGGTCGCGACAGAACCTCTGCCGAAAGGCACAAACAAAGCGTCTGTGGTGGTTTCGTTTCCCGACGGAAGCCGCTGGCTAATGGAGCTGACTCCGCTACAGCCGACCGCGCAGACGCAGTTACCGACGCTGACGCAGGTTGCAAACCTGGCAGTGATTCAGACGGATGGATCAGCCGAAGTGAAGACGACCGCGATCGATTCACCGCCAGCGACGAACAGGAACGGTTTGGAACCGATCCATGGGGCAAATACCGACGAACTGAACGATGTGACAAACAGCGGAAGCGAATCTACAGCTGCGGCCAACATAGACGAATCAACAAGCGCTCAGATCGGTTCGGAACGGATCTAATTTTCCGTCGCTGTACTTCTCACTTCGGCAGAGCTTGTCGATGATTCTACGGTGTACGTTGCCGAGATCGACATCCCTCATTCCCTTTCAAAGGGTCTCTGCTCGCTCGCTCAACACGCTGTTTCGGTCCTCTTGCATTCCCACCTTGGACTCCTTGCGCCCCGATCTGAGTCCACATCTCGGACCGCGAAGATGGGATTCCTACAGCGTGAACAGACACACTCTGTACGCACTCCGAACACACTCTGTACGCACTCCGAACATACTCCGAACACACTCCGAACACACGCTGGATCTACCCCGAAAAGACTCCTGATTCATGAACTGTGTGCGTCTTGATCGGGTCTATGTTATCGTCGCCAGTGGACACTCCTTGGGGGCTTTACGATGGCGATGCGCAAGCTTCGGACCACGCACTGTCTGCACTGCGGCACCGAACTCAAAACCGAAGGCGGAAAGCGAGCGCGCATCGACCGAACATACTGCGCAGAGAGCTGTCGTGTGTTGGCCTACAGAGTGCGCAGACAGAATCGGACCCAGCCGGACTCCCAAAGGACTCCCAAACGGAAGGATGTGCGGCAGCCGCTGCTTCACAAAGCGCTGTCTGCACTGGCCGATCTGCAAGCGCAGATCGTAGGAATCGGTCAATCACTGCGCGAAGAAGAGAGTACCGAGCAAAAGCACGATCTGAATCCGAATACCGTCGCACACGAAGCCGAAACAGAGAGCCTCCGCAGACAGCTTTCCGAAGTCACAGAGAAGCTTCAGAACGCACAGAATCGCATAACCGAACTGGAAGGAATCGTGTCCTCGCAGGCTGATCGGATTCGTGTGCTTGAAGCAGAGAAGAATGAACGGAAGGCCGCACCAGCGACGGTTGTTCAGCGCGCTGTCGAAGTCCTTGCCAAAGGACTGACGCGCGATGAGGGGCGCTGGTTAGCGGACTTGGGAACCGCGCTCCAAGCTGGCTACGATCCGCTGCGCGATCCGCTGGTTGATTGCAAGTGCGATGAAATCTGCGCAGAGCAAGACTTGGCGGATGCCTTCGAGCAGCGTGGACAAGTGCCACCGATTCGCATTCAGCGACGAGGGTTTCTGCTATTCCCAATGGCCATCTGGGCCGCGAGACTGGCTCGGCAACAGTATGAATCCGAACGGTCTACTGGAGTCATGTCGCGCAGTAGCAGCGGGTTTGGCAAGAGACTGCCGCTATCCGATGAAGAGTTTCTGTGCAAACTCAGTGGCGCGCAGAAGCGCGAATTGGAACGGAAACGGAGTGGGCTTGAGCGATAGGGAAGGGAGTCTTCCCTACTCCGCACCATCGTCGCCATCGCCCTGGCCCGACTGCTGGCGGCGGACCGCTTCTTCGTACAGCTTAAGGATGAGTGGCCGAAGTCGTTCGACATCACTTGTCGATGAGAAGTAGATTCGTGAGTAGATCCGCGTCTTGTCTGGGTTCTCTGGAACCGCTTCCACCTGAAATCCGCTCACCAGCGGCTCAACCTGTGCCACTGGCAGTCTGGCGACGAACGACTTACGACGACTCCCGGCGAACAGCCGCAGAAACCAGCTTCGCGTCGTTCCCAGATTGATCGCAAAGAAGTTCGTCCCGTCTTTGTAGCGAATGGGAACTTGCAGCGGTGATTCGGAGCAGAGCCGTTTGACCACTCCGAAGATCTCGAGTTCCTCTTTTGTTGTTTCTGCACCAGCTGCGGTCACGCCATCGCTATCATTCTGCGTCAGTGGCGCGGTCTTGACGGGTGCTTGGGCCTTGGCTGCGCTCTCTGTCGCGGGAACTGCTGTGACCTTCTCTGCGCTTGCACGGACAACCGTAGTTGGCTCAGCGCTTGGGCCGCCTGTTGGGATCTGAGTCGGCGCGATCTCTTGTTGAATCGACTTCGTCATCATTCCCAGCAGCGCGGTCTGGATGGACTTCTTGACGATGGGCTCGAAGCGACTGACTACATTCGCCGTCACTCGGCCTCCGACTAACTCAAGCTCGCTCAGGACAAATCGGATAAAGTTCTCCGACGGATTCCGGAGCAGTTCATTGATCAGTGCGGTGACTTTTTCGAGCGAGATGATCTCTTCTGCGTGACGCTGGATGATCGCAGAATTGAAACTCTCCTTCGTGAACGGACGAAGCAAATCCGCTTCCCGCTCCGTCACTCGCAGGATGTTGAACTCCAGAAACGGAGTCGCGTCCATGAGGTTCTGATTCCGTAGGTCCGTGAAGAAGCGGTACTGAATCCCATTGGTCAGCACACCGAGCTTCACAGATGGCGTCGAGTTGAAGTAGCGAGCGAGCTGACCATCGTGATCTTCGACGGCAACATCTACTGCTTTGCACTCGACGAAAATGGCAGGCTCCCCCTTGAGTGTGATCGCGTAGTCGATCTTCTCAAACTGTCCACTCGACTTCTTTTTCGCGAAGTCAGCGATGTATTCCGGTTTCACCTCAGTTGGATCGTAGATATCGAAGCCAAGCACCTGAAGGAAGGGAAGCACGAGCGCCTGCTTGGTCGCTTCCTCCCCTTTGACGTGAGCCTGCCGTTTCTTGATCTGTTCTGCGAGGTTGCGGAGATCTTCGTAGAGTCCCATCGTTCGCTCTTGGTGTTGTCTGGGCTACTGCTCAGGGTTGAAGGTGAGTCGGGAGCCGACAACATCGTATCACGCGCGAGTAAGGACCCTCAAATGATAAAGTAGCGCAAGTATCAGCGACGGTTAGGTACGAAATCGTTACCAATGCTTGACCCAAGGAACGATTTCGTTCTTTGCTGCGGCGCGTAGGCACACATTCGTGCCTTGCGAGGAGCAGATTGATGCAGCGGCAGACCGGCAGGTATGAGCGAACCCATTTCGGAGGGGAGGAGGTCGCTGCGTTTGTCCCCGAACCGCTGCCACCGCAGAATCCACCGCTCACACTCGATGGCGCGCTGCTGAAACGGCTTCATCGCGCCGAGGATGCGCTGCGTCGGCTCGACTTGGCGGGCGAGATGGTGCCGTCCCTTGACTGGTTCATCTATGCGTTTGTGCGCAAGGAGGCCGTGCTGTCGTCGCAGATTGAGGGCACGCAAGCGACGCTGGTGGATCTTCTGACCTTCGAGTCGGAGGAGTCGCCACCGCCGAACGCGGATATCGAAGAGGTCTGCAACTACCTTGATGCGCTGAGCTTTGCGCGCGCGCAGATTGCAAACCCGCATGGACTACCGCTGTCGCTACGCTTACTCAACGAGACGCACAAGCACCTGATGCGTGGTGTACGCGGCGCAATCAAGCAGCCTGGAGAGATCCGCTGGAGTCAAAATTGGATCGGAGGGAGTCGCCCTGGGAATGCGATGTATGTACCGCCACCGCCGTCGCTGCTTCCCGATCTACTCAGCTCGTTCGAGAAGTACATACATCATGATGATGGCCTGCCTCCGCTTGTCCGAGCAGGACTCCTTCACGTTCAGTTCGAGACGATTCACCCTTATCTCGACGGAAACGGGCGCATCGGACGACTCCTTGTGACACTCCTACTCGAACACTGGAAGCTACTCACCAAGCCTCTGCTCTACCTGAGTCTATTCCTGAAGCGTCATCGGACCGAATACTATCGACTCCTAAACGCGGTGCGGAAGGAAGGCGAGTGGGAACCCTGGCTCGACTTCTTTCTCGATGGAGTGGCCACCATTTCTGAAGAAGCAACGAACTCTGCACGGGATCTGTTTGCGCTGGTTGCGAATGACCGCGAGCGAGTCCTTTCGCATGAATCCGCTTCGGTCGCTGCAATCCGTTTGTTTGAAGCACTCCCACGACATCCGATTGTCAGCGTAGCGACGACGATGAGACTCCTACAGACAAGCAAGCCCACTGCGACCAGAGCCATCGAGGCGTTGAGCGAAGCAGACATACTTCAGGAATCGACCGGCAAAAAGCGCGACCGTTCCTTCGCGTATCATCGGTATTTGGAAAGACTGCGGGATGGGACGGAGCTTGGAGCCGCAACGCCCCCGGTTTCGTCTAGGTCCTCCAAATGAGGACAGGCGATGTGACTCGTTGTCATTCAGAAGTTTACCGGGAACGGATGCTGCCAAGACTCCGCCTCACTAGATCGTGGCAGATTGTGTGCGCGAGCTTCCCTGAGAGAAGAGCACCTATTCTGCCGTCTGACACGATCATCGGTTGAGAAGAGGTCGTCTACTAGACCATTACTCCTTGACTCCAATCCCCTGTACTTGTGCAGAGTGCTCCAATGGATCGGTCTGGCGTACAGGCGATGATTCCTTCGGCACGCGATCTGTCGCCGTCGAGGGATGCGCAGTAGCGTTCACGACGGTACTTTCAATCGTGGGCACAATTGTACTTCTGGAAGCCAGCTTGCGGGGCGGCACCAATTTTTCCACGGCTGGGAACTCCGTTCCCGGAGGCAAACGAATTAGTGCGATCTGAATTCTAGAGATCTTGGCCTGCTGCAAACTCTTACAACTCAAGACTTGACCACGTCTAACATCAAGACTTTCAGATGTTGCTAGGACCTTGGCCATATCTACGCTTAGTCGGTCCTTGGCCAAATGTGCGCGCAATGAATGCTCTTCCACATTGGCCATAAGCTCTTGGCACGAATCCTGACTCTCCTTGCTGTATTTCAAAGAGGGAGGCAAAACTGGGCGAGCTTTTTGCTCAACCGTAAACCCTGAATCCTTCCCATTGTCAACACGTAAACGGAAGTGCATCTCACCACTCTGATAGCCGTCTCGTTGCGGATCTAGTGAGCTATGTACCCTAAACTCTAGGGTGTCTCCGACGAGGACTGCATCGTAACCGCGACTAGTATCACTAATCCATTTTCCTTGTAAGGAAGCAAGAGATGATATTTGTTCCGTTGTCTGGTCGCTTGCTGCCTGCGTCTGCGCCTCCTGATTTTCATAGTAGTGCCACCCTACCACTGAAAGTCCGGCTATCAGCAAGAATCCGGCAAATACTCGACGAAAGGCACTACCCTTATTACCGCTGGATTGTTTTACTGATGGCTGTTGACGACGAACTGAAACAGAGGGACGCGAGCTTGCTAGATCACGCTGGAAAGATGGAAGGATGCGGCTACGTAGCTCAGCGTCTAGCTCATCACCCCAATGCGTTAACCAATTGACATAGTCCTGTAATCCTTTTTGAAAGTTTTCATCCACACGATTTCCAGCCATCCATCCACCGAGTGCCCCACCGAGGACTGCCCCGATTCCACCAAAGAGAAAACTCCCCACCGCCACCCCAACTTGGGTTTCGTCACCACTATATGCTGCGTTTATACCCTCCCAAACGCCATTTCGATCGTAGTAATCTAGCTGCGCCCAGTGTGGCTTGACTTGTTCACACTCTTGCTTAGCCTTTGCCAAACAAGCGTCAATTAACCCATGAGTTTCACCGGAGATATGTGACGAATAAGCAGACTCCGCACTACGTGCGCCCTCTGCTAGCTTGCGATATAATATTATCGGATCGATGGCATCGAGCTTCGCTCTTAGCGAAGTTCGGCTATCTTCCGTCATCAACTCTAACTGCTTCTGAAGGGGGGCTTCGAATAAGCTACAGAAATCCGCCTGTGACATTTGGTTCTCCCACTGCGGTAAATGAACCTGCCGAGCCTTCTTAGTCCGTTTCGATATGTTGGATACGACGGCGGTGGGCCCCTGGTCAAGGCTGTTTCGGTGGACCTGATGGCATTCTTGGGCGATGGGGCAAGATGGGCGCCGGGCACGGTGGGGTTCGGCTTCGTGGGCGGCACCTCAGCAGTGCCACCGATGCGAAGATTGTCTCTGTCTCTCAGGGATCGTGAGAACCTAGGAGGTCCTGCTCCTCCCTTGTGTCGCCATCTCTGCGCATCGTGCCTCAATCTTTGACCGTGCAACCTCGACAGTTGCATAGTCCCGCCACCGCACCGCCGCCTCCGTCAAGCTCACCTCTGCCAGCGCATATGGCTTGCGCTTCGTCTCGGGATGCGCCCACCGCACGACGCACAGCAGCACGTCCCCGTGCCGCCGCACATCCAGAATCGTCCACATCTTGTCCTTCGGATTCGTCGCACGCAGCAGAAACTCGTGTGCCGCGCGCTCTCCCGGTTTGCTTAGGTCGAGCATCGCGAGCGGCGGTAGCGTCGGAGCCGGACGAACCTTGATTCGACGACGACGAGACACACTTGCACTACGGATGTGACAGCACATAAAGTCCTCCCGTTCGCGTCGGACCGTGCTTTCCAGGGCGTGGGTCTGACGCGGCGATGGGCTCCCGGTTTTGGCCGGGGGCCTTTTTTGTTCTTGGGCTTGGTAATGCCCAGCCACCTCTTAGCCAAAGAACAATGGAGTTGCTAGAAAAATCTTCGATAACAGTCGATATTCCGTACCAAATAGAAGTCTGCGACGCGGCGTGATACCGGGTTCTGTGGTTCGTGGTCGGCAAAACCCCCTGCATCTTGGATTCGCCAAGCGACTTGCCCGCGCGCGCAAAAGCGCGAACCTCAGCGGCGCGGCGCTTTCGCTGGCGAGCGGCATGGCACATAACACCTGTGGAGACTTGGAAAGCGGCGAGCGAGTCCCCCACCTCGACACCGTCGAAAAGCTGGCCCAGGCGCTTGGCGTTTCGCCCTGTCTTTTGGCCTACGGAATCGACTTCCCTTGTGAGCCGACGCTGCATCCGCTTCATGCAGGGCTCCCCGCGCGACTCTTGGAGTATCGGCAGAAGCGCCAGCTTTCCCGTCGCCAGTTGGGAGCGCTATCGGCCACTTCAGACAACTTTGTGCAGATGACCGAAACCGGGCGCACCGTCCCAAGCATCGCGAAGGTTGAGCAGTTGGCCAAAGCGCTGCATGTCTCCGTCTGCTGGTTGGCTTTCGGTCTGGGCAGTCCTGATTTGCCCGATACTCGGCGGCGACGCGCGGACTCCCCTCCTGCTCCGACTCCATAGCGTAGGGCCAGTTCGGCTTCAGGGGGACATTCCCTCGGTCGCCGCGTCCGACTGACTCAGAATCAGCGTCCGCACCAGCGACGGATACCAAACCCGACCATCTTCCCTCGAAAATCCTTCCATCGTGAGCCGCACTCCTATCTCCTTCAACGTCATTCCTTCTGCTCGCAATTCACACGCGCGACGCGCTGCGGACTGTCTGTCTGTGTTCTGTTCCAAGAGCTTCGCGACCTGCGCCGGATGCCATTTTCCACCACGCTGCGGAGTCAGTCTTTCTTTCCACAGGCGCTTCCCAATCTGCGCAAGACTCACTCCTTCCATCCGCAGTTTCTGCGCAATCTCCGTCGCCGCTTCAGGATCATAACGGCGCGGAATGTGCGGTCTGTTTCGCCGCGCAATGTGCATTCCTTCGCGCTGCAAAATGATCCACACGCGGTTCGCTCGCCACACTCCGTTTCGCCGCGCAGGGATTCCTTCCGCGTTTAGGAGTCCCGCAATTTCCACAAAGGAGTTCCCCTCTTTTCGCAGATTCTTGATCCGCTGCACCACTTCCTGTTCGTTAGGAATCGGCTGTAGGAGTCTCCGTCCGTGCGCATCCGTTTCGTCGCTGAGCGCATATCCGTAAGGCGCTGGACCCAAACGCACGCCTTGCGACTTCATGTGTCGCAGCGCATCGCGCGTCCGTTCCGAGATCATCTCGCGTTCAAACTGCGCGTAGTTCGCTAGGTTCATCAGCATCATCCGTCCCGCTGCGCTGTGGGTGTTCGCCATTCCGCACAGCGACAGGAGGTGATAGCGCTCGTTCCCAAAGTAATCCTCGACGAGCGCACAGACATCGCGCAGCGACCGCGACAACCTGTCCAGCTTCACCACGATCAGCGTATTCACAGTCCCTCGACGCAGCATCGCGAGCGCCGCTTGCAGTCCGGGCCGCTCCAGAGTCCCCCCAGAGAGCCCCTCATCTGCTTTTATGTCGATGAGTTTTATGCTGTTGTGTTTGCAAAACGCGCGCAGCCTATCGCGTTGTGCGTCGAGGCTGACACCCTCACTCACCTGCTCCTGCGTACTCACCCGAACATATCCCACCGCCACCTTGGCTCCACTTGTACTACGCTGTACGTTCATGCGCCGTGTAATAAGTCCGGTTTACGGACGCATAATCTAATTATCAATTGGCTCCTCACGCGCACAGTTGGCGACGGAAGGAGCTGTCATGAGGAGTGCGAACAGAGTCCACTTGGGAGTCCCGAGCAGAGACTCCCAACGACCTTACGGAGTGGAAGGAACGCAGCGCAGAGCGGTTGGTTACATCCGCGTTTCTACAGACATGCAAGCGGCGGATGGACTGTCTCTGGACGCGCAACAGAGTGCGATTGAGAGCTACTGCGCGATGATGGGAATCAAGCTGGTGAAGCTCTGCAAAGATGTGATGTCCGGCGGGAAAGATGTCCGGCCAGGACTCGCA
>JAEUKB010000047.1 GCA_016794365.1 Myxococcales bacterium
CGATCCCATGGCGATCCCAAGACAGAGCCAACATGCTCGTCTGGACACAATGGAACCCGCCATGTGTGATGCACACACACCGACGGAAATGCTGGAAATTGTTCCGCTTTTCAGAAGCGAGCTGACGACTACCACTACATGATGGATGGCTCATTTCCCGACGGTATAGCACAACGCACGTAGAGGGAACGATCCCATGGGGATCCCACCACGATCCCATGAGTACGCACCAACCTCGCCTCGGGCGTCTCCTCCTCACTTTGGGGCAGATCGTCAACATGTCTGCTGCTGATGGTTCCCAAGGAGCGCCCCTCCCTCCCTTTCTGAAACTCGACTTTCCTTTCCGTTTGCAATCTTTCTTTCCTGCGTGCTCGAGATCGAACCAGCGTCGTCCGAACACATCCCCCGAATCGCAAGCCACCATAGCCCGAATCGCAAGCAGCCCTAACCTGAGTCCACTCCGAAACCAACGGACTGAGACTGAGCGTGAGGGCGACCGGAGCGACTTTTTCGGACCGCATGAGGGACGGAAAAAGTCTCGCAGGGCAGCATCAAAAGCACGCTGCACCGATCATCGCTGCGCACATCCACCGCAGACCCCGGCTGCCGCACTGCCTCTGCGTGCAGAGCCCCACCTGGTGCGCGGCGCTCGGCGTTTCTTGGCACTGTTGATTCGCCTTACGCCATCGTGGCACGATAGCAGCGGAACATCGTGGGGACGCGGGGGACGCGAGTATTGCGTGCGATGGGGTGGTCGTACGCGGTGCCTCGGTGCGCGGGCACAAACGAGGACGAAGCAGGATGCAGCAGATCCAGGCACTGATCGCTCTTTATATTGGGGCTGTCTTTTTTAACAGCATTCTGTCGGCGGCTCTCTGGTATCAGCGTCGCGATCCGCTGACGCGTATGCAGTTTCTGATCTGGCTGACGACGCTGTTGGGCTTCGTCTTGCAGGGCGCGCCGCCGTTTCAGCAGGGCAACCTGGCGATCTCGCTGGGCTATTCGTCGATCTATCTGCTGAGCCTATCGATCTCTGCGCTGTTGGCACAGATCAGCCACATCACCGTCCCATGGTCGCTGTTCCACGGCGTCTTTGCGATGGGCCTTGGCGCGGGTGCGGTGGCGAACTTTCTGCATCAGCCGTTCTTCGCCGTTGCCGCGCCGATCGCGCTGGGTGTCGCCTTTCCAACCATTTTCGGCAGCCTCAAGGTGCTGGCAACGCGCTGGCGCGAGCTGACGTTTGCGGCGCGGGCGTTTCTGTTGAGCGCGCTCCTGTACAGCCTGCACATGCTCGACTTTGCCGTCTTGCGCGACAAGCCGCAGGTGCTGGCGATGGCGTTTACCATCGGCATCCTTGTCATCTTTATGATGTCGGTCTTCGCCCCCGCCGTGATCATCGAGATGCTGACAAAGACCCAGGCCCGGGTCGCAGCCGAGATGGATGTCGCGCGGCACATCCAGACGCAGATCCTACCCAAGAGCCCCAGCATTCCCGGGCTTGAGCTGGCCTGCTACATGAAGCCAGCCGACGAGGTCGGAGGCGACTACTACGACATCATCACCATGGGCAATCGCGCCTGGATTTTGCTGGGTGACGTGACTGGACACGGGCTTAGCTCGGGGCTGGTCATGCTGATGGCACAGAGCATCATCAGCGCCATCTTGCATACCCGAAAAGACATCTCGCCGCGCGAGCTGAACCTGCTGGCCAACGAGGTCTTGTTCGACAACTTACAGCGGCTCAATGAGGACAGGCAGATGACCATCGTGTCGATCTGCGTGGAAGGCGAAGAGCAGGGCCAGGGGCCGCGCAAAGCGGTCTTTTCCGGTTACCACGACAACATCTTTATCTACCGCGCGGCCAGCCGAACCATCGAGACGGTCCATGTCACGCAGCTACCGTGCGGCCTGGGCTTTCTGCGCGACATCGATACCAGCCTGACCAGCGATGGACAGATCGAACTGCATCCCAATGATCTCGTGGTGCTGATCACCGATGGCGTCAGCGAGGCTGCGGCGCACGGTGACTATCAGCGCGGCCTGTTTCTGGAAGACAGCGTGGTGCAGCTCATCAGCGCAGCCGCTCACGAGCCGGTCGAGACCATCAAAAAGAAGCTGGTCAGCGAGCTAGAGTCCTTTACCGGAGGAATCTTCCACGACGACGTAACCTTCATGATCGCCCGGGTAAAGAGCGCAGCATGACCGGAGCGCATCGCCTGATTATCGGCCCCGAGCCTCAGCGCATTGATGACAGCAAACGCATGCTCATCAAGATTGCAACCCGCCGGAGCGAGATCCTACAGTGCCAGTACTTTATTGCCGAAATTTACAATAGCGCCTACAATATCGTATTTTCCAGTGACATTGCAGACCTCGATCAGGCCATAGAGCCGTATCCAGACCGCTATGTAATGGGTCTGATAGATGGCAAATTGGTAGCGGCTGCGGGTCTCTACATTCGCCGCACATATGTTGCTACATATGGCGGAATTACCGATGATGAGATTGACACAAAAATCACCGAAGCCAATATGTCTCATCGCTACAGCGCAAAGAGAAAGCGAGAATACACAAAGCTGGTTGTTCGCGGCAACTACAATGGCCTAGGAATTGGTCGCTTTTTCCATGCAGCAACCCACAGTCGGAGCTTTCTCGAAATCGATTCCAGTGAGCCCAATGTCCTGTTGGTCTGCGCGAAACAATCGATCTATCGATCAATGTATTCAGCCAATCGCATTCAAACCAGGATCTTGAAACCATTTCCTCATTATGCAGTGCATGAAAAATACTGCTCCCCCGATGACCCAATGGATAGTCGATTGATTATTCCAGAAATTGATATTGCTCCACAGTGGTACAATCTGCCTCTGCCAGGAGAGTTCTCTTTGCAGGAAATTAAACAAAGAGCGGCAAAGGAGATCCGCGATGAGCCAGGTCCAGTTAGTTGGTGAATGGCAGAGCCGTATTGACGATTCTATCACAGAGCTGAAGATGCGCTTCGTGCCATTGGATCTGGTGGCGCATTGGAAGCGCTGCGGCATGGTTGCAGACTTCTTGGCACACTTCTTAGCATACAACTTTGAAGAGACCTCTGAGGCAACCAATATCGTATCCACGGTCCTGAACGAAGTATTGGAAAATGCAGTCAAGTTTTCATGTGACAAACACACCAAGATATCGCTGACATTGCGACACACTGGTGACTTCCTAGAGATCGAAACCACCAATGTTTCGACCATGAATGATGCTCAATCTCTGGTGCAAAAACTAACGCGCATCAACAATGAAGACATTGAAGATTTATTTGTGCAACAGCTGGAGTATACGGCAGCAACCGACTCTTCAGCTTCTGGATTAGGACTGATTTCACTGAAGAAAGATTACAATGCTTCTCTGGGGGCAAAGCTCATTACGCTTGATAATGGAAAATGCGAAATCGTTTTTCGGTTGCTGATGGCGACAGACGAAATTGAAAAGCGCATTGGCGATGCATAGCGACAGCCTCTCGGTAACGGATGCATCAGGGGACAGAACGCAACGAGGATCATAGCAATGAAAATCCAGACAACCGAGTACACGATTGACTGCCGAGATGCTGAACCCTACGCGAAGCTAAGCGGCGTGCTTCGCTTGGCGAGTCCGGCTGCCTATGAACATGCCTTTGCCCCCATTCGGAAACACTTGGCGGCAACGCTTGGGGCATACACCCTGGATGTAGCGCAGTTGACATTTATGAATAGCTCGGGAATTACGGGACTATCACGCTTGGTGATGCAGGCGCGCAGTGACAGCCGCGAGCTGGTGATCGTCGTCAGCGATACCGTACCCTGGCAGCGCAAGACATTTGGCTCATTGCAGAAGCTGTACCCCAAGCTCCAGATACGAAACTAAGAGCGCTTAACAAAACCGTCATTAGAAACCTCGACTGCAAAGAAAAGCACCAGATCGTACGTAAGTACGTAAAGTTCGACGATGCAGCAAACGGGTTCTGCAATAGGTGTTGTGAGACGTTCCATGAACACCGGATTCAGGCATGAAGCGGAGGGCTTGCTGTGACGTTACAAGACTTCGTGGCTCGCGATTGGCAACAGGACGCAACGGCGTTTGTCCCCGTGCTGTTTCAGTTGGCCGCAGGCGAGCGAGAGCGGCTTGAACAGCTGGCAGCGGACAAAGGTATCACGCTGCGCGACACCTTATCGCGACAGCTGGCCGAGTGGGTTCGGATTGAGCTACCCACCGAGCCTGCGGGCAGTGCCATGGCCCAAGCGCTGCTCACTGCCGAAGTCCAGGGGGAACCCGCGCCCTATGCGAGCTATGGCTACTGGTGCTATCTGCCCTGGCGTCGCGTGCTCACGCATCTGCTGCCCCCGCACCGCTACTTTGCCGTGCGCACCAATCGCAACCGAGACAAGATCACGCTCGCGGAACAGACGGTTCTTCGCCAAAAGCGTGTCGGCGTCGTCGGGCTGTCGGTCGGTCACTCAGCGGCGATGGTGCTGGCCCAAGAAGGACTGTGTGGCGAGCTACGCATTGCCGACTTTGACACCCTGGATCTGTCGAACCTAAACCGCTTGCGGACCTCGATCGCTCAGCTTGGGGACGCCAAGGTCCACATCGCGCGACGCGACTTGGCAGAGATCGATCCCTATCTGCCAGTGCGGACGTTTGAGCAAGGCATCACCGACGACAACATCGAAGCATTTTTTGTCGAGGGAGGACCGCTGGATCTGGTTGTGGAAGAGTGCGACACCTTGCCCATCAAGCTGCGAGTCCGCGAGGTCGCGCGCCGCCTGGGCATTCCCGTGGTGATGGACACCAACGACCGAGGGCTTCTGGATGTCGAGCGATTCGATCGAGAGCCGCAGCGACCGCTTTTGCACGGGCTTATGGGCCAGCACACGGCAGCGACAGCTCAGCTGGTGCCTCGGGAAGAGCGCCTTGCGCTGTTTTACGGTTTCTTCGGCGGTGAGTCGCAGGTTTCACCAGCATTTCGGCGGTCGATGCAAAAGATTGGACGCGAGCTGGTCAGCTATCCGCAGCTGGCCAGCGATGTAAGCCTTGGCGGAGCACTCGTGGGCCACGCCAGCCGGATGGTGCTGCTCGATCGCTTGCAGCGCTCGGGCCGCTTTGCCATCGACCTCGATGAGCTGATCCATGACCGGGCCGATCCCCTGGCCAGCCCACCGCAGTCGTCCGATTCCAAGCCCTAACGAAGCGCGGTTCCGTGCCAGGCCAACCGACCCTGGTCCCCGGCCTGCTCAGCTGCCATGGATGAGCTTGTGCAGCGCGCGCTCGAACTCGGGCGAAACCTGCGTCAGCGAGACATAAAACAGTCGCTGCTCTGGCATCAGTCGCTTGACCTTGGCGTAGGCTTCCACCGACCCCGGCAGCTCTAAGCGCAGGTTGGTGAACAAAGCGGGAAGCGCATGGTCGGGCAGGTCAAACCCCAGCACTGCCGCTCTCGGTCCGACTTGGCGCAGCCAGCCAGCCAGCGAATCCAGTGATATTTCTTTTTCGTGCAGCTCGGCAATGCGCACGGGCAGCGGCGATGCCAGCTCGGACAGACGAGACGTGTCGCGCACAAGCTGCAGGGCCGGTTCTTCGTCTAGACCGCAGATGGGATAGATGGTGAGCGGCCCACGGCTCCCCTTGGGAAAGACCGTCATTTCGTCGGCGACCTGCACACCGGCCCCGGCACAGCTTAGGGTGGCCGCAGAGGCCAGGATTCCCCCGCCGGTGGTATACGACTCGATGCGAAAGGCCAGGTTCACCGCTGCGCCAATCGCGCCGTACTGGGCGCGCTGCTCTGATCCGACGTTACCGACGACAGCTTCGCCAGTGTTCAGGCCAATCCCCATCTCCAGTGCGGGGTAGCCCCACTGCATCAAGGTGCGGTTGACTTCGGGCATCGCCGCCTGCATTGCCAAGGCGCAGCCCAGCGCTCGACGGGCGTGATCGTGCGACGGAACAGGGGCCCCAAAATAGACGAGGATTCCATCACCGAGAAAGAGGTTCACCGTCCCGCCGCGAGCCATGATCACCCCAGCCATCGACCCCAGGTAATAGGTCAGGATGCGGATGATATCCTCGGCGGGCAGGCGTTCCGCCAGGGCCGTAAAGCCGCGCAGGTCGGAACACAGGATCGTCAGCTGCCGTCGCTCACCGCCAAACCGCAGCGCTTCCGGTGACGACAGCAGCTGCTCGACGACCTCTTTGGTGACGTAGCGGCCAAAGATGCTCTGGAGCAGCTCATTGCGCTTCTCCAGCTCGATCTCGATCGAATCGGCATGCTCGGCGGTGATCTCCAAGATGGTCTCGAGATCTTGGCAGCGCTGTTCTAGCTCGATGATCCGCTGCTGTAGCGAATCCAGATCGGGGATGGCATCGCTCATCGGTAGTCAGCCCCTGAAATGGACCGCGCAACGCGATCAGGAAGGGCCTGTTTCGCATTTTACTGCGAGGACATCGGCCCAGCGGATGAAAGATCACTCTCGGCCTGAATGCGTAGCGCTGATTCCGTCCGCCTGCCTTTTCACCCATCCCGACGGCGTGAAAAAATCGTCAGCTCAGTCCCGACGGTAAGTTGAACCACTGCGAATGAAGCCACGAAGCTCGCCGGGTGACAACGCTCCTGCGCTTCGACGAGGAAGGTCGCCAGGTTTTCGCAAACGATGCGGTGGAGCAAGGTCTTTTCTGGCTCGCAACGCCGTGGGGGACTGGATCTGTATGACCGATCGAGAGATAAGATCACGTCGAGAAAAGGGAGCCAAACTTCCCTATGCCATCGCAGAGAGCTCGGGGCAGGTCAGTGATCCAATCTCAGCGACGCTTACGGACCCCTTCCGCATCCGGCCCGACGCATAATCTAATTATCAATTGGCTCCTAACGCGCACAGTTGGCGATGGAAGGAGCTGTCATGAGGAGTGCGAGCAGAGTCCACTTGGGAGTCCCAAACAGAGACTCCCAACGACCTTACGGAGTGGAAGGAACGCAGCGCAGAGCGGTTGGCTACATCCGCGTGTCCACGGACATGCAAGCGGCGGATGGACTGTCTCTGGATGCGACAGCGTTCGAGTTCTGATCCTTATCCCCAATGGACCGCGTTGTAACCTCGATGTGCTTACGACACACCCACTTGCGAATCGTTCTGATCTATCGTCGGGAAAAGGGAAGTGGAGTCATCGTAACGCGAAGTGTTCGCGGCATTGGGAGGGTTCTCGAAGTAGCTGGTCGAAGCCCAACCTTTCGCCCGCAGCGCCGAGGATAGGCTGTAGGACTTGCGCAAAATCGAGGCGCAAAAGGCGGCGGTCACAGGACTTGCTGCGAACTGCGGACAGACCCATTCCTACAGTTCCGAACTCCGTCCACAGACGCAACACCAACTCTACTTGCTCATCAGCGAACCAGCGGAGTGACTCGGGTGATCCACAGGCCGCGCCTGCGGAACCGTGGTGCAGTTGCGGATGATTTTCTGGTAGTTCGTGGTGTAGAAGTCTCCGTCCATGTATTGAACCTCCAGGCGCGACGGTGAGGCCGGAATCAGCATTCCGAAGAAAACATGACTCCCTCCCAGCCCCTGGGAATGGTCATCGTAGCCAGAGCCACAGTCCACACGGATGCGGAGCCGCAGTCTCTCATCTTGAAGCGCAAGTTGGCCGATACGGATTGCACTCATATGCCGTACCTCAAGCATGAGGAGTACCAAGCGCTCGGTGTTCCAATCGACCCCGGAGGCGCAACCGAAGAGCTCTCCAAAGCCAGACTCCGAAGACACCTCAATCGGGCGGTTTTGAGCCAGCCGCTTGAGCGCTTTCCACTGGGTGTCGTAGATCGGTCCCGGCGTCGGCAGACACGACACTCGGAGTGGTCGCCACCGCACCGGTACTGCTGGTCCCTTAGGGGGTCCGCCGTGAGCACACCCTACATGTCCAAAGAAGTACGCCGCAAGCGTACACCACAGGACAGAACTCCTTTCCATCCAAACACGCTCCTTACATACAGCTTACCGGAACAGACCCATGTTGTGCCGGTGGTGTGTGCTACGGCAGGTCGTTGGGACAACGATGACCGCGATTCAACGTGACGACCTTGCTTTCAATGGAGAGCGGCGCCCGCCGAACCAAGAAGGAGTGGACGGCTGTGATGGGGAACGGCGGGGCGCCGCCACAGTAGGGCTCGATGCCAAAAAGTGCAGTGAGTCGATCTCCCTTGCGCTGAAGTCGCACGAGCTTGGGTCTGCGACCTTTCCCATCGGCAAGGAAAACGACGACAAGATCGCGCGAGAAGTCCACGCTCGACCCTCTCTCGAACCCGTGGTCGGCATCGCGGGGACACTCGAAGTGAGAGCGAAAGGCCTCTTCACTGTCGATGAGCAACGCACCGCCCGGAAAGGAGCGGTTCAAGTTGAGGTTGCAGTCCGAGCGCTCGAACACCGGGTAGATGACCACGGCGGTGCCAGGTCCCAAGGGCGGCAGGCCATGGCAACCACCAACGAGCAGACAAATCACCGAAGCGGCGTACCGCAAGTCGGACAGGTTCATAAGACATCCTTGGACGACGCTTCAACATACCCGATTCAGCGAGATCGAAACGTGTACTCTCAGTGTGAGTGGATCTGCTCCCGAGCTTGCCGTGAAATGCGACTCATACTCAGTCCGACTACCTATCCCTAAAAGCCCGCCACCGATGGAACAAGCGAACTCATGAGGTGGATGACGCAGTAGTGCTAGGACTTTTTCTTCGTCTTCCCCCACCCTATGCATCCATCGCCCGTGGACATGAAAGTCGATCGACATGTGTGCGCTCGCGCTGCTCTTGCAAAGTAGGTCATTCGGCAGGCATCGGGGGCAAGCGTTGTAAGGTCCTTGAGATGATGGTGACAAGTGCCTAAGTTGCTGTTGTTCGATCATGACAACTGTTCCGTACGGAACTTGTAACCATGACCTCTTCAGAAGCTCACCATTAGTCACAATTATCCCGAGGGAGGGATGGTTGAGGTTGCTTGCTGAGAGGAACTTGTGGTGCTGAGGTGTTCCGGCATGCAGAGCGAGCATGCAGTGGACAAGTGGGCGGAGCAGGAATTTGGCCATGCG
>JAEUKB010000048.1 GCA_016794365.1 Myxococcales bacterium
GTCATGAGGAGTGCGAAAGGGGTCCACGTAGGAATCGGAAACAGAGACTCCCAGGGACATTACGGAGGGAATCAGCAGAGTCCGCGCAAAGCGGTAGGATACGTGCGGGTTTCCACGGACATGCAGGCGGCGGAAGGAATGTCTCTGGATGCGCAGCGGAGTGCCATTGAGAGCTACTGCGCGATGATGGGAATCAAGCTGGTGAAGCTGTGTCAGGACGTGATATCGGGAGGGAAAGACGTTCGGCCTGGGCTCGCCGACGCGCTGCGGACTCTGCAAGGCTCTGCCGATGTTCTGATCGTGCTGAAGTTCGACAGGTTGAGTCGTTCGATCAAGCACTTCTGCGAGCTGTATGAAACGTACTTCAAAGACGGCACGAAGGAACTGGTTGCAATTCGGGAATCAATCCGGCTCGACTCGTCGCTGGGACGGGCATTAGTGGGAATCCTCTTGGTGTTCGCGCAGATGGAACGGGAAGCGACCGGAGAGCGCACAAGGGAGGCGATAGGCCACATCCGAAGGAGTGGTTATCACTTTGGGAAGGTGCCGTATGGGAAGCGGACGATTCCTGCGCCGGACCATCCTCGGATGAAGATTCTCGTCGAGGATGAAGCGGAACAGAGAACCATTGCGCAGATCAAGCAGTGGGCAAGCGACGGCGTAGGAATCAGCGAGATGGCGGTGCGACTGAACGCGAAAGGAGTCCCACCTCCGCAGGGAAAGGAGTGGACAAAGAGTCTGCTCTATAACCTCCGTTTGCGTCTGAGCTTCATTTCCCCGAAGCCGCACAATGCGCGGCCCTACAGTGATTCGGAAGTGCGCGAGCGGATTCTGGAACTGCGCGCCAAGGGACACACGCTGCGGCAGACAGCGTCGATTCTGAATGAGCAGGGGTGGATTCCGCTCAAGGGTCGCTGCTTCACGGAACGGAACATTCACGGGCTGCTGCGGACGAGCGATGCAACGAAGGTGCTGACTCCCAAACGCTACTTGCAGATGATGCTGACGAAGATGGAGCGCGCGCACGACCAAGAGAGTCCTGATGAGCCGTTTGCGCCGCCGAGCCTCGCCGAGCTGGCGCGATTCCTAACGGAAGCGGGCTACAAGACGCCGAGGGGAAAAGACAAGTGGTGGCCCGCGCAGGTGCAGCAGGTGATGGAGGGGAGGTTTGAGGGGTACTACGGGGTGCAGAGTTCGGAGCCTTCATTGTTGTATTAATTGCAATTGAGCTTACACGAGCGGAACGATCGCGCTTGTCACGCGGTGGGCTTTCAGGATAAAATAGAAGTCTGTCCCTGCTCTTTCTGTGCCCTTCCATAGGGAACCCCTTCTGGCTAGCTAGCTAAGCTGAGCCATCCTCCTCGTGAGATTCTCAAATGAGCACTACTGAGAAACAACAGGCCCCCAATCCCGTTGTCACCAATCCCCCTGGTACGTCCGCTGCAACCGGACCTGCTACTGCCGCCGCTGCCGTCGGTATCACGGATGGCGCTGCTGCCTCGGGGGGCAGCGAATCGAACACTGGCATCGCAGGCTCCGCCGCACGACCAGATGAAACGACAACGGAGAGTACCATCCCAGCGCTGGGTCGTGGCATCCTCCCGGGTAGCGCAGACGCTGGAAATACTGCACATGGCGTGCCGCCTCAGACCACGGAAGCGCTGCTTCATGAGATCCTGCGTCAGGTAAATACCACGAAGAGATTGGCGACCGAACAAGTCGATCCGCCACCGCATCTTGCAGCACCCGGTACTGCAACGCCGCCTTCACCGCAAAAGATTCCACAGTCCGGGCCGAGTATGAGTCCGCCGTCTTCACCACCTCCTCCCGGCTCGCCGGGGTCACCAGGCGGTGGTGGCGACAATGACAAGGGTGATGGCAATCCGTCGGTCACGTTACGCGAAACAGTCGATGAGATTGATGTGACCACACGCGGCTTAGCGGACCAGTTGCAAAATAGCCGTGAGCTAATTGAAACAATCGCTGGGGATGTTGCTGGGTCAAGAGCAGAGCTTGGAGTAGTTCGTGCAAGAAGCGAGGATCTGACCAGAACGCTTGGACAAGTCGGTCAGGACATTACAGAAGTCAAGGGCGTAGCCAAGGGGGTCCTGGCTAACCTCGCAGAGTATCGGGTCGAGCTTGCTCCGGTGCTCGATGCGGCAAAGAGAGAACGAACAGAGCTGCGTAGTGCCATCAAACAGGTGCAGGACAGCATCAGTTCTGCACAGCACAACGCGACCGAGACGCGCCGGGAAGTGCAAGAACTACAAAAGGCGCTGGGCGACTCAGACGAAAACGCTCTGCGGTATCGCGATGAGCTCAAAGGGGAGCTAGACGAGACCCATAAGCGATTAACACAGCTTCATGTCGATGTGGATGAGAGGCTCGGACCCAACATAGCGACCCTGACCACCAGTCTGAAAGAGCACGCGGATCGTACCGCACCGGTGCTCACCGATGTGAAAGCCGGCGTCACCGCAGTCACGTCTAGCCTCACCAACAGTGTCCTGCCCAAAATTGAAGAGACCGGCAAGTCGGTCGCATTGCTGGCTGAAAGTACGCGTCAACTCAACCGCGACCTGAAGACCGCTCAGATTCAGATTCAGGAGAAGCTGAGCCGGGACTTGACCGATGGACTGAGCAAGGTCGCCAGCGCGGAAGGCCTGGGTGGGTTTGAAAAACGAGCCACCGATAAGCTGAACGCTGTCGAAAAGAAGCAGGAGCAAGCGGATGCCTCGCTACGAGGACTCACCGAAGCACTGCCCAGCGATCTGAAGGTACGCCTTGATGCCCTGGCTGCGAGCCTTGCCAAGCTGGCGAATGATGCGGCCAGTGGGATAGCGTTAGGCGCTGTAGCGGACCGGGTTGAGCAGATTCAAACGTCGGTGGGACTTGAGCTTGGCCTAAAGCTCCGCGATGTCGGGAACGACCTCAAGGCGATACAGGGGACGTTAGACGATGTCGCGACCGCTGATGCGCTGACGAGACTGCACGACGGGCTAAAGGCCACCGAAGAACGGTTGAAGGCGGTGGTCGCGCTGACCGAGGCCAAGCTGGGGGCCAAGATTGATACGCTCCTTGAGGTCGCCCAGCAAGCCGCCAATGGAACGGCAGCCGGAGTGCTCGGGGTCGGCGAGTTGAAGGAGCCCGTTGGAGCTGTTAAACGCTCCGTCGGCGATGCGCTGGAACTACGCCTGGGAATCGTTCACCGAGATCTAGGCGAACTGAGCGCCGAAGTGAAAAGGAAGCTCGACGAGCTGACCAGAGAGGTCACGGCAACGCACGCCGCTCTGGTGGGAAGCGTACTACCGAGCCTCAAGGAGGCCAGAACCGCGAGCCAGTCCATCGGCGTGCAGATGGACAAGCGCAGCGAAGAAGTCAGAGCGGCGGTCACTGAGGCCGCTAAAGCCACAAGTAAGGTGGTAAAGGAGCGGGTCGAGGCAGTTTCGCAAGCAGTCAACCAGTTGGGCAGCCAGCGCACCCAGGATCACGCGACGCTCTTGCAGCAAGTCCACCAGCTGCGCAGCGATGTGACAGCGCCGCTGGACCAGATTGCGACGTCCGTAGGCGACGGGCTCGCCCAGCGTATAGACAGTCAAACGACAACGCTAGGGGAGCTAGCACGCGCAACCTCGGAACGGCTGGGAGGAGTTGCTACAACGCTGGCCACTGTGAAGCAGAGCACTGACAGCTTGGGCAGCGACCTGACCGAGACTCGCTCGGTCCTCGATCGGCTGGCAACGGCAGTTCCACTGCACCACAGCGCACTGATGGGGGAGCTAGCGAGCGTTCGTACCCTGACTCAGGACGGTCTAGTCACCACGGTACGCAATAGCGGCAACGACCTAAAGAACTATGTGCTTTCCCTAGACGCCAAGGTCGAGACGCGGGTTGAAGCGCTCAAGACCCAGCTCAGCCAGTTGGCCGACCGAGGAGGCCAGCAGCACGCGCAGGTGGTGGCCGACGTCTCGGCGATCCGCGATCTGGTGCGCGCAGATGGCAGCACCCAGAGCCGTCTGGCCGAGGCGCTGCAGCGCAAACTGGATGACACGCAGCAGCAGATGACGGTGTTGACGGCGGACACCAAGCATTATCAAAGTGCGCTTCTGAACGATATCGGCGGGGTACACAGCGCGGTGACCCACGGCGTTCAGACTTTGGAGAAAGGTCAGTCCGAGCATTCCGATTCGTTGAAAGGACTCGAAATCTCAATCAAAGAGATGTTTGACCGCCTGCAAAAACGCATCGAGGATGAGATTGATAAGAAGCTGACCGAAAAAACCACAGAGATCGCTAATGGCTCACGGAATATTCATGACTTTGTCGCTAGCCTTAAACAAAGCTTAGATCAGAACAACTTAGCAGACAAGCTCAGGCTCGGTCTTGCCGATAACTTTAACAGCCTGGACAAGCGGCTTGATCCGCTGACAAGATTTCTGGCGACAGAGGAAAAGAAACTAGAAGAAATAAAGACTCAATCAGGAAATAATGGAGTCGGTATCGAAGGAAATAGAAAGGCGATAACTGATCTCGATATTAAAATTGAGGCACTAGGAGGCAAATTTGAAGGAAAATTTCCCGGGACTTGGAAGGCGTTCTCTATGATTTCCGGAATTCTCATCCTGCTAGGAATAATTGCCTTCTTTGTCGTTCCCGTGATTACAAGCAATAAAATTAAAACTGATCTAGAGGAAAAGATTAATAAAATTGCTGAAGCTCAAGATGCTCTCAAAAAGTGCGATGAGAGAACAGACAAGCTGGTTAGTCTGGCCGATGCGACTCGAAACAAGATTGGCAGCGGGAAGTCTACCATTGATGAGCAGTTAGCCGAACTTAAGGCGTTGGCGACCAAGCCACCTGCGGGCGTTGCGGGCGTTGCGGGTGGTCGCCCGGCAAGACAGCCGCCCCTCCCTTCACAGCCACAGATCCCGCAGATCAATAACACGATCTCGCTTAGTCCATCCTGCTGCGGCCTTGGAGCTGGGGGTCAAGGAAGCACCGTCAACTGCACCTGCCTGGGTAAGACGACAACCACAACACCGCCCCCCCCAAACACATCCGCTAAGGAACACCCTGACTCCAAGCCCGAGCCCACTTCACCCAAGAAGTAGAGCAGCGAGAGAACTTCTAGCCCAGACGTTGCAGTTTCCTTACGAAGCGTCGCACGATGGGTCTTGACACGATGTCTGCGGGGTGCCCATGTTGCAGTGATGTCGGCATCCTCTTTTTCGAAGCGTAACCGTCAAGCCGCCTCTCAGCTTGTCTACGATAAAATCAACGACACACTAAGAGCGCAGATCGTTGAAATTCTAAAATCTATAAGCAATGATCTTGGGAAGACATTCTCCGAGCAAGATAAGAAGATTAACAAGGACTATCCGTTCCCACTTTTCAAGCCCTCCCCACGTTATTTCGGATCCATGCCGCTCGTTTTTCAGTTCATCACTTATGGAGAATTAGACGTATGCCTAGATGCAATCGAAATTTGCTTTAAGCGAGTTAATCAATTAATACGACGCTCGCGCTCCGTACAATTTGCACCTAACGATAAGGGTTTAGACATCGCTTCCAAGCTTCTAACTAACTACCTCTTAGATATTGAACGCCAGCCAGATCCAGGATCGGAAGATGCCATCTCTGAACTCAACCGCCGCTTTCGCGAACACGATGTAGGATATCAATTTTCTTCTGACGAAGATCAACTGGTTCGTACTGACTCCCATTACTTACACCAGGAATGTGTGGACCCAGCCATGAGGCTTCTTGCTTGTCCTGGGTTTGAGGGGCCGGCACAAGAGTTTGCTAAAGCACATCAGCACTATCGAAACGGCGAAGACAAAGCTGCGGTGCAAGAGGCAACCAAGGCGATCGAAAGCACCATAAAGGCCATCTGCCATGCTCGCAACTGGGTTCCTAAAGAAAATGCTACGCTTATGCCGCTGCTTAAATTTGTTTTTGAACAGGAACTAATACCCAAGTCTCTTGATTCCTCCTTCGCGGGGCTCCGAACCGCCCTAGAATCGGGACTTCCGACCATCGGGAACCGTGAGGCACGTCACGGACAAGGCAAGGATGTCAAGGCGATCGAACGACATATGGTCGAGTTCGCGCTTCACCTATGTGCGGCCTCCATCGTGTTCTTGGTGAAAGCCCATCTGGCACCGACCGTTGCCACTGTTACCAGATCCCCTCCGACACAGAAGTAGGTGCGTCGCCTCCCTTAGCCCTCACCGTACCGCGAGATCGATTCCCCCCCGCCTGACTGCTATCGTGCCTACCATCTCGACGACTGGAGGCCGGACAGATCCTTGGACCAACTTGATAGTTGATCCGATCTGTTCTCTCCTTCTTGACCAATTCTCTTTGCCCGCTGGACGGCTTCGGATCTGATCTTGAATTGATCCCCTGCGCCGCTTGGCGTAGCGCGGTGCGTCTTTCCTGATCTGGATCAGATCCGTGGATGGTTCCGGTCTTCAGTTTCTACGCTCCAACTTTGGGGGTAGGACCGGATCTGCACTTGGATCTGATCCTGTTTGGGAGTCCTTCGCGCGCTCGAGAAGGATGCACCGTAGGGAGTCCAGTTCCTGATTCCCTACACACACCATAATCGGCGGTGGGTGAAGCGTTGGGAGGCGCCCCCAACAGCCGCTCTGTTTCGACTCCTTTCTTGCATTCTGTCCGAAAAAATCGGTACTCTGTTTTGGGGCAACGTTGATGTCAACCCTGGCGTCAGGGGTGACGTCCAGCAAGACATCAGGGGGATCGATATGAAGTCTGTCGTGATCTACAACAACAAAGGTGGTGTCGGAAAAACCACCATTGCCGTACATTGTGCTCTGAGGGCTGCGCTTCATCATCGGCTGCGCACGGTTGCGATCGGACTCGATCGGCAAGGTGACATCTTGCGCTGGCTATCAGGTGGCGAGGTGTGGGTGGGAGATGGGACGGTTCATGAGCACAGTCCCAACTTGACGGTCATCTACTCTCCGAACCAGCAGCCCAATATGCGGCTGAACGCGGACCTTGTGGTGATGGACTCCTCTCCGAGCTTGGCGCTGGCGGGCAATGTTCGGACTGATTTGGTGGTGGTTCCGGTCGATGGTCGGCTGGCGCTGGATGACTTGCAGAATGCGCTTCCTGATCTGATCGAGAGTCAGGCGAAGCTGCTGGTGGTGATGAACCGGGCCGACGCTGGCGGGACCAAGACGCTTGCCGCGCTCAAGCGTGCGTGTGCGAAGGTTCCCAAGATGACCATCTGGCCTGCGATGGTGCCGGACTCCGCCGCGCTCAAGCGCGCCGCCGAGTATTACCGGCCTGTGTGGGATGTTCCCTACGGCGAGAACTCGGAGGGTGCGAAGGCCATCAAGGCACTCAGTGATGACATCTTGCAGATGCTTGGGCTGGGAGCACGCCGATGAGCGATCGAAAGAAGGGGGGCGGACTGGACTACACGCCGCAAGCCTTCCCCGGTGCAAGAGCCCCGGACGGTCCAGCGCCGGACTTGGCCGACAAACTGGCGAAGCTGGGTCTGGTCGAAGGGACTGAAGCCACAGGTTCGCGGATTGAAGCCAGTCCCGGTGTCAACGTGGGCACAAGCCGAGGCGCAAAGAAGCGCGCCGGACTGGACTACACGCCACAGGCATTTCCGGGTGCAAGAGCCCCCGACGGTCCAGCGCCGGATTTGCATGAACGCCTCGCGCAGATGGGTTTGGTTGAACAGACCGCCCCGGCTGATGCCAGGGCTGATGTCAGGCACGACCCGATCCCTGCGGCCACGCCGCCACGTCGAACCGAACAAGCTGCGCCGCCGGTCGCACCTCAACCCGCACCTGCTGTGCGCCAGGCGCCTCAGACAGCATCCCCGCCGCCCGCTTATTCCGCGCCCCCTGCTCCGGTTCCTGCTGAATCCAGCCGACGAGCCGCAACATCGAGTCCGCCGATCTCGCCCCCGGTGCCATCTCCGCCACGTCACACCGAGCGCGCCGTCGCCCAAGAACCAGCGCCCCGTAGCACCGAGCGAGCCCCATCGCCATCTGCTACGGCGAGCCCTCCGTCCCAGCGTCCCGTCCCTGTCGCGCCGCAGCCTGCTTCAGCTCCCGCTCCAAGCGCTGCCGCCCCTCCGCCACGGAGTCCTGCCGCCACATCGACGTTACCGCCCGTTCCCAAGGAAGCCGCGCCTCGGCCCCTACCTGTCGCACCGACCCAGCATTCCGTCCCTGTCGCGCCGCAGCCTGCTTCGGCTCCCACTGCCAGCGCTGCCGTCCCTCCGCCACGGAGTCCCGCCGCAGCATCGACGTTGCCGCCCGTTCCCAAGGAAGCCGAGCCTCAGCCCCTACCTGTCGCACCGCCCGCCGCTGCGCTCACCGTAAGTCGGGAACCCAAGGCCATCACCAAAGCCGCGTCGCAGGCCCTCCGCAGAGGCGAAATACTCCGAGCCCTTCCCGACAAAGAGGAGCGGGTCCGCATCTCGCTGCGCTTGGTTGCGAGTGTTGACCAGAAGCTCGACGACCTGGCCCACCTGCGCGGCCTCGACCGCAACACCGCCATCAGCATCGCCATCGCCCAAGATTGGATCGCCTGCTTCGGCCTGCAGGCCCGGCAGGAGGTGCGGTAGTCTCTGCACATCCCGAAGATGCCTCCTCATTTCAGCTGGTCGCGCTTCGACTGCCGAAGGACGATGCACGCGCCGAGCAGCGGAAGGAGTGTCAGCAGAATCATTCCAGCCGTCGGTGAGAATGAAAACCAGAGCGCGCCGACTTCACCCGCCAGCCAATAGCCCGCCGCACAGGAAACGAACCAGACGCCCATGACCACGCCGAGCAGCCTTGGTGGTGCGAGCTTGAGCACCAGCGCCAGTCCGAGCGGCGCGACGAGGGTTTCGCCGACCACCAGCAGCAAATGACAGGCGAGCAGCCATCCCGTTCCGACTTGGTGCGTATGGCAAAGCCTGTCAGCGGGAATCAGCACAGCGAAGGCCAGCGACGTGGCGACCAGTCCGCTCGCGACCAAGGGATAGATACCGAGTCGGCTCTGAAGACGGGGCAGAAGGACAATCTGCACAGGCGCAATCAGCAAGACCAGCAGCGACGGAAGCGCAACGAACCACGGCAAAGGAATCGTGCTTCCCGAGAGCGTGCGGTCGACGTGCTGGTTGGTCCACAGGAGCAGCGCGCCATCAACCTGACCAAACGCCATGTTGAACAGAACCATGGCCAGCGTCAGCGTCGCGATCAATTTGATTCGCTCCCATGGGGAGATGCTCGCTTCCTCT
>JAEUKB010000061.1 GCA_016794365.1 Myxococcales bacterium
CGCACGTTGGATGCAGTCACAGCCCCCCGATGATCCGCCCGACCCACAGTCAGCATTAACCGGGGAGAGAAGACCCTACGGCGCGGCCTGCTACCGCTTGAGCTGTCCGGCTGCGTGCCATGGCGGCAGGCGATACTACCCAGCCGGGCAGACGTGGCGGCTGTTTCCGTTTGTCCCGCCCTGCGTGCCTTGTGTGGGCGTGTATCGGGTCACTTACTACGGCACCGATCTCGAGGTTCTTGGCGAAGACGAGATCGCGATCGGCTCATCACATGTCGATAAGCGTGTCAAGGGTGATACGCGCAAAAAGATTATCTAGGGCTTACGGTGGGAGAGCGTCACCGACATTAGATCGGATGTGCGCCAAAGCGCGCAGAATCCCCCTGATCACCTTCCATTCCCTGTCAAGTTTCATTGTGTAGCGACACATGCGGAATGTAACCAGTAACACCGATAAATTTTGGCCTCTGTCATCTTTTACCAGCCGTTTACCAGGCCGTATTTTACGATTTATCGACGGGAATGTAGGTTCGTGGTTGACAGACGTGAAACCGGACAACATCATGGTTGCGCCGGACGGCGACGGACGACGAGCGGTCTTGCTCGACTTCGGTCTGGCTCGTCCGATGGAAGACAATGACAAGCTGACGGCGGTGGGTGTGGCTGTTGGCTCACCGACGTACATGAGCCCGGAGCAGGTCTTTGGTCCGACGGTGGATGCCGCGACTGATCGCTACGCGCTCGGTGTGATTTTGTACATTGCCGTCGCCAAGCGGCCTCCGTTTAAGCATGAAGATCGGGTGCAGCTCGTGCTGATGCACAAGCGCAATCCGGTGCCGCCGCTCAATACGTTTGTGCCGAGCATTCCCGTCGGACATCCGCTCGATCAGTTCTTCCAAAAAGCGATGGCCAAGCAGCCGGGCGAGCGCTTTGCATCGGCCAGAACCTATATCGAAGAGTTTGTGCGGGCGATGGATGCTCAGCCGCTGCCGATCTTCGGTGAGTCGGGACGGGCTTCGACGAGCGGACTTCGCCAAGCAGACGGTCAGCGTCCGGCGTCACCACCTCCGGCGGCGGCTCCGCCTGCACCACCGCCACCGCAAAAGCGACCGGGCGCGCCACCACCACCTGTTCCTGGGGCGATTCGCGCCACGCAGCCGCCTGCGCAGCTGGCCAAGATTGAGCCGATTCAGCCAGCTCCCCAAGCGCTGCGTACGACGATTCCAGCGATGGCTGCGATTGATCTGGGCAATCGCGGTGAGCAAGCGCAGCGAAACGAACCGGCCAACGCGCGCAGCATCGAAGGGTGGGGTGCTCGCAAGGTGGCTCCGGTGGCAGCGGCACAGCCTGCGCAGTCCGCTGCGGCTCCGTCGTCGATGCAAGCGGAAGCGCCCAGCTCTGCGCAAGGTCATCGTCGCTTGATGGCTTTCGTTGGAAACTCGGGTGAAGCGCTGGATATTTTGTCAGCGCAGCAAGTCCTGCTTGGAAAGCATCGCGACTGCGACATCGTGTGCCGTGCGTTTCCGTCGCCGGACAATGACTCGATCACCCACGGCGTGAGCCGTCAGCATGCACGCCTTCTCGTCGTGAGCGGCAAGCTCTTGATCGAGGATCTGCGTAGCTTAAACGGAACCTTCGTCGATGATCGGCGCTTGGCACTGGGGACGCAAGTGTCGCTGTCCGACGGGCAGCTCATTCGGCTGGGCCCGGTTCTGACGCTGGAAGTTCGGCTGCTCAAAGGTGGCGGCGCGCTGCTGCGACGAGTCGATGAGTATCACGGCAACTTCCCAGCGACGCTGTTGACCTGGAAAGAGTTTGCGCTGGGCGATCCGGTGATTGGGCTCGTGCCGCCGAGTGCGGATTCCGCTGTGCGCTGGGGAACGATGCGCGTTCACGGCGACGGTCAGGATCTGTGGTGGTACGGTCCGCAGGCCGTGCTGTGGCAGCGCAGCGGTCGTAGCGTCAGTGGTGCGCAAGCGATCCTGCCAGGAGATCGACTGACGCTGGGCGCGACGACCATCGAGTGGGATGAAGGCCAAAAGCCTGGCCTGACCTGATCACGCCAGCCCAAGCATCGGTCCGGTGCCATCGTCGCCAAACTTTCCGATCGAGACGCCCACGGCGTTCAAGATGCTGGTGTACAGGTTGGCGATGGGCTCGCTGCGACGGATGTGTCGTCCTGGCTTGACCGCGCCCGACAGCCGACCTGCGAGCAAGATCGGCAGGTTGCTGTGATCGTGTGAGTTTCCGTCGGCCACCTCGCTACCAAACAGCACCAGGGAGTGATCGAGCAGCGACGATCCATCGGACTCCTTGACCTTCTGAAGCTGCTGGATCAGGTACGCACACTGCGTCACTTCCCAGGTATCGATGCGCTGAAGCTGCGCTTGGATTTCGGGCAGGTTGCGATGGTGTGACAGCTCGTGATGCGCGCCTTTGACATCGGGCAAAAAGTCGTAGGGCCTGCCCGATCCACCGTTGCCGAGCATAAACGTCATCACGCGCGTCAAGTCGCAGCGCAGCGCCAGCACCATCAGGTCGCTCATCATCTTGAGCTGCTCGCCCAAGCGGACATCATCCGTCGGTGGCATCGGTGCATCGCAGCCACTCGGCATCGTCGCCAGCCGCTGCTCGACATCGCGAACGGAGTGCAGATACTCGTCGAGCTTTTCGCGATCGCTTCGTCCCAGCCGTCCCCGCAGCGACTGTGCATCGCGCAGCACAAAATCGAGCACGCTGCGGCGGTGTCGCTCTCTCTTTTCCTGAAAATCTTTGCCCTTGGTTCCGTCGGAAAACAGCAGATCGAACAGCAGCTGTGGCCCAGCAATCTTGGCGAGCGGCGTCTTCGGTCCAATCCACGAGATGTTCTGGCTGTAGGCACACGAATAACCAGAGTCGCAGCCACCAACGGAAGCGCCTCCTTCCATCCCGAGCGGCAGCGACGCAAAGCGTGTTCCTTGACCCAGCTTGCTCGCGGCGACCTGATCCACCGACACGCCGAGCTTTAGCTCGGTCTCGCTCTTGAACGCATGTGTACAGGTCAAAAACGCACTGGTTCCACCGGCATGATCGCCTGCTCCGTCGGGACGTCCCGGCAGATTGCTCAGCCCAGAGATCACGAGCAGCTCGCTTTTGAGCTGTTCGAGCGACTTCAGCGTCGGAGGCATCACGTAGTCGCTGCCTTCGCTCGCAGGCGTCCACGCGGGCATGTGAATCCCGTTTGGCACAAAGTAAAACAGCAGTCGCTGCGGCGCTTTGGGAACGGCTCGCGCGGACTTGGGCAGCAGGCTTTCAAACAGCGGCAGCGCCACCATGGCACCGCTTGCCCGCAAAAACTGTCGTCGAGAAGCTGGCAACAGGAGGCTCATGGCGTGGCTCCTTCTTCGGGCTCACCGCGACGGGAACCGAAGGCATCAGACAAAATCAGCGAGAGCACGAGCTGGCGCAGCGCACCGTTCGTTTCAGACAGCGACGAAGTCAGTGCTTCGACGCGTCCTTCGTCGGTGTCCGTCGGTGCGCGACCAATGGCATAGGTAAACAGCTTGCGTACAGCACAGCGCACAAGTCGAGGATCTTGCGCAATCAGCGACGACAGCTCCTCGGCACCAGAGAACGTCTTGCCGTTTTGTAGCTCTCCCGACGCATCGATCGGCAGACCTTCATCCATGGTGCGGAACTGTCCAACGGCATCGAACGACTCCAGCCCGAAGCCGAGCGGATCCATCAGCTTGTGACAGCCCGCGCACTCAGGCTTGCGACGGTGTTCTTCAAGCTTCTGACGAAGGCTGCCGCTGCTCATCGTGGTGCTTAGCTCGGTGGTGACGCCCGGTGGTGGCGGTGGCGGCGGTGAGCAAAGCAGCTGTTCCAAGATCCACTTGCCGCGCTTGACCGGCGAGGTTCGTCCCGGATACGAGGTCATCGTCAGCACACTGCCTTGGGTCAAAAGTCCCCGTCGCGGTGTACCCTGAAGCTGCGTCGCTTCCCACTTCACCTCCGGCGGCGGTCCCGGGATGCCGTAGTAGCGCGCCAAGTCCGTCGTCAGATACGTCAGCGGTGCGGTGAGAAGCTCGTGCAGGCCCAGCTCGCGACTCCCGAGGAGCGGCAAAAACTCACGCACAAACAGCTTCGTTTCTTGCTTCATCTCTGCGCGCAGCTCGTCGGTATACTGCGGAAAGCGCTTCCGATCCGGTGCCGCCGAGTCCAGCCCGTCGAGAGATAGCCACTGACTGGCGAAGCGTGACAGCAGCGTCTCTGCCTTCGGATCGTCGAGCATCCGTCGGACTTGATCGATTACTACATTGGCGTCGCTGCTCAGACGAGACTGCTCAGCCAGGCGCAGCAGCTCATCGTCGGGCATGCTGCTCCACAAAAAGTACGAAAGCCGCGTCGCCAGCTCAAAGTCGCTCAGCTTGTGCGGATGGATCGACGACGGATTTTCATCCAGCTCGACGCGATACAGAAAGCGCGGCGACAGCAGCACCGCGAGCAGCGCCGGACGCAGACCCGACACAAAGTCATCGCCTTGCTGCCAGGCTGTCTCGCTGAGCTGTCGAAGCGCACGAACCTCCTCGGCGGAGACGCTGCGACGGAACGCCCGACGCGACAGACGAGCCAAGATCTGATCCGCGCAGCGCTGCCACTGTGACGGATCCGTTGTGCTCGGCGTACAGGTGATGACGCGACGACGGATGCTATTTTCCGGGCTCGCGCTCGTCGGTCCCGTCAGTCGAAACCAAAACACACCGAGGTTGCGATCCTGGACCTTTTGCGGATCTGCGTCGGGAACATACAGATCGTTGCCGAACCCGAAGCTGATCATGTGCGTTCCGGCGGTCAGGTTCAGCTCAAACAAAACCGTCTGCGGACTGGCTTCTAGCGCCGTGATCGCGACCGTTTGAACCGTGGTTCCATCGACGGCAACGATCATCTGCGCGGGATCGGGCGGAACCTGTTCTCCAAACGCGCTCGCGGCGATCTGATAGCTGCCACTTTGCGGCACTTCCACCCGCAGCGGCATCGTCGCATTCGATGCAAAGAAGATGTGATTTCGTCGTCGGTAGCGCGCTTCGACATCGCTGACTTGTAGCGCCATGTTCAGCGGATAGCCGTCGGGACGAAGCACTTCATCGACCAGCGACTCGGCTGCGCGCAGATAGCGCTCGACGTGCGGCGCCGACACGCTGAGCACCTGCGCGACGTTGTCAAAGCCATAGCCGATGTCATCCGACGGAAACTGATCGGCTGGACGCTGACTGGTCCCGAGCAGATCGCGCACGGTGTTGTTGTACTCGTCGCGATTCAGTCGATGCAGCGTCACCCGACCCGGATCGGGCAGCTCTTCTTTGGGCGAGCACGCCGACACCAGACAGATTCCCGTCAGCGAAAGGAGCCAAGCGCGCAAGCGACTCCGCGTGGTCATCGTCCCTACCTCCAAGTGGCGGATGTAGCGCGACCGATGCGCTGCCGACAAGCCCTGGATGTGCGTCGCGTGCCGCGAGCCTGTACGCAGCCGTTCAAGAATCGACGGAAGTTCGATTTACAGCGACGGAGAAGGCCGCGCTGGCAGCGCAAGCTGGGCGGTGGGCGCGCTCACTTGACTTTGCTCTCGACGGAACACCGCGTTGTACTGACGCAGCGACTGCTGCTGATGCTTGCGATACGACAGCAGCGCTTCGTACTGCGCCCGATGCGGACCACAGCCGAGCCGCTTGCGCTCACCCGGATCGCTCTGTAGGTCATAGGTCCAGCACGTTCCGTCGCGCAGCGAGACCTGGAGCTTGATCAAGTCTGCGCTCACCGACGACGAAGTATCTTCATTTCCGTACAGAAAGATGTATCTGCGACGGAAGCGATCTTGAAACAGCGACTCACCTTGTAGCTGCTGTGGATCGTACTTTTGTCCCAGCGCGTCGAGCAGCGTCGGCAAAAAATCAACGTGACTGGTTGGCTCTGTCACCACGCGCGGCGCAAACAGCTTCGGATGCAGCAGCAGCGCTGGTGTGCGGTAGTTTTCGTTAAAGCTCTGCCTCGAGTGCGTGTAGTTGTGCGGATGCTGTCCGAACGCTTCCCCGTGATCGCCCGCGATCACAAACACCGTCCTCTCGAGCAGTCCCAGCGCGTCTGCTTTTTTGTAGATCCGCTCAAGCTGTCCGTCGAGAAAGTGCAGGTTGTTGTAGTACAGATGAATTGGCCTCGTCGGCTCGACGATGTGCGATTCCTTTCCATAGTCGGGATACGGCCAGTGCGCGAGGAAGCTGTAATAGACCGCGACAAACGGTTCTTTGCGCTGCGCAGCGACGGAAAGCTTTTGTAAAAATACCGACACCGTCTCGGCTTCGTCGCGCGCGTGGGCTCGTCCACCGGGCGCATTTTTGCGAATCGGAAGGTTGTGATACCCGACGAGATCCGAAAATCCGCCGTGCATCATGTACGCGTGCGGGAAATACCAATCGAGCGACGCTGGTGTGACCAAAAAGCGCTGATATTGCGTCGGAAGATAGGTCAACAGCGACGGCAAATAGATGTCTTTGCGCACATCCCAAATCCCCACTTCCGGCATCACGTACAGGCCCGACATCAGCGAAAAAATTCCGCGCGGACTCGAGTTTCCCGCCGAGAAGTGATTTTGCAGCCACAGTCCTTTGTCACACAGCGAGCGCAGAAACGGCATCGCCAGCTTCCCGTTTGGCATCGGCGACAGCGCATAGTCCGCGCCCGTGCTTTCCAGCAAGAGCACAATCACATTCAGTGGCTCACTCGGAGGACTCGGCTTTGCGTGCTGAATCGGTCGCTCCGCGTCGGAATACACAAACTGCGGAGTCAACAGCGCCATCGTCGGTCGTCCCACACTCGCGGGCAGCGTCAGGCTGGCACTTGTGTCTTCTTCGCCCGGCTGGGACTCGGCGGGCTGGTCCAGCGCTGATTCATCGCTCGGTCCGTCGAGTGCTCTGTCCCGTGTGGCCGCTGCTGCCGTCGATACACCGACGGTTGGAAGCTTCGTTGGTGCGCGCTGGCTGTGCCACAGCTCCGTCGCGACAAAGCCCAGCGGATGATGCAAGAGCGCTTCTTGCAGCGGAGCCGCCGGAACCCGCAGCGCCCACGTCAGCAGTCCCACCGTCACAATCCCAAGCCCAGCAGCGACGACGAGCTGTGTGAACCGATGCAGCCTCTGCGTCAGATACAAAAGCCAAAACCCGCCGAGCGGCACCAGCAGATACGGCAGCTCACTGCGCGGCAGCAGCGCCCAGGACTCGCGAATCGCCGTCGGATCGAGCGATTCCTTCAGCAGCGTCAGCGTCAGCCCCGAGTGCATCGCCAACAGTGTTCCGTGCTGCGCCTGAAGCAGCATTCCGCTCAGCAGAAGCAGCGCGCTGAGCGCACCCAACGCGAGCCGTCGCAGCCATGACCCGCGACCCAGCCGCCCAAGCCCGAGCGCGAACAGCCACACCAGCGCCGCCACGCACAGCGACAGCAGCGCATCACTGCCGAGCTGCCGCAGCAAGTCCGCTTTCGCCACCGGCTCGTCGGCCCACTGCATCGGATCCTGAATCGCCGCTGACAGCCGCAGCCGATATCCACACGAGCCCGCCAGCAGTGCGCCGAGCATCGCCAGCGCCACGGAAAGCCCTGGCACAAGCTGCTGCTCGCTACGCTGCGCGACCGACCGCATCGTCTCTTTATTTTCGCCCAAAACAGCGGGCTTTTTGCTAGCGACGCTCGCGACGACGGCGAGACGTACGGACGGCCACATCTGCCGCGACCGCTTCCTCGCTTCTTGCGGATTCATCGCCTTCTGCGGACGCTTCGGTCAGCTCGTCTGTTCCGGCATCTGCTGAGTCATGTGGCGCGGGCAGCTCTCCACTGCGCTCGACGAGCGGAACGTCATCGGACAGAAGCGAAGCCGCAGCGACCGGCTCTGCGTGTGGAACTGACTCGACGGAAGCCACGTCATCGACCGATGCTGATGTGACGGAAGCCACTTCAGCCACGTCTTCCACCGACGCTGCTATCGCTACCGACGCGACGGGCTCGGCACTTGGAACCGCTTCGCTGCTGGCTTGCGTCTCCAGCGCGATGGGCTCAGACGGACTTGCGGGCACAAGACGCGCGATCACCGCTTGCAGGGCTGGGCTTGGCGTCGCGATGTGCTGCTCCACGAGCTGGCGAAACTCTACAAACAGGCGGCTGCGCTGGTCGCGATCGCTGGCTGCGGCATACAGCGCCTCGGCGGCTTCTTGCGCGGCCTGTTGCTCGGCTTCTTGTGCGGTGGTCAGCGCTCCGGTTCGTTCTAGCTGCCACAGATAAGCCCGGACAAAGCCCAGCAGCGCCGGTCGCGCAAGCGAAAGATGAGCGTACACCATGACGAGTCTCCCCCATGCTGGGCCGAAGCTTGCGTGGCCCAAAGTATGTAATTTATCTCACGAAATTGACCGATTGAGCCAAGAAAATGAGCAAGAAATGGGCAGGAAACGCGCCGGAAATGATCAGGAAACGGGCAGGAAGGCGCAGCAGCGGGCTGGAAACGGGCTGTCGCGCGCCGAAAAAGGGCTGTCGCGCGCCGAATCGACCTGTGACCGATGCGCTACTTGAGGTTGCTGTCGCGCTTGGCGAGCTGACGGTTCTTTTTCTTTTCGGCCACCGGCATGCCTGGCTCGTAGCGCGGCTCGGGCTTTTTCTTGATCGGCTGGTTCTGCTTGGGCTTGCCCGGCTGCGGACCGCGTGGCGAATCGACCGCTTTGGGCGCTGGCTGCTCGATCGGCTCCGGCTGCTGAAGGAGCTTTTCCGTCAGCGAGTCCAGCTGTTTTTGCAGCGAGCGCAGCCGCGCCGACTCGCCAGTCTGCGATGCAGGCCGACTGGCTTTGTACAGGGTAATTGCCGTCGATAACGACTCCATGGCTTCGCGCGTTCGGCTCTGGCTGTTGAGCACGTTGGCCCGCAGCTCATACATCCCGACGCGACGCGGCCCGTGGCTGAGCGACAGCGCGCGATCGATCCGCTGTAGCGCTTCGTCAATCCGTCCCGTTTCGTAATACAGCCGAGCCAGCCGAGCCGACGGATTGTAGTCGTGCGGCAGCTTCTGTTCCGACGAAAGCAGCATCTCTTCCGCCGGTTTCCAGCGCTGGAGCCGCCGATAGCAGTCGAAGCGATGCGCATCAAACGTCGCCGCTTTGATCGAATCGGGGGCCGCTTGGGCCGCTTGTTCCAGCAGCTTCAGTCGCTGTTCCGTCAGCGCATCACCGACGGACTTTTCCCCAAGAGCATCGGACAGCTCGATCATGGTTCCGTACGCATCGCTGCGATCATCAACGGACAGTGCCGCTTCTTTGTCGGCCACGAGCTGCTCTAGATCGCTCCGCAGCCTTCGTCGCAGCTTTTGCCGTCGGTCCGCATCTTCCAGCGAGTCCACACATGATGCCGCATACGACGCAAAGTCGGTCGTCTGCGCGCTGTGACCCAGCTGATGTGCGTGCTGCTCGTAGACCTCGATGCAGCGCTCGGTCTGTCCGGTTGTCGCCAGCGCTTGAATCAGCCCGAGCAGCGCACGCGGACGGGCTCCCGGTTCCATCAGCGCTTCCTCATAACGCAGCGCCGCTTCCTTGCTGCGACCTTGCGTCGCGAGCGCGTCGGCTTCCGCCAGCTTGGGTCGCTGCTTGTGCTGCTGGGTCAGCAGCTCCGAAAGGCGTAGGACTAGCTCTTTTGCCGTCAGCGCGCCAGTCCAGCGAGCCACCACCTGTTCATCGGAATCCAGCACCAGGATCGTCGGCAGCGAGGTGATTGGAAAGCGCTGTAGGAATGCCTGGTTTGTGGGCTGCTCTGTATCGATGGCCAGATACACAAGCTGCGTTCCATACGGCGCGAGCAGCGGATCGGTCAGCACGAAGTTCTTCATGCTGAGACAGGTGTGACACCAGTCGGCCCACGCATCGACAAACAGCAGCTTTCCGCTCTTCTTCGCGGTCGCTTGGGCCGCTGCGTAGTCATTTTCAACAAACGGCAAGACCTGCGGCTGCGCCTTCTTTGCTTCGCTTCGCGCGGACACCGTCGAAAGCTGAAGCCGATGACTTCCGCAGAAGAGCTGTGTTCCCGAAAAGAACGTAAGTCCAAGTGCGAGCCACTCCGCAGCGTGCCGACGTTGTCTGCCAGTCATGCGCGCAACGTACGTGAAGGCGAAGCCAAGCACAACTCTGCTTCTGTCCTGCGAAGTCACAGGACGATTCCTATCGCGACATTCCTATCGCGACATTCCTATCGCGACATTTCTTCTGGACGTGCGAGCCGAATGCGCGAAAGGAATCGATCGGGATCAAAGCGCTGCGGAAGCTGGAGATCGACCAAGTGGGAATAGCCAATCCAGCACTCACAGGTCTTTCGCGTACACGGACGCGGAAACAGAATCGCGGACAGATCATCCAGGTACAGATTGCCAAGCGTCTCGCTGATGAAGTGACAGCGTGTAATGGTTCCGTCTCCGTCGATGCTAAGGACTTGTTCGCCCGTACGGCAGGCTTTTCCTTGGCTGCGATGACGAACCCGTTCCAGATCAAAGTCGGGATCGATTGCGCGCCACTGTTCGCTCTCTGTTTCGCTGTAAGAGACTCCGGGTTTCTGCGCGTTCACCCACATCGGAACGTCACAAGGAAGCAGAGATCGCAGCGCGTTCACCAGCGGCAAGTGATCAGGAATCGCAACTGCGCCGACGCTGAGTCGAACTCCTTGTGCATGCAGCGCACGGATCTTGTCCACAAACGGATCCAGATCGATCTCGGTTGGATGAAAGGAAATCCACAGCGAGACTTTGCTGAGATCGCAGTCCGACAGAAAGGAAAGGGGTCCCGATCCATTGGTCTGAATGCTGACCTGGGCGATGTGCGGAAGCTGGGACAGCTCGACGAGCGCTGCGCGATACCACGGCCAGATCAGCGCTTCTCCGTACGGAGTAAACAGAATGCGGAGCGACCAGCTTGTGGCGCGCTTGATCCAGTCCACAAAGCGATTCAGCGCGAATCGATCGCGCGCAAGTACAGCCTGCGAGGGTTCACGCTTGGCGAACGGACAGTAGGAACAGCCATAGTTGCAGCTATCGAGCGGTCCGCGCCACAGAAGGGATAGGGCAGGGCGATGGGAATCCTCGTCGCTCACGCAGCCTCCCACGCAGCGCGCGCGGCCATGACTTCTTGGGACTGAAGAAAGTGACCCAGCACATCGGCGCACTCTAGGCCACGCTCTGTCAAACAGAGTCGATCTGGAAGCGCAGTGACAAGTCCTTCTGCGATGGCTTCCGCAAGCTCTGGTACAGCAGACAGCACATCCCGATTGAAGCGCTGACGAAAGGCTGCGCGATCCAGCGTTCCTTCGAGCAAAGACAAGATCAGATACCTGCGCTGACGCTCAGCGGAAGACAGCAGGAAGCCATGACGTGCAAGCGAGAAGTCTTCATCAGACTGTGACATCCACGCTGCAATGCGATCCCGAATCGCAGACTGTGCCACCGCAAACGACGTTGCATAGTGCAGTGACGTTGTGTAGGAGCGCGCTCCGGGACCGATTCCGACCATGCCATCCTCTTGGCAGCGATAGACCGGAAGCTTGCTTCCTTCCGCGTCGGGTGATGCCTTGGTAAACATCCGCATCGACACCTGGCGAAAGCCCAGCGTACGTACGTGCTGTCTGGCGCTGCGATACAGCAGCATGCGGAAGTCATCATGACTGCGATGACGACTCAGTATCGTGAGCGGTCGCACATAGAGCGGATACAGATACAGCTCGTTTGCACCCCATGCGACGACCCGATCGATCGATTCCCGAAGTGTCTGTTCAGTCTGTCCCGGCAGTCCGTAAATCAGATCGACGTTGCGAATCGGTGCCGCAGTTTTGAGCATTCGCAGTGCGCGCTCGACGCTGGCTGGATCTTGTCTGCGCTGTACACCGCTGGTTTCGTTTGGAAACAGACTCTGCACACCCATGCTGATACGGGTCACTTGATGCTGCTGACAGATCGCGAGCTTGTCTTCATCGATCGTCGCTGGTGATACCTCGATCGAGGTCGGAATCGGATCAGGACAGAGCTTCTTCGCAATCGCAAACAGCCGCGCAAGCTGCGGTGCAGACAGATAGCTTGGGGTTCCGCCTCCCACCGCCAGACGCGCAACTCGATAGGGATGCAGCACGCTGTGCATGACGCTGGCTTGCCGTTCCAGTGCATCCAGATAGCGCGACACCAGATCCGACTTGGGCGCAACTTGCGTAAACAGGTTACAGAATCCGCAGCGCTGCTCGCAAAACGGAACGTGCAGATAGAGAAACAGAGACTGACGATTTTCCGTCGCCCACAGCTCGCGAAGCGGAACCGGAACCGGCAGCGTTCGGTACGCAGTCTTGTGCGGATAGGAATATGCGTAGGAATGATAACCGCCAGTGCGGAGCAGCTCAGACAGTCGCATGACTAGACCGTGACCTCTACTTCGGCGTACGGAACGGTGAAGACGTTGGGATGTGCGTGACGATGTCCGTCATAACCATCATCGCTGGGTTCATCAAAGCAGGTTCCGTGATCGCTACAGATGATCCCCACTGCGCCTCCGCGTGCGCGCAGCGCATCGAGCAGAATCGGCAAGTGACGATCCAGATCTGCAAGCGCAGCGGCCTGGGTTTCGGTGCTCTCTTTGCGCGCTCCTTTGACAAAAATCCTCGTCGGTGGATGCGTTGCAGAGGCATTGATAAACAGAAACACACGCTGGGTGCTGGGCAGCTCGCGCAAGCGCTGACTTGCGATCTGAAACTGTGTCCGGGATGCGATCGGACTGGCCACACTGGTGCTGCGATGAAAGTGTGCTTCTTGAAACAGAGAAGGCAGCACTTGTCCAAGCTGCGTGCTTGGATTGAAGAACCCGGTACCACCGATGCAGATCGTTCGATAGCCGGTGCGTGCAAAGGCATCAACCAGTGATGTTCCGTCGAGAATCAGCGTTTCCTTTCCTGTGCTACGAGATCCCGGAAAGCGCAGCGCCAGCGGACGTGGATGCACTTCTTTGGCAATCGGTGTCGGAAAAAATCCCGCAAAGAAGGCTTGATGCGCGGCAAACGTAAAGGTCGCAGGTGTATGTCTGGCTTCAAAGCCGTGCGGAATCAAAGTCGCCAGGTTGGGAAGGATTCCTTTGGCGAGCGCGCTCTGTGCAACATCGTAGCGAAGCGCATCCAGCGTCAGCAGCAGAACATCGCGCGTACCGTGCGCTGCTTTGAAGGAAATCATGGAAGCTGCACCTCCGAAAGCGAAGAGATCGTGCGGACTCCCGGTGGTGGATCAAACCAGCGTGTCCGTAGGAGGACGCCGCGAATTCCTTGTCGCCTCGCACCCTCAATGTCGTGGATGGGATGATCCCCAATCATCAGCGCGTGAACTGCTTGCGCGGACACAGCATGGAGCGCCGCCTGAAACAGCGCGGGATGTGGTTTTCGCTGACCCAGATCTTCAGACACAATCACCGCGTCGATGAACGGTCCAAGACCGGCGGCTTGAAGCTTGGCGCGCTGAAGCTGCGCAGTGCCATTGGTGATCACCACTTTCGATCCAGAAAATGCGCGAAGCAGTGCGATGGCTCCGGCTTTGACCGTGATGTGCGCAAGGATTCCTTCTTCAAATCGCTTCCGCACTTGCGTGACCGATAGCTGTAGCTTGCGACGAAGCGCGGCAAATAGCTGAGCCCGCGATCCATGTCCGCCCGCGTCGATGCAGAGCAGCTCTGCGCGATCTGTTGCGGACAGCGAAGGCTCAGAATGAAGCCAGGCTTCAAACGCTGCATCGCGATCGATCAGCGTGTTGTCCAAGTCGCAAAGGAGCGTAGACAGAGTCGATGTGTCAGACACCTGTTCTCGCCTCCTGTTCAAACAGTGCGCGCACCTGCAAATCGTAGCTGTCCTGACCATTGTGAAGGAGCTTTGGGAGATAGTCTCCCCACGCGTTACATTCCAGCACGAACGGACGGCCCGCTGCGTCCACCATCACATCGATTCCCAGCACAAGCTGACCAGGAAAGGAATCCGCAACCCGCTGACAGATCGAATAGACGCGCGCGGGAACCTGGGATCCAACGGAAAGAAGCGCAGACTCTGCATCCGCTCGCTTGGCATCAATGTGGAGGTTGGTGATGGTTCCGGTTCCTACGCGCGCGACTCGCTGCGCAAGCTGTCCTGCGATCATCAGCACACGCAGATCAAAGGGGCCGTCTAACGTGGCTGCTTTGGGAATCCAGCGCTGCACGATCGCACCGTCGGACAGGATCCGCTGAAGCAGCACATCGATCTGCGCTTTGTCGCGGTAGGTATGCAGGCACTTTTCATTGAAGATGCGTCCCTTCAGCAGCCGAGCCGTGGTGACAAGCTGCTCTTGCTGTGCATGAAAGCGATAGGCCATCACACCAGCGGCAGAGGAACCCCAGCGCGGCTTGATGAACACCGCATGACGATTCCTTTTTTGCAGCAGCGCTCGGAGTTTTGCGACGGTACTTGGCGCTTCCTCTGTCTCTGGTATCGGAATCTGATGGGTCGCAAGGTGCTGCGCACACCACAGCTTGTCTGTCATGGTCAGGATGTGCTGCACCGGATGCGTCTCAACAAGCTGCGGAGTCGCTTTGGCAAAGTCCACGAGCGCCTGGGACAGACCGATGAAGAACGCACGTCCTGGTCGCCACTCACAGTCACTGAGCGTCTGTGAAAAGCCGCCACGCTGTGCGAGCAGCTGCCACGTTTCGGAATCCGATCCGGGGGACTCAATGCGCAGAAAGTCTCCGGGTCTTCCGGCTTGCTGGATTCGATTCGGATCGCGCAGTGCATCCGGCCACGCAATGTAAGACGGCCTTGGGAGTCCGGCTCGCTGTAGCGCTGCATCCAGACTCTGTGCGCGCTTGTCGTCTGGCTGGGCCACCACGACGAGCCGTCTACTCACTACTCTGTGACCTCTGCGTAGCGCTCATCTTCGTCACTCGCTTCTTGGCGATCCCCAACATTGACCGGGATTCCCAAGTCACGAATCCGCTTCACCATCCCAGTAGACAGATAGTGATGTCGCAGGTTCAGGTGCTTGAGGTTTCGCACCGCAGGGGATGCCAGCAGCGCTTCCGCTCCTTCATCGGAGAGCGTTCCCATCGACAGATCCAGTCCTTTGAGTCGCGTCAAAATGGGTGACTTGGCAACTGCTTTGGCGATGTCATCGGAATACTTGCAGTCCTGAAGTCCCAAGTGTTCCAGCGCGGGCAGGTTGGTTCCTTCCAGAATCGGCTTCAGATCTTTGAGCTTGCTGTCGCCTCCGTAGTCTTCCACCCCGAGCCACAAAGTCAGCGTCTTCAGCGACGGTAAGCTTGCGCTCGCGATGTCGCGAACCGCTTTGGCTGGGAGTCCTCCTGTTTGCACGGTGAGCGAGCGCAGACCGGCATGCGTTAGATTGGTAAAGCGCAGCTGGTTTCCACCACGAACCACGAACTCCTCAAGCTGCGGCAGCGCAGCAAGCAGTGGCCCGTAGTCACACTGATGGATCCAAGAGATCTCGCATTCCTCTTGGTAGATGTCGCCGATAAACAGACCCTTGAGCGATGTCAGCTTGCTGGCATTGGCGATCAAACGGTCCACGAGCGCAGACTTTGGTCCCGTATCACAGTAGTCACCAAACCACTGACCGATGACCAGGCCGCGTAGCTCTCCGATTTTCTTGTCGCTGAGCAGCGCATCAAGCCGCGCTGTAAAGGTCGCCGCATCATTGTCGTAGCCAAGACCGATCCGAAAGACGCGCTTGTCGAGATCGCGCAGCTTCGGAAAGACTCGGATTCCTTCATCGTCGCTGTCTTCTTCCGCTTCGGGATCAAAGCCAGTCACTTTGTAGTGTAGGAAGCGCTCTGCACGACTGTCGGTTGGAATGTGCTCAGGAGGTCGCCAGCTCGGCTCCGCTCCGCCTACTTCGCTGTATCCTTTGCGGGTCTTTTCCGCGATCAGCTTGTTCGCTTCCGCTTGGGCTGCGGCGGGACTTGCGCAGGTGGTGGTCTTGCTGGTTCCGGCACTCCCGATGCGACCATAAGTGACGGTGAATGAGGCTCCGTCGATGGAAATCTGCCAGAACTTGCTGGAACTTCCTTCGACCATCTCGAAACGGCGGGTTCCTGTTGTCATCGTGCGATGGAGTGTCGCAACCACCCAAAGAATGTCAATGATCTCCGCACGCTGGGATCGTCTGGCTGCTGCGTGATTCCTTCCGCGAAACCCTCTGTTCGTTCGTTCAGTCAGGAATTGGGAATGCGTTAGGAATGCATTAGGAATGCATTAGGAATGCATTAGGAATGCATTAGGAATCCGTTAGGAATGCGTTAGGAATGCATTAGGAATGCATTAGGAATGCGTTAGGAATGCGTTAGGAATCTGTTGGGAATGGCGCGGCTAAAACAGGGCTTCTTTGGGATACTGCTTCTTGAGCGTACGGATGTAGGCCCGGGCGTGCTCAACGCGATACAGGAAGCTCTCCCACTCGTCGTCGCTCACCAGATCACCGAAGTCGCTGCGTAGTGCGGGCAGGTCTAGCTGGAACAGGCTCTGTGCGATGCTGCGCGGGAAGCGCTCGCTCCACTTGAGCGTCTTGAGCATCAGTCGCGAGTGCCCGTGCTTTTTGTCCGGTCCGAAGCTGGCACCTTGATCGATGTAGATCATCTCACCGTCGGCTTCCGTCGTGTTGCCACCGGACCAGCGGTCAAAGTTGAGCAGCAGATAATCGAACAAGAGCAGCGTGCTGATCTCGGCGATGCGCTTGTGCTTTCCGCTCGGAATCGGCTCGCCTTGCTTGAGCAGCGGTCGCCACCAATCGGCCTGCTCGAGCTTGATGTTGCGCAGCCCCGGAACCCACTGAATCACCGCCGTCTTGACGTTGCCTTTGTCATCGACAACAAGCTCTTGATCCATCCGCTCGCGCAGATCTTTGGGCATGTTGGCTTGCAGCGCTTCCTTGGTGAACGTCCGCACGCACGACGGTGGCACGACGGAAAGTCCCAGCGCTTTGGCCAGCTTATAGGCTGCGACCTCTGCCTGATAGCGAGTGATGCGAAGCTGATTGGGCTTTACCGCAGCCTGGCTTCCGTCGGTGAACATCACGCGCAGCTTGATCGACGAGCCACCACCGAGCGGACGAATCGACTTCACTTGCAGCGAACACAGCTTCGTCAGGATTTCGTCGTCGTATTCGCCGCGAAAGCGAGGCCGCGCATCCACCAGCGCGGGCGCGGGCTCAAGGTCGGCTGGCGACGGCTCCAGTGGCGGGATTTCCGAAATCGGCGGCACAAACAGCGTCGGACGACGACGGAGCAGCGCTTCACTGCGCGAGCCCAACTGCACCGTCATTCCCGTCGAGCCACGTAGCTGAAGACCAGCCGTTTGAAGCAGTCCGGTGCTGCCTCCGCTTTCCTGCAAATACGCAGTGCGGACGTTTGGCGATGACGTCGAGCGCCCCACGACACTGAGCGAGCAGATGAAAGAGAGGATGAATATCCGGGAAAACTTCATTGCTGGTCTTCGCCTGCGCGTAACTCACCGTGCCCGCCGCCTTAAGGCCGGACCCAATCCACAGGAAATGGCACAATGATTGTAGACCACATCTGCGCATTCAACCGCATCAAAAATCGAAACGATGATTGAGAATTAGACTTCTATGTGGCTGTTAAGCGTCATTTCACGATATCGGTAGCGATTGTAAGATAAGACCCACATGCACAGACGGCAGTGCGGGCTGTCACTCGGAAATGGAAGCGCTCGTTTTTGTGATGTTGTTGCGTCTGGCACGTAAGACCCTGTGTGATAAGTGCGCCAAAGTACGTGACAGCCAAAATGCTTCGGGGTAAGCATGGACGCATGCGCACCGGAGCTCGTCTCACGCTGGTTTTCGTCGCTTTCGGCCTGGTCGTCGCTTGCAATCCCGCCACTGGCAAAGTGGATGAGGATGCTCCGCCGGTGCCTGATATGTCGCTACCGCCGCCGCCGCCACCTCCGATGTGCGACGAGGCCAGGGTTCGCTGCAACGCCAACCGCGATGGCACCGAGCGCTGCGCGAGCAACGCCTGGGTCGCGATGGACAAGTGCAACATCGCGGGCGGTGACGCTTGTATCGACGGACGCTGCCTGACGCCATGTCAGCAAGTCACGCGCGGCAACGTCGGCTGTAGCTTCTATCCAGCCAACTTGTGGTCCACATCGCTCGTCGGTTCGTTTGGAATTGTCGTCACCAACACCAGCGACCGACTGACGGCAGAGGTGACGCTGTCTGATTCCAGCGGGCTGATCGAAAAGAAGACGATTCCGCCCAGCATGGGTCAGCCCGACGGTGGCGTTGCAATTTTTCGCCTGCCGCACGACCGCAACAAGCTGGCCGAGACGGAGATTGCCAAAAAGGGCTTCCACTTACAGTCCACGGCCCCGGTTGCGGTCTATCAGTTCCATCCGATTGATGCGCCGGATGTGTTTTCGGGCTCGGCGACGCTGCTTCTGCCAGAGCATGTGATGGCGAAGAACTACTTCGTCATGTCGTACACCTACAACGCAGAACACATCACGTTCCCGCCGCAGGGTGCAGGGCTGCTCGCGGTGATGGCGCTGACCGATGACACGATGGTGGAAGTGACTCCGCCGGTGGCGACGGCAAAAGGGCCAGGCATTCCAGCGCTGCGAGCGGGCGAGACGGTGCGCAGGCTGCTCAAGCGACTGGAAGTGATCGAGATTGTTCAGGCCAACTCGCGTGAGGACATCTCGGGGGCCATCGTCAAGGCGAGCGCTCCGGTGGTGGTCTACGGTGGCGCGGGTGGCGTGACGATTCCGGCGAGCGCCGTCGGAGGCAATCACCTGGGTGTGCAGATGTTCCCGCTGGAAACCTGGGGCAAGCGCTACATCGGGGCCAAGGTCAAGCAGCGCAATCTATCGGACAAGGACTATTACCGAATCGTTGCCAGCGTCGATAACACCAACGTAACGCTCAAGAGCACGGTGGTTCTTCCGTCGGTGCGTCCACTGCGCAAAGGTGAAATCTACGAGTTTTCGACGGACGCAGACTTCGTGATCGATTCAGATCAGCCGATCATGGTGTTCCAGTACATGCCAGCGTGGGGAAACCTGACCGGGCGCTTTGATCCGAAGGATTTCCCGTCGGACGTGTCGCTGCGCTGTCCCTTCCGTGGCACGAGCGAAGATGTAAAGTGTCTCGGTGATGCCAACATCACACCGCTGGTTCCCGTCGAGCAGTATCGCAATGACTACATCTTTTACGTCCCGCGCGGCTATAGCTACGACTTCGTGAACATCACGTCGGCACCGGATGCGCAGATCAAGCTCGATGGCGTGCCGGTGACGGGTGGCTTCCGCTCGATTGGGGACGGCTCGGTTGGTCGGTCGATCATTCGGATTGAGCGCACAGGAAACCATCGCCTGTCGTCGAACAAGCCGTTCGGGCTGCTCGGCTACGGCTATGCCTATGCGACCTCGTATTCGTACGCAGGCGGGCTGAACCTGGATCGCATCAATCCCATCGAGTAGCCCGTCGCACAGCCGATTCCGATTTCGTCACACCGCCGCTACGGATAGCGCTGGAGCATCGGAATCGGATGGTTGTCTTCCAGCACCTTGGCGAGCAGCGCGCGAAAGTGTAGCGCTGGGCTCAGCGACGAAACCACCGCCAAAATCCCAAGCCGTTGTCGCCACAGAAGCAGCGTCTGCGGCGGTAGCTCCATCTTGCGATTTTGAACCAGCAGCCAGGTCAGCTCACCCAGCTCTTTGACGTATTCGGGCGTCAGACGAACCGGCTCACGTTCTAAAAACGGCGCTGACAGCAGCTTTTCCCAGCGTCGATAGGTTGCGTTATCGAACGCGCTGGCCGACGGGATGAGCCCTTCCAAGTGGACGGCATAGCGCAGCGCTTCTCCGTCACGCTTGATCATGGCCCAGTACAGCGCACGATCGGCGCTCTGGAGCGCTTCGGGGATTTCCGCGACGCAGCCGAAGTCCAAAAAGCCAACCTTTGCTTCGTCTGCACTCTCATTTCCGTCGAGGATCAAGTAGTTGCCGGGATTGGGATCGACGTTGATGACGCCGTGACGCAGCGGACAAGAGAGAGCAAAGCGCAAGATGGTCTGTCCCGCTTGGGAACGCTCTTCGTCGCTGCCATCGCGAGACAGCTCGGGCAAGCTGCGTCCGATCAGACGCTCCATCGTCAGGACTTTTGCGCTGGAGCGATCGGAAATCACGTCGGGAATCACGACGTTTGGGTCCAGCGCAAACATCCGTCGGAAGCGGCGCAGGTTTTCGGCCTCGGCGCGATAGTCCAGCTCGGCAAGCAGTCGCTCGCGCAGCGCCGTCAGTGCATCGACAGAGACTGCATCGCCCAAGTCACCACCGACGAGATCACGCAAAACTCCCGTCGAGTCGAGATCATCAGCCAGCGCTTCTGCCACGCCGGGATACTGAACCTTGATGGCCAACAGCCTGCCGTCGAAACCAACCGCCGGATGAACCTGACCAAGCGATGCAGACGCGAGCGGCTCGTCTCGAAACTCTTTGAACAGCGCTTCGGGTTCTTGCGCAAGCTCGCTGCGAATGACCTGTCGGATGGCCTGAGGCTGCTCTGCCGGAGCGCGATCCCACAGCCGTCCCAGCACCTGCTGCGCCTGCGGTCCGAGTGCCGACGCACCCTGCAAATACGCGCGAAGCTGCGCAATCTTGGCAATGCCACCGCGCAGACCCGCTGCCGAGCGATACAGGCTTTCCGCTTCGAGCTGCTCGGTCTGCGTCTTTTCTGCCTCTTCATCGACGACGCCGCTAAAGACCTGCCGAACGGAAAGCCCGAACCGTCGCAGCCGCGACGACGCTTCCATAAGCAAGCGCTGCTGGGTTCTGTTCATCGACGCTGGCTCCTGCGTGTGGTTTCGTTAGGACAGAGACGCTGCGGGACTGCTCACCGGCTCTGACGGCTGCTTGTGGGCGAACTGAAGTCGATACAGCCGCGCGTAGACACCGTCTTGCGCCAGCAGCTCTTCGTGACGACCTTGCTCGACGACGCGACCTTTGTGAAAGACCACGATGCGATCCGCCGCTTGAATCGTGGACAGACGGTGCGCAATCACCAGCGCGGTGCGATCCTTCATCACTGCGTCGAGCGCGCGCTGAAGCTTCGCTTCGGTATCGGAGTCCACACTGGCAGTTGCTTCGTCGAGAATCAGGATCGGCGCATCGCGATAGACCGCGCGGGCAAACGAAATGAGCTGTCGCTCTCCCGCCGAGAAGTTGCTTCCTCGCTCATCGACCGCTGCGCTCAGTCCACCGCGTCGCTCGATCATCTCGAGCGCACCAATCCGACGCAGGGCTTCTTCCGCACGGGCGCTGCTTGGATTCGGATCTCCGACGGCGATGTTCGACAGCACAGTGCCTTGAAACAGAAAGACATCCTGCGGCACGACGGCGAACTGACGACGCAGCGTCTGCGGCTCGTAGCTACGGACATCTTTGCCCAGCACGCGAACCTGACCCGCCGACGGCTGATACAGACGAAGCACAAGCTGGGTCACGGTGCTCTTGCCCGCGCCGGTGGCTCCGACGAGAGCGAGCTTTTCCCCGCGACGCGCTTTCAGTGTCACATCACGAAGCACCGGCACATTGGGCTTGTAGCCAAACTGGACGTTTTCCAGCGCCAGTCCTTCGTCGCTGACTTCGGCGGATCCGTCTACGTTCACCGCAGCCGCTTGCTCGATGTCTTTTTCGTCGAGAAGCTGGAAGATTCGCTCGGCCCCGGACAGCGCACTTTGCAGCACGGTATAGCGCTGCGTCAGCATGCTGACGGGCTCGAAGAACTGACGCAGATACTGGGTAAACGTGACGACCATCGCAAACGAGATGGGCTTGGCCCCGAGCTTTTGGACGCCGACCCACCACAGCACGCTCGCGACGCACAGCGTCGAAACCATTTCAATGGCGGCATCGAGCACCGCTTCAAAGAAGATCGCGCGCTTGTTGGCGTCTCGGAACGACTGGTTGATGTCGTCGAACTCTTTGGCCATCTGCTGCTCGCGTCCGTAGGCTTGCACGACCGCGATGCCACCGACCTGCTCGGACAGAAACGCGTTCAGCCGAGCCGTCTTGGTGCGGATGTCTCGATACGCGCGCTTGCCACCGCGACGGACCCACGTCACCAGCACGCTCACCACCGGCAGCGCCGCAAAGGCAATCAGCGATAGCTGCCAGTCGAGCATCAGCATGGCCGCGACGATTCCGACCAGCATGATCAAGTCACCGACGGCATTGAACACACCGAAGGCAAACAGCTCAGAGACTGCATCGACATCGTTGGTGCAGCGTGTCGTCAATCTTCCGACGGGAGTCTTGTCGTAAAAACGCATCGACAGACCTTGCAGAAAACGGAACACATGCCGACGCAGATCCGCCATCGACAGCGCGCCCGCAAGCTGCATGCAGTAGATCTGTCCAAACGAGATGATCTGCGCGAGCACCACCAACCCTGCAAGCATCGCTCCGTCGCGCAGCAGCAGATCAGCGGCCCGCGCTCCCGCATGCGATACGACCTTGCCCATCAGAATCGGACGCAGCAGGTTCAGTCCCGCGACGGCGAGCAGCGCCAATAGCGAGATCCCCACATAGCGTGCGTGCGGTGAAATAAACGGCCACAGCCGGGTCAGCAGCTGAAAGTCGTAGCTCTTGTCGATGCTGTCTTCGTCGTGAAAGGCCGCCAGCTTCTGTTCCGCTCGGCTCTTCGGCGGCTTCTTTGTGGACGGTGCTTTGGCGCTCATGGCTGTACCTCACGGCTCGGCAGGTCGGATGCACCCAGCTCGTCTAGCTCGCTGGCCATGCGCTGCTCTTCCGCGAATGTTGCATAGATTCCACCGAGCGCGATGAGCTGCTCGTGACTTCCCGACTCGACGATACGACCTTGATCGAGCACCAAGATCTGCTGACAGCGCGCCGCCGCTGCCACACGATGGGTGATGAGCAGAAGCGAGCGCTGCTCGGCCTGACGCTCGATGCTTTGCAAGATGGCTGCTTCGGTCTTGGCATCCACCGCTGACAGTGGATCGTCGAGGATCAGGAGCTTGGGCTGCCACAAAAGAGCGCGCGCCAGGGCCACTCGCTGCTTTTGACCACCTGAGAGCTGAACCCCACGCTCTCCGACGATGGTATCGAGCTGCTCGGGAAGACCTTGGATCTCGTCGAGAATCTGGGCTTCTTGGGCCGCACGCTGAAGCTGCTGCTGCGCTGCCGGTGAGTCCGGTTCGTCGAGCATCAGCCCAATGTTGCGCGCCACCGTCGTGGAAAACAAAAATGCATCTTGCTGTGCATAGCCCACCGTCGATCGCACTTGCCCAAGCGGCAGCTCGCAGACATCGCTTCCATCCAGAAACACCGTCGCAGCAGGTGTCGGAATCAGCCGCGCGAGCAGCATCGCCAGCGTCGATTTGCCACTGCCCGTGCGTCCGACAATCGCCAGCGACGAACCAGCGGGCAGCGTAAAGCTGACCTCCGAGAGCACCTTGCGATCGCCGTACTGGAATGACAGACCTTGGACGCGCAGCTCTCCTTTGGCGGGACCAGGCAGCGCGCCTTTGCCGTCGAACAGATCCGGCTCGGCATCGATGATTTCGCACAGACGATTGAAGCTGACGCGACCGCGCTGAACGATCGACATCAGAAAGCCAGCGGCGATAAGCGGCCACGTCATCCGAGCCAGCGCGAGGGAAAACGCAAAAAAGCCACCCTCGGTGATGCCGCCCTGCTCGGGACCGCGCAGTAGCAGCGTCGATCCATGCCAGAAGAACAAGAGCAGCCCGAGCGCCGCGACCGCTCCCGTGACTGGAAACATCAGCCCGCGCAGCTTGGCCAGGTCGAGCGTCGTCTGAAGATACTTCTGGTTCAGATCCTCGAAGCGCTGCTCGACGCTGGTTTCGATGCCGAAGCTGCGCACCACACGAATGCCGGCCAGGTTGCTCTGCACAAACTCCGTCAGCTTGCCGAGTGACTGCTGCACTTTCTGCGTCCGCGCAAACATCCGTCCCGAAAACGATCGCGTCAGGATCATCAACAGCGGCACCGTCAGGATCGACACCAGCGTCAGCCGCACCGAGATCGCCAGCATGACTTGCAGCGAGCTGGCCAGCGCAAACACGATGTTGATCAGGTTCATTACGCCAAAGCCGGTGAGCAGCCGCACTTGCGTCAGATCCGACGTGGCCCGGCTCATGATTTCACCGGCAGACAGCCGTCGATAGAACGAAAACCCGAGCCGATGCAGTCGTTCCAGCAGCTTGGCGCGCAGGTCGTATTCGATGTCGCGACCGGCGTTGAAGCAGTACATGCGACTGGCGACGCGCACGATGAATGCCGCGACTGCCAGACCCAGCATCCACAGCGCGGGCTTGGTGGCGTCGTGTGCGGTCGCGCTCGGAATGCGGTCAAACAGCGTATCGATGGCCTGCTTGGACAGCCAGTCGATGCGATTCATCGCAACCTGAAAGCACAAAAGCATCAGTCCGCCCATCACGAAGCGAGGCGAATAGCCCCACAGATAGGAAGACAGCGAAGACTTGGGACCGTTTTGGGGGACAGGCGCGTTTTGCGGCGCGTTCGAGGTCATGAGCTACGTTCTCTTTGTGCAGCCGATGTGAGAGGAACTGCCAAGCACAGCCAAATCAAGACAGCGCCGAGCCCGATGCAGGCGAACGCGACGCTGGAAAACACAACGTGAGCCCACTGTAGCAGGGTCACTCCGAGCGATGCGGTGCCTTTGCTGACGCGATTGCCCAGCACATCAATCACTTCCTTGGCTCGGTAGCGCGCATCGAACGGCAGCGGTCCATACAGCAGTTCTTTGGCTGCGCGAAACAGCGAGTAGTCGAGCGTCTTGAACGTCCCGTACGCGACCGCGCTGCCCCACAGCGGCGATGCGATCAGCATGTAGCCGAGCGCACCCAGGTTCAGGATCGGCACCAGCAGATGAATCACGCGACCCGGAAAGCGCGACAGAAGCAGCGGGGCCACCACGAACTGAAACAGCATCGCCGCACCGTTGATGAGCGCGTAGTAGTTCCCCGAAAAGGCATTCTGCTTGTCAGGATCGGGCAAAAAGTCTTGCAGCGCGCTCTTGAACGCGATCTCCAGGATCGTCGAGGCCACCTGCGTCGATGCAATCAGCGCAATCAGCAGCAGCAGCACGCGCTCGCGTCGAAATAAATGCAGCGCCAGGTGTCCGCCCTGCTTTTTCTTTCCTTCCGTCGGCGCGCCAAAGCGAGCAAACAGCACTTGGAGAAACGGAATCGTCAGCAGCGTCGCCAAAGCAGCCCACAGCAGCGTGTTGAGCGTTCCCATTGACTGCGACCACTTGCCCAGAAACAGGCCTCCGAGCACCGCGCCGATGCCCGCCATCCCGCAGATCGGACCGTTTAGCCGTCGCGCAGCCTGTGGTTCCAGCGTGCTGTCGATGTACGACCAGATCTGTTCGATCAGCAGCACCACGTACGACTCTTTGAAGATGAACAGCACGACCCGCGCGGGCTTATAGCCTGCCGAGATCGCTGCGTAGCTACCGAGCATCGTCGCAATCGCCAACAGCGTCGTGGCTTGCAGCGTGTGACGCGGACCCAGCCAAGACAGCAGCCGTCCATACAGATACGTAAGCAGCGCGACGCCAATCAGCGTCAGCCCGAGCGCCCACGGCAGCCCTTGTTTTCCGTACGCCTGCACAAACAGCGTGTTCGCCGAGCTGCGCAGGATCTCATAGCCACACAGCACCGACCCGGCCGCCATCGAGATCAGCACGGCCAGCACCATCGCTGCGCGTCCCGAGACTTTCTCTGTCACGGCTGTCTGCGGTTCTTCCTGCGTAGGTCCGTTCTGATTCGACATCCTGAGGATTACCAATCACTCGCGAAGAGGAACCGAGTGCAGGTTCACCCTAGCGAAAACCTCTGTCACCGACAAACGGAAAACCGGAACCAGCCGCGCTGCCTGGGACAAATCTTTGCGCAGCCTGGGTTTGCCGCGTATCAGGTGCCAGCGTCTACGCGCTGCGTTCGTCTGCGCAGCCGTCTCATCAGCAGGATCAGCACCGGAGCGAGCGTCCCCAGCGCACCACTTGGGCTCACAGGCTGAAGCGAGCAGCCACAGCCCACCGGAACGCTGCCGCCATCGATGACTGGACCTTCGCCCGCATCGTCTCCGCCACTGCCGCCGCCGGGATCGCCGCTTCCCGCGTCATCGCTGCCACCGCCTGCTCCTCCGTCACTTGGGACGCCACCTCCGCCATCGGGCGTGCCGCTGCCTCCGTCCGTGCCACCCGCCGTCGCTTTGTCGGTTGTACACGCCAGCGTCCGGCAGACATCGCTGTACGCGCCGTAGCGATCCAGCACCCGCACGCAGAAGTAGTAGTCCGTCTGCGGCTTCAGCCCCGTCACCTTGCGATAGTCCGTTCCATACGGAGTCGTCGCAATCAGCGTGCTCGCCGACGGTGCAAAGTTGGCCGTCTGCGACATGTGTAGCTCGGTCTTGTCCAGGTCTTTGGCATTCCCCAGCAGCACGCCCGACCAGTACACGTACAGCTGCGTCGAGCGATCCGGCAGATCCGGATAGCAGGCCAGGTTCTTCGCGGCAGGCGGCGGATCGTTTATGACCTCAATGGGCGTCGTGCTCCCGAGTCCTCCGGCCCCCAGGTTGTTCGTCCCCGGACTCAGCGTCACCGGCCCGAGTACAAGCTGCTTGGCCGCGTTGTCCGTCCAGTTGAGCTGCACCTGATACGTGTTCCCCGGTGCCAGCGCCGGTGAATACAGCCCCGTGACCGTCTGGCTAAACGTCCCGCCCGCCGCCGTCTTGATCGCCGGAGCATACAGGTTCGTCGATCCGTTGTACTTGGCCGCTGCTGATGCAACCGCGTACACCTGAACCTGCGTCGCGGTGCTTGCAGAGCTGGCAAACGCTCCGCTGCCACCGGCCTTTAGGTACACCGTCAGAGAAGCGTTTTGGGCCTGGGCCTTGGAGCTGGTCAGCAGAAGCAGTGCGCCCAAGAGGGTCAGCACTGTGGATTGATGGAGTGTGCGCATGGCCGATGATACCACGCAGCCCGCGCTGTCCTTCGCCGCTGACGGCTCGTCCTGTGCCCAGGGGCTCGCTTGGTCCGTCGTGGCTGCGCGATTCCCAGCACACCCGGCGCGCGCGCATCGTCCATCTTGCGTCGGCCTGCTCGGTTTACAGTGTCGCCATGTATGCCCATGTAGAGCTACGACCTGTCACCGAAGCCGACCTGCCCGATCTGTTTGAACACCAAGATGATCCGGTCCTACGCGCCATGTCCGTTGTGCCGCACCGCCCCCGCGAGGCCTTTTTCGAGCGCTGGCACGACCAGCTACGCAGCCCCGATTCCTGCACGCGCACCATCTGGGCCGATGGCCAGCGCGTGGGCTGCATCCTGAGCTTTTCCCGCAGCGGTCGTCGCGAAGTCGGCTACATCCTCGGGCGGGCCTTTTGGGGCGGCGGCATTGGCACCCGCGCCCTGCGCCTGTTTCTGTTGTGCGATCCCCACAGGCCGCTCTCCGCTGTGATTTCCAAGCACAACGTCGCGTCCATCAAGATGGCCAGTGCGTGTGGGTTTGTGCAGACCGAAGAGCTGGCTGCGAACGAATCAACCGGCGAAAGCGCTGCCGTGGTCCTGACGCTTACTGCGTAAGAACACGTCCTTATTCGCCTTTTTTCTTCTTGCCGCGCTTCTTTTTGGCCGGTTTTTCGCCCGCTGCGTCCGCCGCTTTGCCCTTCTTGCCCTTTTTGGTCGGCTTTTCGGGCGCAAGCTCGCTTGGGCTCGGCTCCGGCTCGACTTCCGCTGCCACTTTCGGGTTGGCTGCGGCCTGCGCCTTCACTTCTGCCTCGGCCTGCGCCATCGCTGCGGGTTCCAGGATGTGGAACTCGACCCGGCGGTTCTTCGCGCGTCCATACAGCGTCTTGTTGTCGGCAATCGGCTTGTTCGGACCGTGTCCCGTGGCCGTCAGTCGGCCCGCTGCAATGCCGTGCTCGACCAGCCACTGCATCACGCTCTCTGCGCGACGCTTCGAGAGGTCGGTGTTGTGCGCGATGTCGCCTCGGTCGTCGGTGTGACCTTCGATTCCCAGCTTGGTGATCTGCGGCTGCGTCTGAAGCACGTTCGCCACCGCCTGAAGCACCGGGAAGCTGTTCTTCAGGATCACCGCTTCGTCGTTGGCAAAGAACACCGAGCGCAAGATCACGATCTGACCGCGCTTGATCTCAACCAGGCCGGGGCAGCCGTTCTTCTTCGGGTTCGGGTCGGGAGCGCCGGGCTTGGTCGGGCAGGCATCATCCACATCAAGCACGCTGTCGCCATCGCGATCCGGCAGCGGGCAGCCTGGCTTGGCCGGATCGGGATGTCCGCCCGCTGACACCTTGACGCACTGATCCTGCGAGTCGAACACGCCATCGTGATCCGTGTCTTTGTCCGGGCAGCCGAGCTTGCTCGCATCGGGATGATCGCCCTTGGGCACGCTCGGGCACTGATCCTTGCTGTCGATCACGCCATCGCTGTCGCTGTCTTTGTCCGGGCAGCCTGGCTTCTTCGGGTCGGGATCCGGTCCTTGTGCAACCTCGGGACACTGATCCTGCGCATCCAGCACGCCATCGCCATCGCGATCCGGCACCGGACAGCCCAGCCGCGTCGGATCGGGCTTGTCACCACGAGGCACCGACGGACACTGATCCTGTTCATCGGGCACGCCATCGCGGTCCCGATCTGGCGGCGGACAGCCGTTGGTCTTCGGATCCTTGGTCGCCGGGCCTGGATCGTTCGGACAGGCGTCTTTGCGATCGATGATTCCATCGTTGTCGCTATCGACGCGCGGAGGCTCTGGCTTGGCCATCGGCGCATACGCCACGCGCAACAGCGCACGCACATCCGGCGTCCCCGGCTCACGCAGCAGCCCGACACCCGCCGCCGCGCCGATCTGGACTTCGCCCGCGATGTTGTAGTGCGCACCGAGCAGCAGCTCCAGGCTGGTAAAGTCGCGCTGGAACGCATGGCCCGACGTGACCACCGTGCTAAGCAGCGCTTCCGGTCCAATCGCAAAGCGTCGCACCGTATCCGCATAGCTGGCTGACACCCCGAGCTGAATCGCAGAGCCTGTCGTGCTGCCATCGGGAATCAGGAACGTGCCCAGGCTCGCTTCCGGGCGATACAAAAACCCGAGCGTTGCCGACCAGCGCAGTCGCTTCACCAGACCGGCTGCGACGATCTTGGGCAGCACCCGGATGTCTTGGTTGCTGCTCAGCGGTGGCAGCGAGTCGTCGATCGCGCGCAGCGGAATCCAGACTGCGGCACCGGCGCTCAGCGAAAACGCGCTGCGATCGGGCTGACCAAAGATGCGCACCATCACGCCGATGCGAGGATCGCCCACCGCGACCCCACTGACCGGCGCCAGGCTGCCCGCGCGCTGACCACGCTCCAAAAGCGTCACTGGCAGCGACGCTGCGATCGTCACCCGATCCAGAAACGAGCCCGCCAGATCGACGTGACCGAGGAGCTGGTGCTCGATGATCGCTTGGGTCTGACGAAAGCTGTTATCGACCGTGCTGTAGCCGAACACGAGCGGGTTGTGCGCGTAGTTCAGCGTCACGCCCGCCGCAAAGTAGCGCGTCGAGGAGTACCACGGATGATCGACCAGGAACGACCACTCACCAGCGGTGGTGGGCTCGTATCGGTTGATCTGAAAGCCGGTGTTTTGGGCCCGTGCTGGACCCGCCGTTGCCATCAGCGCCGCCAGGGCTGCGCCAAGAACGAGCGATTGTCGAATGCTCACCGCTACCTCCCAAACCCAAGTCGGACGCCCGTTTCACGGACGCGTCGTGGCCAGCGCCGCAAAGCCAAAAGCGAAATGCCCAGCAGCCATAGCCCATGACTCGTCGTCGTGCTGCTGCCGTGCGTGTTACAGCCAAAGCCGCCACCGGCCGGACGCGCCACCAGCGGCGTCGGGTTGGACAGCGTGAAGCTGGCTGCGTTGTTATCGAGCACTGGATCGGTCGTTGGGGCCGACACGTTCGCGGTCAGCTCCAGCGTGGTTTCCCCGAGCGCCGGGACAAGCGACACCTTGATGACCGGAGCTGCGCCAATCGCTAGCGTCGCCAGCTTGCAGATGAGCTGCTTGGCCGTCTGGCGACAGGACCAGCTCGACGCGTCGATGCTAGACACCTTAACGCCAGCTGGGATGTCGAGCGCCACCTCGACGTTGCCGCTCAGGCCCGGACCCAGGTTTTCCACCGCCAGCTCGACCTGGAACGGGTCAAGCTCATTGGCTTGCTGCGGCGCAACCGTCATCTGGAGCGACAGATCCGCGATCGAACAGTACGGCGCGCCCGCGTACGGACCGAGTGCCGACTGGATCACTTGGCCGATGCCTCCGTCGCTTGCGCCGTTGCGCGGGAACTTCGTCATGTCGGTCGATGCCGTTGTGCCACCTGAGCCACCAGTTGCCTGCGGCATCACCGTCGTGCTCTGCGAGATCGACACATAGCCGCCACCGCCGCCGCCACCGGGTCCAGCCGCGTTCGTGGTCATTGCCGTCTGACTGCCGCCTTGGCCGCCGGTTGCTTGAATGACGATGTTGTCGATGCCCGTGCTTGCTGCGACGACCACGGTTCCGCCGCCACCGCCGCCACCGGCACCGCTGCCGGTCGAGGTCGCGGCCTGACCGTTTTGTCCGTTGGCCACGATCTTGCCGCTGCCGTTGACCGTGCGTGCATCGATGAAGACCAAGCCACCACCGCTGCCGCCCGCACCGCTGGTGCTCAGGTAGTCGTCCCCACCGCCGCCGCCGCCACCGAGGAACAGCCGAGACGAGGGATCGTTGCTCGTGGGGCGTCCGCCCAGTCCGCCGCGCTCGCGCCGGAAGTCATCGCCCCAGGTCATGTCGCCCGGTGCCAGCACAGTCGGGTCCAGCGCCGCGCTAGAGTAGGTGTAGCCGCCGCGTCCGCCGCCCGGAAACTCGGTGCGATTGCTGTCGTAGCCGGGATCGAGCGGCCAGGCCATGGCACCACCGATGACCGACATCAGCATCTCGCCTTGGCCGTTCCACTGTTCGACATTGCCACCGCCGCCACCGCCACCACCGCCCGCGCCGATGCGATTGCCACCGCCGCCACCGTTGGCTGCTGCGCCGCGTCCGAACGGGCCGCTCTGCTTGTACTCTGTGACGTAGCCCGCGATGCTTTCGCCTCGGTTGCCGCCGTCCATGGCATTGCTCGCGCGGTAGTAGCTGCCGATGCCTGGGGTCCGCTGCATCGGGTTGGGGTTGCGCTGCCCACCGCGAAAGCCCAGTCCCGACACATCAATCGAGCCATCTACAGTGATGGTGTCGCGCACTTGCAGCGCCACGATGCCGCCGGTCAGTCCGTTCCACGATGGTGCCGTGATGCCTGCCCCCGCCGAGACGGTCAGGTTCTTGTACTGCGGCACGCGGATGACCTGGACATGTCCAGTCGGCTCGTAGCTGTTCTTTAGTCCGCCGCAGCCCGAGTAGACCGAGATGGTTCCAGCGGCTTGATCCACCGCCGTGACGCCGATGAACTCGTAGCGTCCCGCGCTGCGCAGGTCGATGACCAATCCGTAGGCCGCGCTGTTGGTGGTGTCGATGTCGGCTCCCTGCATCTGGATGATGAGCAGCAGGTCGTCGGCAGCAAGCGGCAGCAGCGCATCGACACCCTGTCCCGCGACGTTCGACAAGGTGATGGTCTTGTCGCCCGGCTTGGCGGCGGTAGACAGCACGGCGTAGCGATTGACGATCTGCGCAGGCATGGTGATGGTCAGATCGCCATCTTTGCCGGTGCCTTCCGCCTGATGAAGCGCATCAATCGGAAGCTGCTGCATCAGTGGATCAGCCGGTCCACAGCCGAGCGCGCCGCCAGTGAGCAGCAAGACCGCAAGGCCCGCTCGTAGACAGTTTCTGGTGAGTGTTCGCGATGTGATCGACATGTGCTGACCCAATGTGTGTTGGCCGGATTGGCTGCTTGCGTGATGGCTTGCCCGCGATGCCCCGGGCCTCTCCTCGCCTGATGTATTCAGACAAAAGGGGGCTTCCTACTATCCTCATAGAAAATGAACTGTTTTTAAATGGGGAACCTGCTTCTTTCTTTGCACGGTCAGTCGTAGCTGGATGGGTCAGCGGCTTTGGCTGTACTTTCCATCCATACCCTGTGGGTGTCAGTTGATGCGCAGATTGCCAGACATCGATCTTTGTTATCGGAAGTCCCTCTTCTTTGAAGCGATATGTGCGATGGACAGATGCGCTGATATTGGTCTGCGTTGGATTGCTGGATTTTTTGAATCGCTCAATGGAAAATAGGATGTTTCCCTATGAAGCGCGACCAGCGTCCTTACACACTTTGCTCTTAGTGAAGAGGTGAGCCGATGAAGTACTTTCGTTATTACGCAGCACTGCTCCTCGGCGTCCTGGCCCTGGCTTCCTGTCAGGACAGCATGTCCACCTGCAGCATGGATGTCTCTGGCTCAACGAGCGTGGTCATCGATGGCAGCGGATGCCAGTCGATGCAGTGCGAGGGAGCGCAGCTAGACTGCAACCAAAACGCAAGCGATGGCTGCGAAACCAATGTGCTGGGAGACGTAAACAACTGCGGGTCATGTGGATACAAGTGTGCGACGCCCGCAGTGGGAGAAGCGATCTGCGAAAACGGAGTGTGCGGAGTCACGACGTGCAGCGCGAGATACAAAGACTGCAACGGAAACGCAGCGGATAGCTGCGAGACGGACACCAACCGGGACGCAATGAACTGCGGAGGATGCGGAAACGTCTGCGGAGCAGGAGCGAACGCAGTGGGAGTATGCGTCCAAGGAAAGTGCCAGCTAAGCTGCCAGGGACTGTACCTGG